>DIYF01000069.1 GCA_002427745.1 Roseivirga sp. UBA6061 | reverse complement strand
GCCAGCTACCAGGCCGGCAACAATGGAGACCATCACGAAAATTGAAGAGATCTCATCAATGTACCAGTGGTAGGTAAAAACACCATAGAGCATCACCACCAGGCCAGCCACAAAGATGGCCAGTACCAGCCAGTTGTTAGCGCTCATCCTGTAGGACTGCAGGTCCTTCGAGAGGGCAAAACCACTGGTATCGATGCCCAGGGAAAGACTCTTTTCGGGGTTTTTAATTATGCGTTTGAAATAGCGGACATTGAAGAAGGCCAGAACGCTTAAAGCTGACAGGCAAAGTACAGAGCGCAGTGCCCAGCCTGAAAACATGGGCATTTCCGCAATAGTATGTCCTGTACCAACGGTATAGGGATTGACCGGAGACAGTCCGAAACCAACAGTAATACCTCCTACGGCAATGGCTGCTGCCAGCATCAGGTCTCCTCCTAATGCCAGGCTGGTAACTGCTGCAATGGGCACCATGGCAATGTTATTCTCATAACCGACAAAAATGCCCAGACAGCCGAACATGAAGGTCATGGCCACCACAATAAAGTACCTTCTTTCCAGACCAAGAGCTTTGACAAAAGTACCTACAGCATTCTCAATCATACCGGATTTCTCCAGTATGCCAAACATGATACCGCTTGAAAGCACCACGAAAATGATTGAAATGGCAGATTTAAACCCTCCGGGAATCGTCAGAAACGTATCCAGTATACCCAGCGGGGTTGGATCAATGGTATGGTAAGAGCCCGGAATCACCCGCTGCCTTCCGTCTACCAGCTCGCGTTCATAGCTACCTGCCGGCAATAAATGGCTCAGGATGGCCGTCAGAACAATGATGCCGAAGAGCATGACCACGGGATGTGGAATGCGGCTGTACCATTTCTTATTTGCGTCTGGCGGAAGTTGATCTTTCAAGACTATGCCCTGTTGGAAAAGGTCTAAAGTAAGGAATGATCACTAGATTCGGAACTGGAAATTAGCGCTGGGTCGTAATCTCATCAAGCACCTTATTGAACCTGGAATTAATGCTTGAGTCAATGGGATCTTCCAGTAGCCTGAGTTCTTCCTCCTCAAGCTCAATTCTGAAGATATTGCCTCTCAGGTGAGCAAGTGCCGTCTCATAATCTTCCTCTATTTTAGCTCCGGTACTGTCCGAAAGGTGATCGTACCAAAACTCAAACCATTGCCTGCTTTTGAGTGATCCCGGAGCATAACGGCCTATAGCCAGACTATCAGCCGGTTTAAGTTCTCCATCTACACCCAAATCATAGCTCATTTTCAGGAAGGGACTGACTCCCTGGTAGCGGGTACTGTCAAAAAGCTGATATGGGAGAGATTTAATCTCGGTCATAAAATCTTCTACCTGCTTCTTCTTAACGTAGCCATTGCTCAGAAGACTGTCAGACTTGCCGAGTGCCCGTTCTATGAGGTAAAGATCCTCTCCGGAAATAACATCTCCCCCTCTTTTGATCTCTTCCAGAGTATAGTCAAAAATGTTGTTGTAAAAGCTGACCTGTCTGATGGGCTCGCCTATCAGCAATTCAAAAAAGGCCTTTAGCTGTTCCTGGGCATTTTCCGTGGCCCTTTCGAAGATATCACGCTCCATGGCCTGTTTCTCAAGTTTATCCAGGCAAAGCTGCTTCACGCGTTTCATTACCTCATAGTCTCTCTTTGCTTTGCGCTCTACAATTAAGAACTCAAACCCTTCTACTCCTTTTTCGGGTATAAACCAGGGATTGATCGTGGCGGATAAGATTTGAGGATTCATGCCAATGAAAATTACCCGTTTGGCGTCCTTATCATACCTGAAGTTATCTTCGGTAAACTTATCAAATCTGAAGCCTGCCTTTACCCAGCCACGGCCCAGGAGAACTAGCTGTCGCTTTTTGTATTTTTTCTCATTAATATCACTCAGCTTGTCTCCGAATACGGCTTTCAGGTCTTCAAAGTCCATATTCCCCAACTGATTATTATCTGCCAGTGCTGTTTTCAGCAGATTGCCTAATTGTACCACCCCCAGAGGCTTGGCCAGGTCTTTTGCATCAAAGGTCTGTCCCCGTTTTTCAAGCTTTGTGAAAATGTAGCGCATATAGGTATCATACCAGGGCATACTGATCAGCTCCTGATTATGGCTTTGATAGTGAAGCCTTACCTGCTTTCGCCTTTTGGTATTCAGTTCTTTGGCATCACCCGCCTCCCTGATTTCTTCCAGGGCATCCAGAAAGCTCTCGTGAATGACTTCCAGGGAATCACCAAATTCATTGGTCATGGACGCTTCCTCAATCTCTACCTCCTCCATAGTAGAAGCGATAACTTCTCCATAATACTCTGCGGTAATCAGCTCTCCTATTTGCTGCATACTTCTCACACTCACCGGGGTATCCCGTAATTTTAGCTTTTCACTGGTGAGCAGATCAAAGGGATCGAAATAGCTGAATACCACAACTCCGGCAATAACAACACCGGCCTGGAGGAAAAAAGAAAGTCCGTCAAACCACTTATTGAGCATACTCTTTTCCCTCAAAGTTTAATGGTTTGAAAAGCGGTTCCTGTTTTCTGAACCTGATATAAATCTCATCATAACCCAGGTTTTCCAGCAGCCCCCGCATCATGCGCTCTGTATTCTTACGGGTTTGTTGAATTACGCCTGTGTATTGAAGGTTTTCTCTGATATCAAGCTCCGCCATGCGGTAGAACTCTTCATAATCCACGATATCAAAGCGATTGAGAAAGGCGTTTCCGGTAATGGCCGAATCAATCCTGAATTTGTTGAAGGGATACTGAAAGTCAAGCACTTCTACTGAAGGCAGCGTTACGGTGATTTTATTCTTATCAATCACAATATCGTCCTCAGAAAGCTTTTCCAGGTCTATTCCCGTTTTGACAGTAGCTTCTGTGTAGGCTACGAAATTGGCTTCACTGATCTTCAAAAGACGAAGCACCTTCTTTGTTTTTGTACCGATCACCACCTTATCAATGATGGTTTCTGTGGTTGCCAGCTTTGCCGCACTTCTTACCTTGCTTACCACAAAATGTCGTTTGGGGCCACAGGCAAAGCAAACCAGCAGGAATAAAAGCCAGAGCGATATGTTACCAAATCGTTTCATTTAACCTTTGGCATCAGCTGATTCAAAGTCAGGATCATTGCTATCCAGGTCGGTAGAGGCAAGTGCAGCTCTGGCACCTGTGGCGCTGGCACCGGGTGTCAATACGGGAGTAGAAGGTCTGGAAGCTCCTGATGTGCCCCCTCCTGTTCCGAAAACCTGCTTTCGGTCTTTCAGAAACTCAAGTGATTTATTGCCAAAGTAAAAGGCAATCATCATGAGAAATGCCGTTTTGAAGAATTCGAAGTTGTCTATGAAAAACTCGTTCTGATTCAATCGACTGTCCATTCCCAGAGATGCAATCATCATGGCAAGACTGCCCACCACCAGGGTTACAGCAATGGTGCCCCGTATCGTTCCGGCAGGCAGGCCCAGGCTTTCTCCATGGTGAGGGTTAGACTCAGGCTCCTTCTTTTTGCCTTCATCTTCTTTCAGTTGGCTATTCCTCTTCCAGGCGCTGATAGACCAGCCCAGATTGACACTGTAAAACTGAATGGCCCAGATATAATAGGAGATCAACACAATCATCCAATTGATAACCAGAGCCGTTGCCAGACTGGAATAAAGGTTGGGCTCTTCCGTGTTACTTTCAAATATCCAGTAGACCAGGGCAGTCACACCTACCAGTACTACAATAAAAGCGACCACACACAAAATGGCCCGGGTAGTGAAGTTTTCAGGAATTTTCATGGTCTATATCAGTTTTGAAACCAGTTTTCGTCAAAAATTTGAATGCGCACCTGCTTGCCGTTTTTCAGTTCCTTGCTTAAAAAAATGTAAAGCTTCTTAAAGGTGGCCCGCGAGTTAGTCAGGAATTTGGCTTTATCAGATATGTTGAAACTATCTGATACCAGCAGGCATCCGGCAGTATCTTCTGAAGTGCCCCCGCTATGGATGTAGATATTTTCGAAACCGGGTACATTTTGCAATTGCAGATGAAATGTGAACCAGTCGGGATATTTATCTCTGTATTTTTTAGTGAGAGGAGATTCCTCCTCACGAAGGCTGATAGAATAGGTACCGGCCGGAATACGCGTCTCCCCGGCTATCTTTTGTAATTGAAAAGTATCTTCCAGGCTATAGCAAAAGAAGTGTTCTCCTACAAAGACCAGCCCCAAAGTAGTTTGTCCGTCATCAGAATAGCGTTTCAAACGCAGGGTAAGCCCCTCAAAGTCGTCTTTCTCTTGTTTCTCAGTGGTGATCCCCTCTTCTTTATTTCCTTTGAAAAAGGCAATCAGTCTTTGTCCGGCAGCAACAATGCTACCTGCCAGCCCTACCAGCCACATCCAGATGTTCTCCAGTACCTCCGGCTTTTGCACCAGATAGACTACCAGAAAAGCCAGAAGGGCAATGAAAACTAATGTGATGATCCGTTTCAAGAGTCAGACTTACTTTGTGTTGACAAAATCCTTGCTCACCCAACCTTCAACCCGTGTAGAAACCCGGTACCAGCCATCTCTTTCTTCAAGTATACTTACCTCCCTGCCTTTGGGAATAGGCTTGGCCACCTTCTCCGCTCCGCTCTGGGGCATGGCTCGTATATTCAGCTTGCTGGCAGATATTACTCCCTTTTCGGGTAGATCAGATTCCTCAATGGCTCTGTCTCTGCTGAAAATATCGTCACGCAGTTTATCCAGCGGAAAGGCAGGCCCGGGATCAGATTTGCGACCGGGAGAGATCTCTTCATGTCCCAGAATTTCTTTCATACCATAATGGGCTACCAAAAGGGCCGAAATCTCTTCACAAACAGCGATTTGCTCTTCTGTATAGATATGCCAGTAACGCGCTGTATTCTCATTGCGGTGTACTGCTCTGACTGCCTCATCGGCCTTATATCGTTTTCCAAACCATGAGACAAACTCAGCACCCGATTGTGTCAATACCCCTGCGTTATCGACCTCTATTCCAATAGAGAAGTGATTGTAGTACTTTCTGCCATTATAGCTACTGCGGCCGGCATGCCAGGATTTCTTGTTGAAAGGGACTACCTGATACACCTTACCACTTTGATCGATAACAAGATGTGCCGAGGCTTTAACTTCGTCTTTAGCCAGGTGACGGGCTGATGATTCACCGCTCCTTCCTGCAGTGTAATGAATGATCAGCGAGTCCGGGAAACCCGCTTTGAAGCTGTCTTCATTCTTAGAAGCGATATAAGAAGTAGTATCAACATCGTACTGTCCTCCCGATACCTTTTCTAAGAGATGTTGTGCATTGATGGTAAAATTCTGAGCCATAGTTTTCCTGTGGTTGCATGCTTCTTTATGGGAAAAGCATTAAAAAGTAACCCCTTAAATGAAAAAATCTTTAGATAATTTAAGGTAATTCCATGACTTATTACAAAAAGTGCCCCTGATAACGGCCGAAAGTTTTCCACATAAGGCATAAAAAAACCGGTTCGTGTCGAACCGGCTTCAGTTAGTTTTCTCTTAGGAAAGAGCCGTCAGACTTATGAAAAAACTAGTCTTCCAACTCTTCTGCAGCTTTCTTTATCTCTTCAAATTGTGCCTTTAATTCTTCCAGTCTGTCATAGGCATCTTTACCGGGACGCTGGTCAGCGCGGCCCAACATAGAGTTCAGATAACTGGTCTGTGCCTGCAACATTGGCTGCATATAGGTACCCGGAGGTGTAACCAACTTGTAGTAGACATTATCCAGTGCTTCTTGCTTTTTGCGCTGTCTTCGGCTGACCTTTTCGGTATCCAGTGAATTCTTGAGTGCCTTGCGCTTCTCCGAAAGCTGATATACCAGCTGATTCACGTCATCCTGGAAGTCTCTGATTGATAAGGCCAGTGCTTCCTGAGCTTTTACATCTTCTTCTGAAATAAGTGTATTTCTGGGATCCAGTTGAATATTAAAGTCCTGAGTCAGCGTCTGACCATTAGCCGTAAGGCGTGCTGTGTACTTACCCATAGATACCATAGGGCCATTGCCTCGATAAGAGCGCTTGTCATTCTGACTCCAACCTCCATAATGTCTCATATTCCAGCGAAAACGGTTGAGTCCCTCCTTCTTCTTTAATCCGCTGGAAGGTGGAGGATTGACAAAGCCCGTAGCCATATCGCGCTCAAGGTTTACTACAGGCTCAGCCTTGGCAGATGTGAAGGACTTCACTATGCGTCCGTCAGCATTGAGTATCTCTAATGTAACATCGTCATCTGCATCTTTCAGATAATAGTCTATGGTAACGCCAGGTCCGGGGTATTCAGGAGAAACTCCATCTCTGCCACCTCTGGCAAAATACCTGAAGCGGTAGCTGTCCTCCGGTTTGAAGAGATAGGATGGTTTTTGTGCTACTGAGGCCAGTTGGCTCAGGCTGGCGATATCATCCAGAATCCAGAATCCTCTGCCCATGGTAGACATTACCAAATCGTTCTGATGGATGCGGATATCCGTAATAGGTGTAACAGGGAGGTTATTCTGGAAGGGTTGCCAGCTTACTCCATCATTGAAAGATATGAAAAGTCCAAACTCTGTTCCGGCATAAAGGACACCTTCCTGAGTCGGGTCTTCCCGAATTACCCTTGTAGGCTGTCCTTCAGGGATACCATTGCTTCCGTCAGTCAGCAGCGACCAGGACTGTCCATAATCTTCCGTTTTGTAGATATAAGGCATATCATCGCCCAATTGATTCCTCAAAACAGCTATATAGGCTTTCGCAGGGTTGTGAGGTGATGGTTCTACCGCATCTACTCTGCCCCCTTTGGGCATATCCGGAGTCACCTTCTGCCAGCTATCACCGCCATTTTGGGTGACATGTACCGGACCGTCATTGGCCCCCACCCAGATCAATCCTTCTTTTAACTTGGATTCTCTGATAGAATAAATGGTGCTGTAATACTCTTCGCCCGTCACATCTCTTGTAATGGGTGAGCCTGAGGTCACCTGTTTGGTGGATTCAAAGGCTGTCAGGTCTGGAGAGATAATCTCCCAGGTCTTACCATTATCCACCGTTTTGTGTACAAACTGAGAGGTATGGTACACTACGTCAGGATTATGAGAGGATACATGAATAGGCGCTACACGCTGAAACCTGAACTTGAGTTTCTTTGGGTCATGGCCATAAATATTAGTAGCCCCCACATAGTACTGCAGCTCTTGTCCGGTTCGTTTGTCAAAAACCCCAAAACGGCCCTTACAGTTAGAGTAAACGATATTGTGATCACCGGGCTTAGGCACAGCTGGTCCTGTTTCGCAACCTCCTACTCCGAAAATCGGGTTAGTGGATGAACCGGTCGGCAGACTCGGCAAAGCTACCGTGGAGTTATCCTGCTGACCGGCATAGAGCCAGTAAGGTTGTTGATCGTCTACTTCAACCTGATACAACTCAGAGGTAGGCTGATTAGCCTGAGTAGACCAGGAAGCACCGCTGTTAAGCGTGACATTAGCACCACCATCGTTGGCCTGAATCCAGATAGTCGTATCATTCGGGTTAATCCAGATATCATGATTATCACCATGGGGTACTCTCAGACTTCTCCACTTTTTACCGCCATTGTCAGATCTCAAAAAACGCAATGCGCTGTTGAAAATGACATCTTCGTTCTGAGGGTTGGCGTAAATATTCGTGTAATAAAAGGGTCTGTTAGTAAGGTTTGCGTTGCCACTCACAAATTTCCATGAAGCACCGCGGTCGTCAGACCGGTAAAGTCCGCCCTGCTCGTCAGAGGCCTCAATGTTCGCGTACACTACTTCGGGGTTAGCGGCAGAGACAGCAAAGTCAATCTTACCGATTAGCTTATCAGGCAATCCGTTGGTAAGCTTTGTCCAGTTATCACCACCATCTGTAGATTTATAGACGCCACCTTCCGAGCTACCACTGATGATTGTCCAGGGTTTACGTTCTCCACGCCACATACCGGCATAGATTGTATTCGGATCATCCGGAGCAAACTCCATGTCTACCACCCCGATAGTATCTGAGTGATAGAGAATCTTTTCCCAGTTCTTGCCTCCGTCCCTGGTTCTGAAAAGTCCACGTTCTGAATTTGCCCTGAATGGCTGGCCTATAGCCGCCACATAAACTACATCAGGGTTATCAGGGTGAATTTCCACCGCTCCGATCTGACCGGCTTCCGGTAGTCCTATGAACTCCCACGATTTACCTTCATTAGTCGACTTGTACATCCCTTTTCCCTGGATCACATTCGATCTCATACCATCAGAGCCCGTTCCCACATATATGATATCGGGGTTGTTCTGATAAACGGCAATGGCTCCTATGGAGGGAGTTGAGAAGTATCCGTCTGAAATGTTTTTCCAGCTGATACCGTAGTCATTCGTCTTCCAGACTCCCCCACCGGTTGCCCCCATGTAGAAGGTGGAGGGTTTGTTGTTTACACCTTCCACAGCTGTAACACGCCCTCCGCGCATAGGACCTACGCTGCGGAATTTGTAAGCTTTCAGAGACAGTTCACTGCCTGACTGGGCCTGTGTATGGTGGGTAAAAAAACAGGTAAGGAAAATGCTAAGGCAAATTTTGATTCTGTTCATGGCGGTAGTTTGAGCTAATTGTTGGAAGATAAGGCAAAAGGCCCTGAAACAGAAAGAGCGTATTATTTAAACGGAGCATTTTTATCACGGCCTGCGAATTGTCCTAATACATCTTGCTTAGCGTCATCTCTGATTCAATCGGAAAGGATAAACACGGAAATCCTTGGATTTCAAGAGAATTATGGCTTAAATGCCGCCTTGTCGCAACCTAAAAACTAATTAATGCTCAAAGAGTCAAAGGGGAAAGCCTACGAAAATAATGTAAAGGAAGTCATCAGACTTATAGAAAGAAGAGGATACGAAAATGTACGCGCTTCCATCGAGCCTTATGAAGCTCCAAAACTAATTGCATCCAAAAGTGGTGGAACAGGTTATGTACCGGATGTTACTGCCGAAAAATGGGGGGCCAAAGGATACTTTGAGATCGCCAACAAAGATGAGGAACCACAGGCTATTGCTGATAAATGGCTGTTGCTGGAACTTCTGGCAAAGATGAAAGGTGGCACTTTTCAGATTTTCGCTCCACGTGGTACTATGAACTATACGCAGCGAATTGTTGATGACTTCAACATTCAATCTGAAGTAGTTAAGATTTAAACAAACTATCTCATAGAGAAGCCCTGACGGTATCGTCAGGGCTTTTTTTATGTCTGATGGGTTCTTAATCTTTTCCCGTTCTCAGTGCCGTAATTGAAAGCCTGGTTCGTTCAGGTACAGGGTACGAAGATGGTACGGGACTGAAGCCAGGCTGAAACCATTATATCTGAGCCTTTGAACGAGAGGCTCAGATATATACCAGAGTCATCACTCACTCCTCAGAGCCTTCACCGGGTTACCCAGTGCTGTTTTCACAGACTGAAAGCCCACCGTCAGCCAGGCGATTACAGCTACTACCAACGCAGGGGCAATCAGATAGAGCGGGTTGACAGTAAGCTGGTAAGCAAAATCTGACAGCCATTCCTTCATCAGGAAATAGCCACTGGGTATGGCAATAACGGCTCCTATGATCACCAGCTTGGTGAAATCAGTAAGTATGAGCAAAGAAAGACTCGGTACAGTAGCTCCCAGTACCTTGCGAATGGCAATCTCTTTAAAGCGCCTTTCCAGTGTGAAAGCGGCCAGGGCGAAAAGTCCCAGACAGGCAATGATAATGGCCAGGCCGGAAGAGGTTGTAAAGAGTTTGCCAAACCTTCTCTCCTCTTCGTAAAGAGCAGCAAAAGAATCGTCCATGAAGGTATAATTGAAAGGCTCATCAGGAGCTATTCGCGACCACTCCTTTTCAATATCGCTGATGGCCTGCTGGAAGTTTCCGTTGAGTTTCACTGAGATATAGCGCGCTCCCCACCAGTTATCCCTGGGGTCCACCCATCCGTCCTCAGTGACCTTGCGCAGTACCATAGGCAAAATCTCCTGTTTCAGTGAAGCATAGTGATAGTCTTCCACAAT
Organism: Roseivirga sp. UBA6061; assembly: GCA_002427745.1. Classification (GTDB taxonomy): domain Bacteria; phylum Bacteroidota; class Bacteroidia; order Cytophagales; family Cyclobacteriaceae; genus Roseivirga. The sequence goes on along the minus strand of DIYF01000069.1, from coordinate 19,269 downwards.
GCCTATTATTTTGAAATTGCGTCCCTGTTCTCTGCTCACAAACCTGCCTATGGGCTGTTCCCAACCGAGCCATTCTGCAGCCTTTTCGTTAATAACAACGCTGAGCGTATCAGAGATCAGGTTCTTATCAAAGAATCTGCCGTCAATTAGTTTCAGGTCCAGGGTCTCTCCAAAGTCTCCGGAAACAAACATGTTCATGAAATTGATGGATCTGGGGTTATCCTCAACAGTCCTGTAGCCATAATTGGAAATGCCATTGGAGAAAAAGTTATCTGACATGGCAAAACTCTCCACATTCGGATGACTTTCCACTACATTTTGGAAGCCCTTGATATTTCCTCTGAGCCGGCTACCATTTTTTATCAAAAGCACCTGTTCCGGCTCAAAACCCAGCTTTTGATTACTCATAAACTGTAGTTGTGCATAAACGATGACCGTACTGATGATCAGAAATATGGAGATTGAAAACTGGAAAGCGACCAGACCTTTTCGCAGGAAAGCATTACCTGAACCTGATTTCATCTCTCCTTTCAGGGCTTTGATAGGCTTGAAACCCGACAGATAAAAAGCAGGGTAGCTACCAGCGAGCAGTCCCACAATCAAGACCAGGATCAGGAGATAAACCAGGGTTTGTGGTGCCAGCAGATCGGACAGGTCAAAATTACGATTAGCCAATGTATTGAATCCACTGAGCGATATGGCCGATATTACGACTGCTAAAATCATAGCTACCACACTGACCAGCATTGATTCCACCAGAAACTGATTAATCAGGTTACCTCTCAGCGACCCCAGTACTTTGCGCATGCCCACTTCCTTGGACCGGGCCGCAGAACGAGCAGTTGAGAGGTTCATAAAGTTGATACAGGCAATAATCAGAATGAAAATGGCTACCGCTATAAAGATGTACACGTTATCGATATCTCCATTTGAGCCCAGGGCCATATTAGGCATATGCAAGTGCAGATCGGCCATCGGCCAGAGGGTAAACGTAGGAACATAGCCCGACCCTGCCAGTAAGTCATCATAGTTATCGTATTTTGACCATTTGAGCATCTCGCCCCCTGCATACTTTCGCTTAAATCCCGGGAATTTCGCGTTCACATCCTCTGGGTCAACCCCTTTTGCCAGCTTGGCATAGGTAAAGAAGTTATTACCGGTCCAGTTACCTACCGTAACCCAGCTCTCATGCGAATAAGAGTTGATGTAGTTGTAATAGAAATGCGTGTTTTTCGGAGGGTCAGCAATTACACCCGTAATTTTAGTGGTTTCACCATCCATCTTAATCAGCTGTCCATAGGCAGAACCATCAGGAAAATATTTGTCTGCCAAAGACTTGGTTAACACCACCGAGCTGGGCTCTTTCAGGGCTTCGTCCGGGTTGCCTTCCAGAAACTCTACCGTAAAAACTTTATGAAAAGTGGAATCAGCATTGAAACCTCGCGATTCCCTGAAGATGGTACCATTCAGGTTGAAGGTCTGAGAAAAAGGCCCCTGCAGCCTTACAATTTCCTCGATTTCAGGAAAATCCATTTTTGCCTGAATGCCCAGTCTGGCAGGGGTCCAGCTACCAGATCGATTACCCGCTATGCGGTAAATGCGATCGGCATCATCATGAAATTTATCGTAGCTCAGCTCATTGCTGATATACATAGTAATAAGAAGGCAGGCAGCGAGACCAAGCGACAGACCTGCAATATTGATGAAGCTGTAGAACTTGTGTTTCAACAAGCTTCTGAGTGATACCTTGAAATAGTTTTTGAACATGGCTATGTTGTTAAGTGAGTTTGTGTCTTCGAATCCCTTTATGTATTTGAGGCGAAAAAAACGAATGACATCCCAGCCAAATCTGCGTCTGGCTTTAGAGAGGCCTTCTTTTTCTGCACGCTTATAAAAAAGCTCATACATATCTCCCTCGATGATCTCATGGAGGCGTGGTTTGCAGTATAAGCGGAGAAAGCGCAGTGCCCACTTGGGTGGTTCCTGATTCATGCGAGACCCGGTATTTGATCGTGAAGTCTGTTTCTTTGCTCTTTGATAAAGTCAAGAGCTCCCTTACCGGCAATCGTGATATTAAAAAAACGCTTGCGCCTCCCCCCTCTGGCCTTGGTGGCTCCACCTATATGAGAAGCCAGAAAACCCTTTTTCTCGAGGCGATCCAGAGCCGAGTGTACGGCACTGATATTAATCTTACGGCCGGTCTGTGACTCAATTTCTTCCATAACCGCCACCCCGTAAGCGTTGTCATGAAGTATGGCGACAATCAACAGTACCAGTTCCTCAAATTCCCCCAGATTGATTCTTTGCATGATCGATCATTTGATTTACAATGGTGAAATATATAGATATCTTTCACTATTGCCAATTATATCAGAGAGACAAATGACTCAAGCGTTAGTTGCATGAACTGAACCGGAGATCAGGCGAATTGAATCGGATGGCTTCTGCCCTTATCTGAGGCAAACCATGTTATAGTGCCTCGTGTAAAGAGTACACCAAAAGTCAAAAAAGGTCACTCGGGAAGCCCCAGCGACTGGTGGAATAACTGATGCATTTAATACTAATACTGCCTGGCGAGGTCAACCAGATAGTTTAATGGCCTGCCTTCCAGAAAGTTCCGGCAGTTCTCAAGCACCTGATTGATTGCAGAATCCGGAGTCGTGACGCTCGCCACATGAGGAGTAATGATAATATCATCTCTGCCCCAGAAAGGGTGATCAGATGGTAGTGGTTCCTGTCTGAATACATCCAGGGTAGCACCTTTTAGCAGTCCTTCGTCCAAAGCCCTGATCAGATCTGCTTCTACGAGATGTCCTCCCCTTGCCACATTAATCAGGTAAGCCCTGGGCTGCATCTTAGTAAAGAAATCGTAGTTGAGAATGTCTTTCGTATAGTCATTGAGTGGTAGCAGATTTACCAACACTTCCGGTTTGGCCAGAAAGGCATTCAGATCCTTACCTGAGTAAGACTCTACTCCTTCCAGTTCTTTGGGGTTTCTGCTGAAACCATATACCTCAAAGCCACTCTTTACCAGCTGACGGGCCAGATGGCTCCCCAGTGCTCCCAGGCCCAGCACGCCTACCTTTACTTTGCTATAACCAAGCCTGCCCCAGACATTATTCTTCTGGTTTTCAATAAGTTGATGATATCTCCTTTGATAGATCATTAAAGACATCATGACATAGTTGGTCATGTCAATAGCAAGGTATTTATCTACGATGCGCATGACCGGCAAGTCTTTGGGAATCTGGCTATCTCCCAGCAAATGGTCCACTCCAGCCCCCATGGAACTCAGGAATTTCAGGTTGGGCAGTCTGCTCACTACCCCTTCTGGCAGGGGCTTCCAGACCAGCAGCAATTCCACTTTTTCCAGGTTAGCTTCCGTAGGCCATACATGAATTTCATCAATGAGTTCGCTGGCCGAAAGTCCTTCCACCCAGGGCTCAGGATTCCAGTTGCCCGGAGAGATCAGTACACTTAGTTTTTTATGCTGGCTCATCTGTTACCAATAAAATTCCAAACCCAGGAAAATGCCACAATACAAATGATGTAGGGATAGAGGAAGCCATTGCCAATGCCGTACTCTTCTATGAAAGCTCCCAGAATGAGCATGGTACCGAACATGGCGGTAACAAGACTGTATATGGCTGTAACAATACGGACCCAAGTAGTACGGGAGGCCAGAATTCTTCCGACAGGTAAGATCAGTGTAAACCCCACCAGTGCTCCCGCTACAAAGCCGTCAGATTGTGTTATCAGCCAGCCCACCACAGATATAGCAAAAAGGACAAAACAGGCTCCTACCCCATAGGAAGTGCGTTTGTCTTCAGGAGTCAGCAGGTATTTTGCATAACTGTTAAGACTCATAAAGAAGTTAAAAATCGGGTGCACCACCCAGGTAGACACGGCAAAAAGGACCAGCAAATAAGTAAGAGGCTGGAGAATAAAAGCCAGATTCCCGAATTGCTCAGCGCCACTTCCCAGAGCACGCTGAATCAATACGATGGCAATGATCACCGCCCATTGTACTCCCGGCTTCAGGTTGCCCATGAAGAAGTAATACTTCAGAAAAATGCGATAAAGGAAGAACTTTGCCTTCAGTGCTTCGAGCATTCCGGCACGGGCATATTCATTTTCCGGGTTCTTGCTTAAAGCTTCCCTGAAATGTTCCAGCGCTTTTTTATGGCTTCCCTTCTCCAGCTCACCCCAGCCATAGTTGGCATGGGTCATAGGGTTATTCGGGTCCATTTCGAGCGCCTTCTCTATGGTATTGAAGGACTCTGTTTTGCTGCCCAGTTTCAACCAGGCGGTAGACAGGATATTGCGGCAAAGCAGATTTTCAGGGTCTACCTCCAAACCCTGCTGGGCTATTTTTTTGGCTTCCCTGTAATCTTTGGTGATCAGCTTGATATTGGCATGAACCCCGTAATAATCTGCATGATAAGGCTGAAAAGAGATGGCCTGAACGATTGACTTTTCTGCATTTTTCAGATCATTGAGGTCAATATAGGCAGCCGCCATGATGTACAGGGCAAAGTCTGATTCAGGGTCCAGCCCTAAGGCGGCCTGTGCAAAAGTTAACGCTTCTTTGCTCTGCTTTGTCTGAAGCTTGATCAGGGCCTTGTATGCGGTAGCCAGCGGATGATTGGGCGCTTCTGCCAGCACCTTGTTGAGGTGCTCTTCAGCCATATCATAGCGCTTCTGATTGATCAGCAGCTCTGCTCTTTCCAGATTATCCACTATTTCTTGATTTTAAGGTATTTGAGTACGCCATCATACAGCCCTGATTCATTCGCATATAAGGCATAGTTTCTGGCTTTGGAAAACCATTCTTTGGTGGTCGGTACCATTTTCTTCCCGGCCTTGACCAGATCATCCGTTTTAATGGGCTCAGGCACTCCTGAATCAAAGGCACTCATGAGTTTCTCTTCTATGCTTACATCAATAAGCGCTTTCAGGTCAGCTCCCGAAAACTCGGGGGTGCGTTTGGCTACTTTATTAAAATCTATGCTCTCAGTAGGTTTGTCTTTCAGCATGATCTCCAGAATAGAAGACCGGGCCGGCTGATCAGGAGGTGATACGAAGATCATGCGATCAAACCTGCCGGGACGCTTGAAAGCTGGGTCCATATGCCAGGGTGAATTGGTAGCAGCCAGTATGAGTACTCCTTCATTATCTACGTCTACCCCATCCAGCTCCGAAAGGAACTGATTAATCACATTGCGCCCGGAAGCTCCTCTCATCTCGCTTCGGTTGGCTCCGAGTGCATCCACTTCGTCAATAAACAATACACAGGGAGCATTTTGACGGGCTACCTCAAAAATATTATGGAGGTTCTTTTCACTGTTGCCAATCCACATATCCAGTACATCATTGATACCGACACTGAGAAAATTGGCATTCACTTCCCCTGCCGTAGCCCGGGCAATATGCGTCTTACCACAACCGGGAGGGCCATAAAGTAATATACCGCCCCCTACTTTCTTACCATAGGCTTTGTACAGTTCAGGATGCTGAAAGGGCTTGATGATTTTCAGCTCGATTTCCTTTTTCACCTCATCCATTCCGCCTACATCAGAGAACTTCACTGAGGGCTTTTGCATACCCAGGGTGCGTTCCAGAAAATCTTCATCTGACTCTGATTCTACAGATTGGCCGGAAACCCTGAATTCTTTGTCAAGCTCGGCATCTTCAAATTTCGGGTCGAGCCGGATAATCTCCATATAAGTTTCGCGGGCCTCTGCTATGCTTCCGTCTTTCAACAAGCAGCGACAATACAGAATCTTGTGAAAGATATCATCGGAGATAAGCTCCTGCAGCTCTTCCATGACGATAATGGCTGTAGAGTAGGCTTTCTGATGATAGTAAGCCTCTGCCAACTGAAATTTTGCCTGTGTATCTCCCGGCTCATATTGTAGTACGAACTTGAGATGCTCTTCGGCCTTTTCCCAGTCTTTCTCTTTGATGTATTCAGTGGCCACCATCTTCCTCAAAGGAATGTTCTCAGGAGAGGATTCAAGGGCCAGTATCAGTGCATTCAGATGCTCGTTCGCCATAGTTTTCTTCGCATTCTGTCAGAAGGCCTGAAGTTATCGTAAAATGTGGAAAATAGGCGCAATGAGACCAAAAAGAATGCAAAGACCATGGATATCATCAGGGTAAGTCAGTCTCTTAAAATACTCCTTAGTTCATCTCAGCAGCGCCATTCAGAATATCAGATCATTCGTCAGCACTCCGGACCACTTATTCAAAAAGCCCCGTAAGAACTTTGGACTCTCCGTAAACCATATCAGACTCCTTATTGATCACTCATGAGAAAACTTTCCTACATAGTCATTCTGATCCTCGCTTGTACACTGATTGTACTGCTGACTGGCGGGCTGGGCGGACTGATTGCTGTGCTGATACACTCCCTGCTGGAGTTAGTGTTAGGTAGCCATCTGGCCAATGCGGTGATCATTACAACAATCTTTCTTCTGAGTATGGTTGAGATCATTCGAAAAAGAAAAAAGTCGAATGAGATGATTTATCGCGGGAAACGCTAAGTCAATAAAAGATCTCAGGACTTATGTCTACATCAGGGTCCCTGTGGAGACCCTGATGGTGATACGAAGATCCTGATGGTGATGCGGAGCATAACCCTCAGAGCTATCTGTAAGAAGCTATACTCCCTCAGAGTCATCTGCAGGTGACTCTGAGGAAAAAGCGCTGAGAACACTCCTATTCATCGCGCAAGGTCAAAGCCGGATTCGTTTTGGCAACCCGGAAGCTATGCAAACTGACAGTCATCACCGCAATAACAAGGGTCAGCACTCCCGCCAGGACAAACTCAAGCCCGTTTAACGCGATGGTATATTCAAAACCAGCGAGCCACTCCTTTATGATGTAGAATGTGATGGGAACAGCAATCAACAGAGCTATCAGAATCATCAGGCCATAGCCCTTTGAAAAGGCATACAAGATGGTTTGGTAGGAAGCCCCCAGCACCTTGCGGATGCCTATCTCTTTGGAACGGCTTTCAATAGACAGTTTAGACAGGGCAAACAAACCCAGACACCCGATAACAATCGCCAGTATGGCCGCAGTCGTAATGATCTTATTCAGTTCCTGCTCCTGCTCATACTGTGCTGCCAGACGTTCATCAAGAAAATCGAACTCGAAGGGCGTACCGGGATAAACCTGCTCCCAGGTTTTCTCTACAGAACGAATGGTTTCTGCCAGTTTGTTGGATTTGACCCGAATGCTCATTTTAGGGCTGGGTCTTGAGCTGATACCAATGTCTTGCGCTCCCGCAAAAAGAGGTTCCGCATTCATGGTAAGCACAACCGGCCCCACTGCCGTATGTAAAGAGAGGTAGTTGAAGTCTTTTACCACACCTACGATTTTATGCTGACCGAACTCGGGCCCGGGAATCCTTTTGCCTATCGGGTCTTCCATGCCAAAATCCCGCATAAAGGCTTCATTGACGATGATAGACTCCCGCTTGTCTGAAGCGATATCTTCGGAGAAATCGCGCCCCATAATGATCTCCATTTCATTCACTGACACATAGTCTTCTTCCACCACATTGACCTGAAAATTCCGATTCACTCCGTCATCATCAAAGCCCATCTGGAGCCAGCCACCGGCTCCTGCCGTGAAAGTAGAGATCCCTACACCTGCTATATCAGGATTTTTCAGCAGCTCTGTTTTAAAGAGCGTGGCCTCCTCCATCCCGCGCGAAATCATCTCACGAATACCGCGACCCGAAGAGATCGCTTCCACAATCAGCAAATTCTCTTTATTGAACCCGAGATTCCGGTCACTGAGGTAGCTTAGCTGCTTTGACATAACAAGGGTACTGGCTATCAGGAATATGGAAAAGACAAACTGCAGGGTCATCATGATATTGCGAAGGTGTTGCTTGCCCAGACCTATCCCGGCTTGTCCTTTCAACACCTCCAAGGGCCTGAAGCCTGCCAGCACCATTGCCGGGTAGCTACCGGCACCGATACCAACCACCAGCATGATGCTTAAAAGCATCAATACATTGAAAAGGTTCGGACTGAGTTGCAGTTGCTTTCCTGCCAGATCGTTGAAGGTAGGTAAGAATATAATGGTCAATACCACGCCCAACACAGTAGCAAACAGAGCCAATAACATTGACTCACCTAAGAACTGAGCGATCAGTTGTTGCTTACCAGCCCCCATTACCTTGCGCATGCCTATTTCCCGGGCCCGGGCCAGCGATAGGCCAATGGAAAGATTCATAAAATTGACACAGGCAATGACCAGGATTACCAGGGCCACGGAACCCAGGATATATGAGTATCTGGGATCGCTTACCGCGGCATTTCCTGCCGGAATACTGGTATCCAGGTGAATCTCAGTGAGTGGCTGTAGTTTTACCTCATAGCTTCTTTGAGCAGAGTTCTGGCCAAAAACCTGCTCCAGTGCAGGAATCATTTTTGCCTCTACCGCTGACGGATTGGCACCATCCTCCAAAAGGAAATAGGTTTCCATAAAGACAGCGAACCAGCTTCTTAGCATTCTCTCCGGATAAATGTATTTGTTGTTCGCCTCACCGATAAGGAAGTTATAATTGAAGCTGGAGTTAGATGGAGGATCTTCCGTTACGGCTTTTACAAGATAGCTTCGGTACTCATCTCCCACATGCACCTGGAGCGTCTCACCTACAGGATCTTTCCTGCCAAAATACTTTATGGCCATGGATTCGGTAATTACAATATCTCCCGGGTCGACAAATACATTGTCCACCGTACCACTGAGTACCCTGAAGGTGAATACTTCAAAAAATGAGGGGCTGACAGTGTACACCAATTCCTGAATAGGCTCCTCCCCCTTTCGAATAAGGTCATTGAACTGGCCTACCACCACATAGCTGATCACCTCGGGGATGTCTTCCAGCATTTTGGGCCCTAAAGGCCCGGGGGTTACAGAGTTAATACGGGTCTGATCATCTTCTTTTTCAATGGCATAGGGCCTGTAGATATTCTCAGCTTTTTCATGAAACTGATCAAAGGTGACCTCATCTTTTACAAAGAGAATCACCAGCATACAAGAGGCCAGCCCAATGGCCAGCCCGGTGATGTTAATGGCAAAGTTCACTCTGGACTTTGCCATATTTCTCAGTGTGAGTTTAAGAAAGTTCCTGAGCATGATCAGTCCAGTTTTATGGGCTTATCAACACCTTCAGGGGCATTGTCTATAGCATCCAGTCCCATACTTACAATTCTGTACGGGTTCGCTCCTTTATGCAAAAACTCCATCTTCAACCACTCATTTGACTTTGAGCCCTTCACGAATATTTCAAACTTGTAGCGCTCAGTCCTTTTCATCAGGTACACTGTGAGCTTGCCATCATTTTGCGGAATTTCATTCTCCATGATCTCCTTTAACCTGCCCAGGCCGGCTTTGGCAATCAGGTCTTCGTGAAAAATAGTTTTAATAAACTCTTCGGAGACAGGTTCTCCTTTGTTCACGGCCTTGATAAAGCGAATGATCTTGGAGCCTGCAGGAGATTCCTCCATCATCGCCACCGTTTGTTTACCCATGCTCTGTGCCTCGGCCTTTTCCACTGATATGGACAGTAAAATCACCAATACAAGCGTGAAGAAGCTGCTTACTTTTTTCATGTGTCTTTAAGTTTTTGATTAATGAGTCGAACCTAGAAAGGGCCTTACTGAGGATCAATAACCTGGTGCGAATAGCAGCATTTTGACAGAATAGTCACCAATGCCATCAAATTGCAGAAAACCGGGTTTGGCCTCCAATCCCTCCCTGTTTACATCAGACTGGGGGCATATCCTGTCAGAAATAATATCTTGCAGGCCTATGAAAAAATGGCTGGAGGTACTGACTCACATTCTCTTTTGGTGTTTTACCACCTGGGTGATCTACCTGGCCTTTGGCGAATCAGAATATGAGCTGATCAATGTCGATGGCGTGATCAGCACCATGGTACATAGAAACATTATGGAGCTCTGGTACTTCGCCATGACCCACGTTTTTAAGGCAGCACTGTTTTACACCAACGCCTTTGTATTATTTCCCCGCTACCTTAAAAACAGGAGACTGAATGAGTTTATTCTGACCTCCTTTGTAGTACTGGTAGTAGCTCTGGCGCTGGAGCTCCTTGTCTCGAATTATCTGATGCTGGGCCCCGATGGTCTCTGGGTATATATCACGCCAAGGCTTCCCCTGAGCCTTACTCTGTCCATTTTCTATCTGGGGATGTCTTTTGCTTACTGTTTTGCACTGAGCTGGTTGAAAAATGAGCGGCAAAAATCAGTGCTGGTTCAGGAAAAACTGGTAACCGAACTAGCCTTTCTCAAAGCTCAGGTTAATCCTCATTTTCTGTTCAACACCCTCAATAACCTCTATTCCATGGCCAACCGCTCTGACACTCCGGAGCTGGCTGATGGCATTGATAAGCTCTCACAACTTATGCGCTATATGCTGCATGACAGTAATAGCGAAACTGTACTACTGGACCGCGAGCTGGAGTATATCCGCAGCTTTATAGAAATTCAGAAGCTGAGACTATCGGAAGATGATGATTTTATCATTCAGTTTCATGTGGAAGGTCCGACAAGTAATGTCCGGATAGCCCCCATGCTGCTCATTCCGTTTGTAGAGAACGCTTTTAAACACGGCATTGATTTCAAAGAGAGCTCGGTGATTAAGATTGAGCTGATAATTAAAGATGAGGAGATGATCTTCAGTGTTTTCAACTCATGCGCTGTGGAAGCCAATGATCTGGAAAAAGGCAAATCAGGTATCGGCCTGGAGAACCTGAGAAGAAGACTTGAATTGCTATATTATGGACTCTACAGCCTCGAAATCAAAGAGGACGGAGAAGTTCATGGAGCCATTTTAAAACTAAAGCTGAGTTGAGCACATTACACTGTATCGCTATAGATGATGAGCCGAGAGCACTGGAAGTGATCGCCTCTCACTGCCAGAAAATTCCTTTTTTGGAGCTTAAAGCTACTTTCCGCGATCCCTTAGAGGCAATGGCCTATATCAAAACAGAGAACATTCAGCTTGTTTTCCTGGATATCAATATGCCCCGGGTCACAGGGTTGCAGTTTCTCAACCTGCTCCGTCACCAGCCGCTGATTGTTTTTACCACAGCTTATACCGAATACGCTATTGAAAGCTATAACTACGATGCTGTGGACTACCTGCTTAAACCCTTTGCCTTTGACCGCTTTCTTAAGGCAGCCACAAAAGCCCTCGATCGGCTACAGATCAGCCACGCAACTGCCCCCCCTCCTGGTACCGTGCCGGAAAACTCATCGCAACAATCTATCTACCTGAAAAGTGGCCCCAAGCTTCATAAACTGGGTTTTGACGATATTCTGTATGTAGAAAAGGACGGTAACTACCTGACCTTTCATACCAGTGACAAGAAGATTTTGTCAAGGCAGAACATGAAGAATGTTTTCCAGATTCTGCCCGAAGATCGATTCCTGAGAATTCATCGTTCTTTTGTCATTAATCTGAACCTGATCAATACCATAGAGAGTCATCAGGTAACTATAGGTAACACGGTAATTCCCCTCAGCAGTCAGTATCGTGATGAGTTAATGGAGCGGCTTGGGAGTAACGATGCCTGATTATATGCCATCCCTCAACATCCACCAGCCGGGATATCGAAACTGAACATCGCCCTCCAGAGGCAGTAGGTCATCGTGAATCAGGGGGGCTATCCACCGGGGTCTGGCCGGTAAATCTCTTTTACCGGCTCTTGCACGCCACATCTCATCTGTGTAGATCTGGTCACTCTCAAACTCGTAAAAGGAGAATGTAGCACCTCTCGCGATATAATACTCGTTTTTAATAGGCACTACGACATAGATATCATCAGCACTGCCAACGGCCACATTCAGGTTAGTACCGTTATAGCTATACACATCAGCAATCAGGCCCATTTGTTTCTCCCTCTCAGGAATGTGATCCGTTTCGAGTATATCGAGCAGGGCATACTCTATTCTTCCACCAATTCTGTGCAGTTTATCGTATTCTCCCATGGTGATCTCCTCTCCTGAGGCCTGTTTGGTCGCTGCATTTAACAAATCCTCTCCTATCTCCTTGATTTTTAAGAGGGCAGACTTCAGGGAGGTATCGTAGGCTTCCAGATCCATCAGCCAGTCCACCAGGGCCAAAGACTCCTTCCAGAAAATCAGGTTGGGTTCCACATAAGAATAGTGATCAGGAGCTGGCGGCCCTCCTCCCTGCCCTGCTTCAGCGGCCCAGGGCTTTTCCTGATATAGAATGAGGTCGTGCTTAATATGTGTCCAGGAAGAGAGCATGGTGCTCAGCTCTTTCCGGTTATAGGCATCTGTTTTCATAAAGCCCGGATAATTCTCCTCTTCTGCAGTTGCAGCCAGAGCCGTTTTCAGGCCCCTGAACCCATAATTGTGATCCCACTCATCAAAGCTCTCAAACCGGGTTTGAAGGGCTGCGAGTCTGTCCTGATAACCCGGCCATTTTATATCATCCCCCAATTCTTCCCGAATTACGCTCTCGGCCGTCTGATTTTGGAATACAGCCGGAATATCCAATGCCCTGGGAAACGGGCGTTTTGAATCATTGCCATTGATATGTACCAGCCGGGAGAAAATATCAGCACTCACAGAATAGGTAGATGACAGAAAATATACCCGGGTAGTATTAGCTTCATTACCCGAATAGCCCGGACCTAATACAGGCCTTATTCTTTCTTTTCTCAGAGAACGCAGCTTATTCGCTATTCCACTGACATTGGACTGATCTAAGATCACATTGAGAGCCTCCTCTTCACTAATCAATGGAAAGAGATCAGCCATGGAGACATTGTCTTCTTTACCCGCTATTTTGCTCAGGGCCTGGGAGAAAGCCTCATAGCTGGCTTTGGCTTCCGGGCTGGTTTTGATGAGATATGCCAGGGTGATCATCCCCTTTAGCTGTTCCTGATTATCAACATCCACGCCATTGAGACTGATCCACTTAAATGCGCGGAAATATCTCTTCATCTCCTCTGAGCTGGTATAATGCCCTCTGGGACTCAATTCTGTATAACTGATGGTCTCGTTGGGAATAAATGTGGCCTGACCGGATAATGCCGCAATCCCTTCTATTTCCAGATCGTAAACTTCCTTCCAGGCCTCCGGAACAGGCTGCTTTTCTCCGGTGAGTGCGAATCGGGTTATAGCCAGATAAGCTCTTGCCCAGTCCAGTGCCTGGTTCGTCTCCTGACCGGGATACTCAACAGATGATAAGCCTGCCATGGTCTGGTCAACCATATTGACCAGGTGTCGGCTCAGGTAGTTTTCATCCAGCTTTTCCAGAAACTTGCCGAAGTACTTGTGAAGAATAAAGAGGTAGAGGTCAGTAGTGATATAATGAGGTATATAGTTGTAGGCGTTTTTATCGTAGATGTAGAAAGGCATTGACCGGTTGGCATCTACCAGGCTGAAATTGTTTTGAGACAGATCGGCATGAATGGTCTTATGCACAGATTTAAACTGGGCCTTATTGGCGATGAGATCAGCATTATACAGTTCAATGCCCTCTCTTTCAACGAGCCGTTTTTCCTTTCTCTTCTTCTCTTCTGCTATCAGTGCATTGACCAGTTTTCTCTCTGATTCATTCAGCACTATTCTGAAGCTGTCCACATCGAAAACAGGCCTGTACCATTTCTTCTTATTAAAATAGCCCCTGAGAAAACCGTCATTGAAAAGATAGCCATTTCGGGCAAAGACTTCATTTCGCAAAAGCCTGAGTTGCTCATAGCTCAAAGTACTCAGGTCATCGGGCAAGGTCAGATCCGGGGCCTGACCACTGGCGTAGCGTATTTCTTCCTCATACCAGTATTTGATATGCGGCAGCTCGTAATAGCTTGACAACAAGTCTTTTGTTTCTCCCGAAATTACCCTCAACCCGGCTTCCTCTTTGTCAGGTTCCGGTTTTGATGCTTTGGGTTCTGTAGTAACAGGCTTTTCCGCCTTGATGGGCTTCTCTGTTTCGGTTAGGTTCTTTTTGTCACTATCACCACCACAGGCCGTCAACAGCGCAACAAGACATACTGAAAAGATATAACTACTCTTTCTGATCATCATTTAGCTCACTCAGGGCAAATCCGAATTCATCCCATTCATACAGATTTTCGTATCTCGAATGGTCATCCGTTTCTATTGTTTTAAGATAATTTTTAGCACCGATATTCACTACTTCAAAGGACACAAGGTCACGTAAAAATTTTGTCCCCAGCCATTGGGTGCTGATCGTGCCATGGGCATCAATATCAAAGATATTGACACGGTTTTTGAAACGATCATCAAAGTCCACACGCTTGCTGATATTAAGAATCAGTTCTGTCTGACCATCATTATCTACATCAGCTACTACGAGCTGAGATAAACTCCCATACAGGGCCATACTGTTCTGAAACTCGCCTCTGATAAAGGTTGTCAGCTTGTATCCTTTGTTTTGCAGCGGCCTCAGACTTAGCATTCTTCCCCTTCCCAGGGAAAAGAGCCAACTGTCAGCGTCCTCCCGGAAGTCGATCAAAGAGGCTTCTCTTAGCTGCCAGGTATCATCTGCCATCAGATAGCAGATAGAATCGTTAAGCGCGAGACTGCGTTGAAAAAATGCCATTTCCTCTTTAGTGCTCATTTCTCCGGGAAAGTAATCACCCAGGTCGATGGGTTTTATCCTGATATGCCCCAGGGTATCCGTCAATGGCAGGGTGGCTATGGCGCCCTGAGTAGTTCCGGGCCGATAGGCGTCTGCCACAAAATTGCCAAGGCTGTACACAATGGGCTTGTGTCTGTAAAATTCAATGCGCTGAAAAACATGAGGATGATGCCCGATAACAGCGTCTGCTCCGGCATCGATTAAGCGATGTGCCAGTTTTCTCTGAGACTCTGTGGGTTCTGACTGGTATTCTACGCCCCAGTGTAGATATAATATTATCGGTCTTTTCCCGTCCTCCTCAGCCCGGGTTCTCACCTGGTTAATCAGCGCATTGCCTCCCTGATCTGGCTTATCCTTGTCTGCAGGAAAGAGAGCGGCAGTTATGATTTCTGCCTTCCGGCCTTTCAGCTTTCTGGAAAATGCCATACTGCCATGCAGACCGGCCTTTTTCAGATGATATTCAGTAGATACCTTACCCCTGTCTCCAAAATCACCGGCATGATTGTTATCCGTAAAGGCCACATCCACACCGGCCTCTCTGAGCACCATGGCCAGGGCGGTATCGGCCCGGAGGGCATATCCATGGGTTTGGGGGATCGAATCCATGGTAAGCACAGTTTCGAGATTTATCGAAGTAAGGCTCCCCTGCAGCAGCGGCTTTAACCTGTGCGAAAGGAGACTGTCTCCATAGATATTCAGCTTGTCAGAAACACCTCTGGCCAGTATTACATCTCCTGTAAAAGTAAGTGAAACAGGTTCCTTCTGATCTGAACAGGCTAAGGATAAAACAAGAATGAAGATAAAAGGAATGGCCAGTACCCTCTTCATCAGCCCGCAATATTCGCCAGAGTTCGCTCAAACCCTTCTGCATTATACCATTGCTGCTCTTCTGCCTCGTCCAGAATTTTGTTCATTCTGTCCCAGTGTACGGCTTTGAGTCCATTACTGTGAATAAAGTGAACAGCATGCTCAAAAGAACCATAAATGCTCTTATAGAAGGCTTCCTGCTTACTGGGCTTGCGGGCATTGAAACGCATGGCCGTTTCGATATTAAAGAGCATAAAATCAGAAAGCAGTGCAGGGTCCAGTTCCAGGGTGAGAAAGTGTTTAATGGCCTTTTGAGCTACTGACCTGCGGGCTTTGGGCCTTCTTCTTCCCGTTGGAAAATACTCTTTGGAAACCTTAAACCTGGCTTCCTCAATCAGTTTGTCTTCTTTGGGATTAAAGACAAAACCATAGTAATCGCGCACAGGCTTGAATTTGGCATATAACTCCAGTACCTGAGTCTCCAGATCAGCTTTATCCAAAGACTGCAGGTATTTTACCAGTGCTCTCTTACTCATCGGTTTGCATACTAAATCTTCTGTTTACACTGCACCATTTACTTCGCAGTACCCTGGTACAATTTCAACAGGGCCCTAAGTTATTTGCCATCTGTACAGGCAGCTTGTTAAAAGGTCTTAAGTTAAGCTATTAGACCCAATCCCCTAAATCCACTGCTGATCGTTATGAGTCCGCTCGTGCTCTACCGCCCCCGTATGCAGGGTGGCAGCCGGCTCAAACAGCATTACCCAAACCTCTTCTCCGTCTTTGGTGTAAGGGTTATGCTCCACCCCTTTGGGCACAATGATCATCTCTCCCTCTTTG
Source organism: Roseivirga sp. UBA6061 (assembly GCA_002427745.1). GTDB lineage: Bacteria > Bacteroidota > Bacteroidia > Cytophagales > Cyclobacteriaceae > Roseivirga. The sequence continues at coordinate 2,940 of DIYF01000069.1, read as the reverse complement.
ACTACTTCGGTACGATCGCGGAACTCCATGTAGAGTGTGCCCTTGAAGATCAGAAACATTTCATCTTCTTCCTCATGGCTATGCCACACAAAGTCGTTGGCTATTTTGGCGAGTTTTACCTGCTGACCGTTGAGTTCTCCGATGATATGGGGAGTCCACTGGCTGTTAAAAAGGCTGAATTTTTCAGCAACATTGACGGTAGTTCTTTTCATGTTTGAAATATATGAAAAGAACTACCCTTTCAGTACTCTAAAGTGAATTACGGTCAGCCTCCATTTCTCAGAGCTGACATATCTCTGGGCGTACCATCCTGAAGACTCTTACTGCCTCTCCAAAGCCCGCGGTCTGCCACTGCTCTGATACGCTCTACCTGATCATAGCTTAAATCTCTGGCCCCATTCAGCTGCTGCCAGTAGTCCATCACGTTATAGCTGATAAACTCCTTTCCCTGACAGGATGTGCGCACATGAGCAGTCGGAGCTCCTTCATACACATCGCGGTTATATTGATGAGTATCTTCGCAAAAGTCTACATCTGTCTCACATTCGCTGCCCGAGAAAATATGAAAGAGACCAAAAACGTGTCCCATTTCATGGGGAAACACCCAGTTCTCCGTGTACAGGTTATCCAGTTCCAGCGCAATGCCTTCCAGGCGGTGTACATCTGCTGAAGAAGTACAGCCCAGGCCTTCCGGAATCTCCGTATCAGTACAGGCAAATTCAGGGTATATGCCCCAGCTATAACCATTCTTGGTATCTCCTACCCATACATTGATATAATAGTCAGGGTCCCAGTAGTGATCCCACATCCAGTCCTGAAAAAGAATAGAGGCACTTTGATCAGGACGCTGAAAACGGTTGATCCCCGGCTCAGCCAAAAGATTTCCTTCAGGATCTGTAGTGGCCAGCTCAAAGTCAATATTAGGCAAAGCAGAGTTCGGAGTGAGATTTGATGATTGCTCAAAAACCTTCTCCAGCAATCCCATCTGATAATCGATTCTATCTGCAGGAATATTATAGCCCTGCCCCAGTGGCTCACCATCATGTACAATGTGAAAGATGACCTTGTAGCTTTTGGCTTCATAAGTCTTATTCTCACGTACGTGAACAGTAATGGCATTACTTTCTACCTGCCCAAAAACAGCCTTGAGTTCAAAGCTGCCTGATTCATCGCTTTTAAAGGCGCTGATTTGCCCCTTGTCTTCGCCATCAACCAGAATGGAGTATGTAGGGTTGAACATCTCACTGCCCTTGGAGTCAGTGGCTTTGATAGTGAGTAATAGAGGTTTGTTATGTCCTGCTACGGTGAAGCTCTCGCTTACCGCAAGTTCAAGACTGGATACCACGGGGATTTCGGGTCGGGGGGCTTCCCCGTCATCAGACCCGCAACTGAGTGAAGCAACAATACCTAAGATCATCAGATAAAGCCACTTGGAAATTCGATTGGTTATCATGTAAAGTGTTGTTTTGACCTGCGAACACTTTTACAAATGTCGTACCTCAATGATATACCGTCAGACCATTCAGGTTCAATAAGAGGTGAATACGGGTGAATATGCACTCCCGTTAAGTGAATTGAACAATACTCAGCTTCTCAGAAAAGGTACAAACCAGGCGCTGAGAGCAATTTTCTGTGTCAAAGGAAGACAGGTCCTGTATCAAAACAGGACATTCTTCAAGTTTACTCCGGCAGGTATTCCATTAATTTCGCATTGTCTTTATGAGGATAGAATCGATCGAATTCCATAAAGTAACCTTCAGGGTCAAAGCCTACAAAGGCGCGGTATTTGCCATCAGGGCCTTCTCCTATTTCAGTTGACCTTAAACTGAAAGGAGCTTTGGATTTAACGTAGTCAAACCAACCATCCAGATCTTTCACGATAAAGGATACATTGACAGCCTTGTCTTCTGTAAAATCGTGCATGCCCCGTTTTTCATCTACCAGACCAACGAAGCCGGTGTCTGTAGCCTTGTATATTTTGGTCCACCCCTGATCGGCTACCAGTTCCAGGCCGAGCACGTCCTCATAAAAGTCCTGCATGGCTAACAAATCCTGGTAATAGAGCCAGGTAATAGAAGCATGAAATGCGAGCTTCTTGTTGTTGAAAGAGACCGTGGTAGGAACTTCTTCATTGGTAGCCAATACCGGTACGAACCGCTCATTCTCTTTATGCTGTTTGAACAGTTCAAATTCCAACAGATAACCTTCCGGGTCAATCGCCACGAAGCCATCGTGCGGCCCTCCTTCTTTAGGCTTATAGGTATACTTTATAGGTACATTCTTGCTTTTCAGATAATCGTACCAATCCGGTAACTGCCTGGTCAGCAGGGCCAGGGCCACTGTCTTGGGTTCCTCTGCCGTATGCATGCCTTTAGCGGCATCCACCAGTATGACAAAGCTATTGGTGGCAATTCTGAGAATACTGGCATTGTCATACTCAGTAATCAGCTCCAGCCCCAGGGTTTCCGAGTAAAACTGCGTGGCCACAGCCAGATCTTTGTAATAAAGGAATACATTGGTGGCCTGAATGCCGAAATCATCCATGACACGGAACTCTGTATTTTCAGACAGCAACCTGTTGATCTGTCGGGGTGTATAACTCAGAAGACGACCAAACCTACGGGCAACATCCTGGCGTTCCGTCAGCGAGTAATCTCCATCAGCCTCATACTGCTTCTTATCTTCCTTCAGTTTGAGGTAAGCGTCTTTGGTCAGCCCCTGAAAAAGCACCAGTACCTCCTTACCCTCCGCTACATCATGTGGAAAGAGATTTGTCACAATCAGGTCATTTTCCCTGTATACCTCCACATTGTACCTGGCGGCCTCCTTCTTTGCAAGAGGCAGAAACTCATCCATTTCATCAGCAGTCATTACCGAGCTCAGGGCCATCTGCTTTACCCCGGCATTGACGAGCTCGGCAAAAGCGGATACAGTTCCCCG
>DIYF01000104.1:4079-29147 GCA_002427745.1 Roseivirga sp. UBA6061 | reverse complement strand
TAACCAATAACCAATAACCAATTAACCAATTAACCAAAATTGACCGCACTGGAACGACATATCATGGATCACCTGCTGCTGGAACTGGAACGTGCTAACCAAAACTTTCAGCAGCGGTTGAAGTCTCGTTTTCCGGAGCTCACTCCCTATGATATTCGGCTATGTACCTATCTCAAGGCCAATCTCTCCACAAAGGAAATCGCCACCTTACTTAACATCACACCCGACAGCGTGAAGAAAGCCAAGCACAGATTGAGAAAGAAAATATCGCTTTCTCCGCAGACTTCATGGGGGACAGCTTTTGCATAATTCAACCCTGAATGTCATATCTTGGGGGACAGCCTCTGTAACATGCCTCCTTTCAAGATTATCGTAGTTTTTCTCTGCATTATACTGATAAAAGTATCCGGAACGGCTCAGGGAATTTCTGAAATCGAAGCCAGGATTGAGGTGTTGAATCGCCTTTCCTATGCGGTTTCTGAGCCCAATGATTCTATCCTTTACCTGTCAGCTGAGCTTAGGAAATTGTCATCAGAACAATCGTATCAGCGAGGCGTGTTGCATGCAGAATATTTCATAGGTACCGTCCTGGGGCGCACGGAAAGGGTAGACTCCTCTATTGTACTTTTAGAGGGAGTACTTCAGCAACAGGCTGCTGTGGAAGAAGAGGGCTCTACCTTTGGCGCCCGGGTAAAAGGTACACTGGGCAACTCGTACTTTCTGCAGGGCGATTTTAAACGGGCTCTCAAATACTATCAGGAGTCGAGGGATGAATTGCAGGTCAACGGCCGGAAGAAGAATATTTACATCCTCACTTATAACATCGGGCGAACCCATATGGCACTGGGTAACCCTGACCTCGCCTACGAGTATCTGGATGAAGCCAGGAATCATATTTCAGAAATACCCGTGTGGACACAAGCTCGTTTGTTGTTTGCTTTCGGAACATACTTTTCGCAACGAAAGCAGCTCGACTCTGCAGCCTACTATTACGAAAAAGGCAGGGCCCTTCACAAAGAAAACGGAGACCTCAGAGGAGTAGCTCATGGTTTTAACAACCTGGCTATTGTCGCTTATCAGCAGGGTGATATTGATAAATCTATCATTGGCTTTGAAGCCGCTTTGGAGGTAAGACTGCAGCTGGGTAATCAATCCAACATTTCAGATAGTTACTATAACATCGGTCTCCTTTATGCAGGTATTGACAAGCATCAGGAAGCTTTGCGCAATTTCAGAGAAGGTCTCAGGGTTGCATTAAAACTCGAATCTGTGGTGAGTCAAAGAGACATCTGTCTGGAGATGGCTGCCTCTTTCAGGAAGCTCAATCAGTTTGATTCCGCCTATATCTATCTTTCTAACTGGCGCATCCTGAACGATTCCTTTCTGGTAAAAAACAAACAGGATGAAATTCTGGAACTCGAAAAACGCTTTGAAACAGATCGTATCAGGAAGGATCAGGACCTGGCAGAGAAAGAAACAGAACTAAGAACCTACCAGCGCAACGTGCTGCTGATTGGTATCATAGCCGTAGCGATAGTGTCAGTAATTATCTTCTACATATCGCGACTGCGGTATCAGCGGAACATGGCGATTTCAGAAAAAGATAAGCTACAGGCTCAGAGCCGGTCGGAATTAACCATGAGAGAACTGGAGCTGAAGAAGGAAGAGATTGCCAACTACACGAACCAGCTGATTCATAAAAATCAGATTCTGGAAGAGCTCAAGTCCAGACTGGATGAACACCAGTCTATTGAAGACAAGATATCTACCCTGGATTATGGTCAGATAGCAGAGAGCATTGCTCCTCATCTGCATGAAGAAAAAGACTGGCTTCGTTTTAAACTGCAGTTTGAGAAAGCTTACCCGGACTTCTTTGCGAAACTACTCACCTATGGCAGCGACCTGAGCTCATACGACCAGCGCCTGGCCTCTCTCATCAAGGTCAACCTCTCAAACAAGGAGATCAGCCAGGTACTGCATATTTCTACCGATAGTGTGACCAAAGCCAAGTACCGTTTGCGTCAAAAACTGGGCCTTGATACTTCCACACAACTGGAATCATTAATCCATAAGATCTGACCAGGGAGTTTCGTCTCCCGATAGTTGCCTTATCACATGTCCTGATCAGAATCTGGTAAGACATCACACATTGGTGAGGGGGACAGCTTTTGCCTGATTGCCCTTTGAACTTTATATCTTGGGGGACATCTAAGATATGTTGCTAAGAAAATATATTGGAATCTGCTCGATGGCACTTTGCCTGTTCTTTTCTTCACAGGCTCAGGAAGTATCCGAAACAGAGAGTAAAATCCGGCATATCAAGAAGCTCATTGCAAAGGAACAGGCCAACCCCGATTCTATAAGCTTTCATACAGATGACCTGGAGCGTTTATCCCAGGCTGAATCTGATGAGAGAGGCATGCTCTATGTGAGCTACTTTCGTGGTGTTGTATTGGGTCAGAGAGAACTGGCCGACTCATCTATTAATGTGTTGAAAGGGACTTTGGCTCGTATTAGTCAGGCCGAACGCGATTCTTCCCTCCTGTATTCCAGCGTTATGCTCATTCTGGGGAATTCCTATTACATCAAAGGGGACTATAAGAATGCGCTTGACAGCTATCTGGCGGTGAAATCCGAAACGGAGAGAATCAGAAAGGAAGAGACTGCCTATAATGTTGAGTATAATGTTGGCCTGCTGTATATGCTGATGGGAGATATGGACCTGGCCTACAAATATTTCTCCATCGCCAGAAATCACTTTGATCAGTTGTCTCCCCCCAGTCAGGTAAAACTATACGGTTCTTTCGGCACCTACTACTCCAAACTCAAACAGCTCGATTCTGCTGCCTATTACTACCAAAAGGCCCTGGATGGGCATAAGGCTAATGGAGACCTCAGGGGAGTGGCCCATGGGTTTAACAATCTTGCCATAGTAGCCTATCTTCAGGGAAAGACAGAAGAGGCCATTGTGGGTTTTGAAGCAGCTTTGGATGTACGACTACAGCTCAGCAACAAGAAGAATATCTCTGACAGCTACTACAATATTGGCTTGTTGTATGCCGGAGTTGGTAAGTATGATGAGGCCATTCGAAACTACAGAGAAGGGCTGAAGTTTGCCTCGAGGCTCGAATCCCTGGTCGGGCAACGAGACATCTCACTTGAACTGGCCGATTCTTTCCGGCAGCTTGACCAGTTCGATTCCGCCTACATCTATCTGTCCAACTGGCGCATTCTGAATGACTCTTTTTTAGTGAAAAATAAGCAGAATGAAATCCTGGCACTTGAAAAGCGTTTTGAGACCGATCGTATTAAGAAGGACCAGGAACTGGCAGAGAAGGAAACCGAATTAAGGACCTTCCAAAGGAATGTATTGCTCATCGGTATCGTTGCGGTGATTATTATATCGGTGATTGCTTTTTATATATCGAGATTGCGCTATCAGCGTAATATGGCCCTGTCAGAAAAAGACAAGTTACAGGCCCAGAGCGAGTCTGAGCTGACAATGAGGGAGCTGGAACTGAAAAAGGAAGAGATCGCCAATTACACGAACCAGCTCATTCATAAAAACCAAATTCTGGAAGAACTAAAGGCACGCCTGGAGGAACACCAATCCATCGAAGACAAAATCTCTACACTGGATTATGGGCAGATAACCGATAGTATAGCACCTCACCTGCACGATGAAAAAGACTGGCTTCACTTTAAGCTGCAGTTTGAGAAAGCCTACCCTGAATTTTTTAATAAGCTGCTGGCCCATAGTAGTGAACTGAGCTCTTACGATCAGCGACTCGCCTCACTTATCAAGGTAAACCTCTCCAATAAGGAGATCAGTCAGGTGCTCAATATCTCTGCAGACAGTGTGGCCAAGGCGAAGTACCGCCTGCGGCAGAAACTTGCCTTTACCACTTACCCCCAGCTGGAAAGCTTTATTCAGAAGGCTTAGTCCATTACAAATCGGGATATGTCTTGCTCTTGTCCGGCTGGTTTTTAACGGGCATCACATGGCAATAGCCAACTTTGGTTATGTCAAAATTCAATAGGTTTTCACCTGCACTACTTTGCCTTTGCACGATCATAGCTCTCAGCCTCAGGGCTCAGGCACAAACCCCTACCTATCTTGATCAGTTAGGTTCTTCCGGTTCCGGAAACAGTCAGTTTGATAACCCAAATGGGTTGGCCATAGATAGCGAGGGCAACATTTATGTAGCTGACAGGAACAACGAGCGCATTCAGAAATTCAACAGTGCCGGAAGTTTTATTGCTCAATGGGGAAGTGCCGGAAGTGGCAATGGGCAGTTTGCCAGTAATAATGGGGCAGTAGACATTGCCATTGACCCCTCGGGTAATGTATGGGTGGTTGACCGGGGAAACTTCAGAGTGCAGAAATTCTCAAATACAGGCACATACCTTGATCAGTTCGGATCATCCGGTTCAGGTAACGGCCAGTTTGATAATCCCAACAGCATTGCGATTGATGCAGCTGGAAACATTTATATAGCCGACAGGAACAACGAGCGCATTCAGAAATTCAATAGTGCCGGAGAATATCAAACCCAATGGGGAGGAGCAGGCAGCGGAGATGGTCAGTTTGCCAGTAACAATGGGGCGGTAGACCTTGCTTTTGATAATGATGGCAACCTTTGGGTGGCAGACAGAGGCAATTCGAGAGCACAAAAATTTTCCAACACAGGAACCTTTTTAGCCAAATTCGGCAGTGCTGGTACAGGGAATGGCCAGTTTAGTCAAATCAACTCTATTGCCATTCATCCCGGTACGGGAGAAATCTATGTAGCCGATCGCAACAACGAGAGAGTTCAGATTTTTTCATCAGCCGGGACATACAGCGATCAATTTGGAAGTCTGGGAAGCGGCAACGGTCAGTTCGCTTCCAACAATGGTGTGGTTGATCTGGCTTTTCAATCAGATGGAGATCTTTGGCTGGTGGATAGGGGCAATAAACGCATTCAAAAGTTTGACGGCCCGGCTGTAGTGGTGCCCCCGAATTCTGCCACAGTAGCCGCCACTGTTTTTCTGGAAGGAGCCTACAATGGTTCTGACCTGAATACCTTGCTCAACGCCAGTATTCCCACAGCTCAACCTTACAGTATCAACGGACATTCAGCAGGGGAAACGGCCGGTTCCGTGCCGGCTGGTGCAGTAGATTGGGTGCTGGTGGAGCTAAGAGAAGCCACCTCAGCGTCCGCAGCACTTGAATCTACCAGGGTGGGTTCGGCTGCAGGCTTTCTGATGAATGACGGTACGATCAAATCAACAGATGGTACAAGCAATCTGACAGTTTCACTCACAGGAAACAGCGGTGCGGACTTCTTTGTGGTGGTCTACCATCGCAATCACCTGCCGGTTATGTCGGCTGATCCCATATCTGCAAACGGGAGTGATATTTATGCCATCGACTTTACTACCCTGTCCGCCAATACCTATCAGACAACCACTGCACTGACCACCTTGTCTACCGGCAAATTCGCCATGTCTGCTGGTGACGCGGATGGAGACGGAGATGTAGATGCAGCCGATCTGACTGCCTGGCGGACGCAGAACGGAGGAGCATTTACATATAACAGTACCAATGGAGATTTTAACCTGGATGGCGTCATCAATGCCGTGGATCGAAACGATTTCCAACAAAAGAATGACACCAAGACCAGTAAGGTACCTACCACCTAGATTTTAGATGAGAGACTTTAGACTAGAGAACAGACTGAAGATGATAGATTTTAGACTTGAGAGACCTTGTCAAAAATGTGGAGCCGGAGAAGCAGGCACTCGTTTCACCCTAACCAATAACCAATAAACCACCCATGACAGCACAGGAAAGACAAGTGGTAGACCATCTGATTATCGAGCTGCAGGGTATACACCGTGAGCTTCGGGCCAGACTGGCTGCGGCTTATCCCATGCTTACAGAGTATGACCTGCGCCTGTGTGTGATGCTTAAAGCCAATCTGTCTACTAAGGAAATTGCCACACTGCTCAACATCACTCCGGACAGTGTGAAGAAAGCCAAGCACCGGCTGAGAAAGAAGCTGACAATCAAACCAGAAGAGACTATTTTAAGTAAGTTTCTCCAGGCCATGTGACTCTTTTACTTCTGGCAGGTTCATCCAAAACCAAAAAGCCAGACTGCCTATGCCATAACAGACTACATCCCATATGTCGGCTGTATAGGTAGCGGAAATCCGTGGCAGACCAGCTTCCATCAAAAGAGAAAAATACAGCCAGCCAGAGATCACATGGGCTTTGGAAAAAACAAGAAGACCTCCTCCCGGGTATATCCAGCGCATGCTTTGCAGTGTGATGCCGAATACCACCGGCATGGCCAGCAGATCATCAGCATAGGCATGTACAAAAGGAATAATGATCCCGGCTTTTTCCAGGGCCTGGTTCACCCAGAATAGCAGGCAGCAAGTCAGAAAAAAAGTATTTTTCAGAATCATCCGGGTAGGGCAGCTATCAGCCAGACAATGAAACTCACGATCATAAAAAAGACGAAATAGAACAAATTGGCAGCCTTTTTCATAAAACTGACAATAGGATGATCCTTTTGATTGATCTTAAAAATCCACTCCCGTTTCTTTTCCTGATCTTTCCTGATCCGCTCTTTCTGCTCCACAAGGTATCTTCCTCCGAGAGACTTATGACAGTGCTGACAAGTATCTTCCAGGTTTTGCGTCCAGGTAGTCCACTTACCACAGTGGGGACATCTTTTCTCCGACATATCTACTGAGCCAGTTTCTGGTGTAAAGATGAGTTTGCTTCAATAAACGATAACCTTTCAGGCAGGTTGAAGAAATATCCAGCTCTTTTCAATTACTCCTTAAGCCGTATGATTTCAGGCCTTGCAGAGCCATTCAGGCTCAATAAAACGAGCGGTTGGGATGGCTTCCTTGAGAGCCTTCTCATCCACTCAAAAGAGCAGGTTTACTGCCTCCTTCTCTAAGCATCAAGGCCCGCTCTATTTGTTTCACAGGTGTAATCCTACTTAATTGGCAACTGTGAAAAAGGCCTTCGTTCTATTTTTTACCCTGTGCTGTGCTGTGCTGCAAGCCCAGGAATTTGAGCTGACCAAGATCAATCTCACGGTTCAAAATGGCCTGGCGGGTGATAACGTGTATTGCGCTCTGCAGGATGACAAAGGCTATATATGGTTTGGAACCGAGACGGGAGTCAGTCGCTATAACGGGCGCAGTTTCGAAAACTTCTATATGAGAGATGGTCTGGCTGATAACGAAATATTTCGCATTGATCAGGACAGCCAGGGGCGCATTTGGTTTTCAGCTTTTAATGGCCAGATGAGCTACTACCATGAGGGGCGCTTTTACAACAAAAACAATAGCGAGCTCATAGCGGCCATCAGATTCAAAAACTTTTACACCAATATTTTTGAAGACTCCAAAGGCAATATCTGGTTTTCAACCAAGACCCGGATTGCTATGGTGGGAAGAGACGGAGTAGTGAAAAATTCGGAAGATTTCGATGACCCTGTATCATTGAGAGCAGTCTCCTTCATGGAAAAAGATGGGGTGGTCTGGTGTAGTACAGGCTATGGCTGGCTGGCCTATCCCCTAAACCCGGACAAGGACACTAAAAAAGAAAATGAGCTGATGACAGTTGATACTTATTCAGCCTTTATTGCACCTCATAGGGTCTATTTGCCTGCGGGTCTTCCTTCACGACCCATGCCCTATTTAAATACACTTCTGGATGAAAAAGACTCGATTTCCAAAGATGTCACTAAGGTTCATCACTACACCGGGGGAGAGGTTTGGGCCTGTACTTTTTCCGGGGCCATAAAAGTGGATAAAACCGACCGTACGGCTACCTATTTTCTGGAAGACAAACAGATAACCCATGTGCTAAAGGATCGTGAAGGTAGTTATTGGTTTACCACTTTTGGTGATGGTGTATTTTTTGTGTCATCACTTGAAAAAGGAGCAATAGAGACTATTGAAAATAAGGCCATTGGCAATACTACCGTACTGTACGCGAAAGATAATCTCTTGTGGTTTGGTGCTAACAAGGGGCAGGTTGGGAAAATAGGCCCGAATGTCAGCAAGAGCTGGAGCCTTTTTCGTCATGGCAGAAGATCTCGCGTCAGGCAGATTACTGAGCTGACAGATTCCGACAGTGATCTTTTTGTTATTGAAGAAGGGATCATTCTTAAAAACGGCCGGGACGAATTCAGCCGGTTAAATGGATCGGTAAAGGTGGTACTACCCTGGTCAGATAGTCTCATAGTGGCGGGTACCACTAATATGATACATATCTTTGATCGCGATGTCATGTTGGGGCGATTCAGAAGAGAACATGAAAACAAATTGCCTTACCTGACAACCTGGTTCAAAAACTACCCTACCGTTGCCAACATTCCGAGCGGAGGATCAATCACCGATATGGAGATTTACCGGGAGGGACTGCTCATTTCTACCGCGGTGGGGCTTTACTTTCTTGATGCTGACTTTAGTTATCAGAAAGTCCCTGAGCTGCCTGTGAAGGATTACGTGATCAACGATATCAAAGTACTTAACGACTCCTCCTACCTTCTGGCCACCAATGGTCTGGGCACTTTCCTTTTGAAAGATGGTAATTGGGTCAGGTTTTCAGAAGAGAACGGGATGTCTTCGGATATTAACCGGAAAGTGTATGCGGAAAATAATTCTACTTTCTGGATTGCTACCAATACAGGAGTTAATCAGGTAGCCCTGAACCAGGGTGACTGGCATATTTCTTCCATAAGATCTACCGATGGCCTTTTGTCAGAAGATGTGAATGATCTGCTGATCCACAATGAGTATCTCTTTGCTGCTACCAGTAAGGGTATTTCCCGCATCAATATCGCAGAATGGCAGTCGCCTAAAACTTCTCCACTGGTAAGCATGAACACCGTTCTGGCTGATGATTTGCCATTGAGTAAAGAAAGGCAGGAAGTAGATTATGGAGTAAAGAACATTACCGTCAGATTCGATGGGCTCCACTTTCAGAGTCTGGATAGAATGACTTACCGGTATCGCATGCTGGGCCTTGATGAAAGCTGGAGAACCACAGACCAGAATGTGCTCAGCTTTAGCAATCTCAAGCAGGGAGATTACACTTTTCAGGTGAAAGCCATCAGTGCTTTTGGTGATGAGAGTGAGCTGGCAGAAACCGAATTCAGTATTGCCACACCTTTTTGGCTTACCTGGTGGTTTATCAGCCTGGTGTCTTTGACCATTTTGGTGGCCCTGGTATTGATCACCAATGCCATCATCCGTAAAAACAAGTTGAAACAAGAGCGAAAGTTTGAATTTCAGTTAAGGATAGCCGAGGCTGAGCGCAAAGCGTTGCAGTCGCAACTCAATCCACATTTCATCTTCAATTCTCTCAATTCTATCCAGAATATGGTGCTGGACGAAGATCCCGACAGCGCTTATCAATACCTGGCTAAGTTTGGTAAACTTATTCGCAGGGTGCTGGAATTCTCAGACCTTTCCATGGTGGCACTGAACGATGAACTGGAAACACTGAGACTTTATATGGATCTGGAAAACCTGCGACTCAACGACAAGTTCGATTACGAAATTCACATCGATGAAGATGTCAATTTGCTCGAGTCAGTACCCAGTATGATCATGCAGCCTCACGTGGAAAATGCTATCTGGCATGGTATTATGCCATTAAAAGGTAAGAAAAGGGGACAGATCGATGTTACCATTCGCAAAGATGGAGAAGCTTTGTACTTTGAAGTACTCGATAACGGGGTGGGGAGAAAAGACCAGGTTCAGCCCAAACAAAACAGTATGGGTACAAAAATTGTGAATGAGCTGGTTCGGAAACACAAGGGAGAAGGCTCCGGGGAAGTGGTAACGGAGGATTTGTTTGATGGTAATCAGGCGGCCGGCACCCGCGTAAAGATTCGAATTCTCACAGAACATATGGCTTATGATTAAGGCACTTATTGTAGATGACGAAGAATCAGGAGAGCAGCTTTTGACAAAGCTGGTTACGAGAAAACACCCTGAAATCACACTCCTCCCTTCTGCTGACTCCATGGAGGATGCGGTAAAGGCCATAGACCAGCATCAGCCTGATCTGGTTTTTCTGGACATCCGTCTCGGAAATAATACCGGCTTCGAAGTGCTGGAACAATCGACCTACAAATCTTATCACGTCATTTTTGTGAGTGCCTACAGTCAGTATGCTCTGAAGGCTATTAAAAGCTCGGCTGTAGATTACCTGCTGAAGCCGGTGGATATGGACGATCTGCGTACGGCCATCGATCGTTTTAAGAGTCGAAAGAGTAGTATCAGTACTGAGCAGCTGACCCTGATCAAAAAAACACTCAAAGCTCCGGAAACCCGTAATAAACTGGTTGTTCCTGTGCGCGAAGGCTATGAGTTTATCAAAACAGCGGAGGTGCTTTACATCACCGCTGATGAGAATTACTCACATATCCATTTGACCTCCGGTCATCAGAAGCTGGCCTCCAAAACCCTGGGTTACTTTGAGGAAAAGCTCGAAGGAGAGCAATTCTTTCGCATCCATAAATCTCACCTGATCAACCTCCAGGAGATTGTTGCTTATGAGCATGGAAATGGAGGCTTTGTGAAAATGACCGATGGCAAACGCATGGAGGTGAGCCGAAGAAAGAAAAAGGAGCTGCTGGAACGTATGACAAACCCGTCATAAGCCATTAAATAACCCAGACTAACAGTTGACAGCCTCTCTCTGTCCGGTCAAGGGATTTTTTTTCGGACTTCCACCCTATTCTTTTATTTCAGTCTGCTGGTACCAAAACATGTAGCCTGAGATGAGATTTTATCTTTTTCACCAAACCTATTGTAACACCTCTTATCTGATTCGTCAATGATTAGGTTTACGGGTGTATTTCTGATACTTCTGGGTTTGTCCCTGACAAACGCATCAAAAGACGAGGCCTTACACAAAGTAGAGACCATTATTGCCTATGAAAGTTTTGAAGGCACGGCCGATGAGATAGGCTATACCTCCAACGACTGGGAACGTGGCTTTAGTAACTATGCCCTTGTTCTGAATTCAACCACCAGTGGTAATCCTGCTCCTACCACCAATACTCATGGATTTAATGGTCACCACATTCATAGCGGCATCCCTACCAATGTGCATAATCCTGACGGAGGCACTGCCAATTTCTACGCTGTGGATGACCTGGATGATAGTGGTAATACGCGTTCAGATGATCTGGGCATTATTACTTTCAATAATGTAGACGTCTCAGGAGCGACTGACCTTAAAGTGAAACTACTCCTGGGTACTGATAGAGCAGATCGCTTTGAAGCAGATGATTACATTCAGATCTATTACGCCTTTGATGATGATATTACAGCGCATCCTGGCCTGACTACCGCTTTTACTCAGGGAGCTTACACCCTGCTCGCTGATTACCGTGGCTCGGGTGAAGGAACCAATGCTTCGAGAGATGCCGACTTTAATGGTACAGGTGACGGCACAGAAGTACTGCCTTTTGGTACTGCTACCATTAGTGGAGGCAATAACGATATGGTCATGGCAGACCTCTCCTTTGACCTGACAGGCACCGGCACGAATCTTTCAATCAGAATTGTAATGGCTACAGATTGGGGTGATGAAACATTCATCATTGATAATGTAAGGGTAGTAGGCGATGTGCCCTCTTCAGCACCTACGTCAGCTACGGTAGCTGCCACTGCCTTTATAGAAGGAGCGTACAATGGCACCGACCTCAATACCACGCTCAATGCCAGTATTCCAGCCACCCAGCCTTACAGTATCAACGGGCATTCAGCAGGGGAAACGGCCGGTTCTATTCCTGCCGGAGCAGTTGACTGGGTATTGGTAGAATTAAGAGAAGCCGCTTCAGCAGCTGCCGCGTTGAAATCTACCAGGGTGGGTTCAGCAGCTGGTTTTCTGATGGATGACGGTAGTATCAAAGCGACAGACGGTACTAGTGATCTTACAGTTTCCCTCTCTGGCAATACCGGTTCAGAGTTCTTCGTAGTAGTGTATCATCGTAACCACCTGTCAATTATGTCCGCTTCGGCCATTGCAGATAATGGAGGTATCTATAGCATAGATTTCACAACTGCTTCGGCCAATACCTATCAGAGTACTACCGCGCTGACCACGCTTTCTACAGGAAAATTTGCCATGTCTGCAGGTGATGCGGATGGTGATGGAGATGTAGATGCCACGGACCTGACTACCTGGCAGACGCAGAACGGAGGGACATTTACTTATAACAGCACGAACGGAGATTTTAATCTGGATGGGGTAATCAATGCGGTGGATCGCAATGATTTTCAACAGAAGAATGAGTCGAAAACAAGTAAAGTACCGACTACCTGAGATAATAGACGTCAGATGATAGATTTTAGACCCGAAAGACTGATCAGAAATCCAGAAGCTGAAAAATCAAGTCGCGTTTCACCCTAACCCATTAACCCATAAATGACCGCACTGGAAAGACGTTTGATGGATCACCTCCTGCTGGAGCTGGAAACGGCCAACAGTCTTTTTCAGCGGAAGTTAAAGGACCGACATCCCGCCCTGACTCCCTATGACCTCCGCTTGTGCACTTACCTGAAATCGAATTTATCCACCAAGGAAATCGCTACTTTGCTCAACATCACCCCGGATAGTGTGAAAAAGGCCAAGCACCGATTGAGAAAGAAGCTTCTTTTAAAACCGGCAGATCAATGGTCTGAAATGATGGTGAGACTATGATGAAGTCGCTATATTGCGGCTACCATGTCTCCTTTTTTCAGAAGAGCTTTTCTATTCTTCCTCCTTACTAACAGTATCTTTTTTCAACTAAAGGCCCAGGTTGAAGTAGACAGTATCCGGCATCTCCTGCCCCAGACCAGGGGTATTGAAAAGGTAGATTTACTAAACACCCTGGCTTCCCGGCTGATCACCATTTCACCCGCTGAGGTAGAGCAGGTAACCTCTGAGGCATTGACCCTGGCAGAAAGGCTGGACTATGCACATGGCATCATCAGAGTCTGGATCAACAAGGCTACTCTCCTGAGTGAGATGAACGATTTCGACAAGGCAGAGGAAGCCTTTAAGAAAGCTGAGTCGCTGGCTTTAGCTGAGCGTGACACTCAGGCACAGGCACTGATTAAGAACGGAACAGGGGCAAATTATGGCAAGCAGGGCCGATATGCCGAATCTGTCGAAGCCTACCTGCTGGGTGTGCCATTGGCCGGTGAGGCCGGTGACCTGGATCTGGAAGCCTCATTATTTATGAATATTGGCAGAACCAAAGAGCTTTTATCTGAATTTGACGAGGCTACCGACTATTATCAGAAAGCTAAAGAACGCTATACGAAACTGGGAGATCGATTCAGAATGGGCCAACTCTATATCAACCTGGGGGTTTTGGAATACAAGAAGCAAAACCTGGGAATGTCTATTGAGTATAATGGCAAGGCCCTGGAAATCTTTGACATGCTCGGAGATAAAAAAATGACCGCTCTCAGCCTTCAAAACCTGGGTTTTGCTTACGCCACCACCGGTCAATACCAAAAGGCACTGAATCACTACGACCGTTCTTATGCACTCAGAGAGCAGATCAGTGATGCCTATGGAATGGGTAAAATTCTGCTCAACCGGGCCAGGGTATTTGACAGTCAGGGCCAAGGCAAAAAGGCAATTCAGAGTGCAGAAGCCTCACTTGAACAGGCTCAGGAAATCAACAATAAGTTCCTGACCAGAGATGCTTCATTGTTTCTCTACCAGCAGTATAAGAAGCAGCGAGCCATTGAAGAGGCCCTGACCTGTTATATTCTATACGCCAACACGAAGGACAGCCTGAGTTTACTGGCCAATCAATCGAGAGTGGCTGAGCTCACTGCCCGATATGATTTTGATAAGTTGCGCAGCGAAAACCAACTGCAATTGCAGGAGGGAGAGATCAAGGACCTGAAGATCAGACAAAGGAACCAGTTCATTCTGGGAATGCTTGTATTGCTCGTACTCATCCTGGTGATTTTTTACAATCAGCGAAAAGGCATGCGCTATCGTCTGGAATTAAGCAAACGAGACCAGGAGATATTCAGAAATGAAAAAGAACTGGCAAACAAAGAACTGGAAGTTCAGAAAGAGAGACTCGTAGCTTATGCCAATGAGGTTTTACTGAAAGACAATATTCTGGCAGAAGCCAAAATGGAGTTATCCGAGTTAAGGAAAGGAGGACTTAAAGAGAGCGAAAGACTGAGTGAACTGATTGATGGTCTTAATACCAGTATCACTGAGAAAGACTGGTTGTCCTTTAAGCTCTATTTCGAAGCTACTTATCCTCAGTTTTTTGAGAAACTCCGCCTCAGATGCCATGAACCTTCAACCAGCGATCAACGGCTGGCAGCCATGATCAAGATTGGTCTTTCCAATAAAGAGATTGGCTCAGCATTCAACATATCACCTGACAGTGTAGTCAGAGCAAGGCACCGTCTGAGGCAAAAACTGGACTTTGCCACCCCTCAGGAGATGGAAGACTTCATCATAAGTCTCTAGTGTCTGGTATTTGTCCGGTCTCGTCCGGTGTAATTCAAAACGATTTTTTTCCGGAGTTTTATTGAATAGGGAGATTTGGGTATTAGATCAAATCACGATGTAATGCCCCATTCCCGACCTCTTTTTTGTCTATTGGCCTTCCTGACTTTCTGGTATATGTCAGAAGTAATGGCTTATGCTCAAACTCCGATCTTTACGGAAAACTTTGACAACTGTGCCAGCGCTTATTCTGAGTATGGAGTTCACTCTGATGGCGCAAATGACTACTTTCTCCGAACCAACGGAACGAATGAGACCATTGCCTGTGTAGCGCCCACTGTCGCTGATAATGGGTTCACTGCCACATCAGGGTTACCTGGCTTTACCAATACCAATGGCTTCTACTATGTGGGTGAAGATACTGACAGGACTGAAAACCCGAATCAATCGGGAGGTGCTTTTGGCTCAGGGCCTAATTCCGCGGGGGTACATTTCAACGACATCGATGTCAGCGGATATACCAATGTGCAGATCAAGTGCAGCTTTGCCGCCAGAAATGATGACCCCACAGTAGGGACATTTGAGTTGGGTGACGGCATCAGGATATTTGTAGACAAGACCAACAACGGAACCTATGAGCTTATTGCCTCTTTTGCGATTGTAGAAACACCCGAATTGTTTGGCAATCAATACCTGTCTCTTGATACCGATTTTGACGGATATGGAGAAGGTACCATTCTTACTTCAGCTTTTCAGGAGTTCACTTTCGATATAGCAGGAGCTACCACCATGGATGTGCGTATTGAACTGGTCAGCACCGGCTCTTTTGAAGAGGTGGCTTTCGACACTTTTGTGGTTCAGGGTACCGCTGCTGCTTCGCTTTCAGCAGGAGATATTGTGTTCACCGGGTACAATGCCAGGGGTACAGACAATATATCCTTTATGGCCACAACGGACATTGCTGAGGGCGCTGAAATAAGGTTTACGGACAGAGGCTGGACGGCTGGCGGTGCTTTCCGAACCGGAGATGGAGCCGAAGGGGAAATACTATATACAGTAGGAGCCGGAGGACTTTCAGCCGGAGATCAGGTAGTGATTGAGGTGGCAGCACCCGGTGTTGCCTCGGGCGGAGGAACAGTGAGTAGCGTCAGTAGTGCCATGAGCTTTTCTACTGTGGGAGACCAGGTGCTGGCTTTTGTGGGAACAGCCGGAACAACTGCCTCATTCATAGCAGGTTTGCAGATGAACAACGGGGCCTGGGGAGCAGATGCTACCGCCAATTCAGAATCGTCTCTTCCTCCCGGATTGACCAGTGGTACAACCGGTTTTGTCATTGCTCCGGAAACAGATGGAGCCGTATACAACTGTACAGTAAGCTCCGGCACGGCCGCAGTCCTCAAAGCGGCAGTTTTTGATCAGGACAACTGGATTACCAGTGGTACAGAGCATTTGACTTTACCTTGTGGTCCACCCCAGGTACCGACTTCTGCCGTATTGGCCGTTACGGTTTTCATTGAAGGTGCCTATAATGGCACTGACCTCAACACCACGCTCAATGCCAGTATTCCAGCCACCCAGCCTTACAGTATCAACGGGCATTCAGCAGGAGAAACGGCCGGTTCGATTCCTGCCGGGGCGGTTGATTGGGTATTGGTGGAATTAAGGGAAGCCGCTTCAGCAGCAGCTGCGTTAAAATCTACCAGGGTGGGGTCAGCAGCAGGTTTCCTGATGGATGACGGTAGTATCAAAGCCACTGACGGTACCAGTGATCTTACAGTTTCCCTCTCTGGCAATACCGGTTCGGAGTTCTTCGTAGTAGTGTATCATCGCAACCACCTGTCAATTATGTCCGCTTCGGCCATTGCAGATAATGGAGGTACCTATAGCATAGATTTTACAACTGCTTCGGCCAATACCTATCAGAGTACTACCGCGCTGACCACGCTTTCTACAGGAAAATTTGCCATGTCTGCCGGTGATGCAGATGGTGACGGAGATGTAGATGCCTCGGACCTGACTACCTGGCGGACGCAGAACGGAGGGACATTCACTTATAACAGCACGAACGGAGATTTTAATCTGGACGGGGTGATCAATGCAGTGGACCGTAACGGATTTCAACAGAAGAATGAATCGAAAACAAGTAAAGTACCTACTACCTGAGATAACAGACGTCAGATGATAGATTTTAGACCCGAAAGACTGATCAGAAATCCAGAACCTGAAAAATCAAGTCGCGTTTCCTCTTAACCCCTTAACCCCTTAACCCCTTAACCCATGACCGCACTGGAAAGACGTTTGATGGATCACCTCCTGCTGGAGCTGGAAACTACCAATAGTCTTTTTCAGCGGAAGTTAAAAGACCGGCATCCTGCCCTGACGCCTTATGATCTGCGCCTGTGTACTTATCTGAAGTCCAATCTATCCACCAAAGAGATTGCCATACTGCTCAATATCACTCCGGATAGTGTAAAAAAGGCCAAACACAGATTGCGGAAGAAACTTAGAATGGAGGCAGACGGAAGTTTCTCCGATATGGTTTTATCTCTGTGCTAGTCTTCCGGGAACCTGACTGATCAGGCTCTATTGTATTATCTCAGTTAAGTTTTTGACTCGGAGAAGTATTAATCTTCTCGGGTGACCTGTCCCCCAAATTGAGAATCTTTTAAATTATTTTGGCTCAAATTGTCTTTGATTCTGTGAGCCGGCTAAGTTTTGCATTCATTATTCTTTTCTGCCTGAAAATCCTTCCCTCAATGGCTCAGGAAGAGATTGATAGTCTGTATAAAATGCTGCCCGAGACCAGCGGTGAAAAACGGATTGGTGTACTTCTTGACCTGAGTGGCGTTTATGCTACGGTTTCTGCCAGGAAAAGAGACAGTCTTCTCAACGAAGCCGCTAAGCTATTGGAGGAGGGGGATTACCCTAAGGTGCAAATAAGGTATTGGGTGATCAGGGCGGCCAGAGAAAGTCGACAGGGATTGATGGACAAGGCGGACAGTACCCTGCAACTGGCACTGGCACTGGCCATTGAGACAGGTTCAAAAAGAATTATGGCGGATATTTATCTGACCATGGGTAATCTGAATCAGAGAAGAGGAAAAAATGCCCTGGCTATCGAGAATCATATTGCCGGAATCAAAGCAGCACAGGAGGTCAATTATATAGATATGGAAGTAACCAATCTTCTGAACCTCGGACTGATCAAACAAAGGCTCGGAGAGCTGAATCAGGCAGAGAATTACCTGAAAGAAGGGCTGGAAAAGGGCCTCAAGGCAAAGCTGCATTTCAGGGTAGCCCAATTACGCCTGAACCTGGCGGTAGTCAGTTATTTTCTGAATGATCTTGAGCAGTCTATTGCTTACAACCAGGAAGCGCTGAATGGCTTTGTACGCTTAGGAGATCGGTTAAATGCTGCCATCTGTTATGCCAACCTGGGCTTCGCTTTTAATCTGAAAAAGAACAGGAGGCAAGCCATCGATTTCTATAACAAGGCCCTTGAGATTCACCTGGAGTTTCAGAATAGAGAGGGCATTGCACGGACCAAGCTGAATCTGATGAAAGTCTATCTGGAAGATGAGGATTTTACCCGCGCGCTTCTGGTTTCAGAGGAGATCATCCGGCAACAAGACAGTATTGGCAATTTGAGTATACTGGCTGAGGCCTATCAGCTAAGAGTCAGCACATACGAATCTGTAAACCGACCTGAAGCAGCACTGAAGGCCTATAAAGCGTATTCCAGGGTTAAGGATACCCTATCGGCCAGATCTAACAGAACGAAAATAGCTGAGCTCACTGCTGGTTTTGAACTTGAAAGAAAAGAGAAGACCATTCAGATCAAAGAGCAGGAAGTGAGTCTTTTGAGCGGACAAAAGGCCCTGCTCCAGTCACGGCAGTTTCTTTTGCTGGCAGTTGTTCTTTTTCTCACCGTCACGGTCTTGTTGATGAGGGCGGCTCATAAGACCAGATTGCAAAAGGTTCGTGCTCAGGAGCTACTCGCCAAAGAGGAAGCAAGAATCCGAAAACTGGAGAGCGAAAAACTGAGCCTGGAACTGGAAGCCAAAAAGGGGGAGTTAAAGAAGTACCTCACAGATTTAAGCAGGCAGAATGAACTGGTCAGTACGTTCAAAACCAGGGTAAGGGAACTGGAAAGACAGGGTACAAGTCAGCCGGGTCTGGAACAATTGATTAACTCATTGGAGAGATCTGATCTGAGCTCGTTAAGCTGGCAGGAATTTCGTTTGAAGTTCGATGAAGCCTTTCCTCATTTCTCTTCCAGTTTAATGGCTTTTTGCAACACACTTACTCCTAAAGAAATCGATGTTTGCCTTCTTCTGAAAATCAATCTTTCCAATCCTGAAATCGGACAAGTGCTCAATATCAGCTACGATGGTGTAAAGAAATCCGTCCTGCGCATCTATAAGAAAATAGGGCTGACCAGCACGGAGGAACTAAGAGCAAAAATTCTTCAGCTGGAAGCCTGAAAATTATACATCGGCACGATCTGTCCCCATAAATAGCTGCTTTCCTGCCCATCTTCGACCGTTTTCTGATTTGAATTCATTGTAAACGGATATCGACAGGTTTATGAGAGTGCGAGATTTTCATCCGTCACGTAAAGTGTCGAAAAGACCTGATGAGGAGTTTGTACTCCTTCTCAAAGGGCACTTTACTACGCTGACCGCTTATGATCTTGACCTGGCAGACTACCTGAAGGAGGGGCTCAGTACAAAGGAGATAGGTCTGATTTTGAATATAGCTCCGGAGAGTGTCAAAAAGTCAAAATACAGGCTGCGCAAAAAACTGGGGATGACACCGCATACCAGCTTTGTAGAATTCTTTTCCAGGCTGGCTTAACACAGCCTGTTCAATCGGAAACACCAGAGATAAATGATTTGAAAATATTAACAGACTGAACTGTGTTCCGAAATTTCACCATTGCCGCATTTTTACTTTTACTCTGGGCACCCTTTCACCTCCCGGCCCAAAGTACCTACTCCACAGATTTTGAAGATGGCAGTAAGAGCTCTTATACATCAGGTACTGAGACATTAAACGGAATATCCTGGACACTTTCTCAGGCACTTATAGGAGATAGCCCTCCTTCCATTGATGATGGTTTCGTTTTTGACCGCTATAATGGGAGCAAAGCACTGAGAATCCGGTATCGAAGCTCAGGCGAACAGGGAGTCGTTTCTATGAATGCTGATGTACCGGGCATTGCCAGGATTTCCTTTAAGTATGCCCGGTTTGGTACAGATGCCTCCCCGGTGTTGAGAGTGGAGTACAGCACCAATTCAGGCGGCAGCTGGATACAGGCCGGAAGCGATATAACGACTGCAGGAGTGACGACTTTGACCGAATGGTCACATGACCTGAATATCACAGGCAATGTCAGAATTCGCATCAGAGCTATTTCCGGAACCAACAGCAGAAGAGCCAACATTGATGACCTGGCTTTTACTATTCCCGGTCCGCCTGCCCCAACAAGTGTCACCGTGGATGCCACAGCCTTTATAGAGGGAGCATACAATGGCACGGGGCTCAACACGACTTTAAACGCCAACATTCCAACCGGCCAGCCTTATAGCATCAACGGACATTCAGCAGGAGAAACGGCCGGTTCTATTCCTGCCGGGGCGGTAGACTGGGTATTGGTAGAATTAAGGGAAGCCACTTCAGCAGCAGCTGCGCTGAAATCTACTAAAGTAGGTTCAGCGGCCGGCTTTCTGATGGATGATGGCAGCATCAAAGCGACTGACGGTACCGGTAATCTTACTATTTCGCTTACAGGAAATACGGGTTCGGAGTTCTTCGTGGTAGTGTACCATCGCAACCACCTGGCCATTATGTCTGCCAACCCCGTTGCCGAGGGAGCAGGAGGCACCTATGATATCGATTTTACAACGCTGTCTGCCACTACCTATCAGACAACCTCTGCACTGACTACCCTGTCTACCGGCAAATTTGCCATGCCGGCCGGTGATGCGGATGGTGACGGAGATGTAGATGCCTCGGACCTGACTACCTGGCGGGCGCAGAACGGAGGAACATTCACTTATAACAGCACGAACGGAGATTTCAATCTGGACGGAGTAATCAATGCAGTGGACCGAAACGAATTTCAACAGAAGAATAAATCGAAAACGAGCAAAGTACCTACTACCTGAGATAATAGACGTCAGATGATAGATTTTAGACCCGAAAGACTGATCAGAAACCCTGAACCTGAAATATCAGGTCGCGTTCGGCTTCCCTAATTCCCTAATTCCCTAATTCCCTAATTCCCTAACCGATGACTGCACAGGAAAGATATTTAATAGATCACCTATTGCTCGAGCTGGAAACTACCAACAGTCTTTTTCAGCAGAGGTTAAAAGACCGGCACCCGACTCTTACTCCCTACGATCTGCGCCTGTGCACCTATCTGAAATCTAATCTATCCACCAAGGAGATCGCTACCTTACTCAACATCACTCCGGACAGTGTTAAGAAGGCCAAGCATCGCTTGCGTAAGAAAATCAAAGTAAATCCTTCCAGTTCCATATTGAGTCATTTGATCTGACAGGTGTCGCTGAAGCTTGTTTTATTAGTGGAATACTCATTTCTTATAAGAAGGAATGAAGTATCTCTTATTATTAATAAGCATTGTTTTCTGTTATACCCTGCAGGGTCAAAGTGAGGTAGATAGTCTGAGGTCGGTGATCAACAGACTTGAGGGTAATGAAAAAATCGATGTACAGTTTCAGCTGGCCAGTAAACTGGTCAACATAGACCCCGTGGAAGCTGAGGAGTTGGCCGTGGAAATGCTTCAGGTATCTGACAATATCGATTACTCTTCAGGCAGAGCCAAAGCCTATCATATACTGGGTAATGCGTATAACATCAGGTCAAAACTGGATACGGCTGTATTCTTCTTCGAAAAATCTTTGGCCATCGCTGAGAAGGGAGATGATTACAGACTAACGGGCAGTGCTGCGGTAGCACTGGGGTCTTCCTATTTGCGCAAATACCAATTGAATAGTGCCCTTCAATCCTTTCAGAAAGCCCTGACTTCTGCCCGAAATACAAATGATAAGGCCCTTCAGGTGACCAGTCTGATGAATATAGCCGTAGTACATACCTACCTGAAGGATCAAGAGGCGGCTGAGATCAGGCTGAGTGAGGCCCTGGAAATTTCTACCGAGATAGGTATTCCTATCAGAACGGCTCAGATCTATGGCAATCTGGGAAATCTCGAATTCGACCGGTCCAATTTCTCTTTGAGTAAGAATCATTTTACGAAGGCACTCGACATCTTCAGGCAACTGGGCGCCCGGCAGATGATGTCTATTGTTTATACCCAACTGGGAAGAAACAACAGCGAACTGGGGGAACCTGAGAGCGCTCTGGAAGACTTTGACCAGGCGTTGAGTATCCGAAAACAGTCAGGAGACCAGCGGGGAATCGCCAGTGTGCTCAGATATAAAGCCCAAAGTTTGCTGGAGCTGAGAAGGCTGACAGCGTGTAGGGTAGCCCTGGATGAGGCCCTCCATATCAACAACCAGGTAGCCGATCCTTACATTTCTATGGACCTGGCCATGATCCGGTATCAGTTGGCAGAGCTGGAAGGGGACTTTAAAAATGCCTTCACCTATCATAAGCAATACATGGTATTTAAAGATACCATCGATGCCAGAAATGAGAGACAGGAAGTCAAAAGGTTGACAGCCGAATTCAACTATACACAACTCACACAACAACTGGAGCAGGAACGGCAGGAAAAAGAGATTGCAGAACTCCGAAAGTTCCAGAGAGGCCTATGGCTGTTGTTGGCGATTATCTTTCTGATGGGGGTAGTGATCATCTATATGGTCAACCGCAGCAGACTTCGAAAACAGCTCATTATCAATCAGCAGGAGAAAGTATTACTGAATGAGCAAGTGGCCAGTCAGGCTTCGAAAATAAGCGAGATTGAATCAGAACTCTTAAACCTCGAAGCGGAGCACTCTGCAAATGCAGAAGCCAAAGAAGAATTAGTAAAGTACTTGTCAGGTACTAAGGTAGAAGCCAAGGACTGGGCTTCATTCAAACTACTTTTTGAAAAGATCTATCCCGGAGCCTTGTCAAACCTACGGCAATTCGATCTTACTCTGAATGACCAGCGCCTGGCTGCACTCAATCTATTGGGACTGTCCATCAAAGAGATTGCTTCAGTGCTCGGTATTACCCCTAAGAGTGTGTCGAAGGCCAGGGTACGGCTAAGCGCAAAACTAGGCCTTTCTGATACCAAAGAACTTGATCAGTTTATTTCAAATAATCTAAAAACATCTTCCTCAGTGAATAATTAGAGGGTTTGAGGGTAGAGATGTCTCCTGGTGGGGGACAGTTGTCCCCTTTAATTTTTCATCTGCTTAATCAGGCGGGCTTAATTCAGAAAGTAACAGAAACTGTTAAGCCTGATTTGATGAAAAGAGTAATTTCTGGTTTGGCCGTCACGGCCATTTTTTTGGCCCATTCATTATGTGCTCAAAACACCATCACGTTCGATGATCAATCCTATGTAAATGCAGAGAATCTGGATGATTTTTCAATTATCAACAATGGGAGGACATTTGAATTTTCATCGGTATCTAACTCTAATGGATATGAATACCGAACCCGCCTGAACCTCAACACTACTGCCTATACGGCAGGGGCTGTGATGATTACCGGGCTATCCTCCACCCTGGCAACATTCAAAACCGCGGATGGTTCTGAGTTTGATTTGCAGTCATTTATTTATGTTAGCGATTTTGCCAATTTTCCCAATTCTGATCATAACCTCACCGTCACAGGCTACAAAGACAATGTGGCTGTACCAGGAGCTGTATTTTCTACAAACATTAGTGTCGTAAACAATCTGATTGATCTGAGCGGGGATGATGATTTTAATGATGTTGACGAAATAAGGCTGACCAACAATGGCTCGGGAAACGCGCAGCACCTGGACGGAGGAGGATTTGATTATATAATCTGGATAGGAGCTGCCGGAACTGACACCCCTCCCACCTCATCTAATTTTGAGTTTACCAATGCAACTGACAATGGTACAACCGTTACGGAGGAGGTCAATGGTGTTACCATGACGGTTTCTGGTGGTACACCCGATATTTTCAATTCAGCCGGGTTTTACACAAACTTTTCAAGGAATGCCGTTTGGACTTCTACGGCTGTTTCAACTGTCACCGTTAGTTTCAGTGCTGCCATTGACATCACTTCGGCCGCCTTTGCGGATGGTAATCTGGGCAGCCACACCTTTGTCATAACCCCAACCGGTGGAACCAATTCCCCGGTGAATGTTTCGGCTTCTGGTTCTTCAGCAGGTGTAGCCACATTAAACTGGACAGGCGTTACATCCTTCACCGTAACCAAACAGGGTGGTGGAAATGTGACCTTTGCTATAGACAATATATTATTGCCTGAAGTTGCTGCCGACCCGGTAGTCACTTTAACCGTAAGCAATAACAACCCGGATGAAGGGGCTGGTTCTGTTACGCTTACTGCTACCGCTGATGTGGCCCCGGGTGCTGACCTTACCGTAAACCTGAGCTACTCCGGCACGGCAACCGGTTCTGGAACAGACTTTACTGAAGTAAGCTCAATCGTGATCTCCTCAGGAACTACTTCCAACACCGGAACGCTCAACATCACGTCAGATGCGGATGTGGAAAGTGACGAGACGATCATCATAGATATTCTGAGTTTGACCGGAGTCACGGCAACCGAAGGAAGCCCGAATCAACAGACGGTTACCATTGCCAATGATGACTATGCATTCAGCATCAGGGTCTTCCTCGAGGGGCCGCTTTCAGGCAGTACCATGAGTACTGTCTTGAATGCTTCGTTGCCCACCAACCCGGGCACGATTTATACCAATGCACTTTCAGAAACCTCCGGGGGTATTCCGGCCGCTTCGGTTGACTGGGTGGAGGTAGAGCTGCGAACCGGCACCGCGGCAGCTACGAAAGTAGGCACCAATCGCGGGGCTATTCTCAAAAGCGATGGCTCCCTGGTCGATAAAGATGGCAATGCCTTTACCATGAACCAGGCGGATGGTAGTAGTTATTACATCGTCATTCATCATAGAAATCATCTTTCTGTGATGTCGGCTAATCCCGTTGTGCCCTCGGGAGGTATCTATGAGATAGACTTCACAGCAGCACAGACCAACAGCTTTAGCAACGGGGCGGATGGGAGTATTCAGGTAGGTAGTGTTTTTGCGCTGATTGCCGGTGATGCAGATGGTGACGGAGATGTGGATGGGAGCGATCTCACCACCTGGCGGGCTCAGAATGGAGGAGGTTTTACTTATAACAGCACCAATGGAGATTTTAATCTGGACGGGGTGATCAATGCGGTGGACCGGAATGAATTTCAGCGGAAAAACAACAGCAAGACGAGCCAGGTACCGACAACTTAGGTATTAGACTTTAGACAAAAGAGACTAGAGAACAGACTGAAGATGATAGATTTTAGACTTGAGAGATTGATCAAAAATGCAGAACCGGAGAAGCAGGCACTCGTTTCGCTCTAACCAATAAC
>DIYF01000104.1:0-3905 GCA_002427745.1 Roseivirga sp. UBA6061 | reverse complement strand
CAATAACCAATAACCAATAACCAGGTCATGACCGTACTGGAAAGACGCTTAATGGATCATCTTTTAATGGAGCTGGAATCTGTCAACAGCAACTTTCAGAGCCAGTTAAAAGACAGACATCCCGCTCTGACGGTGTATGACCTGAGACTCTGTACCTATCTGAAATCAAATCTGTCTACCAAAGAAATAGCCGTTCTTCTGAACATCACCCCGGACAGTGTTAAGAAGGCCAAACATCGCCTGAGGAAAAAGATAGGAGCCCTGCCTGATGTTGATTGGAAGGCACTGCTTATCAGCTTTTAACAAATTTATATATTGCATACTGTATGGTGTGTAAGTATTTAGACAGGCTTTGTCTGTTCATGATTTTGTGGATTGGTCTGAACTTCCATCTCCCTGCTCAGCAAGCCCGAATCGACAGCGTCAGGAATCAGATCCCCTTACTTGTAGGAAAAGAGAAAGTAGATGCCTTAAACAGCCTGACAAGGGGTTTAATGTACTCAACTCCCGATGAGGCAATGGGTTTGTCAAAGCAAGCCTTTGAGCTCTCTGAAAAGATAAGCTATGAAGAAGGCAAAGTCATGGCGCTGATCAATCAGGGAGTAATCTTCAGTGGCAAGTCACTTTATCAGGAAGCCGAAGAAGCATTGAGTCGTGCAAGGGATATTTCCGAATCAACTGGTTTTCACCGGGGCCTGGCGTATTCGAACCTGAGTCTGGTTACCATTTGTATGAGAAAGAATGATTATGGCAGGGCCATAGAGCTCTCATTTTCAGGTATTGAGGCTGCCAGAAAAATCGGAAATGTCGATTTGGAAGTATCTAACCTGATCAATATTGGTTCTATTAAACAAAGCCTGAAGGATTATGCGAGTGCGGAAACATTCTTGCTGGAGGCCGGAGAACTAGCCGAATCCAACGCTGGAATCGCAGAAATGAGGAAAGGGCAGATCAACGGAAGCCTTGGGATCTTAAGCGCTGTCAGAAAGGATTATGGAAGTGCTTTGACCTATTTTCAGGAAGCTTTGAGAGTTTTTAAAATACTTGATTCGCAGGCCCAAACTGCCAACGTGCTGTTGAATATGGGCTATTCTTATGCACAATTGGGCGATTTCAGCAATGCCGGTAAATGCTACGACCAGGCCGAGTCTATCTGGACTGGGCTAGGAAATGAGAGGAGCCTTGCGATCATTCTGAAAAACAGAGGTGAATTGATGATCAGTGCTGGCGAATTCAGATCTGCTATTGGCTTTTTAAAGAAAGCACTTGAGAAAGAAGTGTTTTTAGACGACCTGGTTTTGAGTGAGGTGTATTCACTGCTGTCAAGAGCAAACGAGTCTATGTCAAGGCATAAAGAAGCCCTGGCATATTACCGGCAGTACATTAGCCTGAAAGACTCGATTTCAATTCGGGCCAGCGAGAAAAACATAGCTGGAATGACCGAGCGCTTCGAGTTTCAGAAAATGAAAAGTGAAAAAGAACTGCAACTACAGCAAATCGAAATACAGAACCTGAAAATAGCCAAAAGCAGGCAGGTCATTCTGATTGTTGCGGTTGTCTTGCTGATGGTTACTTTTTGGGCAATCTGGAATCGTAACAAGCTGAAAACAAAGCTTATTATAAAGGAAAAAGACAGACTCATAGCGCATCAGGAAGTAATTCTGCAGCAACACCAGTTTGAGACAGAAAAAGAAAGGTTGGTCGCTTATGCCAAAGGCCTCTTATCCAATAATGAGCTACTTGAAAAGAAGGCACTGGAACTTGAAGAAAAACTTGAACTCGATCAGCGCATTAACTCTGATGTTGATGACCTGGTATCCAAGATGCATTTTGCGGTAAACGGAGATAAAGACTGGGCCGCTTTTGTGCTCTATTTCGAAGCCGTATATCCACAATTCTTCTCCCTGATAGAGAGCAATAAAAAGGTACAGTTGACCAACAGCGAGCAAAGGCTTCTGGCACTTCTGAAAATCAACCTTTCCAATAAAGAAATCGCTGCATTGCTTAATATTTCAAGTGGTAGTGTCATCAGAGCAAAGTATAGACTAAAACAAAAACTCGGCTTTGCTGAAACTAAGGAAATGCTTGGTTTCTTGTCTGATTTGGCATAGTCCGCCATTTGTCCGCTTGCTTAATCCGCCAATTGTCCGCATGTGAAGCTAGGAATAACCTGCTGTTTTTGAGGTTCTTGGCATTAGGTTTTAACGATCGTGAAATACTTTCATGATTCGCTAATTTTTAATGCAATCAGACAATGTCGGAGTTTAGATTCATCCGAAAAATCATCGGGCTGGCCCTTTTGATTTTTACAGGATTAACGAGCCATTCAGAACTGGAGGCTCAGCAATTAGATGCCACGTTTAGCGTAATACCAGGCGACATGGGTAACTACAGGCTAAAGATGGTTTTAAATCAGCCGGTTACTTTCCAGTTTTCAGAATCATACGCCTCTACACAGAATGCTTTTAGCGTTATTATTAAAAATCTGTATAACACTACACCTTCACCAGGAGGATTTGGAGCTGGCACAGGTCTTTCTTACACAACCTCCGGAGGAAAATCAGGGAATACTGTCAACATGGGCACCTATGGGCTCACATTCGGTCCCTTTATTCATACCACAGATGAAGTGATTGTATTCTCACTGGCCCCTGCTACCACCATTGCTTCCGGTGAAACGCTGACGATTCCGGCAGGTACAGCCATCCAGACAACTCCCGGAAATTATGGGGCAAGTCAGAGCTTCAATGCCGGACCCTATACGGCCGTAATTGCCAACAGTGCCTTTACCGGAGTGGCAGCAACCATGATCGCCTCCGCAAGCCCTCCGACAGTCACCACGGCCAGTGCTGTTTCCATAACATCCACAACGGCAGTGCTTGGAGGAAATGTAACTGTCGATGGAGGCGCTGCTGTCACAGAAAGAGGCATTGTCTGGGGCACAATCGCCAACCCAACCACAGCCGATAATAAAGTCACAAACGGATCAGGAAACGGGGTTTTCAGCGCCACAGTTGGCTCTTTGCCGGCCGCTGCTACTATTCATTACAGGGCTTATGCAACTAATACTCAGGGTACTTCTTACGGGAGTAATATTAGTTTTGCCACACCACCCGATATGGCTGTGGTAGCTGCTACCGTTTTCCTGGAAGGAGCCTACAATGGTGTGGATTTGAGTAAGAACATTAACAGCAGTATCCCTTTGACCCAACCCTACAATGTAAACGGGCATTCGGGAGGTACAGCTCCGGGCATCCCGGCCAATGCGGTAGACTGGGTCCTGGTGGAACTGAGGGAGGCGGCTTCAGCTGCGAATGCCCTGAGTTCTGCCAAAGTGGGTTCTGCTGCAGGCTTCCTGATGAATGATGGTACCATCAAAGCTACGGATGGCTCCAGCGATCTCACCATTTCACTTTCCGGAAACAGCGGCTCCGGTTTTTATGTAGTGATCTACCATCGCAACCACCTGGCCATCATGTCTGCCAACCCTGTTTCTGAGGGAGCAGGAGGCACCTATGATATCGATTTTACAACGCTGTCTGCCAATACCTATCAAGCAACCTCTGCCCTGACGACCTTATCAACAGGCAGATTCGCCATGCCAGCCGGTGATGCTGATGGAGACGGGGATGTGGATGCTGCAGACCTCACCACCTGGCGTGCTCAAAACGGAGGAGTGTTTACCTATAACAGTACGAATGGCGACTTCAACCTGGATGGGGTGATCAATGCCGTGGACCGAAACGATTTTCAGCAAAAGAATGAATCGAAAACGAGCAAAGTACCTACTACCTGAGATAATAGGCGTCAGATGATAGATTTTAGAATGGAAAGACTGATCAAAAATGCAGAACCGAAAAACGTGACCTTCGTTTCGCCCTAACCAATTCACCAATTCACCAATT
>DIYF01000043.1 GCA_002427745.1 Roseivirga sp. UBA6061 | reverse complement strand
TCCAGCCCCACAATAACTCTCCCAAAAACCGTATACTGATCATCCAGATGAGGAGTGCCCCCGATATCTGTATAGACTTCAATTCTCTCCTGTGGCACTACCACCTTAAGTCCGGTGGCTTCTTCTATTTCATCGCTCAGTGAAATCAGTTTTTCTTCAAAGGCTTCGCGACCTGTACTCATCGCTACCCGAAGTGTATCCGCCAGAGGGCTTCCTCTTTTGATCTTACGAAAGACATCCCGCATAATAAAGCTGTTCAACGGTTTCAGTTGTTTCTCCTCCAGTTTCTCACCCTGAACTATGTAGAACTGACTTCCCGAAGAGGCCTTATGAGGGTTGACCTGATCTGACTGGCGTGCTGCCGACAAGGCTCCTTTGTAATGGAACAGGTTGTCGCGAAACTCGGCCGGGATGGTATACCCGGGACCACCGTTACCTAAGCGAACGGCTTTGGTACCAAGCTTCGAATTTGGATCACCACCCTGAATCATGAACTTATTGATAACCCGATGAAAAGTAAGGCTATCGTAAAATCCCTGGTTGATCAGTTTTAAAAAGTTTGCCTTGTGTTCAGGGGTTTCATCAAAGAGAATTGCCTTCATTTCGCCTTTGCTGGTACTGATCGTAATGACATAGTCCCACTTGCTCTTTCCTCCGTTGGCCTGAGCCAGACTGACAAGAAACAAGGACAAAAAGGAGGCAATCAGAAAACGCTTCATCTGTTCTAAAATATCAGTACCATCAAAAGAGAAACACCTTGTCTAAATCAGGGGTAGGTATATCCGTATTCCCTGGCGATCTGGGCTTTCGGCACTTCCTCTACCGTGATAAACATTCTTATATCTTCCAGGGGTCTGTCACCCGGATTTCTCTGAACTGTCGCAATTCTGTCAATTACATCCAGCCCGTCAATCACCTGGCCAAAAACGGTGTATTGTCCATCCAGACTCGGGTAGCCCCCGATACTGGTGTAGGCATCAATTCTCTCCTGTGGACTGGAAATGTCAATACCGGTTTTCTCACTAAGCTGATCTCTCAGTTCCACTACCTTATCAAAGTATCCCTTTTGCCCACCTGCTTGAAATGCGTTGTTCAGCTCAGTCAGCAGCGGGTCCTGAGGAAAATCTGTTCTCAGCTTGGTGAGGCATCTGCCTGCTTCCACGTTGTTGAGCACTACCTGATCATAGGGCTGAATAAAACCCTGCACAATGTAAAACTGGCTTCCGCTCGATTTTTTCTCAGGATTACCCGGGCCTCTTCTGGCTGCCGAAAGTGCTCCCTTCTTGTGAAAAAATTCAGGTAAGATCTCAGCATCTATGGTATAGCCGGGACCACCACTTCCGAGATTCTGGTCCGGTGCGGCATTTTTTGAAATAGGATCTCCTCCCTGAATCATAAACTGGGGAATCACCCGGTGGAAAAGAAGGCTATCGAAAAATCCTTCTTTGGCCAGCTTAACAAAGTTTTCCTTGTGCTTGGGTGTCTGGTCATGCAACACGGCCCGCATCACCCCCAGATCGGTCGTGATGGTCACCAAAAAATCATTTCCTGTCAGGTCGGCAGGCTTTTGATCTGTTACCTGCTCTGAGCTATCTGAACCCGAAGAACAGGCGATGGTTACTATCAGTGTCATTGCCAGCATAAAGCCGGTCAGTAATTTCCTTTTCATAGTTATATCGACTGATTTTTAATTGATTCCAGGATGGTTGCCCCTCCACTGTTTAATACTTCTTCCGCCAGTTCACTCCCTAAAGTCAGGGCCTCGTCTCTTGCTGCAGACCGGGACTTTCTGATCACCTGTTTACCATCAAGGCTGATAATCCCTCCCTGCATATCAATCTGATCTCCATTAAGTCGGGCCAGACCGAAGACCGGGATACTACAGCCACCGTCCATGGTTTTCAAAAACGCTCTTTCGGCCAACAGACAGGTCTCAGTATCGGTATGGTTTAAAGCCGCCCTGATGGCCTCTTTCTTATCCTGTGCCAGGTTTTCAAATACTTCTATGGCCACAGAGCCCTGCCCTACAGCCGGGGTAAACTCTTTGAGGCTCAGATGCTCGGCAATCATATCTTCATACCCCATACGATGAACACCGGCATAGGCCAGCAGTAAGGCATCACAGGCTCCCTCATCCATTTTTCGGATACGCGTCTGGAGATTGCCTCTCACAGGAACGGTCTTGATATGTGGGTAAAGGCTCTTTAAGGTGGCTACTCTGCGGGTAGAGGAGGTGCCCAGCAGGAACGCCTCTCCGTTCTTTACAGAAAGTCCTCCCTTTCTGCTCACAACCACATCATTGCATCTTTCTCTTTCCATAAAGGCAATAAGCTCAAAGCCTTCCGGTAAGGTAGACTGCATGTCTTTGGCACTATGCACTGCAATGTCAATGCGCCCATCGACCAG
Organism: Roseivirga sp. UBA6061; assembly: GCA_002427745.1. Taxonomy (GTDB): domain Bacteria; phylum Bacteroidota; class Bacteroidia; order Cytophagales; family Cyclobacteriaceae; genus Roseivirga. The sequence continues at coordinate 39,871 of DIYF01000043.1, read as the reverse complement.
CTGCTCTTCAATTTCTTCTGTGAAAACTCCCTTGCTCCCGATTTTGGCAATTGAAACATTGAGAATTTTATCCCCTTTGGTTTCGATGGTAACGATCTCCGTTTGGATCCCGGCCTGATTCAATCGCTCCTCTACATGATATGCCTGCCATAATGCCAGTTTACTTCCCCGGGTTCCTATTCTGATCAGCATACTCTCCTTTTTGGTCGTTTGGCAGGTATGGCCCGGAAGCTTTACCTGGCACAATAATTAGTTAGATCGCGCAATTTGGGCAATGGAGAGAGATAAATCAAGGAAAAGGATTTTCGCATTGGCATTTCGTTCGATATGATAATGCGCCTCTTCGAGCTTTGGTGTAACCTGTGCAATTTTATCGGGGTTGAACACCTTCCCGAAATTCTGAATAAAGCCGGCTTCTGAAGCAGGTACCCGCACCAGATCCTCCGTCTCAAACTGATTGATCAGTGTATCTCTCAATACTTTTGTACCTGCATTGAAAAGGCTCTTTTGCTGCTCTTTGCCCGATTTCTGAAAATCATCGGCCATTTTGGTCATGCCTTTAAAATCCCAGGTAAAGCAAAGTCGCATCCAGTTTTTAAAGAGCTCCTGTACCTCATTGGCATCTCCATCTGCCAGATGACCGGCTGTTCTCAGATTTCCTTCAGCCAAATAGGCAATCTGGTCTGTTTTCTCAGCATCAAGCCCCTCTTTAGTCGCGAGGGCCGACTTGATTTCTTCATCACTAAAAGCGGGAATGCGCAGAATCTGCGTACGCGAAATGATCGTGGTCAGCAGTCTGTTGGCATCATTAGAGACCATGAGAAAAATGGTCTTCTCAGGTGGTTCTTCCAATATTTTGAGAATTCCATTGGCCGCGTTTACATTCATCAGTTCAGGCAGCCAGATCAGCATAATCTTGTAGGTGCCCTCAAAAGCCTTGAGCGACAAACTGTTGATGATGTTACGACTCTCCTTACGAGGAATGATGACCTGCTTATTTTCCCAGCCAAAATGAAAACTCCAGTCTGTCACATTTCCATAGGGCGTAGAGAGGAGAAAAGACCTCCATTCTGTCAGAAACTTATCACTGGTGGCGTCCTCTCTTTTGAACTTGGGCGTTGCTGAAGTAGGAAAAATGAAATGCAGATCAGGATGTACCAGCTTGGCATTTTTAACGCAGGAAGCACATTGCCCGCAGGCATCGGTCTCGGTTCTGTTTTCACAATTAAGATAGGTAGCAAAAGCCAGGGCCATAGCCAGATTAGCAGAGCCTTCAGGGCCTGCAAAAAGCTGAGCATGGGCCACATGATCACCTTTAAGGGCATCTCTTAGCTTTTGTTTGATAACTTCCTGTCCGGGTATATCCTGAAATAGCATATTACTTCTTATCCCAAATGCGGTATTCTGCCGTATCGGCAAAGACCTGATCTATGATTGTTTTTTCCTGCTCATCGAAATCCATGTTTCTTCTGACCATCACCGCCCTGGCCACTTCATAGAATTTTCTGGTTTGAAAGGTAATAAAACCATTGGCACCACCCCAGGAAAAGGAAGGTATGAAATTGCGTGGATAGCCCGGACCGAAAACATTCGCTCCTACCCCAACCACTGTTCCCGTGTTGAACATGGTGTTGATACCACACTTGGCATGGTCACCCATGATAAGACCACAAAACTGCAGCCCGGTATTGGCGAAACCGCCTTTGCTGTAGCTCCATAGCTTTACAGGCGCATAATTATTTTTCAGATTCGAAGTGTTGGTATCCGCTCCGAGGTTACACCACTCTCCAATGACAGAATTCCCAAGGTATCCCTCATGCCCCTTATTGCTGTAGCCGAAAATAACAGAGTTTCCCACTTCGCCCCCTACTTTAGAATAGGGACCGATGGTACTGTCTCCCTTAATTTTAGCCCCCATATTCACCTGCGACTCTTCACAGAGGGCAAAGGCTCCTTTGATAATAGCTCCTTCATGCACCTTAGCGTTTTTACCAATGTAAACCGGACCGTTCTCGGCATTAATAATAGCGGCCCGAATGGTCGCTCCCTCTTCTATAAACAAATTCTCTTTACCATATACAATGGTGTGAGGGTCAGTCACAGGTTGAGATACACGACCTGACGTCACCCGTGGAAAATCTGCTTCAATCTGAGCCTTATTAGAAGTAAAAATATCCCAGGGCTGAGTAATAAGGCTGACTTCATGATCATAATGGATTGTGGAAGAAGTCTCACCATAAGCCGCCAGTACATGGCCATCATGTGTTAGTTCCTCACCGGATTTCAATGCCCTGATAGCTTCCACTACCGCATCATCAGGACAAAGTGCACCATTTACTTTGAGCGAGCTGTTGACAGACTGAAACTTTTCACTTAGATAATCGACCGTATCAAAACCCGTCTGAAAACCATAGGAATGCCACTTTTCGGCAATTTTGAGAATCCCTACCCTGATATCGGCTACCGGCCTGGTATAGGTAAATGGTAATAGATTGGCCCGAATGTCTTTCGGGTCAAAAAGGTCGATTTGCATAGGACAAAAATATAAAAGCCGCTGGAAGTAAATAGCAAACGGCCTAAGGAATCATCGGCACTTTTCTGAAAAAAACGAAACAAAAACTAATCAACTATAGTATTAGTCATAAATAACTCTACATTTGTAGAGTACACTCTAAAATCGTAGAGCATGAGTTTATCAAAAAGCGAAGAACAACTAATGAGCTATCTCTGGGAATTGAAGAAGGCCTTTACCAAAGACCTGCTTGAAAAGTTTCCGGAACCGAAGCCCGCTACCACAACCGTATTGACCTTGCTAAAACGCATGAAAGACAAGGGGTATGTAGACTACCGCCTCTTTGGAAATTCAAGGGAGTATTATCCTACCGTGAAAAAGGAAGCATACTTCTCCAGACATGTAAAAGGCCTTATCAAGGATTTCTTCAACGGGAGCACTTCACAGTTCGCTTCATTTTTCACCAATGAAGCAGACCTGACACAGGACCAGCTGGAGGATCTGCGCAATATGATTGATGAAAAAATAGAGCGTAAGAAATGATGGTTTTCCTGATAAAAATGACCGTGTGCATGCTGCTACTCATGGGTATCTATCAGCTCCTGCTGGCAAAGACAGCCATGCACAAGTTCAAGCGATTTTATTTACTGCTAAGCCTGATATTGCCGCTTGCCGTGCCTTTTATAGAGCTGGAAAGCGAAGACCCCAATATTTCGGCTATCGCAGTGAATGAGAAACTTACTGCCAGGCTAATTCCTGAAATCCCGGATTTTGCCACGCCTTCTCTTCCCCCTGTAGAAAATGATTCTGCGGCAATGACCACACCGGCACCTCAAGCCCCGGAAGTTACACCTTTCGACTATCAACCATGTCTTGTGGCACTCTACGGAGTGGTAGCCCTAATGCTTCTTATAAGGTACAGTCTCTCCATTTTCACAATTCTGAAAAAGGCCAGATCAGCGCAAAGCATCCGTTTTCAGGGTTCCCGTGTGAGCATACTGGACCAGAAGATTGTACCTCACAACTTTCTTCATCTGATCTTTATCAGCAGAAAGGACTACGAAGACACTACAGCGTGTAAGAGGCTGTTAACCCATGAGCTCAGCCATGCCCGCCAGTTTCATACTCTTGATATACTGCTACTGGAGTTTCTGAGAATATTATTCTGGTTCAACCCGCTCTATATTTTCTGGAGCCGGGCCATCAGAGCAAACCACGAATACCTGGCTGATGCGGCCGTGCTGAACGAATTCAGCGATGTAAATACCTATAAAAAATTACTTCTGGGCTTTGCCGGACATAAGCTTACCGGTCCAAAACTGGCCAGCCCTTCAAACTATTCCCTAACCAAAAAGAGATTTATCATGATGACCAAGAGAGTTTCTAAATCAGCCTCAGCCCTGAGACTGGCGATCATTACCCCATTGCTGATCTTCACAGCGGTGGCCATGACATTGAAAACGAGCATTCCCGATACTCCTCCAGAGGAGATTATTAAACAGACTGTTGTATCAAACCAGGAGGAAATCCATCCATCCTTTGAAGGAGCTAAACCCTCCATTTTCCCAATTGCTGAAAAAGACAACCCCGAGTTCGTACTACACTTTGATGCCACCATGCACAGAGGTACCGACAGGGAGTACAACCGCACAGGAGTTGCTTACAGAGCAGCGCTGGGCACAGCGGTAAGAGCAGCAGGAGATGGCATTGTTATTACCAGTGAAAAAAATGCCAAACGTGGAAATTATGTAGTCATCAAACACAGCGATGAATACCAGACGCTTTATGCCTCTCTGAATGAATTAATGGTCAAAGAAGGACAGGAGGTTAAAAGGGGAACTACTATTGGTACTGTCGGAAAATCCATGGAAAATTCGAATATTCACCTCCATTATGAAGTGATCAAGAATGGGAAACCAATAGACCCGCAGGAGTATTATCTGCTTAAAAAGACTCCCACCTTCTTAAGAGATATTAACCGCATCAACCTGAGTATCCGCGGTTTTGAGGTAGCTAAAAAGCACGGCCTTAAGCAACCTTTCCGCACAGCTCATTTCCCGGATAGCTGGAAGTACAAAGGCGTTTTCTACGATAAAAACAAGGTTGTACTTACCCAAAATGGCTCCGATGAGGTGAGAACGCTCGAGATATCGAAGCTTACCACACAGCAAAAAGAGGCGCTAAGTGAATTACAGAGTGATCTCAGGGCCATTATGAAAACACCACTGAGACCTGAAATTACCGAGGAATGGCTGGACCCTGATAAGTACCTGGTGATTATTGATGGTGAGTTGATAGAGAATGCAAAGCTGGCGGATTTCAATACGGATCATGTGGCTTTTTACTGGAAGGCCAAACTGAGAAAAAATGATCCGGCCAAACCCCTGTACCGCATAGACATTCTCTCGGAAGATGGTTATCAGAAACTCATGAAGCAGGATGAAGACCGCATTTTGAAACTGGAAAAAGCCAACAAGGCTCTCCTCGATCAGATTGTTGACTAAAAGCTGAAATCTACATGGTTATCTATCTTATAGAATCCAGCGTTTGTCTGGCCGTTATGCTACTGATCTATCGGTTTACCCTGGCCAGAACCTCCCTGCACCGGTTCAAAAGGTTTTACCTGCTTGCCTGCCTGGTATTACCCTTGATGCTACCTCTAAGCCAGATAGATATCTACTACGGTCAGGCCCCGATCATAGAACGTAAAGTGGCAGATGCACCGGTAGTGGCTCCATTCATCCTGTCAGATATAGCAACCTCTGATGAAGCAGAAGCGCATCTACCAGTGGAAGGTGAGGTAGTCACCAATACCCCGGCCCCCACTGTACGCTGGCCCATGTTGATACTGGCGGTTTATGCTCTGACTATTCTGGTTTTGCTGAAACGGTTTCTTACCAACATTCATCGTATCAGAAGGCTTGCGAGCACATCAGAACATAAGACCTATGAGGGTCACCGTGTTATTTTGCTTAAAGGAAGTGCTACTGCCTACAGTTTCTTTCGGCTCATTTTTATCGGAGAAGAAGATTATGGCAATCCCATAACCAGAAAGCACCTGCTAAGTCATGAACTGGCTCATGCCCATGACTGGCACTCTGTAGATATAATTCTTCTTGAGTTGCTGCGCGTCATACTGTGGTTTAACCCCCTGTACTATGCGCTGGGAAAATACATCAGGCTCAACCATGAATACATTGCCGATTCGCAGGTACTGACACAATTCGGTGACAGCCGAACCTACCAAAAGCTTATTCTAAATTTTGCCAGCAGAGTGACACATAAAACACCACTGGTGAGCCCTTCAGATTTTTCGTTCATAAAAAACAGATTCACTATGATGCATAAATCAACCTCATCGAAAGCAGCAACTGTGAGAGTGCTATTGCTGATAACTACCGTGGCCGGTACCTTCTTTACACTGGCCGTAAATCTAAAACCACGGCCCGCGGTTTTCGCAGAGACCACCCAAAAGACTATTTCGGTTAACTCTGAAACTCCGACCGGCATACCGATTGCCTCAGTCAACAGTTCAATCAATGTTGCCGAGTCAAGAAGTACCTTTAAGCTCTATTTAGATGATTTTTATCCGGGAATAGACATTACAGCCAAAGCCGGACGTACCGTGGTGGCCACAGCTGACGGCACCGTTCTGGAGGCTTCTGAAGGTGATAAGAAATACGGAAACTTTGTTCTGATTGACCATGGCTCTGACACCAGAACCCTTTACGCCTCATTGAGTAATATCGAGGTAAGCAAAGGTGAAAAAGTAAAGCGTGGAGACCTGCTCGGAACAATTGGTATGAGTATGCGTACTTCTGCGCTGGCTTCTAAAATCAACCGTGTTCACTATGCCGTTTCCAAATCAGATGAGTGGGTAGACCCTTATGCCTATATCAATTTACCTTCTTCTGACAGCCCGAATAAAGAAGGAGTAGTCATTCCCTGGGCCTATCCGAGAGCCTTGGACATACCGGCATCCCTTGATAAAAGACCCGATATCTCGCCTGTAGAAGCAACTCCCGGCAATTACATGACCTTTACCGGCATGGCGCCCGGCATGAACATAACCCCTTCTTCCGTTTTCGATACTACAATCGGGACTGAGTTCTTCACCACACCCAATACTACTGTAAAAGCCACAGCGGCAGGAACTGTAACAGAGGTGGTGAACAACCACAAAAGCTACGGCAACTACATTAAAATCAGGCATGATGACCTGCATGAAACGATGTATGCGAAACTCGATGAGATATTGGTAACAAAGGGGCAGGACCTGATAAAAGGCAGCCCTATTGCACGTATTGGCAGGGACAACGAAATGTTCGGACGACTGCACTATAAAATTTTAAGAAATGGCAAACCTCTGACTCCCGGCATCTATACCTCGGCAGCCGGTTCCGGATCATTGGGCCTTAGCAGATTCCCCAAGGCAAACACTGAAACCTCCTTCAACTGGAAATTCCCCTCAGGTTTTGCTTTCAAAAGCATTAGCCTTGATCGGGAAAAGGTTGTTTTCACTAAGCAGTCCGGGGCTGTGGTAACGAAAACCGGTACTGAGCTTTCCTCCAGTCAGAAGAAAGCGCTCATGGGCTTTACCAGAAAACCCTTCCCGCAGCAAGCTCAGCGTCCGGTACCCAAGGAAGTATCTGACAGATGGCTTAACCCAAAGGTTTATCAAATACGGATAGATAATGAACTTACCCCAAACGCGGAAATGGCTCAATACGAACCTTCAGATTTTGCACATTGCTGGTGGGTGGTAGTTGGCAAGTCTACCAGAAATCTCAAAGGGCATGCTTTTGAATTGAGTCTTCTCACAAAGGAATACTATGAAAAGCAAAAGAGAGAGCGACAAACACGTATGGACAACTGGGCTTCTGAAACCAAAAAACTGCTCGCTGCTTTTAAAGAACTCTAAAATCCTCTTCTTCCATATAAACACGAAAAGCCTCAATGCACTTGCATTGAGGCTTTCTATTTCTTTGCGCCAGGTAACGCTTATTTCTTAGCCTTGTATCTTTTGTTGAATTTCTCAACTCTACCGGCAGTATCCACAAACAGTTTCTTACCAGTGTAGAAAGGGTGTGATGCCGAAGAAACTTCCACTTTAATTAAAGGGTAAGTATTGCCATCTTCCCACTCTATTGTTTCCTTAGAAGTCATAGTAGACTTCGTCATGAATTTGAATTCGCTTGATGTATCGTAAAATACAACTGGCTTATAATCAGGATGAATATCGTTTTTCATTGCGTTCTTAATTATACTTCCCTCAAAAAGGACTGCAAATGTAGCTAATTCTTTTTTTACTGGCAATGCTTACCCTAATCATTTTCCTCCAGGGTAAAAATATCCATCACGGCTACTTCAAAGTGTTGTGCCAGCTTAATCGCCAGCACAGTAGAGGGTACATACTTATTCTTTTCGATAGCATTAATCGTCTGCCGGGAAACGCCAATCACCTTGGCCAGATCTGCCTGGGTTATATCCTTTTTAGCCCGCTCTACTTTAATGCTATTCTTCATGGTTCAGCTTTCTGAGTTGATACTCAAATGACAAGACTACATATAATAGTATAAAGTTAATACCGTGCAACGCTTTGAGTAAACGAAAGTCTAATCCCATAAGGTTTAACACGAAATATGAAAACGAAATAATTACCCCCAGGTAAAGCCCTCTCTGGAAAGCCGCAAGCCTCAGGGTCGCAATCATTTCATCTTCTACCCTTCGCCTGGCGGAAATCACGAAGACCATAGAAACCATAAAAAGCTGCCAGGGAATTTCGAGTATCCATAAGTTGGTACCATCTGAGCCAAAATTCATGAATATAAGCACGAACACATACAGCAGGCTCGAGGCACACATGATTAACCCGATAGTCCTGAATGCACTGGGAAGCAATAACTTCATCATTTACATCATATTCGTAAGTGAAAAGACCAGGGTGAATACTCCTAATACAACCAGAGCCTTTAAAAGAAAACTGAATATCTGTCCTAAAATAGAATCAGGACCGGGTTTTGTCTTTTTGAATACCTTCATTTTTTTGAGTTTTTGTTAAAATCAACTTTACTTTATGTCAAGTATAACGTACTTATTGTAAACTATGTTTTTCTAAAAGTAAAGAAAACTATCAGATCACCGTATTTTCTGGTATTGGCAATTGTTTTCTAATATTGCGATATGAGATTTTTTCTTTGCCTATTCACCATTCTCCTTACTTATAGCTCTGTTTCAGCCCAAAGCACTTTTGTTCCTTATAATCGTGATTACTACCATCTGGTAGACCGTTTTCAGATTAAGTACCAGGACAAGCAAAACCTCTTTCCAACTACATTCAAACCGGTTCGGAGATCTGACCTGAGCACTTTTCTGGCTCATGTAAAAACCAAATACGACTCGCTCTCTCCCCAGGATCAGTTCAATTTTCAATACCTGTATAATGACAACTGGCAGTGGACAAAGTCTGAATACAATGCGAATGACAAAAACTGGTGGAACCTGGCTTACAACAAGAAATCTGACTTTCTGTTCTATGAGTCCGACAACTTTAGTCTGAGAATTAATCCGGTGGCAGACTTCCTGGCAGGCAATGACGGCAACCAGGACGGCACTGTATATACCAATACCCGTGGTGTCGAGGCACAGGGAATGATAGATGGTAAAATAGGATTCTACACCTTTCTCACCACTACACAGGCCAGGTTTGCTGATTATGTGAGTGACCGGGTGCTTTCTGCCAGGGCCTTCCCCAATGAGGGTTTCTGGAAAGAGGACGGCAATGTGCACGATCTGACCCATGCCAGAGGCTATTTCACTTTTAATCTGACGCCAAGCATCGATGTACAAGCCGGCTATGACAAGAACTTTATAGGCAATGGATTGAGATCGATGGTACTGTCTGACTTCTCCAGTCCCTACCTGTTTCTCAAAATCAATACGCGGCTCGGTCCCTTTCAATACACTAACCTTTTTGCTGAGCTGACGGAAGACATCATTTTCGGAGGCGGAGGACCTGCTGACGGAGACTACCCCAACAAGTATATGGCTTTTCACAGGCTGGGAGTCAATATCACACCCAACTTTGAACTGGGGCTTTACGAAACCATCATATCTCCTAAAGCCAATATCAACTACTTCAACCCCATTGTCTTTTACAGAGCCATTGAACAACAAAGAGGTAGCCCGGACAACATTCTTCTGGGCATGGACTTTAAATGGAACATCAAAAACCGCTACCAGATTTACGGGCAGTTTCTGTTAGATGAATTTCTGATAGAAGAACTTCGCTCAGGAGATGGCAGCTGGAGAAATAAATTCGGAGCACAGCTGGGAGGCAAGTACATCGATGCTTTCGATATTGCTACGCTTGACCTTCAGGTAGAATTCAACCTGGCCAGACCTTACTTCTATGCTTATGAATTGCCTGCCTTAAGCTATACCAACTTCAGAAACCCTCTTGCTCATCCGCTGGGTGCCAACTTCAGGGAAGTAGTCTTAACTGCAAGGTACCAGCCCATCAACAAACTTTATGTTACCGGCAAGATCATCCGAAGCACAGGAGGAGATGATGATCAGAACCTCAACTATGGCGGGAATTTACTGCGGAGTACAGATACCCGGGTAAGTGATACAGGCAACAGCATAGGACAGGGAGTGGGTAATACCAATACCTATATAGAGCTGTCAGGTTCTTATATGCTGATACACAATCTTTTTATCGATGCCCGCTTTATCTATCGCAACTTCGAGAGTGATGACAGCAGCAGAAGCAGCGATGGCATCATCCCGATGTTATCACTTCGCTGGAACCTACCTACCCGTCAACACGAGTTCTAGCACTGCGTATATCAAGATTATGCATAACTTGCGCCTTCTATAGGATTTATGAAGACATTCCGAAGAGTTCTGGGGTTTGCCAAACCCTACCATAAGCATTTCCCCCAGTACGCAGTGTTTGCCTTTCTGGCGATATTATTTAACCTGCTAAACTTCACTTTATTAGAGCCAGTTTTTGCTATCATTTTCGATACTATCAAACCTGAAGAGTTGGAGAAATTGGCAAGGGAGGTTCCCAGAGGGTTTAATCCAGAGTATTTCACAAGCCTCTTTTATCAAAAGTTCATTTCTGTGAAAGAGACATATGGAAAAGGAAGTACTCTCATTTATGTCAGCATCGTAATTGGTTTCTCCGCTTTACTTTCCAACCTGTTTACCTATATATCTAATGTAATCATGGGAGTTGTCCGTGCGAACGTTATTCAAAAAGTACGGAACAAGATATTTCTGAATACTACAGGACTTCATCTTGATTTTTTCTCTGGTGAACGCAAGGGAGACATTATGTCCCGTATGACCAATGATATTCAGGAAATAGAAATCACCGTAGTTAGCGCTATAAAAGTACTTTTCAGGGAACCGATGACAATCATTGTTTTATTGTCTTACCTCTTTATTACATCAGTAGAACTGACACTCTTCACACTGGTCTTTTTTGCCATTATGGGCGTTTTGATTTCAGAAATTGTGAAGCGTCTCAAGAAAAAAGCCATCCTGAGTCAGGAATCTTTGGGAAGAATTGTCAATATAATGGATGAAGTATTCTCCGGTATGCGCATTATCAAGGCTTTTAATGCGAGAGGGTACGTCAACGAAACTTTCAATAAAGAAACCACTACTTACCGAAAAGTAAATATCTCAATGGCCCGGAAAAACGAACTGGCCTCTCCCACCTCTCAGTTTCTCGGTATTTCGGTAGTAGCCACCTTATTAGTTTACGGAGGTACTCTTGTACTGAATGGAGAGTCTGATATGAAGGCTAGTGAACTGTTCGTCTATATCATCGTTTTCAGTCAGATTCTTAATCCGGTCAAGAGTCTTTCTCAGTCTATCAGCAACATTCAACGGGGTATTGCCTCTGCAGAGCGGGTATTTCGCCTGATTGACGAGCAGCCAAAAATCCAGAATCAGGCGACTCCTGTTGTCAAAAATGACTTCAAGGATGCCATCGAGTTTAAGGGGGTGGGCTTTGCTTATGAAAAGGAACAGATTCTGAAAGACATTAATCTCACCGTTGAAAAGGGAAAGACCATCGCCCTGGTAGGTTCTTCGGGAGCGGGTAAATCCACCCTGGTAGATTTGGTTCCGCGCTTCTATGATGTTACGGAGGGACAAATCAAAATTGATGGTGTATCACTGCAGGCGGTAGAGATTGATTCGCTGCGGGCGCTGATGGGCATTGTAACCCAGGAGTCCATTCTGTTTAATGATACGGTTGCGAGAAATATCGCATTTGCCATGCCGGGCGCCAAAGAGGAAGATATTATTGCTGCGGCAAAAATTGCCAATGCTCATGACTTCATTATGGCGCTTGAAGACGGCTATCAGACTAATATCGGGGAGAGAGGCTCCAAGCTCTCAGGTGGTCAACGACAAAGACTGAGCATTGCCCGGGCGGTAATGAAAAACCCTCCTATCCTTATTCTGGATGAGGCTACTTCTGCCCTGGATACGGAATCGGAAAAGCTGGTACAGCAGGCTATTACCAACCTGATGAAGAACAGGACTTCTATTGTGATTGCCCACAGACTGAGCACCATTCAGCATGCAGATGAAATTTTAGTAATGCAAAAGGGAGAAATTATAGAGCGTGGAGATCATGACAGCTTAATGGCAATGGACGGCACTTACACCCGACTCATCAATATGCAGAGTATTTAATTTTTCTTGCATTAACTATTGAAATAACTATAATAATTTCAGTTCTTGATTCAATAACTTTCTTCCATGGATAATAAAAACCTCATACTTGAAGAACTGCAAGAGGCTGCCAAGGTGCTGGAGAATTTTCTCAGCAATGACAACAATCTCAGGAGTATAGAGACTGCCGCCCAAAAGATGGCAGATTGCATCAAAGAGGGTGGTAAGATATTTTCTTGTGGTAATGGTGGTTCGCACTGCGATGCCATGCATTTTGCCGAAGAGCTTACCGGTCGTTACCGGGAAAACAGAAAGGCACTACCAGCCATAGCCATATCCGATGCCAGTCATATATCTTGTGTATCAAATGACTTTGGCTACGACTTTATTTTTTCTCGCTTCATCGAGGGCCTTGGAAAACCCGGTGATGTAATTCTGGGTATCAGCACCAGTGGCAACAGTAAAAACGTGCTTCGCGCTGCCGAGATTGCCAAGCAGAAAAAGATGGTGGTGGTAGCCCTGACCGGCAACAATGGAGGAGAGCTTTCAGAGCTGGCAGATGTAGAAATCAGAGTGCCGCATATGGGCTATGCCGATCGTATTCAGGAGATTCATATTAAGGTTATTCACATTCTTATCAATCTGATAGAAAAACATACAGTGGATGCTGTCTAAGGGCTACGGAAGTGCGGTCTTTGGTGTAGATGCTCAAATCATTACAATTGAGGTCAACATTGTACAGGGCACCAAATTTAAGCTCAGCGGCCTGCCCGACAATGCCGTTAAGGAGAGCGAACACCGCATAGAATCCGTTTTCAAATACTTTGATTTTCGCATGCCTCGGAAGCGAATCGTGGTAAATATGGCCCCGGCTGATGTGCGCAAAGAGGGTTCATCCTATGACCTTCCCATGGCCCTGGGGATTCTCAAGTCATCAGGTCAGATCAGTGCTGAGTCTCTGGAAGATTATGTAATCATGGGAGAGCTGGCACTGGATGGCAAACTACGTCCCATCAAGGGAGTTTTACCCATAGCCATCGAGGCCCGTAACAAAGGGTTTAAAGGCTTCATCTTACCTCTGGAAAACGCCAACGAAGCTGCTATTGTCAACAATCTGGATATCATAGGGGTAGAGAACCTTACAGAAGCCATTGAGTTTCTTGACGGCACCCGAAACATTGAGCCCATAGAGTACGATACCCGGGATAAATTCTTTAGCGACATTAATAACTATGAGGCAGATTTTGCCAATGTACAGGGTCAGGAGAATATTAAGCGGGCCCTGGAAATAGCAGCTGCCGGTGGTCATAATGTGATTATGATCGGCCCTCCTGGGGCTGGTAAAACCATGCTGGCAAAGCGCCTCCCTTCCATTCTGCCTCCACTGAGCCTGCAGGAGGCACTGGAGACTACCAAAATCCATTCGGTGGCCGGTAAGCTGGGCCACCATGGCGACCTGATCACCACCAGACCTTTTCAAAGCCCCCACCATACTGTGAGCGATGTAGCACTGGTTGGCGGTGGTGGCATTCCACAACCCGGGGAAATTTCCCTGGCCCATAATGGTGTACTCTTTCTGGACGAATTACCGGAATTTAAGCGCACTGTACTGGAAGTAATGCGCCAGCCGCTGGAAGAGCGCAGAGTGACAATCTCAAGGGCCAGAATCTCAGTAGACTTCCCTTCTAATTTTATGCTGATTGCCAGCATGAACCCCTGCCCCTGCGGCTATTACAATCACCCTGAAAAAGAGTGTGTTTGCGGTACTACCCATGTACAACGCTACCTTAATAAGGTTTCGGGACCACTGCTGGACCGTATAGACCTCCATGTTGAAGTAACCCCTGTTTCTTTTGATGAAATGACCCAGGACCGGAAAGCAGAGAGCAGTGAAGCCATTCGGGAACGTGTGATTGCCGCCCGGGAAATTCAACAGCAGCGCTTTAAACAGGACGGCAGCAGGATTCACTCCAATGCGATGATGGGCAGCCAGAAAGTAAAAGAGGTTTGTAAAATCAACGATGCCGGTAAAATTTTGCTTAAAACCGCCATGGATAAGCTGGGGCTTTCAGCCAGGGCCTACGATCGCATTCTGAAGGTATCCCGCACCATAGCCGACCTGGCAGGTAGTGAGGAAATCAGGATAGAACATCTTGCAGAGGCCATTCAGTACCGTAGCCTTGACCGGGAAAGCTGGGCCGGCTAAATAAAAAACCCGCTACCATCAGGCAGCGGGTTGTCAATCAACTCAAACCCGAAACAGACAACAGCAAGCTATTGTCTGAGAACAGGCAAAACAGGGTGCTCAAGCCCTATTGAGGGTTTAGTTTTTTGTGCAAGACGAAAGTGGAGATAAAGCCAACTCCGATAAAGAAGAAGATACTGATAAAGTAGGGAGCAGGGTTTTCGCGATCATAGTAGTCCGTAAAAACATGATCATCCAGCAAGACGCCAAAGATGATTCCCAAAGCAAGGCAGATGAACACAACCCCAATCATCATGGCAAAGAAATAGTTTCGCTTACCCGGCTCTCTGCTGAACAGTTTTGCCTCTGCCCCATTCTCAATTAACGACAACCTCTCCTTGTGTCTCGTTTGCAAGTAGTAATATACCGTTCCGAAGATCAACGCGATTACGCTGAAAAAGAAAATTCCAAATACTGCTCCGTCATTCATATCTCTGATTTTAATTGTTTCAAAATTGATTTCAGGAGCTATGACCACCTGGTTGAAAATGAGGTTACAATAACTTTTTGTAATTTATTTTTATCAGTGGCTGTAACCTGCCGGCCACAGACTGAGTCACATGGGCAAATGCTGGAACAGAATGAGAAATATGCAATGGAGCTGATTATTGCCAAGGTAAAAGAGGGTGATACAGCTGCATTCAATGTACTGATTGACGAGTACAAAAGCATGGCTTTTACCCTGGCGCTGAAGCTTATGAAGAGCAGAGAAGACGCTGAAGAGGTAACTCAGGATGCTTTCCTAAAAGCTTACAAGAAAATCAGCCAGTTCGAAGGCAAATCCAAGTTCTCAACCTGGCTGTATACCATCGTGTATAATACGGCACTGACCAAACTGAGAAAAAAGAAGCTGCCGATTGACGACTCAGAATTTAATCAGGAGGACAATCTGAGCTCTTACAGCGAGTCAGACAACGAATGGCGTAAGCTTCAAAAGCAGGAGCGTTCCAGCTATATTAAACAGGCGTTGAACCGACTTTCCAGGGAAGATCAGGTAGTGATCACTTTGTTCTATCTGAATGAGCGATCGCTACAGGAGATTTGTGAGATCACTACCTGGGAATTGTCAAACGTTAAAGTAAGACTGTTCAGAGCAAGAAAGCGATTGCTTAAAGCACTGGAAGGATTGTTGGACCATGAAGTAAGGGAATTATTATGAAAGAATTTGATATATCGGATAAAGAACTGCAGGCCCTGTTGAAGTCTGACGGACTGGAAGAGCCATCGGCTGATTTCAATGCCTCTGTTCTCTCCAAAATTGAAGCTTTCGAAAAGAAGAAAACCGAACCGGCAAGGGCTCCGAAATGGATCCTGATCCTTATGGGCTTTCTCTTTATCGCGCCCAGTGCCTACTTTATCTTTTTTGGAGAAAAGGTGCTCTCGGATAGGACGGCTACAGGCCTGGAGTTCCCTTCGCTGGGCTTTGGTCTGAGCAACAAGTTCACCTTTGTGCTGTTGGCCTCTATGCTGGTCATCGGAATGACGCTTTTTTTTGCAGGGTTTCTCAACCGACAAACCACCCAAAAAGATCAGGTTAAAAAAGGTTAAAGTTCTTCTATCTCTATAGGGTAAATCCGTCCTTCGTAGTTATTCACTGTATAATGTCGAGGGTTTTTCTCATTTCTATACTCAGCTCACTGCTTTCGCTGACAGTTTTTGCGCAGCAGGAAGAGGCATTTATGCTACAGGGAAAGCTGTTGGACGCAGAGACGAAAGAGCCCGTTCCTCTCGCCACCATATTGATCGTAAACAAGAAAACCGGCACGAGCGGGAATCAGCTGGGGGAATTTAAAGCTCCTGTGAATATCGGGGATGAGCTCCAGTTCACTTCTATCGGTTATGAACCGATAACTCTGCTGGTGACCGAGGAACTTAAGGCTACTATTGACAAGGAACCTCTCGTCCTTTTCATGATTCCAGCGATATATGAACTCGATTCCGTAGTGGTTTTTCATATTGGTGAAGACTTCTACCTGAGAAGGAAGAAAGGAGAACCTATTGAGATTGTAGGGCTACCTAAACCCACAGATAATCCAAGGGACTGGTCGAAGCCCCAGGTAGTGGTTGACGGCAATGGTGTAGGTATTTATGGCTTGCTGAATGTGTTTGACAAAAAATTGCAGCAGCAAAAGAAAATACGCGAGATGCAGGCAGATATCGACTTTCGTAAAAAGCGAGATGCTCAGATCAATGCCATTTATAATAAGGACATCGTCAAGAGAGTTACCGGAATTGATGATCGTGTAATTGATGAGTTCATGGAGTTCTGCAATTTTACAGAAGGCGAACTGCTTCGCTCTAATGAGTATCAGATCACAGCCCGGTTACTGGATCGGTATTATGCCTTTTTAAGGCGCTGATTTCAGGTAGGGTTTTAGATAGCTCCAGACTGTCTCGGCCACAATTTTATGCCCTTCAATATTCGGATGAATACCATCTGCCTGGTTCAGACTTTCATCTCCTCCAACTCCTTCAAGAATAAAGGGGATCAATTTAACCTCTTTCTCTTTGGCTACGAGGGGAAAAGCTTCTTTGAACTGCTCGGTATATTCCTGCCCCATATTCGGAAACATCTGCATGCCTGCCAGCAACACCACTACGTCAGGATTACTGGCTTTCACTTTGTCAATCATGCCTCTGAGGTTCTTTTTAGTTTCATCAGGGCTGAGGCCTCGCAATCCATCGTTAGCACCCAGTTCAAGGATAAAAATGTCTGGTTTGCTCTTCAGTATCCAGTCAATACGGTTGATTCCCCCGGCAGTGGTCTCTCCACTCAAACCTGCATTCACTACCTGGTAAGGCAGCCCTAAGGAGTCGATCCGTTGCTGAATAATATGAGGAAAAGCATCCTGCATAGTCAACCCGTAACCGGCAGTAAGGCTGTCTCCAAAGAAGACAATCTTCTTCTTATCGTCCTGATCCGGAACCAGCACATGGCCGGCCGAAGCCAGCAAAACAGTCAGTGTCAAAACGCTTTTCAGAAACAAATGCATTGGTTTAATGGGTTATCTGTACTAACTATAAACATTACTCAGACTTTTTCGTCTTCAATATACCATACTATTAACAAATCACATGGCGCAAATACTTGAGGTCAGAGACCTCACAAAGACCTACAAAAGTGGGTCCAAAGAGCTAACGGTACTCTCCAACATTAGTTTTGAAATTCAATCAGGTGATACTTTCTCCATTGTAGGCCCCTCAGGCAGTGGCAAAACAACCTTACTGGGCTTGTGTGCCGGCTTAGATCATTCCAGCTCAGGGTCAGTCACTTTGAATGGCAATAGTTTTGACAAGATGAATGAGGACCAGCGCGCAGCTGTTCGCAATAAATACGTGGGCTTTGTTTTTCAGAACTTCCAGTTGCTACCCACGCTGACAGCCCTGGAAAATGTGATGGTACCCATGGAACTCAGGGGAGAGAAGCGCATCAAAGCCAGCGCCATGGAGCTATTAGAAAGAGTAGGACTGGCTGACCGTCATGACCACTATCCCACCCAGCTGTCTGGCGGTGAGCAGCAGCGCATCTCCATTGCCCGGGCCTTTTCCAATAAACCGAAAATACTCTTTGCCGATGAACCCACCGGTAACCTGGATGAAGAAACCTCGCTAAAGGTAGAAGAGCTCCTTTTTGACCTCAACAAAGAGGCCGGCACTACCCTCGTGCTCGTTACTCATGACCTGGAGCTTGCCGGTAAAACAGAACGCATCATCCGTATCAAGGGCGGGCAGGTCGTATCCGACACGCTGACTCAAAACACTACTGAAAACGAAAACTCCCTGAGCGTTGAATAAATTCAAGTGGCTGCTTCTTATGGCCTGGCGGGATAGCCGCAAAAGCAAATCCAGGCTTCTTCTGTTTATTTCCTCGATCATCCTGGGGATTGCTGCTCTGGTCGCCATCAACTCCTTTGGTGAAAACCTGAAGGACGATATCAATGGCCAGGCCAAAGAACTACTCGGAGCAGACGTAGAGCTGGCCTCCAATAAACCGGACTACCAATATGACTTTATAGACTCGCTGGATTACGAGGTTTCTTATGAAAACAGCTTCGCCAGTATGATTTTCTTCCCTAAGAACCAGGAGAGTCGCCTGGTCGATGTGAGAGCACTGGAAGGAGAATTCCCCTATTACGGGGAGATGGAGTCTTACCCTGAATCTGCGGCCAGGAGCTTCCGGAAGGGAGGCCCGAAAGCATTGGTGGACAAGAGCATCATGATCCAATATGATGTGGCCGTTGGTGACTCGGTAAGAATAGGCCGGCAGACATTTGTCATTGAAGGACAGTTGATCAGTTCACCCTCCCAGTCTATTGCCGCTACACTGATTGCTCCGGCTGTTTATATCCCTATGGATTATCTGGATGACACCAAACTGATTCAGAAAGGAAGCCGGGTTTTCTATCGCAGGTTTTACAAGCTCAATAACCTTCCGGATGACTATGACCTGGACGCTCGTTTTGAGAAAGATCGTGAACAACTAAGACTGGATGGTATCAGTGCTGATTCAGTAGAAGAGCGTAAGCAGGACACAGGACGAACCTTTGAAGACCTTCAGAGCTTTCTGAATCTTGTGGCATTTGTAGCACTGTTACTGGGCTGTGTGGGAGTAGCCAGTGCTGTACATATCTACATTAAAGAGAAAATAAAAACCGTAGCCATACTTCGCTGCCTGGGAGCTCGTGGTACTGATACTTTCATGATCTACCTGATTCAGATAGCTATTATTGGTCTTATCGGATCGGTTTTGGGAGCATTGGCCGGTACGCTTATCCAGACCATTCTGCCCAAGGTGTTTGCCGATTTCCTTCCCGTTGAGGTAAACCTGGCAATATCCTGGAAGTCGATTTTAAGCGGGGTTGTCATTGGCCTGATTATATCTGTGCTTTTTGCCCTCAATCCACTTTTGGGAGTCAGAAAGGCCTCCCCCCTCATTACGCTGCGCAACACCTCTACCGACACAGGATCTTACCGAGACCCTTTGAGATGGCTCGTTTACCTGGGCATTATTTTGTTCGTTGTGGTTTTCGCTTATATCCAGATTCAAAGCATCGGAGACAGCCTGGTTTTCACGCTGTTTATTGTGCTGGCCTTTGGATTTCTGGCCCTTATTGCCCGATTAGCTATGTGGGTCGTCAAGCGTTTTTTCCCGGCAAGCTGGAGTTTTGCCTGGCGTCAGAGCCTTGCCAATCTATACAGGCCCAATAACCAGACTTCTATTCTGATTGCGTCTATAGGCCTGGGCACAGCTCTCATCACTACGCTCTATTTTATTCAGGGATTGCTCATCAGCCAGGTAGAAATTACCACGGATAATGATCGCCCCAACATGATGCTCTTCGACATTCAAAGCTCGCAAAAAGATCAGATTGCTGCTTTTACCAAAGAAGCAGGGCTGCCCGTTTTACAGCAGGTACCTATTGTTACTATGCGTTTGCAGACCATCAATGGCATCACTCAGAAGCAGGCCATGGCAGACAGCACCATAGAGTATCGAAACTTTCTGTTCAATCGTGAATTCAGAGTTACTTATCGGGATAGTCTTATCGAGTCTGAGCAGTTGATAGAGGGAGAACTGCGCAAAGTATCGACTCCCACAGACTCCATTTTCGTTACCATTGATCAGGGGTTTGCAGAAGGGCAGCATATTAAGATCGGAGATGAGCTCCAATGGAATGTACAGGGCGTACCTATCAAAACATATGTAGGAGGCCTCAGGGAAATCGACTGGAACCGGGTGCAAACCAATTTTCTGGTTTTATTCCCGGAAAATGTATTGGAGCCGGCACCACAATTTCATGTTTTGATCACACGGGTGAGTTCCACTGAATCAGGGGCTACCTATCAGCGTGAAATCGTTAAGAACTATCCCAATGTATCTGTTATCGATATCGGTCTCATCCTCAATACTGTTGACGATATTCTGAGCAAAATATCTTTCGTAATTCGGTTTATGGCGCTCTTCAGCATCATTACAGGCCTGCTCGTTCTGACGGGTTCGGTCATCTTATCCAAATACCAAAGAATTAAAGAAAGCATACTGCTGAGAACTATTGGTGGAAGCAAAAAGCAAATCCTTACCATCAATACCCTGGAGTACTTTTTCCTGGGCAGTCTGGCATCACTGTCAGGCATTATTCTCGCCCTGACAGGCAGCTGGGCACTGGCTTACTTCTCTTTTGAGTCAGAATTTGTACCCAATGTTTTACCAATAGTGGGTGTTTATGTGGCGATCACAGGACTGACCATTATCATCGGGCTCTTCAATAGTCGTGGTATTTTAAGCAGACCACCTCTGGAAGTGCTGAGAAGTGAAGTAAACTGATTCAATATCTGTTGCACCAAACATCAGTCAAAACGACAATTGGCATATTTTTGGTAGCTTGCATACCTGATATTTCAACATTGAGAAAACAGATAACATCATGAAATTATTCTGTACCATTTTTTTAGCACTGATAAGCTTCAATGCCATGGCCCAAAGCCAGTACCTCAAGGTGGCAGGCAACTGGGAAGGTAGCATTTCAGTGCAGGAATCGACCTTTAAGGTTGTTTTTCATATCAAATATGAGAATGAAATTTTGTCTGCTACAATGGACAGTCCTGATCAAAACGCTTTCGGGCTCAAAGTAGATGAAATCTCATTTTCGGAAGGTGTTCTCAAAATGAAATCAAATCAGGCACAAGCAAGCTATGAGGGAATTCTTAATAATAACATTGTAGAAGGTAAGTTCAGTCTGGCAGGACAGACTTATGACGCGAAGCTCATTAAGAAAGTAAAGAGGCGTAGTAGCTGACCGGAAAATCAGTCACCTCATATAAAAGCCATCTTGTAAAGCGGTTGGCAAATACTTATCTTCTTACAAAATCAACCGCAAATACGATGGAGCTGTTTATCAGAAGAGCCAGTGTTTTACTGGCTTATTTACTTTTTATTACATCCATAGCTGTTTCCCAAATCCCGGATGCACCCAAACGCAACGAAGGAGACGGGCCTTTTAGCAGACTCATAATCCGTGGAGTCACCCTCATCAATGGAAACGGTGCACCTCCTACCGGCCCGGTAGACATCGTTGTTGAGCAAAACATCATCAAAGGCATCTATAGTGTAGGTTATCCAGGTCTGCCTATACGCGATCAGGATCGCCCCAAGGCCAGGTCGGGAGATCAGGAGCTGGATGCTGAAGGCATGTACCTTTTGCCTGGTTTTGTAGACATGCATGGTCATATTGGTGGCACAGGACAAGGAACGCCCTCGGAGTATGTTTTCAAGCTTTGGCTGGCCCATGGCATCACCACAATCAGGGATCCATCAGCCGGTAATGGCCTGAAATGGGTACTGGATCATAAAGAGAAAAGCATCAAAAACACCATTACTGCCCCGAGAATTCTCGCTTACACAGCATTCGGGCAGGGAGCAAAGGAGACAATTTCCAACCCTGATATGGCACGTGCCTGGGTGAGAGAAAATGCAGACAAGGGAGCTGACGGTATTAAGTTTTTCGGTGCCGCTCCTGACATTATGCAGGCAGCCCTACAGGAAAACAAAAAGCTGGGGCTCCGCTCTGCCATGCATCATGCGCAAATGGACGTAGTGCGATGGAATGTGTTAAACTCTGCGAGAGCAGGACTTACCTCCATGGAACACTGGTACGGCCTTCCCGAAGCCCTTTTTACAGACCGCAAAGTTCAAAATTACAGCCTGGACTACAATTATCGCAATGAGCAGGATCGCTTTGGCGAAGCAGGAAGGCTCTGGAAACAAGCCGCTCCGCCCTATTCTGATCACTGGAACAAAGTGATGGACGAGTTGATCAGCCTTGATTTCACCATTGACCCCACTTTTAACATTTATGAAGCAAGCAGAGATTTGATGAGAGCCTATACTGCCGAATGGCATAAAGATTATACACTTCCGTCTCTATGGGAATTCTACAGACCCAGCAGAAGATCGCATGGCTCGTATTGGTTCTATTGGGGCACTGAAGAGGAGGTGCAATGGAAGGAGAATTACAAGCTCTGGATGACCTTTATTAACGAGTACAAAAACCGCGGTGGACGCGTCACGGCAGGCTCTGATTCCGGATTCATTTATCAGCTTTATGGTTTTGCCTATATCCGTGAGTTAGAACTGCTGAGAGAAGCCGGGTTTCATCCGCTGGAAGTAATCATGTCGGCTACGCTCAATGGGGCTGAAGCCCTTGGTATGGATGATAAAATAGGCACCGTGGAGGTCGGTAAGTATGCAGACTTTGTTATTCTGGAAGAAAACCCACTTCAAAACCTGAAGGTGCTGTATGGTACCGGTGCCCTCAAACTGAATGATGATAATGAAGTGACACGCGTGGGAGGTGTTAAATACACCATCAAAGACGGAATCATCTACGATGCCAAGCAGCTACTGGAAGACGTGAAAAAAATGGTAGACGAAAAGAAGAACGGAATGTCTTTCAAACTCACCACTAAGTAAGACAGAAAGGATTATACAAATGAAAGGACTGGCCTGCCAGTCCTTTTTTTGTTAAAGAAGTGCCACAAACACACCACTATGAAGCCAGGGTGTCAAACCTACTCATTCTCCATGGCTAACATCCCCTGCCAGATAGCTGTCTGGCCCTGTGAACCTTTCCCGGACAAGACTACTTTCTGACCTGATAACATAAATTAAAGCACAAAAAAAGCCGATCCAATGGACCGGCCCTTTTCTCTTATCTATTTATTATTTCTGTTCTATTGATCTGAAGTTTTCAGCTCAGCCGGCCAGTTGTTGCCGTCAGCTCTGGTTAGCGTTACAGTACCTCTGTCACCCCAATCGTTGATCCAATCGAAGGTAATAGCAGGAGTACCTGCGCCAGAAAGGTTAGTCCAGTAGTAAGTATCACCATACTTGTCTGTACCTCTGTTATCAACGAGGCCACATACGTCAGTCATACCTCTGTCACCTGTTCCGGGATCATCACTCCAGCAAGAGTCAAACATACCGAAAGACTGGTCGTTGTTTCCATTAGGATAGTTGAAGGTGTAGTTACCGTCACCATCATCCTGGATATCAAACGAACCGGTAATAGCAGCACCACAAGAAGCACCTAAGCCTCCACTACCCGTACCACGGGCCATGTTGGCATTAGAGTAGTTGATAGTACCTCCAAGATCGGATACACAAACTACATTCGCATCAAGCAGGAAGAAACCGCTGTAAGGCTGAGATGAAACAACGTTAGTTCCGGTATTACTAATACCAAAAGAACGTCCATCATTCAACACAACAGTTCCTCTGAACCTGAATGTATCACCTCCGGTAATATCAGCTTCACCCAGCCCGAGAGCTGACAAAGCATCACCCATACCAAGGGTGAAGGTAGCCATAGGCAATCCCGTATCAGGATTTGTACCAAATGAACTGGCTGGTATAGACAGGAAATTAACTGCTGCTCTGTCTCCTGCTACTCCGGTATACTCTACCGTCCAGTCGTAAGACGCAACATTCTGTCCCTGATCTTCACTATAAAACTCAACTGAGGCCTGGTAGGAAGAAGTAGCCACCTGACCAAAGGTAAATGCACCTGACAAAGACAGCCTTCTTGCGAATGCTCCTTTTTCCAGATCCTCGAAGGTTTCAAAAGGCAGTTCCGGATCACCGCATGCCACAACCACGAGTGCTAAAAATGCTAAGAATATATTTTTAATCTTTCTCATAATTAATCTCCAGTTTAATCCAGTGCTCCTGGCGCTAAAGTGTCCCAAAATACCTGCTCGCTAATAACTCTGTTAGTGCTTATAGATGCATTCAGGTTTACATAATCAGCAGGGTAAAGCATTAGTCTCGGGAACTCTCTCAGGTCCGCCTCTCTACCAAACTGCAGGTTTCTTGGAGCCGCAGTTCTTCTGTAAGCATTGTAGGCCTCGTAGCCATTACCAAAAAGAGCTATGTGATTCTGCTGCTGAAGAACATCAGATTTTGTTGCATTATCACCGGCATCATAAGCAGCCAGAATTTCAGCTACATAAGCATCAATGTCGGCTGCAGCCGGAGTAAATGCTGCATCGATGGTTCCGATATCTGCTGAGAAACTCATGACACGGTCGATCGAGTTGCGCATACCTGCTTCCAGTAAAGTTCTGGCTGCTGCCAGATCACCACCGCTCAAAGCAGCTTCAGCTCTCATGAAGTCAACAAAAGAAGACATCATGATCGGAGCGATTCCTGTTCCGAGAGAACCATCAGTACCCGCATTTTTGGTATGAGTACCATCATCAGCGTCAAACTTACCTCCGGCAGGATAAATACCCCATACGGTACGAAGCTGACCATCTGGTGGAATACCATCGTTATTACCGTGATCCCTTCCGAAATAACCAGCGTTATCAAATGACGCAGAATTTAATGAAGCCAGACAATAAGGCATGTCATTAGGATAGTGGAATGGGCGCGGTGAGGCAGGACAATCTAATGTAAACTGATCTTCGTTACTCTGATCTAAATCCTGACGATAGTAGTAATATCTCACCCTTGGATCAGGTACTGACTGACGGAAAGCCAGTTCATACATAAACGCATTAGAGTGATAACGTCCGTTACCTACCTCGTACTGCTCATTGTACCATGGGTGTCTCGAGTTAGGGTTTACTCTGTTATTTCCGTAAGTAAATACAAAGTCATCTGCTGAAGAACTAATGTAGTTACCGCTAGAAACGATCGAGTTAAAACCTGACATATTACCCATATTCAGGTAAGCCTTCATCTTAAACGTATTCGCAGCTTTGGTCCATTGTGCAGCATCTCCTCCATAGAAGAAGTCATTGCCTGGCAGACCACGGCTCGTTTTAGCAAGGTTGGCGATTCCCGCATCTAACAAAGCGATGGCAGCAGTATATATGCTTTCATCGTCATCAGATCCGGGGCTGGGAACGTTAACACCCTGAAGTGCTTCGGTCCATGGAATATCACCGAAGAAATCAACCAAAGTCATCAAAACATAGCCTTGCAGCACCTGAGCAGCTCCGGCATGTACGAATTGCTCTCTGTCTTCAGCCAGTGGAATCATCGCGTTGATATCCGGAAAAATAGAGGCATATGCACTATTCCAGAGTCCGTTGAATGAGTTGGGGCTCCAGTTATTTTCATAATTGTTACCACCCGTCATGGCAGTCATTCTCACTGCCGGCATTCCAATATTAGAAGCCGTTGTGAAAAAGCCTGTTACGTTAAGTTGTATTGCATTGAAGAACAGATCTACATCTGCGTTCTCTTCAGTAACCGCATTTGGATTGAGCTGTAAGTCAAGATCAAACTGATCTCCACAGGAGGTAAACCCGACAAGCGCAACCAATAATGCAATTGATATATGTTTTCTCAATTTCATTCTTTAAAAAAATTTTGATTAGAAAGTCAGGCTTAAAGTAGCCCCGTATTTCTTAGAGGTTGGACCCGTAACGTAGTCGAAACCACGTCCGTTACCTACACCCAAACTGAGTACTTCGGGATCGAAGTTGATACTTTCAGGGAAGTTGAAAGCCTTGTACCACAGGTTCTGACCTGAGAAAGTAAGACTAGCAGCCCCAAAAGGAGTCTTGGTCAACCAGTTCGATGGTGCTGTGATGCTCAGAGAAATCTCTCTCAGACGCAGTGTAGTAGCGTCAAAGATTCTGTTCTCATCATAGAATACACCAGTGTGCTCCCAATAGTGTCTGTTAGGAGTAATCTGAATGTTGTTAGGACTTCCGTCACCCAGTACACCAGTAGTCACCACAGGAACAAATCTGTCAAAACCAGTTTCTCCGGCAATTCCACGACCA
Organism: Roseivirga sp. UBA6061; assembly: GCA_002427745.1. Taxonomy (GTDB): domain Bacteria; phylum Bacteroidota; class Bacteroidia; order Cytophagales; family Cyclobacteriaceae; genus Roseivirga. The sequence continues at coordinate 13,619 of DIYF01000043.1, read as the reverse complement.
GTCAGAGTTGAGGCAGTTGATCCCCAAATATCTCCACCGTGAACATAGTCTACCTGAACTCTCAGACTCAGGAACTTATAGCCTATCTCATTGATCCATGACAGGTTATAATCAGGGTTTGGATCTCCGATGATACCGATGTCAGTAGCCTGCTGGTAAGTACCGGAAGAAGAAATCAGTGGTAAGCCAGAGTTAGCATCTCTCTGAATTTTTGATCCCTGAATGATACCGTAAGGCTGTCCTGGAATCGCAAAGTTTCCTAAGAAACTGAAACCAGAAATAACTACCTGATCAATACCAGGAGCCACCGCATTTACGGTACCTTCATTGGTGGTGAAGTTCACGGTAGACATCACGTTCCAGTCAGCTTTTTCGACAACACGAACAGATACCTGTGCCTCAAGCCCCTGGTTTTCGATCTCAGCAGCATTAATGGTAGAGTTGGTAAAACCTGTAGATGGATCAAGATCCAGGTCGATAATCAGGTCACTGGATTTTTTCTGATAGAGAGAAAGGTCCAGATTCACCTTGTTATTGAACATACGTGCCTCAATACCCAATTCAAACTCCTCGTGAAGCTCACGCTTCAGATTAGGGTTACCAAATCTTGTACTGATAGAGTTAGAGTTAATAATAGTACCACCGCCATCGATAAATCTGTTAGGAGAAGTAGAGAGGATGTTTCTGGTTTGATAAGGACCAGGATAACCGGCAGAAGTACCGTAACCCAACCTTACTTTCAGATACTCAATACCATTCACCTGAGTCTGTGCCAAGTCGAAAGGTAAGATAGATACACTCACAGAAGGATAGAAAACTGATCTGTTCTCCTGCTCAAGCGTTGAAGTCCAGTCATTACGACCAGAGAGGTTTACATACAGGGCACTTTTGTAACCAAAAGAAAGCTGACCGTAAATACCATTTGTATTGACTTCGCTGATTCCTGAAGAGGCTACGTTAGTAATAAAGTTATTGTGTGTAAACAGTCCGTAAATGAATTGCTGGGTACTTGTAATAAAGTTTGAAGTACTGGTAGCTCTTCTCAGGTTAACCCCCAATAGACCATTGATATTCCAGTCTGCATTCAGGTCTTTGTTGGCAGAAAGTGTCAACACCTGATCAGTAATGGTATTAGATCTGTCAGAAGTAGTGAACAAACCATCAGGGTTCTGACGTCCACCTTTGTTCTGGGTGAAGTCCTGCTGCTGATCGTAAGTATCAAGTCCGAAACGATAACTTACATTCAGCCAGTCAGCGAGCTGGTAGTTGAAAGTAACATTACCGAAGAAACGATTCACAGTCTCCTCGTCAATTACATTATTCAGTGTCCAGAGTGGGTGCTGAATATCATTACCACCTCTGTAGTAAATACTTGAGTTATCATCAGGACGTTCGTAGGCAAGACCATGCAAATCTACAGACCTTGGAGTATACAGAACGTTTGAGAACAGAGACGTACCACCAATCGGGTTAGAACTAAAGATAGGTGCCGCAGGAGGCGTGGCTCTGTCAGAGGTAATGAAGTTACCAGAAGCATTGATTGAAAGACCATTCTCCAGCTTAGTTCTGAAGCCCAGACTCACATTGTTTTTATCAAATTTATTTCTTGGAATATATCCACCGTCACTCAGGTAACTGTAGTTAAAACTCACACTTGAGTTATCCCCTATACGGCTATTAATACCCAGAGACGTATTGATCTGAGTTCCTGTAACAAAGAAGTTTTCAAGGTTGTCATAAGCACGGTAATCATATCTCGCACCTATCAGCTCAGGGAATACATCATTCAGTGCTGATCTGGAATAAGGGTGAGCGATGGTTCCGTTGGTCAGTCCGTTTCTGTTTGGCTGATCAAAAGGAGCTCCCCAGTTAGAGAAGGCAGCAGAAGCAAAGTTTTGCCATCCGTTTCCATATTGATCCTGATCTTCAACGATACCGCCAACCTGATTCACGAATACAGATTGTGTGAATGAGATATCCATTTTACGGTTGGTACCATTACCTGTTCCCGACTTAGTAGTCACCAGTACCACACCATTTCTACCGGCCTCACCGTATAATACGGTTGCACTGAGACCTTTCAGAATACTGATGTCAGCAATGTTGTTAGGATCTAAATCCAGGAAACGACTTGATGCTGTAGCACCACCTGAAGCAAAACTTCTGTCATTGTTGGTGTCAGTGTTAACCGGCACACCATCAATCACAAAAAGAGGCTGGTTATTACCAGTAATAGAACTGTAACCACGAATAATGATGTTTGTACCAGAACCAGCCAAACCACTGGTAGATGTGATATCCACACCTGGCACTTTACCTCTCAAAATTCTACTAACGTCTGCTTCCGGCCGGGATTGAATGTCATTGGCACCGATAGAAGTTACGGCATACCCCAATGAGGCCTTTTCGCGCGTGATACCCAGGGCTGTTACAACAACTTCTCCAACGTCAGTCACTTCTGGCTGCATCTGGAGGTTGATAACACTCTGAGATCCGATTTCTATTTCCTGAGTAACATAGCCCAGGAACCTGAACAGCAAAGTACCGCCAGCGTCCGGGACCGTCAAACGGAAGTTACCGTCCGCATCGGTCGGAGCACCTGTGGTGGTACCCTTTAAAAGCACCGTCACCTGAGGCAAGGGCTGACCAGTTTCGTCAGTGACCTTACCGGAGACAGTACGAGTTTGCGCCTGTATATATACACATACAAGCACTGACATGAGTAGTGTCAGCAATACTCTCTTCATAGTAAGTAGTTTTAGTAAATGTTTAAATTATTAAGCAATAATTCGGTTGTACCGTCAAATCTAAAAGAAAATATGGTCAATCGAAACAAACGCCATTTTTTTTACACCTTCCGAAAAACAGCCGGATTCGGTCTTTTTTAAAACCAGATTCTGACAAAAAGCTGCGATTGCAGTTAATACGAAGGACTTTTGAGATTTAACATCTCTTAACATTCACATAATACTGAAGTAAAAAACTTGAGGGTATCAGAAAAAAAATTGCCCCGAAAGAGAACAAAAATTTTGTTTGTCCGTTTCAATCGTTTTCCGTATCAGGCTATCTCTGTATCACATCATTTTAGCGATAAATCCAGACACGCTGAGTTGACCTGTCCCTCCGCTGGCACAAGTTGACTTTGCAGATAAAACCCAACAAAAAAGACATGCCCGGTGAGCATGTCTTTCATGATAATTCTTTTTGAATTGATCAGCCTCTCTTCTTCTTGGCCGCAATTTGCTCGGCCAGGAGAATGATACTTTCTTTGAGATAGGGATCTTTTAAATCATCCAGAGAACGATCCTTCACTTTACTGGCTTCAAGCTCGCTCAAAGAGTCACCTACCTTGACACGAGAGGCTCTGCGCTGCTCACGCTCATCCTGCTCCTTTTTGCGCTTGTCGTAGTTGAGGGAAACTTCCTGGAGCTTACGGGCCTCTTTGAGTACGCTTATATCATACTGATAGTCCAGCATACTCTGATCAGTCTTGAGTCGGCCTGCATGTCGTTTATTCAAAACCGATATCAGGTCTTTATCCACGAAATCAAGAGGGGTGAACTGTGCAGAGGCAATCTTATCCCAGGGCAAAGCACTGGGTTGAGAACTCTCTCCGAACTCACTACCTCCATAGGCAGAAGGGAACTGAATATCCGGGGTAACACCGAGGTGCTGTGTACTACTGCCTGTTACTCTGTAGAATTTCGCAATGGTGTATTTAAGCAATCCGAGTTTGTCCTGTGTGGGTTCACGCATGAAATCATTAAGGCCTCTCACATTCTGGACAGTTCCTTTACCATAGGTCTGCTCACCCACTACCACACCTCTTCTGTAATCCTGAATTGCTCCGGCAAAAATCTCTGAAGCCGAAGCTGAAAAGCGGTTAATCATTACGTTCAGTGGCCCGTCATAGAACATGGTCTTATCATCGTCATTGCCTTTTTCTATTCGGCCATTCGCATATTTCACCTGAACTACGGGGCCTCCGGGAAGAAACAGCCCGGAGAGATTAATGGCCTCAAACAGAGCTCCGCCACCATTGTTTCTCAGGTCGAGCATAACACCATCTACCCCTTGCTCTTCAAACTCTTTGATGAGTTTCTTAACATCGTTGGTAGTACTTACATAGTTTTTATCTCCGGCATCCAGTCCATCTGCATCCAGGTAAAAATCCGGTACGGTAATGACTCCTAAGGTAAATTTATCACCATTCTCTTCGTATTCGATTACTTTGCTTTGAGCTCGCGCCTCATCGTATTTAATCTTATCTCTTACGATATTGACAATTTTGGTTTCTCCACCTGCTGAGGCCCCTGCCGGCAATATTTTAAGTCTTACCAGCGTTCCTTTTGCTCCTCGGATTTTACCGGCTACCTCGTCTGATCTCCAGCCGATCACATCAATCATTTCGCCTTCAGCCCCCTGAGCAACACCTACTACGCGGTCGTCCTTGGTGATCTGACCACTGAGGAAGGCAGGTCCGCCAGGTCTTAATTCTATGATTTTAGTATAGTCTTTATCCTGTTGCAAGGTAGCACCAATACCTTCCATCGACTTGCTGCTTTCGCGTCTGAAGTCCTCAGCGTTAAGTGGCGTGAAATAGTTGGTATGGGGATCGAATGCTTCTGTTACCGAGTTCATGAACATCTCAAAGACATCATTACTATTGTACTTGGACACATTATTCTGAAATCGTTCATAACGACCCTTCAGCACCTCGGCAATTTTTTTATCGTCAGAACCACTCAATTTCAGGTTCAGTGCCTGGTTTTTCAATTGCTTGTGCCACAACTCATCAAGCTCATCTGAGCTCTTAGCATAAGGAGCTTCCTCCCTGTCAAACCGATAAAACTCATCTTTGGAGAAATCAAATTTATCGGCTGAGTGCTCAAGTGCGTAATTGAGTCGTGCCTCTACCCTTTTCTTGTAAATATTGAAGATATAATAGGCAGGTACCAGATTACCTGCTTTCAGGTCTTCATCAAGTGAGAAGCGATATTTCTGAAAAGAACGGATATCTGAAGCCAGGAAATAGTTCTTATTGGCATCAAGTGAGCTAAGAAAATTATCGAAGATCACAGAAGAGAGTGAATCCTCCAGATCGGTACTCCTGTAGTGAAAATAGTCGAGAATCTGAACAACAAGCCTGGCCTCTTTCAGATGCTCGGCTTTTGGCTGTAAAAACTCCGTGGTGTCTCTTTCAGCAAACACCTGCACAACACTGACAGCCAATAAAAGAGGGATCATCAGTATATTTCTCATCTGTCGCATATCAACTCGCAATTTTCTTCTTACTTATTCTATTTCAGGTAGTCTTAAATCTAGTGATTTTCAAACGAATTCGAAGACACTAAGGTTCTAATTGTCAACCACTCATCAATTATACCGCCATATTGAGGTCAGGTTTGTCGATGAGCCTCGATTTTTTGTTAAAATATGTTAACTATTCGCATCTCAGAGACCTGGCCGGGTTGATCATAGCCGCCTTTACAGACTGAAAAGTAACGGTGAGCAGCGCTATCAGAAGGGCTGCTACAGCTGAAACGAGGAACCAGAACCAATTGATATCCACCCGATAAGCAAAATCGTTTAGCCAGGTGTCCATCATGAAATAGGCGAGCGGACTGGCCAGGACCATAGCAACGATGATAAGCTTTGTGAACTGTTTTGAAAGCAGCACGACAATACCTGAAATAGAAGCCCCTAATACTTTACGCACCCCTATCTCTTTTGTCTTTTGCTCAGCTGTGAAGGCCGAGAGCCCGAACAAACCGAGACAGGCTATAAAGATAGCCAGCCAGGTAAAGCTAAACACCAGGCGACCAAAGCGCTCGTCAGATTCGTATTGCTGCCCAAACTCTTCATCAAAGAAGCGATATTCAATGGGACTATTTGGATACACCTCATTCCAGGCTTTCTGCACAAAATCCATGGTCTGGGATACATTGGCTGCATTGAACTTAACAGCGAGGTTACCTCCGCCATTAGGAGTGAAAAACATGGCCAGGGGTTCTATTTTGAACCTCATGGAAGCGAAGTGAAAATCTTTTACCACCCCAATGATTGTTCGTTGGTTCTGACCAAAGCCAATCTTTTTACCCACAGGATCATCCCATGCCAGTTCTTTGGCCATGGCCTCGTTGATCAGAATAGCTTCCTGTTGGTCTGTCTGGATATCACGATCGAACATGCGCCCTTCTGCAACCTCCATGCCCATCAGTTCTACATAGCTTTCATCAAAATTGAGCACACTGACTATCCATGTGTCCTCCTGCGATGCACCTTCCGGCACCACCCCTCTTCTGCCAAAAGTACGGCCCGGCATACCTCCCGTGCGAGCTGTAGCCGTAATAGCCGGGTTCTGCTCCAGCTTATTCTTTAGTACCGGAATGGACTGCTGCAACCCAGGGGCTCCAATATTCAGCGTAACGATCTGCTCCGTGTCAAAGCCCTTATCTGCATTTCTCAGTAACTGCAGCTGGTCGTAGACTATGGTAGTACCAATGATCATCACAATAGAAATTGTGAACTGGAATATCACCAGGCCTTTCCTCAGAATCACCCCTTTGGAGCTGGTTTTGAAAGAGCCCCGAAGAATACTGATGGGATTATAGGCAGAAAGCAACAAGGCCGGATAACTTCCTGAGAAAAGACCCAGCAGTAGCGTGAACGCCAAAGCACCTGCCAGCCATACAGGATTAGAAAGAAAAACAATGGCCAGATTATCATCAAAAGGCAGGTTAACAGCAGACCCCACAGCCGTAACCAGGCCAATAGCGAGAACCAGGGAAACAAAACTCACAATCACTGACTCAATCATGAACTGATTTATCAACTGTTTGCGAATTGCCCCGAAGACTTTACGAACTCCCACTTCCTGAGCTCTGTTGGCAGACCGGGCAGTGGAGAGATTCATGAAGTTAAAGGAGGCAATGAGTATGACAAAGATGCCCACGGCTGCCAGGGTGTAGACATAGCCTTCGTCCGTCTTATTCAGGTTATAGTTTTCAAAGAGGATGCCGCTGGATTTCAAATGGGCATCTTTCAATGGCTGTAAGGTAACCTTGAAGTTATCTCCCACATTATTGGCGCGAATCAGCTCTTCCATTTTTGCCTTTACCGGCTCCTCATTATCCGGACTGGCCAGCTCTACATAAGTAACCATGCTGATGCTCTGCCAGGAGCCCAGGAACTGAGCAAAATTGGATGTGGTATCCGCCTGCTCCATAGAGACAATTACATCAAAGTTGAGGTGGCTGTTTTCGGTCACGTCTTTCATAACCGCTACCACCTCCAGGCCGGTCTGATTTCCGATATCTACCCGCTTACCTATGGGGTCATCATTACCAAAAGTGCGCTTTGCCATACTTTCTGTAAACACCACAGTATTGGGTGCGCTCAAAGCAGCATCTGTATCTCCGTCAATCAGCTTAAAATCGAAAACCTCAAACAGTGAAGGCTCGGCATAAGCAAAATGCTGTGTATAAAAGCCCTGCTGTTCATAGTTGATCAGCTGGCGCCCTTGTGTAAGCATCCTGACCCGGTTCACCACTTCCGGAAACTGATCTTCCATCGCCTCTCCCAAAGCAGGCAGAGTGATTCCTACCAGGCTACTGCTCACGCCAAGGGCTTCGTCAATGGTAAGTACCCTAAAAATGTTGTCAGACTTCTGATGAAAACGGTCATATGACAGCTCGTTCTGAACGAACAGAAAAATGATCATACAGCAGGCCATCCCGATGGAAAGTCCTAACACATTGATAATAGAAGTGCCCTTGCTCTTAAGCAGGCTTCTGAAGGCTATTTTGATATGGTTCTTGATCATGACCTGGAAATTGGATTAGATGAATATAGAGGCTCCGGAAACAGCCTTTGAGGCGATTTACGTAAGCGGTAACTGAACTACTCAATTTGCAAGTGCTCTTTTTGCTAATTCGAGAGCCTTGTCCAGTGCTGCTTCTTTGGTAGTCTTAATATGAGGTTCAATACCCGTACCCTCCCAGTTGGTTTTGGTAATGGGGTTGATCGCCCGGCCCTGAGGTACATTTACAAAAAAAGAATCATTGATGATCATTGGGCCTCCGGGATGGGCTCCGCCTCCCGTTGTCTCCCCGATGATAGTCGCTCTCTTAAGGTTTTTCAGATTGTAGGTAAATTCCTCAGCCGCAGAAAATGTATAGCTACTGGTAAGCACATAGACAGGAATATCAGGTTTATGTACTGAAGCGGCTGAGGGCCTGGTCCAGGATTCAGAATAGCTATCGCTGGGGCGCCAGTAAAAATCGTTGAGATGCACCGGTTCTTCTCCGAAAATATAAGAGGAGATGAAACGAATCATGGAAGGAGAACCTCCACCGTTTTGTCTCAGATCAAAAATAATGGCATCGGCCTCAATGAGTTTATCCATGGCTTTCTTGGCCGCCTTTCGGGCCAGACGCATATCCATAAAGCCTCTCAGGTCCAGATAGCCTATATTGTCTTCCAGGATTTTCACCTCTTTGAAGCCATAGTGATCGGGTATTCCTCTGCCTCCCCCGGGCTCCCTGTTCTGAATAGCATTTACCCGCTCTTTACTAAAGCGTACCCGGATATGCTTATCATAAATGATGGATTTAAGGTCAGCATCCAATTGTTCGGCAAGCGCATCAGCCGTGGTGATTTCATCATACTCACCTTTTTGGAGCTTAGATTTGATCAGATCATGCATGGCCTTCCCTTTGTCCGGAAAGACATAATTTTCATTCATGATCTCAGCCAGCCGGTTGACGACCTCAGCCTTATCAAAAGACTCCTGAGCGAAGATGGTAAGCGTGGAAAAAAGTAACAGGCCAATGGAGATAATAATTCTTTTCATAAACTACTAACGTAAGCACTTACGCAGTATCAAGAATAGTTCCAAACTATCTCTTACAACCTCAAAAGACTGACTATGAAGACCTTACAGTATTCTCATTAAAAAGTGTATGTAAAGGACTGAACGAAAATGCACAATCTGAAAAAACAACCGGACACTATTTACCCTGCCTGATCAGCCGAGTTGTTGCCTCACTCTGTCATACATATTCCTATCTTCGAGGGCTTCTTCGAGCTTTTGTACTCTGACCAGGAAATCAGGGTCTGTCTCTTTGAGCAGTTCGTCATTGGCCACTTTAATCTTTTCCCAGATTCCCTCCATTTTGTTTACCAGGGCACTGCCAGACCGGCTGAGCTTTAAGAGACGCTTCCTTTGGTCGGTTTCATCTTTTGATTCAATTACCAGCCCCTTTTCCACCAATACATTGGCTACCTGATTTACGGCCGGGTGAGTCTGCTGCAGCATGGCAGAAAGCTCGGTAACCGCCAGGGTGTCCTTACCCTTGAGGGCATAAATCATGGCAAACCACCTGGGCTCAAAATCAAATGACAGTTCTTTGTAAATGAGGCCTACATCTTTCGCCAGTCTTTCGCTCAGACTTTTCAGACGAGTGGCCAGAGCAAGGCTTCCCAGCTCTTCTACTATGTTTCTCTTCAAATCAGTTCTTCTTTTTAGGAGCTATGAACGGCACTTGTTTTTCCCTCATCAGAGAATTGAAATCAGCCACGTTTTTCTGTAGATCAGACAGCTGATTCATCACTTCATTAAACTCCTTTTCTACATCATTAACTCTTTGTTTCTGGCCATTCGTTACCGGTGGTTCTTCACCATCAATCGTGCCATATATATGTAATAAAGCTACCTCCAGTTTGTTCGGAAAGTTGATCACATCCTGAAAGGTTTTTTGTTTGGGCTGTACCATTTGATCCTCAAGATTATTCATCTCCTTGATCAGCTCATCCGCTTTAGTATGTATCTCCTCAAAATCATCTTTCGATACCCTGGATTTCAGATCTTTTACCTGAGATCTCATCGACCTGAGATCATTGGCTGCACCCTGCAAATCATCGATTAACCCACGCAACCTGATCAGAAGTTGCTGCTGCTCAGCATAATCAGCAGCCGTTGCTTCCCATCTGGGGTCCGGCTTTACCTCAAGAGACTTAGACACAGTCTGATCGCCAAAAGTAATATTAGCGGTATAATTTCCCGGAGCCACGCGATGCCCACCAGCCCCCAGGCCCACAAATACGCCATCTACGCCTTTGAAATTCGATTTGGTCAGGTTCCAGTTGAAGCGGTTCATTCCTGATTTCTTCTTGATCTTGTTCTGTCTCTCCTCAGCATCTGTTGCGAAAGTGCGCACACTGTTTCCCTCAGCATCGACAATCTCAATCGTCAGATCAACCGTATCCACATCTTCTTTGATATAATAAAACATGGAGATGCCCGGGTAAGGGTTCGTACCCAAAGTTGGGTTTGCCGTACGGAAGGCATTGTCTCTGATGGCTGCTCTTGGCTCATATACAAAGAAGTCTGCCGAGGCCGCAGCTGCCAGCTGATGAAGCGGTGTTACATCATCCATAATCCAGAAGGCGCGCCCCTGAGTAGCCACAATGAGGTCATTGTGGTGCACCATCAAGTCTGTGATAGGCACGATGGGCAGGTTTCTTTGAAACTTGCTCCACTTTACACCGCCATCAAAAGAGATGTAGAGCCCCAGCTCCGTACCCGCATAGAGCAAGTCCTTTTTGGCCGGATCTTCCCGCACCACTCTCACATGTGCCTCTGCTTCAATTCCATTTACCAGTCGGGTCCAGGTCTGGCCATAATCTGTTGATTTGAAGATATGTGGTGTGAAGTCGTTGAACTTATACCGGTTATAGGCAAGGTATACCGTGCCCGCATCATGAGGAGACACCTCAATCTGATTGATCATACCTTCTTCCAGGTCCGGAGGGGTGATATTGGACCAGCTCGCTCCGCCATCTTTGGTGATATGCACCAGGCCATCATCAGCACCGGTGTAAATCACATCAGGAGTATGGAGAGACTCAGCCACATAATAAATGGCATGATAGATTTCTCCACCTGCACCTTCATTGGTGATTGGGCCACCACCCCAGTCGATCTTAGTAGTATCATTTTTAGTAAGATCAGGGCTGATCTCTTCCCAGGTAATTCCCCGGTCAGTGGTCTTTAACAGCTTATTGCCTGCGTGGTAGATAACTGAAGGGTCGTGTTTTGAAGCGATGATCGGAGCATTCCAGTTAAAGCGGTATTTCACATCTTTCGGATTCGTTCCCAGTCCCTGGAAAGGGTAGGCCATCACATCCTTGGTCTGACGGGTTTTGGCATTCCACTCATCGATAATCCCCTGATAACAGCCACTGTAAACATACTGAGGGTCATCAGGGTCAAAGGCAGAATAGGCACTCTCACAGCCACCTACTGAGAAGAAATCGTCCCAGCCAATACCGGCACCATTCTTACGGGAAGCGATGGATACAGAGCTATTGTCCTGCTGGCCACCATACACCCGGTATGGGAACTGATTATCGGCATTTACTCTGTAAAATTGAGCGGTTGGCTGATTGTCTTGCCGGGACCAGTCCAGTCCTCCGTTGATCGACACATTGGCCCCGCCATCGTTGGCATTGATCATATACTGAGGCTGCTCGGGATTGACCCATATCTGGTGATTATCTCCATGAGGTGCTCTCATGTTGACAAAAGTGCGTCCACCATCTGTAGACTGTAATACCGGAGCATTCATCACGAATACAGATTCTTTCTCGGTAGGATGTGCCTGAATATGCATATAGTACCAGGAGCGTGCTCTCAGCAATCGATCCGGATTAACCAGCTTCCAGCTTTTGCCGCCATTGTCTGATTTATAAAGTCCGCCTTTATCCGCTTCTATTATGGCCCAGACTCTCTTAGGATCAGCCCGGGAAACCGATACACCGATTTTACCCATTACACCTTCCGGCAGTCCCCTGGTAAGTTCTGTCCAGGTATCACCACCATCACTTGACTTCCAGATACCGCTACCGGGGCCGCCACTTTGCACCTTCCAGGGAAACCTGCGATGATCCCAGTAAGCCGCATAAATGATCCGGGGGTTCTTCATATCCATGCTCAGATCGCTGATACCTGAGTTAGCATCTACATAATGTACTTTGGTCCAGTTTTTACCACCATCAGTCGAGCGATAAATACCGCGCTCTTCATTGGCACCATAGGGACTACCCTGAGCGCCTACAAATACCACGTCAGGATTATCAGGATGTACCGCTATTTTCGAGATTTGTCGCGTCATGTTCAGCCCCAGGTGCTCCCAGGTCTGACCGGCATCGGTAGATTTATAAACACCATCTCCGTGAGAGGTCATAACCCCACGCACGGGTGCTTCTCCCATCCCCACATATACCACATTCGGGTCAGATTCTGACACTGCAATAGCTCCTACCGAACCGGTATTAAAAAATCCATCTGAGATATTCTTCCAGCTTTTTCCGGCATCATCAGTTTTCCAGACACCACCACCGGTAGCCCCCATATAATAAGTCATAGGGTCTTGTACCACTCCGGCCACCGCAGTAGCACGTCCGCCACGAAAAGGTCCGATATTACGCCACTCGAGCGCATTATACAGAGCTGTATCATAAGTGAGTCCTTCCTGGACTTTTGATTTTTTCTTCCTTCTCTGGGCTTCACTATCGAACGTGATCAATAGCATGGCAATGAGGGCCATCAGAATTGTTCGGAGGGTTTTCATAGCTTCAGTTTACGGTTGACTTGAAATATACTCATTGCCCCTTGTAAAAACCAATGCTATCTGACAGGTGAGTTTTTGTATATTCAGGCAAATAAATACGTCATGCAAACCAAACTATTTCCTTGTCTGCTTTTAAGCTCAGTTCTTCTGTTTTTTGCCTGCGAAGGGCACCATGATAATGATGCAGAGCACAACAGGGTCGAGGAAGTGATACGCTTTGAGCGGGATGGCTCCTCTATATTAAAAGGCGTAAAAGTACCGGAAGGACGCGACATGTACTTTGCCAGCGGTATTGTGGCTTACCCAAAAGATGATACCAAACCTGCCGGAGATCCGGAACGTTTTGGGAACACCTATGAGCAAAGTGTGAGTGCACTGAAGCGCATTGGTGAATACCTGGGTGAGGAGGGGCTGACACTCAAAGACGTGATCGCTATGAAGGTGTATGTGGCACCCGACCCCGCCAATGATAATAAACCCGACTTCCAGGGCTGGTTCAAAGCCTACGGAGAGTTTTTTAATAATGCTGAAACCAACCCCAACAAAGTGGCCAGATCTACCCTTGGGGTATACACCCTGGTGAACCCGGATATGCTGATTGAAATAGAGGTAAGAGCGGTATACCCTGAGTAATCAGCGTATGGAGGAACAGGCCTCCTTCGTCTTTCGAACCCCTCCGTCCTACGGACACCTCTCCTCAAAGTGGAGGAAATTCAACACTCAAAGTCAAAAAACCATGAAACTGAAAACAACATTTTTTGCCATGCTATTGAGCTGCAGCCTTCTGCTGCAAGGCCAGACCTACAATGAGTACGAAGTCTCTTTCGAGAATGCCGTGCACCATGAAGCTGAGGTAAAAATCAAATTCTCGAACCTTGAAAACAAAGTGCTGGAAGTACGCATGAGCCGGAGCTCTCCGGGACGTTATGCCGTACATGAGTTTGCCAAAAATGTATATTCAGTTTCAGCTACTGACAGCCAGGG
>DIYF01000112.1 GCA_002427745.1 Roseivirga sp. UBA6061 | reverse complement strand
CACATTGATATCTGAGATATAGTTTTTTCCCTCGCCCATAATGCGCTGTGCGGTGGCCAGGTTCACATAGCTTTGCACATTGTCAACTTCGGCCAGCCCGCTTTGGTAAAGCCCCACTATTTTCAGGGGAAATATGCCTCCGTTTACCGAACTGATTTGAATGCGATCACCGATCTTCAAAGACATTTTCTGGGCGACTCCGGCTCCCAGAATAATGCCGTTGGTATTCCTGGCCAGACTTTGTGCATCACCTTCCACGATATAATCGCTCAGGTTAAAAAGCCGGACTTCTTCCATAATATCTGCACCATAAACCAGACCATTGAGCCTGATAGAACCGGCCAGATAAAAGACCTGTGCCTGCACCTGCGGAATGGCTCCCCGTACATCCGGGTTTTCTCTTAGCCTGCTTAAAATGGGCAGGGCATTGTGCAGTCTTACCTGACTCTTTTTAGGCTTAATGGAATGTATCAGGTTAAAGCCTTCCGCCAATTCTTCTGCCAGGTGAACAGGTTGTTCCTGGCTGGGAGCAATTTCATTGTACAGATGAATATGAGGCGTCCGGTTAAGGATAAGGCCATCTAACAGGCCATTGAGCCCTGTCATGAAGCTTGCCAGGGTAATAAAGGTGCCAATGCCAAAGGTGACTCCCATAGCAGCAATAGACGACTGTTTCTTACGGGATAACAGGTGCGTCTTTGAAATACCGAGTATTACAGGCCAGTTCATTGCTGAGGAAGATAAAGGTTGGTTGAGGCCTCAATGCCGGACAGAATTTCGACCTTATCCAGGTTGATCAGGCCGGTTTTGACAGATATCAATCCATCATCAGTTTTAACCTGATCTGCATCATTCAGGTAGCTCCTGGGAATGATGAGTGCGTTTTCCTTAGAGCTGATGATAATGTTTGCTTCTCCTGATAATCCTGCAAAGAGGCGGGCTGGCGGAGATTCAAAAGTGGCCTCTACTGTAAAGGTTTGTGTGCTTTCATCTTTAATAGGGTAGACCTTGCTTACCGTAGCCTTAAACACCTCTCCGGGATAGGCATCAAGAGCAATGAGTACACTTTGTGAGGTCTCTACTTTCGCAATGTCTACTTCATCGATCAGCATTTCAATGACAAAGTGAGTGGCGCTTCCCAGCATGGCCAGCGGTTCCTGCAGCGACACCAGTTCACCGGGTTCTTTTAAGAGCTGGTAGACCTTACCGTGAATGAGGCTGCTAACCGTATAGTCTCTGGTATTGGTAATGGCATTCTGGTAATTATTTTCAGCCTGCTTTAACTGTGTATTAAGGTCATTTTTGGTTCTGTTCAACCGGTTTTTGAGCAGATCGAGATTTCTGGAAGAGGTGCGATAAGCCAGCTTTCTGGTGTCATAGTCATTTTGTGTACCAATGTTTTTCTTCCAGAGGTTCTGTTGCTTTACAAAGTTGATGGAGTCGTTTTCGAGCTTCAATACGGCCATGCTGATCTCTTCCTCCAGCTCATTGACCAGACTGGCGGCACCTGTGAAGTTCTGACGGGCCTGGTCCAGTGCCAGGGCTGCATTTTGCCTGTTTAGTTCAGGACTGGTGTTTACAAGCTGCATGATTTTATCGCCCTTTGCTACCAGATCTCCTTCCTCAATGGAAATTCGCTCAACGAGTCCCGTTACCGAGGCATAGGCAAAGTAGGCACTATCAGGCCTGATGGACAGGGAGGCATAAACTGACTCTGTTACGGTGGTCAGTTCCGGCTGAATGGGGATCTCATCTTCTCCACAGGCAGAAAGTAAGAGAGAAAGCAATAAAATGCTGAATAAACGATACGATGAATATGCAGACATGACTCTGATAAAGGTTTATCTAAGAGTCTCAAGGTCGTCTTATTGGTTCAAAATAAGATTCGCGAATGTCAGTACCGGAGATGATTTGTATCAGGTTTTTGCACTGGGTTTCCCGGAAGTGGGTTTATAATCCCCTGCGAATCTCAAGTTTGTTTTCCCCAAGGCTTAGTTGCACAGGAGGCCCGGTATCCTGCGGTGCCCAACCCATTTTCAGAGATTCCCGGATAATGAATGCAACCAGCGCAGGTGTCACCACCAGACTTCGGGCATCACCATATTGGATAGAAAAGCTGTTTTTCTCGATGATGATATTCCTGTCGTCTGATACGATCACCTCCAGCTTTTTGCCATTTGTCAGGGTATCCTGAACAACCAGAACAATAAAGCCAGAGTCCTGAGAGACTGCCCAGGTATACGATCGCTGATCAACAGATATCTGCCGGGCATTTTTTCTGGAAATGGCCATCGTGACTATATCAGAATCCGTAACCTGCTTTCTGCAACTCCTTCAGAGATTTAAGAGGAGTAGGAGGGTTGAGGTAGCCAGCAAGAAACTTGTAGATTTTAAGCCTTACCTCTTTGGCAGTTTTAGTGTCGATGCGGTCAAAGGCATGCCCTCCGGGAATATCTTCATAAATCTCTGATTCAAACTTTTTGCCTTCAGCTTTGAGAGATTTGATCAGATGCTCTACTTCCAGCACATTCACATCTTCATCATTGGTGTTGGAATGCACCAGCAGGGGAGTTTGCAGTTTGTGCGCCTGCCAGGCCGGTGAGCGCTTTTTATACTCTTCCACATCCTGATAAGCTTCCTTACCAATGTGGTAATCAGCCGCATAAAGTGCCTCATAACCATCAGATTTATAGCCCATTCTGGCAATCAGATCGCTGACCGGAACCCCGGCATAGCCCACCTTATAGGCATTTGGGTGATTGTACAGGTTCATCAGTGTGATGAGTCCGCCATGGCTCCAACCGAAAATACCGATACGGTTTTTATCAACAATATCGTAGTTCTCAACCATGTAGTCCCGTGATGCCTTTACATCTTCCACTTCCAGTCCGCCATAATCTATGAGTTCGTAGAACCTGCGTCCGTAGCCGGTACTGCCGCGGTACTCCGGAGCAATGACGATATAGCCCTGTGCCATCATTTCACGAATAATATGGGTATAGAAGGTATTGAAATTGCTGTGCACACCACCATGTGGCAAGACCATCAGAGGGTACTTCTTGTTGGATTGTGCTGTTTTGGGAATGAAGATATAAGACTTAAACCTTACCGGGTTCTGGGCGCCCTGACCTGTAGGGTTTTTAATCACTCTTCGCTTTGGCCCGGTGAGTTCCACCTTATCAATATGGGCCACGTCACCCACCTTATTGTACCACATGAGGTCATCAATGCCCTTGTTGATACCATTGAAGGTATGTCTCAGGTTTCTGATTTGATTTTGGAGAGATTCAATCTCTTTTTTGAGTTCTTCATTGGTTTGTCCTGCAGCAGCGAGGCTGACAATAAGTAAAGTGAACAGGAGGGATAGTCTTTTCATTTCAGCTTTCGGTTGGTCTGTGAAAGTCTGAATATAATTAAGGAAGCCGAGTCGTCTGTGGCCTATTACACCAGTGGAGTGTTACCGTAATTATCGCACCTCTTTGTCCTGATACCAGTCGTCAAAGGTCTTTTGAGTTTTGTAAGGATCTTTCAGGACGCGATAAATCATATAAAAAAGCAGGGCTGAGGTAATAATAAATCCCATGAAAATCAACGGTAGCGGTACAGTCAGCTGCGTCATCATCGTATACACAACCAGGCTCATAGTGGTAAGATAGATGATGAACTTCAGCGATTTCATGATTTATTCTTTCAGCTTAAAGATGACAGTATACAGCTTGTGGTCGATTTGAAGCTCGGTCAGTACCCCCTGAGCATATTTATGCAGTTCTTTTTTACCGTCATGCTCAAAATAGTAGGCCTGATCTCCGGCTTTCTCTACCTGCAGCAGTTCTCCTGAGGCCAGAGAATACACTTCATCAAAACCCTCAGGTTCCTCGAAGTAAAACAGGTCGCCTCCGTAAATTGTTTTTTGATCAAGCGTTTTTGTTTTTCGGTCCACCCTGACCGTATACTTGCCGTCCCTGAACGAAGTCTGGGCCTGAGAATGAATACGGCCATTGGTCTTACTGACAGCCGTGGCTTCCATCAGCTTTCCGTCCATGTAGGAAGAATGACTCTCGAAATCCACCCTTATTTTCACAAGCATATGTGCCTCGATATGGGTAACTACTGATATCTTTTCAGACTCATCGTTTACCTCCTGGGTTACCTTCATTTCTCCAACCTTATGTCCTTTTATAAAAGCTTCATATACATGGGTTTGACTGTTTGCACTTAGAGTGAAAATGCAGAAGAGCATGATGGACAGCAGGGTAAGAGAAAAGGCTTTGCGAAACAAGTTCATAAAAGGGCTGTTATATCTTCAGCATAAGATACAGATTAATGGAAATAAAAGAACAGGAAACGGATAACAAGGGCAGCTTCTACGTAGAGGTAGATGGTGTAAAAAAAGCCGAAATGACCTATTCAAAAGCCGGTACAGAGAGAATCATCATTGACCATACTGAGGTGTCAGATGACCTGAGAGGTACGGGGGTAGGCCTAAAGCTCGTGGAGTATGCAGTCAACTATGTCAGAGAGAAGGGCATCAGGATTTTACCATTGTGTCCCTTTGCCAAAGCGACCCTGCAAAAACACCCGGAGTGGCAAGATGTCTGGTGAAATCACCAAACACCTTACTCCGGTTAGGTAAACTGAACTGAATTATCTTTTATTGGTCTGCTGTTCGCACGTATCGCTGACTGTAAGCAATTGAGCGTTTCCCGCCAGACCAGGCAGCATAAGGTCTGTAGGCAATAGGACTGTGTGGGTTATATTCTCCCGGTTTTTTGCCGTGTTGGTAGTATCCGCCTCCCCGGTAACCATAGCCACCTTCTTCGTGAATACCCCTTGGCCAGTCTGCATTGGTACTGCCATCAGCGGATAAGATACCGTCACCATGGCTTCCTTTAAAGGCCCTGCCGATGGGGTGTCCAATACTCACACATTTCTCCCACAGACTTCCTGCAAGGTCCATTACACGGTAATAGGAGGCTCCGTACAGATGCCGGTTGTCCTCATTAATTTTTGACTCATCCAGGCCATCTTTCAGCTTCAGCTCATCATCCAGGTCTACAAAGCGTCCCAGTCCATCTTTGTTATCCGTATTCCAGGGAAACTCATGCGCCAAAGGTGTGGAAGGTCCGCGCGCAGCCTTAACATATTCCAACTCTGTCATAGGACGTAAGCCCGCCCAGTCGGCAAACAGGGCACCATCATCCCAGGTGATGTAGTTACAGGGTCTATCAGGGCTTTCGGCTGTGTATTGATCATTTTCGAACTTGATGCTTCCGCGGCTTTCATAATACTGATCGGTAGTATGAGGGCTCAGTAGACTGGCTAGTGTCGGTTCAATCCCATTCAGAAAATCCACGTACTGTCCCTGACTCACTTCATATTTCATCATGTAGTAGGGGTTAACCCCCTTGGGAAAGCTGGCAGGAACGGGGCCTTTTCGGTCTCCCGTATAAAGCGGGTTGCGTCCGGAATTATGATATAGTGAACCGGCTTCGGGTCCGACATTAATTACCTGATTTTCTGAACTGACCTTGTATAAACCCGCATATTGGCCCTGGTTATCAGAAAGGTATACAGCTGAGAAATTCAGTGCTTTGGGGTCAGGATCGCCCAGAGTATAGCCTGATTTGGGTATGTAGACCATTTCTATGGCATATACCTTAGCTACAGCTTCTGAAGGTAATTCACTAATCAGATCCTTGTCAATTTTCAGATCAACCTGCCAGTGAACATCTCCCTGATAGGTCGAAGTAGGTTCTACAAAAGCACCGGTAAGATCTGATGAGGGGGTTACACTGGCCTTTACGCTGTGTCTGACCACCCGAAGGTTGTGACGGTTAGTGTTCAGGCGGCCATGAATGTATCCTTTGCCCGGTATCTCAAACTTGACGAATACCCAGGCAGCATCATGGTTTCTGCTGTTTTTCCAGCTGTTCTTCCATGTCAGGTCAAAGGTGACCAGGGCTTTGGCTTTGTCAAAAGAGGTTTTTGAAACCTTAATGCCGGTGGCCTGCAGGCTCATGGCACCAAGAAGAAAAAGTAATGTGAATAGTCGCTTCATTATTCGCTTCTTAGGGATTCTGATGGATTGAGGAGGGCCGTTTTTAGGCCTTGAAAACAGATGGTTGTGACCGAAAGCACTAAGGTGGCCAAACCGGCAATCACAAAGGTCCAGATACTGGGATCAATCTTAAAAGTGAAGTTGGCGAGCCATTCCCGGGCAAAATACCAGGCTGCCGGCCAGGCCAGCAGGTTGGCTATCAGGATGAGCACCGCGTAGTCTTTGGACAGGAGTCTGAGAATGGCAGGAACTGAAGCTCCCAGTACTTTCCTGACACCGATTTCTTTTACCCTCAGCAGTGTTGAATAGTTTGTGAGTCCCAAAAGTCCCAGAGAGGCCAGAAAGATAGATATGATGGAGAAATAACCGACCATCTGGCTGATCTTTCGCTCGCTTTCATAAATGCTGTTGAGCCTTTCGTCCAGAAAAAAGGGAGTGAAGGGGCGATCAGGTTCAAACTGATTCCAGACATCTTCTACCGCCTGTACCGAAGCAAAGATGTTTTCAGGCCTTACGCGTATGGCCATATAGGCATACCAGCCCGGACTATAGGTAATGACAAAGGGCCGGATTGTTTGCTTCAGGTCTGCAAAGTGAAAATCTTCTACTACACCTATCACGGGACGGCCCTTCCTGGCCCAGCCAATGCGTTTGCCTTCCCAGTCACCATTGTCCCAGGCTTGTGCAGCCGATTCATTGATGATGAAGGTTTCTTTATCAGTTTCAAGGTCGTGAGAGAAGTCTCTGCCTTCCAGTAACTTAAGGCCAAAGGTTTTTACGAAGTCAAAGTCTGCAAAGAGGCCCGGGATATTCTGAGCTTCCTGCTGACCTTCGAAAAGAAAGGGCCGCAGCGGAACATCGTTTCCAAGAATGTCGGACATGGCTGAAGCACTTACCACAGAGCTTTCTTTTAACAGTTCAGCTTTGAATTCGTCAGGTCTCAGCTTCACACTTGTCCCTCGGATAGGGATCATTACCACCTGTTCTTTTTCAAAGCCCATGTCTTTGTTCAGTAAGAAATTGTGCTGCTGGTTTACGATCACCGCCCCGATAACCAGAATGATAGAAGTGGCGAACTGAAAGACCACCAAACCTTTCCATATCCAGGGAGAGCGCTTTCCGGTAAGTTTTACATTGCCGATCTTCAGGGCGTCTACTGCTCTGAACGAACTTACTATAAAAGCCGGGTACAAGCCTGCCAGTAAGCCTATTAGGAAGGAGAAGCCAAAAATCACTGCAATGAAAAGGGGATGGAGAAGTATCTCAAAGTTGATGGGAGCATTGGTGATTTGCTCAAATGGAGCGATCAGAGCAGCCACCATGCCTATCGCAATGATTAGTGAGATAATGCTGGTCAGCAGCGATTCCATCAGGAATTGATCAACCAGCTGCTTCCTGTTAGAGCCCATCACTTTTCTTACAGCCACTTCTTTGGCCCTTTGCGAAGAACGTGCTGCACTCAGGTTCATAAAGTTGATCACCGCAATGATGATGATGAAAACAGCAATAGCCACAGCTATGTAAATAGACTTAAAGTCACGGTTGGGTTCAATTTCCTGATACAGCTGAGAGGTCAGGTGGATATCAGTGAGTTTTTGCAGCGGAAACTCCAGCCACGGGGCCATACGCGCTGAAAAGTGCTTAGGGATGAAATCATCTGTCATCTGCTGTAGCTGCTGCTGCGTCATTCCCTGTGGAACTTTCACATAGGTATGGCATGGGTTCCAGTACCAGCCTTTGTCGCCAAAACGATTTCCGGTGGCCTCAAATACCTCGTCTATATTCATGAGTGTAGACAGAAAGTCGAACCTGAAATGTGAATTGAGCGGTGGATCTTTGGCGATGCCGGTGACCGTGAGGGGGAGCTTATTTTCGAAGTAGACCGTTTTACCCATAGCCGGTTCATCACCAAAGTACTTTTTGGCCATGCTCTCTGTAATTACCAGAGAGCGAGGATTATCAAGTACCGTCTCAGGATTTCCTTGTGCGAGCTCGAAAGAGAAGATGTTGAAGAATGTAGAGTCTGTGAAAAAGAGTTCTTCTTCATAAAAAGACTTTTGTCCGTCTCTGTAAACCACCAATGGGGTCTTCTGAAAGGTCTGATACAGTCTGACAGTTTCTACGTCCGGATAGTCCACCTGAAAAGTAGGGCCGAAGGGGAAGGGGATACTGGCCGACTTTTCTTCAACCACACCCTGCTCATTGGAGAAAATTTCAGAGAAACGATAAATACGGTCTGCGTCTTTGTGAAACTGGTCGAAGGTAAGCTCATTGTAGACAAAGGAGCTGATGAGAATCACAGAAGCAAGGCCAATGGCGAGGCCCAGTATTTTGATGGAAGAATAGAACTTATGCTTCATCAGATTCCTGACCGAAATGATGTAGTTGTTTCTGAACATGTCGTAAAAATTTAAGTTTTTGTAGCGATCTCCCTTCTTGATATTGGCAGGCTTAAATGACCGGATTACCTCCCAAATGAAAAGAAACTGTGCTTTGAACCTCCCGGATTTCTCCACCCTGATATGGTACATCTCATGAAGATCTCCCTGCACTTCATTGACCAATAGCTCATCGCAGTACCACTCCAGAAAGCGGTCTGCCCATTTAGGTGGCCTATGTGGGATTTTGTGGCTCATTTAGTTGAATGAGATTTTTGGAGCCATGTTCCAGAGTGCCTCGCGCTGAGCGTTAAGCTCTCTGGCCGTTTCATATCCAACTTTGGTGATGGAATAGAAGCGTTTGCTGCGTCCACCACGAAGGTTGGTAGCACCACCCACACGTGATTTGATCAGGCTTTTTTCTTCCAGTCGCCTGAGAACGGTGTGTATGGCGGGGATGGTGATAGACTTCTTAAACTGTCGTTGATATTCTTCAGCTATCGTAACTGCATAAGCATTTTCTTCCAAAACAATGACAAGCAAGAGGATGATTTCTTCAAGTGCTCCGATGGATTTACTCATTAATACTTTTATTTAATAAACATTTGTATAACAAATTTATTGAAATATCTAACGACTGCAATGGGTGAGGGTTACATTAAGGTTTGATTCTCCTTATAAATGAGCACGTATTATACGTGGCAAACTGCACTAAAGGGAGAATACTCAGGTGGTTAGTACAAGGACAATCAGCCAGTTTTTAATTTATTGTAGGTGCATCAAACAAAAGAAAGTATTAATGGAGGCATCTGAATATGCTGGACTAACTCTCTAAAGACCCGAGAAACTCAAAGATGAATGAGATTCCCACTTTCGTGGGAATGACGAGCCAGAAATGGCCCGGGTATCATTCTCTATCAGGCAAAAAAATAAGGGCCGACAGAAGCCGGACCCTTAGAAATTAGTTCGATTTGGTGAAAACAATCTCCGCGAACGAAGCGGCTATCACCAAGTCGAGGTTTTCATATCTCTTGTAGCGCGCATAATATCTCTGCGGCTTATTGTGCCCACTAATTTACCATTTACATCGACAACTGGAAAACGCCTGAAGTTGGTAGCCAGAAATTTCTGTGCGCAGTCCAGCACATCCATTGTATCCTGTAGGGTACTCACGCCATCACTCATATAGCGAGAAACTGTGATTTTACCATGCGGCAGGTTGAAATACGCTTCGTCCACCAGGATGCGCATACAATCTATTTCTGAGAGTATGCCTGCAATTTTGCCCTTTTCATCTACTACGGGTGCTCCGGAAATCTTTTTTTCCAAAAACATATCCATGGCATCAGCTATACTTTGGTCGGGCGACAAAGTGTAGACATCGCGTGTCATATAATCCGTAATGGGCTTATATTGATGTACAGTTTTTGGAGGTTCGGGTGCTTTTACGCCAGTAAAATTCATAGTCAAATCTTTAAAAAGTGAGTGAATAGTACATCGGTGAAAGGAATATAAACTAACGAAACTATTGCATATTTCCAAGTATGAGGTTGATTTTCTGTCAAACCATTGCACTTTCAAACGAGAAAAATATAAACTAAATACAAGATGAACACCTCAAGAGTCCTATCGTGCGCACTAGTCATTATCTGTGCCTGCCTGCTTTACAATTGCCAGTCAACCGTGGTAGAAAAACCTTTCGAAAATGGCCATTGGGTTGATCTCAGCTATGCCTACGATGAGAATACTATTTACTGGCCCACGGCTGATGGTTTTGAGCTGGACACAGCCTTTGAAGGAGAGACAGATGGCGGCTACTATTATTCTGCCTACAATGTGAAAACTGCAGAGCACGGGGGAACTCATCTGGATGCACCCATTCATTTTGCAGAAGGAGCCCAGTCCTCAGATCAGTTGCGTATGGACCAGCTGACCGGTGAGGCGGTGGTAATTGACGTTTCTGCAGCAGCAGAGGGTAATGTAGATTACCTGGTGAGCATCAAAGACTTTGAGGCCTGGGAGGCCACTCACGGCCGTCTGGCAGATGATATTATTATACTGATTAAGACAGGCCATGGCAAGTACTGGCCTGACGCAGCTAAATATCTGGGTACCACCGAGAAGGGAGCAGGAGCGGTGCCCAAGCTTCACTTTCCCGGACTGGACCCGCAGGCAGCCACCTGGCTCGTAGAAAACCGAAAGATCAAAGCCATAGGCCTGGATACACCCAGCATCGACTATGGTCAATCATCTGATTTTATGAGTCACCGCATCTTATTCAAAGTGAATATCCCGGCCTTCGAAAATGTCGCTAATCTGGACCAACTACCTGCCACGGGGGCCTATGTAGTAGCCCTGCCCATGAAGATCAAAGGCGGGAGTGGAGGACCGCTCAGAATTGCTGCATTTGTAAAGAATTGAGTCGCTTAGCCGGACACAAGGTACCTGATAAATAACTCAGGTTCCTCATGCCATGCAATGTTGCAAGAAAATGGGGATGGTCTAATCCTCCTGCTCAAAATAAGCCATAACAGATTCCTCCAGTAGCTCTGTTAACTCCGGGGCCATGTATTGATACTCGTCAGGTATATCAAGTACAATGATCTCTTTATCGGCACAGGCAGCTGCAAACTTTTGCAGGAGTCTTTGTTTGTGCCGCTTTTCCATCACAAAGATCATCTCCGCGCGAAGAATCATTTTTTCGTTGACTCTGATTCTGGCCGAAGGCTCAGTACCTGCTGATGCCACCTGAAAGCCGTATCGGTTTTTGAAGATGGTTTCTGCTGTGCGGCTGCGCCATTTGTTGCGACTGCAAATAAAGAGTAAGTGCATAGAGAGGCAATATAGAAAGCTAAGACGGGCTATTCCCTGGTATCTGGCATAATCGGTATAACCTTCTGGTTGACCTTTCGTAAATTAGGTTGTTTTACAAAATAGTAAAAACCTATGAGGCAGACGATCGGAGAGTTTGAGGAGATAGTGTTGCTGGTGGTGGCAGCACAGCATGACCAGGCGTATGGCTTATCAGTCACCCAGGCTATTGAAGAGCAACTCAAACGGAATGTAAAGCTTAGCAGCGTGCATACATCCTTATACAGGTTGGAGGAGAAGGGGCTGGTGATGTCCAGAATAGGAGATACCTCAACGGAGAGAGGAGGTCGTAAGAAACGGCATTTTGTCATTACGGAATCGGGTAAGCAGACGTTGATTGCAGCACAGGAAGCCAGACGGTTGCTTTGGCAGCAAATCCCCGGGACCTTGATGGACCCTGGTAAAATATGAGACCTGAGCCCGGAAAATACCACCCGCCACGATTAGCTGACCGCCTGCTTGAATACTACTGTCGCAATGAACTGCTGGATAGTATTCAGGGTGATTTACATGAGCAGTTTTTCGCTGACCTTACAAAACATGGGAGATTCAGGGCTTACAGGCGCTATTGGAGCAATGTCTTCACTTTTATCAATCGCTTTACCCTCAAGAGAGAAAATCAACGCAGAATACATCATAACACCTTTGCTATGTTAAAGAACTACATTTTGGTTACGCTGAGAACTCTCCGAAGAAAGCCGGTATTCTCATTTATCAATCTCTTTGGTCTCTCTGTAGGTCTGGCCACCTGCCTGGTGGTTTTTCTGTATGTACAGCACGAAACTACCTTTGACAGCTTTCACAGCCAGGCCGATCGCATTTACAGGGTGACGAATGTTTACGAAAGAGCGAACGGTATTAACTCCTGGGTCAGGACACCACCGGCACTGGCTCCCGCTATAGCGGAGAACTTCCCGGGTATTGCCCGGGTGACCAGGATGCGCCATGCCGATGAATACATTTTCAATGTTGAGGATAAAGCTTTTCGGGTAGATAATGGCATGTATGCCGACTCGCTGTTTCTGGATATGTTCAGTTTTGAGCTGACGAAGGGTAACCGATCTACTGCGCTTGATGAACCGAATAGCATTCTGTTGAGCGAAACACTGGCTCTAAGGCTGTTTGGCAATAAAGAGGCTATGAATCAGATAATCCGCTTTGATAATGGCCGGAACCTTAAAGTAACAGGCATACTTTCTGATTTACCGTCAAATTCCCACCTGGATTTCGATTACCTGATCTCTTTCACCACCTACGTGGTACCGGAAGGCTACCTTGCTGACCTGAACAGCTGGCGTTGGGGAGGCTTTTACACTTATATCATGTTGGATGAGGGAGTAAATCCGGAAGTTCTGCAAAACGGCCTCAATGAGCTGCTGAAAGCCAATTACACCCGGGCAGACACGAAAGTCACGGCTCCGCTGCAACCACTGAAAACCGTGTACCTCGGTTATCCGGAGTTCACTAATATCGGTGGGGCCACACAGGTCGGCAGCAGCCCCACCATCTATGCACTATCAGGTATTGCACTGCTCGTGCTGGTCATTGCCGGCCTCAATTTTATGAACCTTTCCACAGCGATGTCGCTGAGTCGGGGCAAGGAGATTGGCATGCGCAAGGTCATGGGAGCCATGAGGACCAAAATACGCCTGCAGTTCCTGGCCGAGTCTGTTTTGCTGGCCATTATCAGCATGTTTCTGGCCCTGATATTAGTCTCTCTATTCGGGCAAACTTTGATTAGTCTGCTGGGAATAGAACTGTCACTATCTGGTTCTCTGATGTTATCGGTAAGTCCGTGGTTAGTGCTCTTTACCGTAGCCACCGGCCTTTTGGCAGGAATCTATCCATCCATGATACTCTCTGGCTATAATGACATTCAGGCGATGAAGGGGCGCCTGACGACTTCCTCTTCTGGTACATTGGTGAGAAAAGGGCTGACCACCTTCCAGTTTGTTGTCTCCGTAAGCCTCATTGCCATTAGTCTTCTGATTGTAGGACAAACACATTTTATGAGAGATCAGCCATTGGGTTTTGTGCATGAGCGTGTGCTTTCTCTGGAACTCTTTGTTGATGATATCGAGCCGAATTATGCCGCTATCAAGAACAAGTTCCTTCAGAATCCGGCTGTTACTGAGGTGGCCAGAACCTCTCATTTGTTTGATGGTGGTGCCAGCAGCGGCCCGGCCCGGCTGATCGGGGCTACTACAGATGAGGCGGTGCAATTGAATTACTATCAGGCCGGATATAGCTTTCTTGACCTTACGGAGATAGAGCTTTTGGAGGGGCGGTACTTCTCCAGAGCCTTTCCTAACGACACGGCAGAAGCGATGATACTGAACGAGACTGCGGTAGAGAGGCTAGGCCTGGAAGAGCCTCTCGGAACACGGATTAATTTCAATAACCGGGACAGGAGGGTGATTGGTGTGGTAAGAGACTTTCACATTACCTCCTTACACAGCCCGGTTGAGCCAATGGCCATTGTGATGCCATTTACATCTCTGAGTACCATTCTGGTACGCACTAATACGCCTGACTATGCCGATTTGCTCACGAGACTGGAAGACGACTGGCAGTCTGTGGTGCCGCAAGCTCCTTTTGACGCCAGGTTTCTGGATGACGGAATACAAGAGATGTATGAGCAGGAGAAGCAACTGGCTGATCTTATCAGCGTCTTGTCTGGTCTGGCCGTGCTATTGGCATGCCTGGGCTTATACGGTCTGGTGAGCTTTTCTGTGCAGGCCCGGATGAAGGAGGTAGGGGTACGCAAAGTCCTGGGAGCCTCAGTAAGGGGAATGTTGTTGTTACTCTCGAAACAGTTTCTATGGCTTGTGTTGCTCGCAAGCCTGATCGCATGGCCCCTGATCTACTTCATTGGCAATAGCTGGCTGGATAACTTCACTTATCAGCTCGATATGGGCATCGTCTTTTTTGCTATCCCGACTGTTGTACTGGCCCTGTTGGCGATGATTACATTGAGTCATCAGGTACTCAAGGCAGCGCTGAGCAACCCGGTAAAAGTTTTAAGGAGTGAGTAACCCGGGTCAGTTCCAGGTGGGCAGAGCATCAAAGTCATTGTTATTGGTGAGCTGAACTTCCTTACCCGTTTCCAGGTCTACTTTAAAGAGTTCCTGGTTTCCATTGACCATGCCGGTAAAAATGAGTGCTTTGCCGTCAGGTGACCAGGCCGGAGGTGAGTAGGAGACTACATTACTTACAATTTCTCTGAGATGGCTACCATCTGTTGACATAGTCACTAGTTTGTAGTCATTGTCCGTTCTGCGATTGGCTGCAATGAGCCGACCATCCGGAGAAACAACCGGGTGTGTGACGGCCGCTGTGCCAGAGCTTAAAGGTTTAATTTCCCGTGTTGCTAAGTCCATGCGGTACAGAATCTTTTCTCTGACATGTGAATAGTACAGGTACTTGCCATCAGCTGAGAAGCTACTGTTGGCACCCCAGCCGGGGCGTTTAGACTGCCTGTGGTTTCCACTAAGCATGGTTTCATTTCCTCCTTTGACGGAAACGGTCAGTATTTCCCAGATCCCGTTTCGTCTGCCGCTGAAAACAATGTGTTGTCCGTCAGGGCTCCAGTTAGGGTACATACCTTCCTCTTGCGTAAGGCGTTTCGAGTTAGATCCGTCAATATCCATAACCCAGATAGCGTACTGGTCATGACGGTCGGTGTCATTTTGATACACCAGTCTGGTGCCGTCTGGCGATATTTTAGGGTAATTATGGTGTGGATAATGCCCACGCCCCCTGTATCGGGTGATTCTGGTTGGTTTTCCTCCATCAGGACTAATGCGATAGATATCCCTGCCGGTAGAACCACAAGAGGAGGCGTAATAAATGTAATCTTTGGTCGCTTCAGTATGGGATGCATCCACCATACAGAGCAACAGAATGGAGATTATGTATTTCATACAGGTAACATACGAAAGTACTTACCTAAGTGATTGTTCTAGAGGCTGACACTCATCACTATTCCTGACACTTGTCCCATCTGAGCCCGATTCGGCTATTTATCTTCAATGTGTCTGAAGGTAAGACTGATTCTACCGGCAGATGTATCCGATTTGGGAATAGCATGCTGCCACAGGTCCTGCACCTCGTTGGTCATATAAATCAGAGAGCCGCTGGGCAGTTCATAGTCATGCCGAACAGTCTTGTCGGCTATGTTTCTGAATCTGAGTATCCTGGAAGTTCCCAGGGAGATGATGACCACTCCGGTCCCGGGAGCCAGAATATCCGTCTGATCTGAATGAAAGCCCATCCGTGACTCACCATTGAGATAGTAGTTCAACAAGCAGTTATTTGGAGCAAAACCTACCAATTTTTCTATCTCCGGAATCAGGTTTTCCAGCTCAGGAAGAAACTCCTGATAAGGATAGCTCATTTGAGAGTAATTATAGGCTACTCCGTAGCTGGCTGTTTTTCTGCCAGACATACGTTCATCCCAATTCACTTTCGCTACGAGTGTGTTGAAGAGAATTGCCGGATCTTTAACAAATCCATCCGTAAAACTGATTCCTGTTATTGACATAGTTCCTTGTAGACAATTGCCTAACCCAAAACCCTCATTCGACTATTTTCTTTTCGCCTGGTCTATCTCGTCTCAGTTGACGGGATATCAAGCATAATGATACCTATCTCATAATAGAGGTGAGTAGCTATCACCATTTTGACAAGTGGGTTTTCATAATCCGAATCCTCAAGGTGACTTAGTAATATCGCTGCCGTTAGGGTCGGGCTTATGTCCAGACCATGGAACGTTTCCAGTATCCCGATTACCAGGTCAGATTCAGCCATAAGGCATTTTACGTAAGGGGCATCCGGATTCATAACCAATGGGTCATACACTTGCGGCTCTTCACCTTCTACGGGTGGTATTTCGATCAGGAAATCATCATCCTCCAGTGACGAAGCCCTGACCTTCATAGTTGAAAAGAGAGGTGAATCCCTGTATAATTCAGATAACTCAAGAAAACCCCGATTCAGCATCATGTTAGCTGGTTCAGTCCTGGAAGAAACTGCCGTCAGGAAGATTTTGTATGCATCACTACCATTGTCTTGGTAAGTGTCAAAAAGTTGCGATTCGAGAAGTGTAACCATTTGGTTTAGTAAGTTGACAGACTCGCTGTCTAAACACTTTCTGAGTTTATCGGCATAGGCAGGCGTTGAATCACAAGAGGTGATCATAAACAGGCTACAGAGACCCATAATCGATCTGACGAGTATTTTGCTCATGTGGCTTTTAATTTGTACATGATATCAGTTCTGAGCACATACTTAACGCCTTTTGTCACCTCAGCGCCTTCGTGTTCCAGTTGGTGTGCGAAAACCAAAGCTTTGCCTTTTTCAGGTCTGATGATCTGGCGTTGAAAGGTGGTTGAACCACCTTCAAAATCGTCATTCAGGTAGATCATGAAGGTATAACAGCTAAACTCCGTCTCATTCCGTTGATAAGATTCGTCACGGTGCCTTCTGAACTTTTGTCCTGCCTGATACTTATAAAACCGGAAAAGTTCATTGAGCCCTATGGCGTGACTGATTCCAACCTGTTCAGGAACATGATCTTTCAATTGTTGCCAAAGACTCGCGGCCAGGGCCTCATCCTTGTGTAGAATTCGCTCGTTGTTTCTGATATGGCTGACAATCCGCTGGCTAAGGCCTGTATTGATTTTGGCCATTTCATAACCCATTGTCTCACTTTTGGCAATGAAGGCTGTGCATTCGGCTGGAGAAAGGAAGCCCGGGATTTCGAAGATTTCCTGTTTGACTCTCATTCAGGAAAGGAAATAAACTGCACGGCTACATGGTCGGTAAGCCAGACTCCGTTTTCTGACTGATAGAATGTGATACCCGACTGGTACATATTCATGGCAGCAATGGTAAGTACGACAGGTTTACCATGTCTGCCGCCAACTTTCATGGCCGTTTCCTTATCAGCGGAGAGGTGCACATGATGTCTCTGGCCTTTAATAAGCCCTTGTCCTTTAATCGAACCGATGTTGTGAGTAGCCGTACCGTGATAGAGCAGTCCCGGTGGCGTTTTCTCTTCCAGCTTTAAATCTACTTTCAGAGAGTGACCCTGATTGGCGCGAATCATCGTAAAGTCTTCAGAAAAGGCAAAGCGCTTTTTGTCGTTGTTGTCCACTACTTCTTTGATCTCTTCAAAGCTAATGCGCATTTGACCTTTGGGAGCTTTGGCCAGTAGTTCTTCCACCGATGCCCAGCCATTATCATCCAGATTCAGGCCTATTACTTCAGGGCGATGTCTTAGAATAAGGCTGAGGAATTTGCTCTTTCGCTTTTGTTCTTTAGCGTCCATTTCAGGGCCTTCTTATTCTGATATTGCGGTACCATACCTCATCGCCATGGTCCTGCAGGCTGATATGGCCGATATTGAATTTGGCATAATCAGGCATAGCTGCCCATTTACTGGCGGCTACACGCTGTTTCCAGTCTTCACTGCCTTCCTCAAACTCCAGTACTTTGATGCCATTGAGCCAGTGCTCTACATGCCCCTGGTTATATACTATCCTGGCCAGGTTCCACTCGCCCACGCCTTTGAAAGGCTTATCATCGGCAGGGGCATACATGTCGTAACTGGAGGCCAGGCGTTTGTTGTTGGCCCGGTTCGGGTCCTGATTATCGTCAAGTACCTGATATTCCGGACCGGTTTCGTAGTCCGTCTTGTATTTAGGGTCCTGCGAAACATGATACATGATGCCGCTGTTGCCGTTTTCTGTGATTTTGAACTCCAGCTGTAATTCGAAATCACCGTACTGCTCTACCGTTACAATGGAGTGCTGACCGGCAGACTGAAATTCAGGATTGCTATTGCATTTAATTACTCCGTCTTCCACAATCCACTGACCTAAGACTTCGCCATGACCGAACATCTCCCAGCCGGTAAAATCCTTACCATTGAAGAGGTTGGTCCACTTTCTTTGGTTTTGTTCTTTGGCTGTTTCTTTTTTCTCCTCGGTTTTTCTGGCATTACAGGCACCGGAAATCATCAATACGAGGATCAGGAGGGGTATATATCGTTGCGTTTTCATAATTGCATGAAGATAGTATGGTTGTTTCCGCTGTTGCAACTGTTCCCTGATATTTCCTTAACTTAAAACAACCTTAAATGATAAAACTGTGAATAGAAGAGCCTGGATCAAAAGAAGTGGTACTGCCGGAGCCCTGAGTCTGCTGGGAGCCAATGCCATTGCCTCAACACTTACTGCAGAAGAAAAACACCTGTTTAACCCACGGCCGCTGTCCGATCCGATCCAGTTGAATTTCAATGAGAACCCCTTTGGTCCGTCAGCCAGGGTGAGGGAGACCATTACCAATTCATTTGACCTTGGGTGCCGATACCCAAGTAATATCATGGAAGAGCTGGTAGATATGCTGGCTGCCAGGGAAGGCGTTACCCCGGATCATATTGTAGTGGGAGGAGGCTCAACTGAAGGTTTGAAAGTGACCGGGCTGACATTCGCCAATAACGGGGGAGAGATCATCGCTGCGAGACCTACCTTCCTGGCCATGATGAACTATGCCCGACAATGGGGTGCCACGGTCAATTGGGTGGACCTGGATAAGACCCTCACTCATGATGTGGATGAGATGGAGAAGCGTATTTCTTCTAAAACAAAGCTGGTTTTTCTCTGTAATCCCAATAATCCCACATCTACCTTATTGCCAAAGGAAAAACTGGTGGATTTCTGTACTTCTGCTGCTCAGAAAACCATTGTATTCAGCGATGAAGCCTATTATGACTTTATAGAAGAGGAGAATTACCCGTCTATGATATCTCTCGTGAAAAAGGGTGAGGATGTGATCGTGTCCAGGACTTTTTCCAAGGTCTACGGACTGGCCGGTTTGCGCATAGGTTATCTGGTTGCAAGACCGGAGCTTGCCAGACAGATCAGAAGAAATGTAGTGGCCAATACGAACGTACTGGCGATTAAAGCCGCTATGTCTGCCATGCAGGATGATCAGTTTTATAAGTTCAGCCTGGCTAAAGTAAAAGAAGGAAAGCAGCTGATGTACTCAACTATGGATGAGCTCGGGCTGGAGTATATACAGTCGAATACCAACTTCATTTTCTTCAAGACAGGCAGAAATATCAATGCTTTCAATGCTCAGATGCTTAAAGAAGGCATCAAAGTAGGAAGACCCTTTCCGCCTTTTAATGAATGGTGCCGTATCAGTATGGGTACGATTGAAGAGGTACAGCTTTTCAATCAGGCGTTGAAAAGAGTAATGTCCTGATCGGAAAGTATGGAATAACCAAGGGGAATAATCTTACAGAATCCGTTATGGCAGAAAGAGACTATGAAAAGGAGGATTTAGAACTCATTAAATTCTATATGGATTCTGCCTTCAGAGAGGCCACGCTCTTCTGGAATAGAAACAATGTATTGCTTCTTGCTAATCTGGCCACTTTTAGCGCGGCTTTTGCCTATTTATCAGGTAGTGAGGTGCAGGTGGACTGGTCTCTGAGAATAGGGATTGCTTTGTTTGGATGTTCACTTTGTGCTATCTGGATTTTTGTGATCAGGGCCAGTCGCAGAATGAACCACAACTGGACTTATCAGGCGCAAAAGCTCGCACAAAAAATGGGGCATGCAGGGCTTTGTGAGGCGCTAAATGCCGTGCCTACAGCTGCTGCTGTTTTAAAGAATTCAGGAAAGTCTTCCGGAGACGAATCGGTTAAGTCCAAAGAGTCTCCATCTGCCACCATTATGATGTATTGGCTGGCCGGGGTATTTGCTGTAATATGGGTGGTTATTAGCCTGGTAGGAAAAGGAGGGATTATGTGATGCCAGATCAGGTGTCCTGCAGTTCAACCCATTCTCTGATTACTGATTCCAGGGCTTCTTTCTTTGATTCGATATCTTCCAGGTTGGTGAATCTGGCGGTTCGGCCTTCTTTGGCATCTCCTGTCAGGAGTCCTGATGCATTCGGCAAGAGTGCTCCTTTGTGAAACATAAGGCTTACAAACTTCCTGGCATTCATAAAGAAAGAAGCGATGTTTCCTTTGTAAAGAAAGGTGGGGCTGCTCCACTTAATAGTTTCTTCCACTTTCGGATCAGTGGCCAGGATGATTTCCCTTACCCGCTGAATTTCAGCAGTCATAGGGTGTGCTTTCTTTTCAAGGTAGCTGTCTACTTCAGGGTTTTTGTTCATTGCTTTGAGTTTTCTCTGAATTTAGAAAACTGAATAATAGCCTGAGAGATCTTTTCCGCCAATCAGGGTGAAAGTGCAGTAAAAGGAAGCTATCTGACCTGGAAAATGCCCTATCACGACATTTAATTTGATTGCTGTTAGGGTAGAGGCAGCCTTAAACGTATCAATATCGTATCGGGAACATAACCAACCTGATATGCACACATTACCATGTTGATTATTACACTTATTTTACTCTTTAGATCATCTAAAGATCATCCTGCTTTGGACAGGGTCAATGCCCTACTGGAAAGGTCCAGAAGCATTTTCGGAAGAAAGCAAAGGGCGTAAATAACCAGCCTGGCGTTCGCCAGACCGGTTCAGAGTAATTGATTATTCGTACGTATATCCCAGTTGAGCCGTATGCATGACATGGGCTCCCTTTAAAATCTCAGGCTCCCCGTCTGACGCTTTCGTAAAAGGCATGAGCTTCGTCTCAAGGACAGAAACAGGTGCCTGATGATTCTTGTGACCTTCTTGCCATTGCCACCACATATGGTCCAGCTGGCAGTGTGTAAACCAGAACACAGGGTCGTAAGAGGTACTATGCGTATTGGCAGAAGAACCTCCCAGGTATGAGTGGCTCAGAATATCGATGGGGTATACTGCCAGACTGAAGTCTACAAAGTTGGCTTTTGAATTAACCTCGGGTAACAAATCTGCTGCCCTTTGTAGTAATGCCGTATCGGCCTGTAATTCCCGAAAGGTCACAAAGGGATACTTGTAACTGGCCATCAGCAGCGGATTAGCCTGTGTTTCGCCATCTGCTGTCACATATTCCTTATCTGTAAATAAGTCCGGCAAGCCATGAGCAATGGCCTCATCGCTGGTATAATCCCAGTAGGGCAGTGAGATATCCTGTGATACAGACCTGAGCGCCTGCTCAAACCACCAGAAATAAGCCCTGGCCCATGGTAAAAATAACAAGTCATTCCATTCATAATGGCCAAACTGATTGAGAATGGCAGAGAGCTGCTGATACTGGTTGGGGTATTCATTAATCAGCATTTGTTTCGGAGCAATGGGGTTTGTATACAAGGTCCGAAATGCGTCACGCAGGACTGTCTTTTCCTGCTCAGAAAGAGCATAGACGCTCTTTCTGACATAGATTGTGTTTGACATAGCCTGATGTTCACGAATTGAAGTAAGCCTTGACACAGTCGATGGTCTGCTCATTTCTCAGGCCTACCTGCAAGCCCTTTTTTAAGGCCTCATGCGCATCGATTTCCTGTTCCTTGTTCAGATAACAAGCCCAGGCTGCACCAGACAGGTCGGAGTCATTGTCAAACACCAGCATGGGTAGCGCTTCAAAACCCATGAGTTGTACAACCTGATCCATCTGAGTCTTGAAGTCATCCTGGTTGGTTGTGCTGAGTGGCAGATCGATGAAATTAATACCATCAACGGTGGGGCTTTCTCTGTCACTGAGGTTGATGGCCGTTTTGATCAATTCCTTTTGTACCGCAGTTAAGCCTTCCTGCGTAGGAAAACCTGTAACGTAATGAACACCAACCTGATAGGCGACTCCTTTTTCAGTAAAAATTGAACTAAGTCTTGGGGTGAAATCCGACTGACTCATGGCAGCGGCAGTTCGCTTTCTCATAGAGGACATAAGCATTTTTTCCTTTTCCAGGTCCTCGAGTAACTGCTGTAGCTCCGCTCTTTCTGAGGCATACTGATCATATAAGGGGTGATCCGGATTTCCCACATTCTGGAGCTCATTCGGGTCGTTTCTCAGGTCATACATCTCAAACTCATCGGCATAGGTACCTTCTGCAATAAAGTAGCGGGCGTATTTGAAATTGTGCGTTCTTACGCAGCGAATACGATTCGGAGCGTCCACAGATGACGGGTTTTGACTGCTGCCGGCTTTGACATCATCAAAGGTGAAGAGCACACCTTTTTTAGGATGGTAATCTCCGCCAGCCTGATTGCCCAGAATGACCGGAGACATGTCCTGACCTCTCAGCCCTTGTGGTTTGAACTGCTCCATACCGGTGAGGCTTGCTACCGTGGGCATGACGTCCACCAACCCGGTCAATTCCCGGCTGATTTTGCCCATAGGGAATTGTGCGGGGTTAGAAAAAATCAGCGGAACCCGCAGTGTTTCTTCATAGACATTGAAGGCTTTTTGACGAAGCCCTCCATGCGTCATACCCAGCTCACCATGATCTGAAGTACGAATAATCCAGGTGTCATTAGCCAGTTGTCTGGGCGTACGCTTGTTCTGACTGGCTTCTTTGGGATAATAGAAGAGGTCCAGTAACCTGCCGATTTCACCATCAATCTTTTTCAGCAGATTTCCATAGAAGTTGAGGTAGTTACGCTTTTGGGTGACATAGGGCAGCCCGCCCAGTGCCGCTTTCATCACGGCTTTTAGCTGTACCTGTGCCTGTGGTTTGTAATTGGTCAGCAGGTTTTCATCCCAGCTCTCCGGCAGTTCAATATCACCTATCAGGTCTCGGTCCTGATAGCCGTACATAAAATCTTTGGGGTAGGCCAGCACATCATGCGG
This sequence comes from Roseivirga sp. UBA6061, assembly GCA_002427745.1. Classification (GTDB taxonomy): domain Bacteria; phylum Bacteroidota; class Bacteroidia; order Cytophagales; family Cyclobacteriaceae; genus Roseivirga. The sequence goes on along the minus strand of DIYF01000112.1, from coordinate 16,072 downwards.
GTTTACCAGAGAAAGCACCATAAAGAAGGGCTTAACATGCTCTCCGCGGGCTTCTTTGATTTTGCGTTGCTCCTCGTGATGCTTGATATAATCAATGGCCTGATTGACGTAATAAAAATCGTGATTGGCATAGCCGCCTCCGAAGTTTACGTTCTTGGAGTCTTCACCTGCATCTGGTGGTGTCCAGCCCATAAAGCCATAAAGTCCGATTTCGGCTTCCGTCAGGCTGTTCTCTCCGATTTTCCCCTTGCTCAGGTGCCATTTACCGCGGTATTGTACATCGTAGACTTTATTGAGCATGGTGGCCATGTTGGGGATGGTGGTGTCCAGTTGTGGTTCTGCCGGAGACTGTGGACCACCAAAGCTGAGAGTTGCTGTCATACCTGTTTCAGCCGGATATTTACCGGTAAAGAGCACGCTTCTGCTGGGGGTACACATGCAGGTATTACACTGCGCCTGCTCAAAGTCAATACCGTAATCCTTTAACAGGGTCATGTTAGGCAGGTTCTTTCGTTCCCAGCCATGTGGAAAGTGCTGTGTCTTCCTTTCCTGGTCTGTAATGATGAGAAGTAAATTAGGATGTTTTTGATTACTCATGTTCTTGTGAGATTGATTATGAGTCCGTTTATACTCTGAGGTGAGCAATGGTTACCTGCCGGGGCTGGGGAAATTCAAATCTGTAGAACGGGTAAGCATTAATTGGAGTGGATTCTCTATCTTAAAACCAGAAATGATGAGCCTGAGAAAAGTGATGGATGACCGGTCAAGGTCGGTTTTCTGGTATTTCTTAGTATTGGTGGGGGTCGCACTTTTCGCCAATCACCTGACGCTGCCCGAGTATTTTCCAACTCATCCTGACTATGAGTTTCCCCTCGAAGGCGTGTTGTTTACCATCGTTTTCGGCTTGGTGCTGGCGGTGATGTCTGAGAAATGGTATGCCTGGTACAAAGACAAGTATTTCTCCCGGGGGGTCAGGCTCAATCAGGTACTCCTTTTTCTGGCGGGCACTATGGGCCTGATAGCCATAGCATACCTTCTAATATATCCGCTGGCTAACTTCCTGACAGGTAGCGAGACGGACTTATATTACTTCCTTAATGGTTTCCTGGTCTCTCTTATGATGTGCTTTATTGTGGTAGTGCTGATATACGGTATCAGAATTTACCAGCTAAGCCAGCAAAAGGGAACTGAAGAGAAATTGAGGGTAAGGTCAGGGAATCATATCATCTTCATTGACTTTTCGCAGATTGCCTACTTCTACAGCCTCGAAAAGACGGTCTATCTGGTTAAAACAGACAGCAGCCGGGTCGTGACAGACTTTGTACTGAATAAGCTGGAAGAAGAGTTGAACCATGAAATGTTCTTCAGAGCTAACCGACAAGCGCTGGTGCACAGGCAAAGTGTGGTAAAAGTCATTCCTGATGTGAATGGCAAAAAGAACCTGGAATTGCTCCCGGCCTTCCTCAACAAAGACTCACTGACCATCAGCCGTTATAAGGCCAAAGAGTTTGAACACTGGCTTCTCCATAAAGCTTCCTGATCAGCTTACCATTCAGTAAGGCCACAGCTACCATTCAGTAGAACATAGCTCTGCGGGGTATTCCACGAGCCTTTTGTATCCGTTATTCGGGAAAAACAACATCATGACGAAAACTCCTGAAACAACGTACAACGGAAATCGCAACTGGCTCAGTATAGCGGGTATGATACTGATCATTGTCATTTTTATTCTCCTGCCCGGAACCTATACGACCCTTGCTTCCTGTGTGGTGATAGCCCTGGTGGTATGGCAGGAAAAGAACAGCGGCTTCTTTGCCAGTCTCGGTTTTAGAAAGTCAGACAGAACAGGTCGATCGATATTTCTAATGGCACCCCTCATGGCCGTTCTGCTCGTAGCTATCTATTTGCTGGTCCTGATCCCACTGGTCGTGGGTATCACAGGAGAACCTTCTGATCTTACGGCCTTTGAGGTATTCAAAGGAGATATCATTACCTCCCTGGTTGCCTTACCGGTTATCTGGCTTATGGCCGCATTTGGCGAAGAGATTGTTTTCCGGGGCTTCCTGATGACACGTTTTACCAGAATCTTTGGAAAAAGTCATGTGTCGCTCATCTTCAACATTCTACTTATGGGCTTGGTTTTCGGCTACGCTCACGGCTACCAGGGGCTAACCGGACAAATACTCAGCGGGCTTACCGGGATGATACTCGCCTATATTTTTCACAGAAAGGGTAACAACCTCTGGTTTAACATTGCTGTACATGGCTGGTTTGATACCATTGCTATCATCATGTTCTATTTTGGTGCAGGTGACCTGATTTAGTCTGTCGATTTTTATTCATAAGAGAAGTAAACAATCACCTGAACATAGGGTTATGAGGCCGTTATGTTCAGGTTTATTGCATTGTTAATAGTCACTTCTCTCATCAGCTCCAAAGAGCCCTTAAAAATTGACTTCGGACTGGAGAAGGACGGTCAACGGTGGGGGGTAACCAATGATACCGTGATGGGAGGCAGGTCTGAAGGCAAAGCCCGGCTGACCAAAAACAGTGTGAGTTACAGCGGGCACATCTCCCTTGAGAATAACGGGGGCTTTTCTTCCTTTAAGTCGCCTTATGCCCGCATAGACCTCTCGGACTATGAGTACCTCGAAATGCGGGTGAAGAGCAAGGGGAGTCGGTTTGCCTTTACGCTGGAAATGAGTACACGGTTTTACAGACCCTACTACAAGCAGTTGGTAGCAACACAGTCGGAAGAATGGGAAACCATCAGGCTGAAAATGTCTGATTTCAAACTATATCGTATGAGTCGAACCAACGGGCAGGCACTGACTGAGGAAGATGCTGCCCGATTGATCCGCATTGGCTTTATTTCGGATGATAAGCGTGAGATAGACTTCGATCTTGAAATAGACTACATCCGTTTTTACTGATTAAAAGGACTTGATTTGCCTATCAATCATGGTCAGTGCGGCTCCGAAATCCTTAGTCTTTTCAAAGTGCGCACTGGATACATTCAAGGCGAGCTTTTCGGCCGGTTCGGTGCTATAGACATAGATATCGAAACCCCGGTTAAAAATACCATCAAAGTATTCCTGCTTCGTAATGGACCAGTGTGTGCTATGGGCAAAAGAGACGGAGGCCACATATTCACTGGACATACCTGAGTAGGTCTGGGCTACCCGACCACCGAGCAAATGGCCTATGAAGTGAAATTTCTGTCCTCTCTTGCCATGTTGTTCCGCCATGTTTTTCATAAAGTCATTCAGCCCATGATGAATAGGGTGACTGATCCAGTGTGGTTCACCCACAGGAACCTTGGGCACAAAGAGTATGGTGTTCTTAAGTCCTTTCAGATTGTTCAGGGCTGTCAGGGTCGGTTCCAACCCTTGATTATCTCTTTCGATTTGGGAGAATACTATGGCCAACTCGTAGGATTTGCTCTTGTTGTAGCCTTCAGGCAAAATGACCTGATAGCTGAAGTCGACTCCGCTTCTTGATTCAAAGGTCTTGAAATCCTGTGCGTAGCAGGAGCAGGTAGCCAGGATCAGTGTGAGTGTAAAAAGTGCTTTTGTGTTCATGATATTCCTTGTTTTCAACATGGTTTAAACCAACGCTTTTCAAACAGGAATGTCATTGAGGCTGTGACGAGAGATAGATTTTGGGATGATCGTGTGCTCAGGGTCCACTGCGTGAGACCGCTGAGCGAGGATTAATGCTGGCTAAGCCCATCTGACCTTCGGTGCTGATGGGGGGTTCTCACCATCAGGGTCTCACCAATGCATTGGTTCAGGGTTAAAGGCAATTGAGATGTGGACCCTGATGATTGGCATTGCCTGTTGCATGTTCAGGGTCCACTACATGAGACCGCTGAGCGGGGATTAATGCTGGCTAAGCCCATCTGACCTTCGGTGCTGATGGGGGGGTCTCACCATCAGGGTCTCACCAATGCATTGGTTGAGGGTTAAAAGCAATTTGGTGTGGACCCTGATGATTAGCATTGCCGGTTGTGTGCTCAGGGTCCACTGCGTGAGACCGCTGAGCGGGGATTCATGCTGGATAAACCCATCTGACCTGCGGTGCTGATGGGGTGGTTATCACCGACCCAATCTATTTCTTTGTTCCCAGGCTGATCGGTTCCTTACGGTAGTTATCAAACCAGGTGAGGATAGCTGATACCTTGGCAATCAGGTTACTGGGCCTGGCCGCAATACCATGATAGGCACCGGGTATTCTTACCATGGCACTTTCTACACCGCGTAACTGTAATGCTGTGAAGTATTGCTCAGACTCGTGAATAGGTGTTCTCAAATCCGCTTCTCCCGTCAGGAGCATGGTAGGGGTGGTTACATTGCCGACAAGAGAAATAGGCGAGTGCTTCATGTACTTTTCAGGATCTTCCCAGGGCTTCTTCTCAAACCAGTAGCGTGTGGCAAAAGCCGACATATCGGCATTGAGGGCCCAGCTATACCAGTTTATTACAGGCTTAGCCACTACAGCCGCAGCAAAACGATCGGTTTTCCCGATAATCCAGGAGGTCAACACTCCACCGCCACTACCACCGGTAACAAAGAGCTGTGTCTCATCTATATATCCGCGACTGATCACCTCATCTACACCTGACATCAAATCGTCATAGTCCTTGCTGGGATAGTTTTTGTCTATTTCATTCCCGAAGTCATAGCCATAGCTGGTACTGCCTCTGGGATTGGTGTAGAGTACTACATAGCCCTGAGCCGCCATCAGCTGAATTTCTCCGGAGAATACAGGGCCATAGCTCGAGAAGGGACCACCATGTATTTCCAGGATCAGCGGGTACTTTTTGTTGGGGTCAAAATCAGCCGGTTTTACTATCCAGCCGTTGATATCCAGCCCATCGGCAGATGATTTGTACCAGATTTCTTCCACAGCACCCAGCTTCTTATAATCAAAAAGGTCTTCATTGACTTTGGTGACTCTCCGGTTGCTGCCATTGTTTCCGGTACCCAGATCGGCCGGCTCATGGGTTACAGCCCAGGTATAGGCATAGTTGCCGTTATCTGCGATAGAAAAAGTACCTGAGGTATAGGGGCGACCCAGCGACATTCCTCCAAGGCCCTCGGTAATATCAGTGACCTTTCCTTTGGTGGTGATATAAGCGATTTTAGTATGCGCTTTGTCTGTGTATTGAAAATAGAGTCCTTTGCCATCAGCGGCCCAGTGAATATTGTTGACATCTCTGTCCAGTTTTCCCGATACCAGCTGGCTGCCCGATCCATCGATATTGGCGATATACAGCTTGTTTACCTGATAGCCCTTGTATTTATCATCATAGCCGATGTAGGCCATTTTTTTGCCATCAGGAGATATAGCCGGGCTGCGATCCGGACCGTAACGACTGGTCAGCTTTTTGAGCTTACCATCTGCCAGTGATACAGCGTAGATATCAGAATCCTGCACCTCCAGTTGAGCATCCTGTCTCATATTGCTGCTGAAATAGAGGTACCTGCCATTCTTTCCCCATACCGGAGAAGTATGATTAAAAGGGGCATCGGTGATCTGTCTTGGCGTACCACCCGAAACAGGTACCGTAAACAGTTGCTGATTGCCTGTGGGTAATTCACCGGCACCATCTCTGCGCCAGCCCAGGTTGTCAACGTATTTCGGAGGGGCATTCCATTTAGCGCCCTTGGGTTTGGCCGGCATTTTAATAGGAGAGGGCTTGGCTTTGGCCACAAACATATTAAAGGCCAGGTGCTGATCATCAGGTGACCATACCAGGTTGGAAGGGCTCTTTTCAGTGTTGATCAGAACGCGCTCTTCATTACTGTCCATCCAGCGCAGATAGACTTCCGTTTTGCCTGACTTATTGGAGGTATAGACGATTTTACTGCCGTCATGAGACCATCTGGGCGACCGGTCATTCTGCTCACCGGTTGTCAGTGGTCGGTTTACGGTACCATCAAAACTGGCAATCCACAGGTTCGACAGATTGCGATCCGTCATCACATCCTTGAAGTTTCTTACATAGATAACCTTTTGTCCATCCGGAGATATCTGAGGGTCAGATACAAACTCCAGGTTGAAAATATCAAGCATCTCCAGCTTATCAGATACCTGGGCAGGCAGACTGAGAGTAAGGGTGAAGAAAAGCAGAGAAAGGAAGCAAAGCTGTAAAGGTCGTTTCATATCGGTCGGTTTGATGGCAGAAGATAGCAAATGACTCTTTGAGGGGCAATGGTATTTGTAGGGATGGTCTGAGAGTAGCGACAACTCATTGGGTATTCCTAAGCTTAAAAACACAGGTTCTTACATTTTTGATGTGCCAAAAGCGGGATGAGCCAGTTTTCTATCTGTCATTTGGAAGGTTCTTGTAGCCAAACCCTTTGTCAGCGTAGTGTATCGTTTATTTATGCCGATCAGAATTCTAATCATACTGCTGGTACTTTCCGCAGGTTTATTTCAGCAAAGCCACGGCCAGAGCAGAGTTATTTCCAGTAGGTCTCTTGCTGAGAAAATCTACCTTCAGACAGACGGAGAGGTGTATACGACCGATCAGACCATCTGGTACAAGGCGGTAGTGGTAAACGCTACCAACCACAAGCCCACTCCACTCAGTGGCGTGTTATATGTAGAGCTGATCGGTGCTGATGGCCTGATCAGGAACAGAAAGATGACCAAGCTACAGCATGGTATAGGTACAGGTTTTTTTGATCTGGATGAGTCTTTTTTATCAGGACAATACCAGTTAAGGGCCTATACCGAATGGAACAAGAACTTTGCTGATGATTTTATTTTCAGCAAATACCTCAGGGTTTATGCAGTATCTGATAAGGTGCTGGAAGATCCGGTAAGAAGTGTCAATCTCCTGCAAAATAGTAGTGGTTATCAACTGGAAGTGACCTTGGAGCCTGCTCTACTGGATAGTTTGCATCAATCAGAGCTCTTATGCTATCTCAGCTTCGACAATGTAAGAGATTCTTTGTCTCTGAAGCCCTCTGCAGAAGGCCGGTACGTGCTCAGTTATAATCTGCCAGAGAATACCAGTTTGTTGAGCCTTAATATTCAGTCCAGTAATGGAAAACGCCATGCTAAAACCATACTGACCAATCCCGATGCCATTGATTTGCAGTTTTTTCCCGAGAGTGGCAAACTGGTACACGGACTGATAAGCAAGGTAGCTTTTAAGGCTGTATCCGTGGCAGGTACGGGGCTGGAGGTAGCAGGAGAAGTGGTAGATCAGCATAACACTGTCATTACTTCATTTAAGAGCAACGAACTCGGAATGGGGGACTTTGCACTGCTGGCAGATAGTACCAGGCGCTACTATGCGCGTATTTCCTCCAGGAAAGAGCAGGGGTTGACATTGAAATATAAGCTACCCGGTGTCAGCAGCCGGGGTACCGTGCTCTCTGTGGCACGTCAACAGGATAGAATTGTACTGGGTGTGGCTTCCAATGCACTGAACAGTCAATCTGTCTCCGTAAGATCTGTTTCTAGAGGGGTGAGATATTATGATGCTAAGGGAAGAGTTAATGCAGAAGGCCAGCTGCAATTTGCTTTGCCAGCGGATGACCTGCCGGAGGGTATCATTGTTTTTACCCTCTATGATCAGCACGAAAAGCCACTGGCTGAGCGACTCTATTTTAATCAGGTAAATCGCAAAAGACTGAGCATCGATATCCGTACAGATAAGCCTGATTATGAACAACGGGAAAAGACCAGGTTGACAGCTACCGTAACCAATATGGAGGGCCAACCTGTTAAGGCCAACCTGTCTTACCTGGTGATAAACCAAAAGGAAATGGGGCTCTTGCAGCAACAGCGAGGCAATCTGGTTTCCCATCTCTTGATGAGTTCAGAGCTCAAAGGTGATATCGAACGGCCGGGCTATTATTTTCAAACTACCACCAACCGAAGCAGAGATCTGGATGCACTGATGTTGACACAGGGATGGAGAAAGTATGTTTTCGAGCCGGGAACAGACATCAACCTGGCATATCAGCCTGAATACAAACTGACCGTATCGGGAACCATGAGCGGGCTATTAAGAACCAAAAAGAAAAAATCAGGAGTTGACCTGACTATGATGGCCTTTGGGGATAATACGGAGCTGTATCAATCCAGTACGGATAGCCTGGGCAAGTTCTATTTTGACGTGAATGATGCCTACGGAGAGCAGCTCAATGTGGTGATTCAGAGCAAAAATACCAGGGGTAAGAATAAGAACTATCAACTTAAACTGGATGAAAAGACTGTTCCTGAAATTCGGTATGATCCCACAAAGTCTGTAGTGACAGTAGACACTGTAGTAAATGAGCTGGTAGCTAAACATCGGCAGAGGAAGCTTATAGAAGAGGCCTATCGCCCGGAATCAGATGTGAGAGACCTGGGAGAGTTTGTGGTTGAAGACTATGCCATGACCCCGGAAAGAGAAAAAGTGGTTAAACTTCATGGTATGCCCGATGTGGTGATTGACGGTGATGACATCCGAGGGGAAACTAAAAAGTGGTCTTATGGCTTGTACAGTGTTTTCCGATTCACTTTTGATCAGGACATTGAATTCAGAACTGAGTATGTGGGGCGGAAACCTTTCGAGTACGCCAATGTCAGAGGTGCCAACATTACCCTGGTCACCATAGACGGGGTGCCCGTAGAGCTGGACGATTATCCTCTGCTACCGTTTATCCCGGTGAGTGAAGTAAAGAGCTTTGAGATCATGAAAAGTCCCAGAAACTTTCCCAGACTCTTTTACGAGGTATATCCGCCTTCAGTCGACCTGCCTTTTTACCCGGCCATTATCGCTATCTACACCCATGGAGGTAAGGGACTTTTAGGGGCCAGAAAGGCAGATGGCATCTATCAGGGAGCGATAGAGGTGTTTTCTCCATCCAGAGAATTTTATGTACCCAAATACCAGAAGTTAAGTCCTCAGGACTGGCTGAAGCCTGATTATCGGGCTCTTGTGCACTGGCAGCCGGTTGTCGGCACTGACAGTTCAGGTAGGGCAGCCACCAGCTTTTTTAATGCAGATCACACCGGGGAAATGATGGTGGTAGTAGAAGCTATTGCCGAAGATGGCAGTGTGGGTTATCAGGAATTTACCTATGCTGTGAAGAAGCGAGAGGAGGGTAATTAAGCACCTGGTGAGGCCATCTGGCTCCTGAACTCTGCAAACAGGGCCATACTTCAATCAATTTTCTTTGTCCCGGATTAGTTTGTCAACGTTTAAGTAAAGAAACCAGGATTCACCGAAACCGGTGCGGTTTTTGTTTCATAAGTCATTACTCAATCAGGTCAGACAACAACAATTTTGAAGAGGTGCCTCACCATCTTATTGCTACTGGTTATCTCAGGTACTTACCTCAGAGGGCAAACCACCACTGAAGGCAGAGACTTCTGGATGGGGTTTATGGAAAATATTCACAATCCACCCGGAGCACCTGCCGTACTTCAGCTAAGCTTTAGTGCCAATGAAAGGGCAACAGTTACCGTGGAGGCACCCCTGGCTAACTACAGCTATACCTTTACCGTGGAAGTAGGAGAGACCGCGAAGGTTGAGATGCCGGTGGATGACTTTATGCCCAGAATCTCGGGCAAAACCAATATGGGTATCCATGTTACTTCAGATGTAGATATCAGCGTGTATGCCCTGAACAAAAGAGCACTGAGTGCAGATGCAGCTGTGATTTTACCTACTAACGCCCTGGGAGATGAATACCTGGTGTTCAGCCATAAAGAGCCATTTGGTCTGGAGTCTCAGGTATTGATTGTGGCTTCTGCCGATGATACAGAGATTGAGATTATACCCAGCCAGAACCTGCTGGGAGGGCAACCCGGTCATGTGCCATTCACCATTACGCTGAACCAGGGAGAAACCTATCAGCTGAAATCGCTCGATGATCTGAGTAGTACTATTGTCAAAGCGGTTTCAACCGATGAAGCGGAGTGTAAGAACTTTGCCGTTTTTGGGGGTACGCTTATGACCTTTGTGGGGTACTGTGGCCTGAATGCTGATCACCTTTATGAACAGATGTTTCCTACCTCTACCTGGGGGCAGGAATTTCTTTATGTACCCTACGCCAGCCGTCAGGGAGGAGACTTGCTCAAGCTGGGGGCTATGGAAGATAACACGGTGGTGAATGTAGAGGGGCTCAATCCTCTGGCTCTGAATGCCGGACAGGTGGCAACCGTTAGTCTGGCACTGCCAGGTGTGAGGTCCATCACCTCCAATAAGCCTGTTTCTATGGCGCAGTTTGCCAGAAGTCAGGATTGCGATGGTCAACCCGGTGATCCTTTTATGATTGTACTCAGCCCTTTAGAGCAACGCATACGTGATGTTACCTTCAGGGCATTTGAGGCCTTTGAGATAGAGCAGTACTACCTTACGCTTATTACAGTAAACGATCAGTTGGATGGTATAACGCTGGACGGTGTACCGATAGGAGATCAGTTCGATATTGTCGGTGACAATGCCTATGCCCGGATTGAAATCTCGCAGGGGAATCATCGGGTTGTGGCTCCTGAAGGGGTGATTGCCTATGTTTATGGCTTTGGCAATATTGAGTCCTTTGGTTATTCTGCGGGTGTGAGTCTGGAGAACTTCAACCTGAATATTGAGGCCAGAGATTCACAGATCGACCTGGTCGATGAAAATTCATGTTTTAACAGTACCATCACCTTAAGAGCACTCTTTGAGACTGAGTCAAATCAGCCTCCACAGTTCACACAGTTTGCCTGGGATTTAGGAGACGGCACCACCATGGAAGGCAGCACGGTACAGCATACCTATGATACACCGGGCAGCTACGAAATCACCCTCGTGGCTTCCGATGGAAGCGGGGCATGCAGTACAAGAGAAACCGCCAAAAGGGTGATCCATGTTACAGCGCCTGCGGTGACAGGCATCAGCGGTCCGGCTTCCGTATGTCCTGAAGTAACAGGAATCAGCTATACAGCTCTGGCAGAAGATGCAGCTGTGTATGAGTGGACGGTGGTCGGAGGGACCATTATGGGCGACCCGACCGGTGAAACCATCCTGGTAGACTGGAGCAGCGGTAATCCCGATGCCCGGGTTAGTTTGAAGGTACTGAATGTTGAAGGCTGCCCCTCAGAAGTGTTTGATTTACCGGTATTAATAGATAATCGCTTGCAGCCTGCTCTTCCTCAGGGCGCTACTGATCTTTGTTTTACAGACAGGTTGGGAGTAGTCTACAACACACCGGCCACCAATGGCTCAGAGTATGAGTGGTTTGTGACAGGCGGCTCTTTTGTCGGAGGCAATTCAGGAAACTCCGTCACTGTAGACTGGAGAAGTGCTCCGGTTAAAACAATCCGTTATCGCGAAACCAATCCCAACATCTCTGACTGCGCAGGAGACTCTCCTGAGCTGGTTGTCAATGTACTGCCTGAGCTTGTATTGAGCCCCACGGTAAACCATGTCAGCTGCGCCAATGGAAATGATGGCAACATCAGCGTGGAAGTATCAGGGGGACTGGCTCCTTATCACTACCAGTGGAGTACGGGACTGGAAGGAGCAGGGCAAAATATCTTGCCCGACCTGGAAGCCGGAACTTATGATGTACTTATTACAGATGCTGCCGATTGTTCAATCACACAGTCTTATGAAGTAACGCAACCTGTACCACTGGATGTATCGATTGATGTAATGAATGTCAGTTGTAATGGCGGCAGCGATGGTGAAGTGGTAGCCCTGGTAACCGGAGGTACCATGCCTTATCGCTATGAGTGGAACGGAACCAATTTAAGTTCTGATAATGTACTCACAGGGCAAAGGGCAGGAGCCTATAGTCTGAAGGTATTGGATGCCAACGAATGTGAGTTTATACTGAACTATGACATCGAAGAACCTGAGCCGCTGAGCGCTACCACCATGGTGACAGAGAGCTGCCCGGGAGAGAGTACGGGTTCCATTTTGATACAGGCCAGCGGAGGAACAGCCCCCTATATTTACCGCTGGAACCTCTCACCACCACAGGATGGAGCGCTTATAGAGGGGCTGCCTGCCGGAAAGTACTCTGTTACTGTAACAGATGCCAATGGCTGCACTTTTACCACAGATGCTCCGGAGATCACCGAGCGTTTCCCGGTAATCAATATCCCCAACGCGTTTACCCCGAATGGAGACGGTGAAAACGACAGCTTCTCCATCATTTCTGATTGCAGTCTTGAGGTATTTAAAATGAAAATTTACAACTCATGGGGCCTGTTGGTTTACCAAAGCAGTAGCTCAGCAGATTTTTGGGATGGTACTTTTGAAGGAGAGAAGGCTCCTACAGGCAAATACACCTATCATGTTGTCTATAAGACCTCTCTGAACGGACAGGTCATTGAAGATGCGCTCGTAGGGGTGGTGAGGCTGTTGAGATAGTTGCTCCTGTAATATTGTGTCAAAAGCCGGCTTGTGAAACGATCTCTCGTTGCATGGAGGATTGTTTCTTTGTAAGTTCAGCAGCCTGAGTTTTTACCCCCAATCCTGGAGCATGATATCGTTGATGAAGTCTGGAAATACCCTGTTGTTTACACTGATCATTTCTCTTCTTTTTGTCGGCTGCAAAACTGACTTTGAAGAGCCTGTAATTTCGCTGGAAGACTACTATATAGCAGAGGGCTTTGAACTGGAAGTTGTGGCTTCAGAGCCCTTTCTGGAAGCACCGGTAGCCATTGACTTTGACAATCAGGGCCGTATCTGGACGGTGGAAATGCGCGGCTATATGCAGACGCTTTCCGGTGAAAGTGAAGATATGCCCAATGGGGTGATCTCCATTATGGAAGATCAGGATGGAGATGGCGTGGCAGATCACTCAAAAGTATTTCTGGAAGGGCTGGTTTTACCCCGGGCTATAGCACATGTTTATGGCGGCCTACTCTATGCCGAGCCGCCTAATCTGTGGTTTGTGGAAATTGAGGATGACAAGCCGGGTAAAAAGGTACTGGTAGACTCTCTCTATGCCGATGAAGGCAATGTGGAGCATCAGCCCAATGGCCTTATGATGAATATTGATAACTGGATTTACAATGCCCGTTCCCATTTCCGTTATCAGCGAAGAGATGGTATCTGGTACAAAGAGCCCACTTCATTTCGCGGTCAGTGGGGTATTACCAAAGACAACTTCGGCAGGCTTTATTACAATAATAACTCCACGCAGATCATGGGTGACTATGCTTTGCCTAATGTATTGACCCGAAATAAGTACTATGCGCCCAAAGACGGCCTGGGTAAGGTACTGACCAGCAACCAGCGTGTATATCCTCTTCATGCCACTCTCGTAAACAGAGGCTATGAAAAAGGCGTGTTAGACGCTGACAGCATGCTGGTCAATGTGACTTCTTCCTGCGGGCCGCTGGTATACCGGGGTGGGCAGTTCCCGGCTGATTATGACCAGAATGCCTTTGTATGTGCACCTGAGGTCAACCTGATCAAGCGCAACTTGCTGAACTTTGATGGCCCTGTTACCACAGCTAAGCAGGCCTGGGATGACCAGGAGTTTTTAGCGGCTACAGATGAAGGCTTTCGCCCGGTAAACCTTTTTAACGGTCCCGATGGTGGAATGTATGTAGTAGATATGCACCGGGGCATCATTCAGCATGGGGCGTATATGACGACCTATTTGCGCGAGAGAATTGCTGAACGTGGCCTGGACAAAGTCATTGGCATGGGACGGATCTTGCGGGTAAAGAATACCGAAAAGGGACTTTCTGAGATTCCTGACCTGGAAAATGAAGATACAAAGGGACTGATTGAGTTACTAAGTCATAAAAATGGCTGGGTAAGAGACCGGGCGCAACAGTTGCTGATCCATAAGAACAAAACCGATGGCACAGACTGGCTGCTGGGGCTCATCGGCAGAGAAGATGCGGGCATCGAAAGTGTACACGCACTGTACGTACTGAAGGCTTTTGATGCCCTGGACAGACAGAAGCTGGTGGCTATTGCTCAACACTCAAACCAGTACCTGGCGAGTCATGCACTGGTGCTACTTGCTCAAAATCAGGAAGCGGGAATCAGTGAAGAGACTGAAATGATCAATGCTTTGGCAAAAAGAAATGACCCTGATACTGATTTGTATCTATTGACCTACCTGGGGAGTGCCGTAAAAAAGTCAGGGCAGAGTATGGTACCAATGATAACTGAGTTTGTCACGAAACAGTCCCGGGTTATTTATGAAGATGCCCTGCTCAGTTCATTAAGTGGCTATGAAAAAGCGTTCTGGAATTACCTGGATAAGAGTACGGTCAGAAAGGAATTTGAGGTCAGTTTGAGTCAGTTAGTGGATGACCGGGAAGCCGACAAGAAATACTGGATTTATGAGCAGGCATCTTTAGGCATGGATGACCGCACGCGAGGTTTACAAATCTACCGCAATACCTGTGCTGCCTGCCACGGTCAGGCAGGAGGTGGCATTCAGGGACTGGCTCCGCCACTGGCCGGTTCAGAGTATATCAAGGGGCCTGTTAAGCGCCTGGGGCTCGTATTGTTGCATGGTATGAAAGGGCCTGTTACTGTTAAGGGACAGCGATATGAATTCAATGCCCAAATGCCCGGCCTTTCGGCTAATGGTAATATGACTGATCAGGATATCACCGATCTGATCACTTATCTGAGCAATGCATTTGGTGAATCCAAACGCGAGGCGAGCCCTGAACTGATTAAGTCTCTGAGAGAGGTGAAACCAAAGGAAGGGGCTTATACAGAGGAAGAGTTACAGGAGCTTATAAATGAGAACTGATCCGGGCTGATCGGCCGAAACTATTGAGAACAATCTATGCCAGGAATTACCCAAATAAGCCAGCAACAGGCAAGAAAACTGACCCTGCACTGCCAGGGACTCAATACTGCACCTGACAACTCCCTGAAGGCCATTCAACAACTCAGCTATGTGCAGATCGATAGCATTTCTGTAGCTGCCAGGGCGCATCACCATGTTTTCTGGAGCCGCAACAGCGACTATCAGGAAAGTATGCTGGATGAACTTGTGGCGGACAGAAAGGTATTTGAATACTGGAGTCATGCGGCTGCATTTTTGCCCATGGAAGACTATCGGTTCAATCTTTATCCCAAAGGAGAGATACTGAAAGCCGATAAATTCTGGTTTGAGAAAGATAAGAAGCTGATGCGTTATGTATTGAAACGCATCAAAAATGAAGGACCGCTTCAATCCAAAGACTTTGAACATCCGCCTACCGGAGCAAACCCCTGGTACTCGTGGAAACCGGCTAAAATAGCGTTACAACTGCTTTTTATGGAAGGCAGAATTATGGTATCAGGCCGGCAGGGATTTCAGAAGGTATACGATCTGGCAGAACGCGTGGTGCCTGAAGGAATGGACCTGAAAAAGCCTACCCAGAAGGGATTCTGCACTTACCTGGTGGATCGGGCAGTACAGGCTCACGGACTGGTAACGGAGACTGAAGTGGGCTATCTGAGAAAGGGGCTTAAGAAACCGATCAGACGCGTACTGGATGAAAAAGTAAGAAAAAAGGAATTGATCAGAGTGGCTTTGCCGGACTCCCCGGAAGTGTATTACATGACACCCGATCATCTTGATCTGGTTGATGATATCAAAGCATCGGAGCAATTGCACCTGCTTTCTCCCTTTGACAACCTGGTGATTCAGCGAAAGCGCCTTTCTAACCTTTTTGACTTCGACTACCTGATTGAGTGTTATGTACCGGAAAAGAAGCGGGTGTTTGGCTATTACACCATTCCTATACTATGGGGAGAGAGCTTTGTGGGCAGACTTGACCCCAAGGTAGACAGGAAGAGCAAGACCCTTCATATCAAGAGCTTATGGTTGGAAGAAGGCTTCAAACCGGATGATGCCTTTTTGAACCTCCTGGCCGGTAAACTGACTGACTTTGCCCGCTTCTGCGGATGTGAAAGGGTGGTAGTGGATAAAGCTGATTCAGCCACATTAAGAAAAGAGCTACAGTCGAAGCTCAGGTGAGCTATTGCTATAACAGCCAGATAATAAAAGTGCGAGATATATCGAATAATCGATATATCTTGCACTTTTTGTTGTTGTGACTCGTCCTAAAAAAAGTTTACAGTTTAAAGATTATTTACTGTGTT
>DIYF01000113.1:8276-12963 GCA_002427745.1 Roseivirga sp. UBA6061 | reverse complement strand
TGATTTCACTCCTCCAGGGCTTTGAAGACATTGATATACTCTTTGAGGCTTCTCACGGCCAGGCTTTCCTGGATCAACTGGACAGAAGCCTCCCTGATCTCATCATAGTAGACCTGAAAATGCCGCATATGTCGGGGCAACACCTGATTCAACTGGTCAAAGTCAACTACCCCGACCTTAAGGTAATTGTACTCTCGATGCATGATGACGAAAGCATCATTCTCAATTGCCTGAAAGAACTTCGCGTAAACGCCTACCTGATGAAATCAGCTTCTCCCCGGGAGCTTCATGAGACCATTGTCCGTGTCCATGAAGACGGCTTTTTCTTCAGCCCTCATATATCCCAGATCATGTTCAACGGACTGAGAAAGCGCAGACCATCCCTGACCGCTAACCATCCGAAAATGGCGATATCAGATCGTGAAAAAGAAGTATTACAGCTCATCTGCCAGGGAGATACCAATAGTGAAATTGCAGAGAAGCTGTTCATCAGCAGACGCACGGTCGAGGGGCACCGGAAACACCTGCTTGAAAAAACCCAGTGTAAAAATACAGCCAGTCTGGTAGCCTATTCCATTCAGCAAAAGATGATCATAATCTGAATTACGCTCCATGATATGCCAAAGAGGCTGCCATAAATATGGCAGCCTCTTGTTGATAGCCTACTTACGAAATCAGCTATTTGGTAAAGGCATACTGCCAGCCCAGCGTAAATACTGAAGTAGTTTTGAGCTGAGGTCCGTTTAAATCCTGTAGTAACGGCACTGCCAACTCGAGTGCGAGCCGATGCTCACGCAGGAACCCCTGGCGCCCTACCAGATTCACTCCGACAGCCGCATCCAAACGCTCTCCTCCATGATTTTCAGGGTCTGCTGTTTGCACCGGAGCCATGATATTGACATCCCTGCCATCGACTGTACCAATGGTCAGCCCCTTCAGCCTGAATGAACTACTGATCCAGTCAGCTAGTCTGTAGCTCACCCAGGTATTTACCTCAAAACGATTCCCCAGACGATAATCCTCATCGTTATCACCCGTTCGGATATTGGCCATTAGCTGAGTACCCCAGCCCAGTTTGTTCTTTCCTCCGGCATAGGTAATACCCGGTAAGAGATCGAATGAGCCTGACCCCAACTGCATAGGATAGGGAGTTCTCAAGGTGGGTTCCATATTCATGGGTGTCAACACCTGAGCTGTCTCGGTAATCGATCCTGTAGGAATGCTAACGCCCAGATTAAAATGAGCCCTTGTATTCTCCTTCCTGAACAAATGGATGAGGGCAGACAGTTTAGTATCACCCAAACCACTGGTTCGGGTATTGAATGTACCCAGCCTTGTAGTGCCCATACCTCCCTGAAAGGTGACATGGTCCATGTCATTGGTCACAATCATGGTCATCGCCATCAGGGTAACCTTATCGGAAGGTGCGTACATCGCTCCCAGCATATGCATATCCATGCTCATTTCTACAGGTACCACCCTGAGTGTAGGAGGCATGCCCGGATTCCCGGCAAAGGGATTAGCAATGGTTGTGGTAATAATCTCAGGTGTCACTTCATTGCTGCCTATGAGATTGTCTTTCATAGACATGCGCATATAGCGATAAGAGAACATCAGCTCGCCTTTCTTGTGCAGGTGGTCTCCCATCACACCAATTGGTGCGTGGCTATCAGGTTTTGATGCGGTTCCGGCTTCCTCCTGTGCCAAAACCAGGTTCGCGAATATGCATAGCATAGCCACGATTGAAAATGATTTTTTCATCGGTAGTTTGATTATTTAATAAATGATTGTTTACTCAAATCCGGGCCTGAAGGCCCGGAAAACGGGGTAAATCAAACCTGCCGGGGAGGAACAAAGGGAAGGTCAATCACATGATTGGGCACACCGATTTGGCGAGGTGCTATTCGTAAATCGGCCAGAAGTAAATCGGGGTGCATTTCAGGACTCTGTACGGGTTGCCAGAAAAAGGCAAGTGGATTAAAGCTGATAGTCAGTGGAGACCGGGGCTGTGCCGGGATGTGCTGTTCTACTACAAACCGCTTCTGAATAGCACAACTGGCTTCGCATACGGTCATGGATATTACCTGATAACGGGTAGTACCGTGAGCCTGAATTTGCTTATTCACCTCATAAATCAGCAAGGACACCGGTGCGCTGAACAGGTTGATCAGCATACCGGTAACTATCGCCAGTATGAGTAGCTTTTTCAGCATGGCGCAAAGGTCCGCAACTCTGTCTTTGCGCCAAAGAAAAAAGCCAACTAAAAGACGAACCCCGGATGACTAATCCAGCACTTCCTGCACACTGCCGCAGTGCAGCATAAGGTTCCCGAAATAAGGGTTATTCACTTCTTTCTCCGCTGCCAGCCAGTAAGCGCCCTTATTATTAAAAGCCATAGGACAATACTGCTTATAGAGTGCTATATCTGCACCATCAGTCTTGACAAGGTTGTACATATTCATTGACAAACTTTCAAAAGCTCTGCGTTGAACCGCCACATCTGTGGTAGCAACAATGGCCTCTAAGGCAGGTGTTAAAGCGGTATTCGTATTCATATCTAAAAACGCCTGAGCCGCCTTCCGGGCTTTCTCTGCATCTGTGGATACCAGGGCATCCTTCACAGTCAGGTAACTATCGACCATACTCACTTCCTTACCCTTGTTTTCTCCGCTGCCACAAGCGATCAACAACCCACTCAGGACACATAACATCATTAACTTTTTCATTGCTCGTTCATTAAAACATCTTCTACATTTCCACAATTCAACATAACCTCTCCGAAATAGGGGTTAATAATTTCTTCGCTGGTACTAATCCAGGTAGCTCCCTTGTCATTATTTGCCATCGGGCAAAACTGAACATAAAGCGGGCTTTCCAGACTGGTGCCAAAAGATTGTACCGCATTGATCAGGGCTTTGGACAGATTGATAAACTGAAGCCGCTGCAGATCTCTGTCAGTACTGGTGACCATTGCCTCCACACTCTGTTGCATGGGAGCCAGCACAGCCATCCAGTGGGTATGCCCTGCTCCCTGTGTCAGCGTCATATCCACCGCGTTGAGTGCTTTCTTTACTTCTACCCCGACCTGTCGGATGTTGCTTCCATTGCCTTCTACCATGCGGTCTTTCAGTTTAACGTAGGCTGCTGACAACGAAGCCAGTTGCTCCTGAAATGCCGGTTGCACTTCGTTCCTGAAATCCTGAAATGGCGGAAGTTCTACTTCCGTGAATGGGTTTTCAGGCCCCATCTCTTTAGTACTGCCTTCTCCCGGGTTCATCATGCTAATCTTGCCCCGAATCTGAGCTTCAGCATCCAGCGTGAAAGCACCGTTGGTCACCACTTCCTCGCCTGCTTTCAACCCCTCTTCTATCACATAAGCATCGCCCACAGGCTCTCCCAAAGTCACATGGCGCAGCTCGAAGCTTTGCTCTCCCGGCAACTTCACATACACCACAGAGCGCTTGCCGGTCCACAGCACAGCTGACCCCGGAACCAGCAGAGCCTCATTAGTATCCATCATCACATTGCCATCCACAAACATATCGGGTTTCAGAAGCCCCGCACGATTGCTTATATCCGCACGTACCTCTACCACACGGCTCTGCGCATTTACCTCAGGAGATATGAAGGAAATCCTGGCCGTCTGTTTTCCCCGAACACCTCTGGCCTTAAACTCTACCTCATCACCCAATTGAATCTTTGGCAGATCACGTTCATAGACTTCGAAAACCACCCAGACCTCTGACAGGTCAGTAATCTCCAGCAGTCCTCCACCCTCATGCAGGTGGTCTCCCGTATTAACAAGCTTCCTGGTCACCACACCATCATAACCGGCCAGCAGGTCAAAGTTTCTCATCGGTGCTTCCGATGCTTCAATCTCTTGGATCTGAGCCTCGGTCAGCTTCCAGTAGTTGAGTTTTTTTCGCGCAGCTTCCAGCAAAACCGGGTTTGACTTCTCCAGCTTCTTCGCTTCTATAAGTTCTTCCTGTGCCGCCAGCAATTCCGGAGAATACAGTGAAGCCACCTTTTCGCCTTTTCTGACAAACTCACCCACATAATTCTTGTACAGCACCTCTATTCGGCCACCAAAATGCGTGGTTTGGGTATTCACCCTGCGCTCATCCGCTTTGATTTTGCCATTAAGCTTCAGGGCTCCTTTTACCTGCTCACTTCCGATAACACTGGTCTGGATATTGGCCAGTTCAATCGCAGCATTTGACATTTTCAGCACTGCCGGGTCCTCATTATCTTCATCCGTAACCGGAATCAGATCCATGCCACAGAAGGGACAGGCTCCCGGCTCCGATTGCCTGACCTGCGGATGCATGGAACAGGTCCAGGTACCATCAGCCGCCAGTTCGTGCTCATGCTCTCCCTGGTCAGACGAGCCACCGAGGAAAACAGCCCCCAGAGCCACCCCGATTGCCAGGGGCACTATCATGGTCAATATCTTGCTTACACTCTTTTTCATTTGATTCTGTTTAATGTGTAACCGGTTAAATAATCTTTCTGATGTAATCCGTGGCAGTACTTCACCCGGGCTTTGACCAGCGCCAGCTGTAGCTGTAACAGACGTTGCTGTGCTGATAACAGATCCTCAAAATCGCGGTGGTTATTGGTATACTCACTGGTGAGAATGCGCAAAAGCACCTGGGTTTTCTCAATCTCAGCTTGATATAAATTCAGC
>DIYF01000113.1:0-8228 GCA_002427745.1 Roseivirga sp. UBA6061 | reverse complement strand
CAGCTTGATATAAATTCAGCTCTTCCAGAGCAGATTTCATTTGATTCTCTGCCTTAATCCAATCATTATTCAATTCGTTGGTCACCTGGTCTCTTTGTGCCATATAGCTTTCCTTCTTTAGTGCCACCTCTCTGGTATAGGCCCTGTTTTTCTTTTTGAAAACCGGTAAGCTCAGTGAGACCGTAGGCATCAGCACATCCTTCCCGTTGTCAGCAACCATGGCGTCCGATCGCCTGCCAATCATGGCATATTCAAGCCCGAAACCTATGTTGGGTTTTCGCTTCAATGCCGCCAGAGCTGATTCATGTTCGAGGGCGTCCAGGCTGGCATTCACACTGTGAATAAGTGGCTGATGTGCGGCAATAGAATCCTGTGAATAATGGTTCACTTCTTCTATCATAATAGAGTCTGGCAGAACGACATCCAGATTCAGTTTCCGGTTGAGCAGGGTATTGAAATTACTAAGAGCAGGCTCCCATTTCAGAGCCAGGACCTTTAGCTGAGATTCTGCATTGTCAATGCTGATTTGTACCCGGATGAGATCAGCCAGTGATACGAGGTTTGCCTCGTATTTCGTTTTAGTAACAGGCTCGTAACTCCTGAGCAAATCCAGACTCTCCCGCATAATACTGAGCTCTCTCCTGATCTCATACAACTCCAGCCACTTGTGCCGCACCTGAAGAAACAGCTGGTTTCTGGCCTCTTCAAACTCATAAAACCTGATTCTGGCCATGCTCGAAGCAGCTTGCTCTCTGACTTTAAGTGTACCCATCCATGGAAACATCTGTGACAGGGAAAGCCTGAATCGCTGAGGTCCTACTCTGGTTTCAATCGGAGAAATGAAGTAGCCAAAACTCACGGTCGGATCAGGCAGTGTACCCTCCTGATGTACCTTTTCCAGAGCCGCCAGGTACAGATTGAACTTTGCTTTAAGACCGGGGTTTTGTTCCGCTGCCGCCTGCAGGTATGCCTCAAGGTGCATTTGTCCCTGAACAGGCTGAGATATACACAAGAGTACCAGTGCTGCCACCAGAACTTTCAGGTATCCCTCCATTCTCATTTTTATGCTAAGATTTCTCATGGCCTCGTTTCATCCGGAAGTAATAACACAATGCTACCCTCAATGCTCAGTTCGTCTACATGCCCCATTTCGGTCTCGGGGTCATCTACATAATGTATATGCAGGTAACTGCCATGGTGGGTAAAAACTCCTTCGTGCTTTTCGGAATAGAAGCCAAGGAGCCTCGCCTCCACTTTTTCGCTTACCCCGGCCAGACCAGCCCTTTTATAGGCTTCGTGGCTTTGGGTCTCCGCTTCAGCAGCATTAATGACATGCCACTCCACTTTCTCAAACTGCCCCTTGAGAAGAAAAGGAAAGGGTTCTTCTGTGTTGATGAACAATTGCTTTGCGGCATCTCTTACAATGATCTGAAGCTGGCTCATATCTGTTGGCTCAAGTACCAGAGATACTTCTTTCCATGCTGCTACCTGCGTGCTGACCAGCAGGCTGGCCTTGCGATCAAAGCTCCTGTCAAAAGAGAGGGCTCCATTGGAAACCAGACCATTCAGCGGCCGACCGTCCAGTATCAGTATTTCGCCCGCAAGTCCCTCCAGTGCTCCCAGAGCGTACAGGTGGGGTTGCTCTTCAAACTCCCGCAGATCGGCATTGGCATCAAGCCTTTGCTCTCTCATAATCTCACGCAATACGCCATAAGTCTTCACCTCAACGGGCATCTTCTTTTCCGGATAGCAGCCGCATAGCAACACTGCAAGCAGCACCAGTACCGATACTTTCCCTGAGCGAATCAGGGCGTCATTTATATTGATTATCTTTTTCAAGTCTCTTGTTGTTTTGAAGTAAACATCAGCTGCTTCTCTTTATACACAGAGTAAAGCACTGGTACCACGAAAAGCGTAATGAGGGCCACGAGCATTCCCCCGAAAGCCGGAATGGCCATGGGAATCATCACATCTGCCCCTCTTCCCTTGGAAGTCAGAATAGGCAGTAAGGCCAGGAGTGTAGTAGCCGTAGTCATGAGACAGGGCCTGACCCTCCGCATACCGGCTTCTATTACCAAAGATTGAATACTGCGCTTATCAAGGTCATGCCTCTTTTCAAAGGTCTGATTGAGATAGGTGGCCATCAGCACGCCATCATCTGTAGCAATACCAAAAAGCGCGATAAACCCTACCCAAACGGCTACACTTAGATTGACAGGGCTCACCTGAAACAGCGCTCTCATGTTAGTTCCGAAGACCGTAAAGTCAAGAAATCCCTCCTGGCCATAAAGCCATAGCATCAGGAAACCTCCTCCAAAGGCCACCGCCACACTGCTGAAAACCATAAGAGAAACCGTTACAGATTTGAACTGAAAATAGAGAATGAGAAAAATGACCACCAGTACAATGGGGATCACCAGACTGAGACGAGCCTCTGCCCTGACCTGATTCTGATAGTTCCCGGTAAATTCTATAGATACCCCGGTCGGCAGACTTAAGGTACCCTCTGCCATTTTCTGGTCAATCAAACGCTGGGCATCCTCAACTGCCTGAGTTTCGGCAAAGCCATCCTTCTTATCGAATATGACATAGCCGATAAGAAAAGTGTCCTCACTCTTGATCATCTGAGGCCCCCGGGCATATTCTATGCTGGCGAGTTCTCCCAGGGGAATACTCTCACGACCCATCACCGGGATCAGTATATTGCTCAAAGCTTCCGGATCATCACGCAGTTCCCGGGGGTATCGCACCCTGATCGGATAACGCTCTCTGCCTTCTACCGTTGTCGATAGTTGCATTCCCCCTACCGCTACCTGCAGATACTCCTGAAGGGTAGCAATACTGAGCCCGTAGCGCGCCATAACCTCACGATTGAGTTCGATCAGCAAATAGGGTTTTCCTACGATTCGCTCAGCAAAAACAGCCTCTTTCTTTACCGAAGGCACTTCCTTTAAAACCTCTTCAAGCAACAGACCGGCCGCTTCGATCGTCTCAAGATCCGGACCTTTAACCTTCATGCCCATGGGAGCTCTCATCCCCGTTTGCAGCATAATCAGGCGGGTTTCTATAGGCTGTAGCCTGGGAGCAGAAGTGACACCTGGTAGCTTCGTCACCCTCACAATCTCATTCCAGATATCATCAGGTGATTGTATCTCATCCCGCCATTGCCTGTAATAGGCTCCCCGGCTGTCGGGTATCAACTCACCCGCCTCATCTCGCTCAAACTCACCATCGCTGACTTTAAATCTTAGTCGTTTACCGTGCTCATCCGTGATATACTCACTCTTGTAGTTAATCACATTCTCATACATGGAAATCGGAGCAGGGTCCAGGGCACTTTCGGTGCGCCCCAGCTTACCCACGACTGACTCGATTTCAGGGATAGCGGTTACCGCCATATCCAGCATCCTGAGAGTTTCCTTGTTTTGCTCCAGGCCTGCATGCGGCATAGAAGTAGGCATAAGCAGAAAGGCACCCTCACCTAATGCCGGCATAAACTCCTTGCCAATCCCCGGGAGAGCATGGCTCAGTTTTGAATAAACCGGATTGGTCCGTACCGGATTTCCGAAAACACCTGGTACAAACCCGAATACCCGATCAAAACCAAGCCAGATTGTAGTACCGAAGAGAACAATGACTGCCGGCACCATCAGGAACTTAACTCGGTTTTTCAAACACCATGACAGCAGAAGCGGATAGAACCTTATAAAGGCCAGAAAGAAACCCAGGGTGAGCCCGATAATCAACGCTACGAAAATAAAATTGACGAAACTGCTCACCTGTACTCCCAGAGGTAGCCACTCTCTGCTCAGCAACACAGTGATTGACACCAAAGTAATGGCCAGGTCTCCCTTTTTCAGATACCCTGAAACTGATGGGGCGAAATATCTCACCAGATTCAATACACCAAATCCGATCAGGACAAGAGCCGACAGATAATAGCCGGACACCATTACCCAACAACCGAAAATAATCAGAGCCCCATTCAACACCGGACGCCAAAGCTTTCCTTTTGGCTTGAACCCAAAAAACCAATATGCCAGTGTAGGTAAAATGACCAGTGCCACCACGATGGCAGCCAGCAAGGCAAAGGTTTTGGTATAAGCCAGGGGCCTGAAGAGTTTGCCCTCCGCGGCCTCCAGGGTAAATACCGGAACAAAGCTGATAACCGTTGTCATGACCGCAGTAATGATGGCAGGAGCCACTTCCCCGGCAGCTTCCAGAATCAAATCCAACAGCTTCCTCTCTCCCTTGTCGGCCAGGTGCCTGGTGACATTTTCGGTAAGCACAATGCCTACATCTACCATGGTGCCAATGGCAATGGCAATACCGGAAAGCGCCACGATATTAGCATCTACCCCGAAATAGCGCATGGCGATAAAACTCATCAACACAGCAATAGGGAGTAAAGAAGATATCAATACGGAGGCTCTCAGGTTTAACAGCATTACCAGCACCACCACAATCGTGATGATGACTTCCAGATTGAGTGCCTCTTCCAGGGTACCGATCGTCTCTTTGATCAGTTGGGTGCGATCATAGAAAGGTACGATGGTCAGTTTGGAAGCCCGCCCATCAGACAGGTATTTGGTGGGTAGCCCGGCACTGATCTCTTCAATCTTAGCCTTTACCTGATTGATTACCTCCAGGGGATTTGCCCCATAACGGGCCACCACAACTCCACCCACAGCCTCGGCACCAGATTTATCTAATGCCCCCCTTCGGGATGCGGGTCCCAGGCTCACCCGGGCTATATCTTTAATACGTACCGGAGTATTATTCACCGTACGCACCACGGCATTCTCCAGATCTTCCAGCTTCTTCACATAGCCCAGGCCTCTTACCAGGTATTCAGCCTGATTGACTTCCAGTGTTTTAGCCCCTATATCCAGATTACTTTCTCTGACAGCCTTGCTGACCTCGGCCAGTGAGACTCCATATCCCTCCATGGCAACAGGGTCTACATCTACCTGATACTCCTTCACAAAGCCTCCGATTGAGGCTACTTCTGATACTCCCGAAGCCGAAGCCAGTGCATATCGAACCGTATAGTCCTGGATGCTTCTCAGCTCCTGAGGGTCCCAGCCCCCCACAGGGTTGCCCGCTTCATCACGCCCCTCCAGTGTATACCAGAAAATCTGCCCAAGCCCGGTGGCATCGGGGCCAAGTGCCGGCTGCACCCCATCGGGCAACAGCCCTTTAGGCAGAGAGTTGAGCTTTTCGAGGATGCGACTGCGGCTCCAGTAAAACTCAGTGGCATCATCGAAGATGACGTAGATAGATGAGACTCCGAAAATAGACGAGCTCCTGATGGTCTTCACCCCGGGAACTCCCAATAAGGAAGAAGTCAGTGGATAAGTAATCTGGTCTTCAATGTCCTGTGGAGAACGGCCTGGCCACTCAGTAAATACGATTTGCTGATTTTCTCCTATATCCGGAATAGCATCTACCGGCACCGGATCAGCAGGCAGGTTGAGTCCCAGCTTCTCCGACCATTGAAAGGGTGCTGTCACCAGCCCCCAGCCTACCAGCATCAGCAGTAAGATCAGGGTGAAGAACCTGTTCTCAAGGAAAAACCTAATACATGTATTGATCATTCATTTTTGCTTTTACAATCTGATTAAGTGAGGAAAGCCCCTGAACGGGGGAATGATCCGTAGCACAATACATAGCTCTCCTTTCCATCTAGTGGAAAAACAGACGGCTATCCAAAAGGCTGGCTACCGATCAGGATTGTAAAGCAAAGGGTATTTTGAGAGATTGATATAGAATAAAAAGATCAGGTTCAGGTATATCGGGTGGCCCCGTATTGCGTACCAGACTTACCTGATCAGTTGATGCCAGCAAAGGAAGCCAGTCACTCAACGGTATTTCATAAAGAACATGATAATTGGCCTTGGGGGCATCACTGCCCTGCGTTACCTGCTGATCATCTTCCACTTTTTCAAGAGACCATTCATCTTCACAGCATCCCTTCATGTCCTTATGAGCTTCCATGCCCATACCACAATCCGATTCAACTTTCTGAAAAATAGCACTCTCCTTTACCCTGCCCATGCAGATATGCTGCCCCATCAATACTCCCGAGGTGGAAACAAAGTAGACCAGGGTAAATAATATGGTCGCTGTTCTTTTCAAGCTGAACAAATATACGGAGGATTTTACAAAACGTTTTTTAACACTCCATTATGGTCGTTTTAAACGGCACCCGTCAGATAAAACCCAGGTCTTTTGTTTCTCGTTTTTATCACTGCAACAATATTGCATCTGTTGACAGTCATATAAGTTGAACAACCCACTCCGCCCGGAGTTTAATGAGGACTAAGTATGAAAATGATGAGGATGAAGAATTTAAATTCACTTTGGCTGGTAATGCTCGTTTTGATTGCCGCAACAGCCTGTAGTTCTGATCCGGACGAAGTGAATGAAGAAGAGCTGATTACCACCGTGAACGTCACCTTTACCAATACGGCTATGGCAAGCGATGTCGTTACCGTGAGCTATCGCGACCTGGACGGTCCCGGAGGCAACGACCCTGTGATTGGTGAATTCACACTAAGTGCCAATACAGAGTACAGCTATGTTCTGGAGTTTCTCAATGAACAGGCTACCCCAACTGAGGATGTCACTGCCGAGGTAAGAGAGGAAGGAACGGATCATCAGGTTTTCTTATTGAGAGGCGGCAATGTCAATATTGTCACTGCTTATGGAGATCAGGACACCAATGGTAACCCCATCGGGATTATAGGTACCGCTACGACCGGGGAGGCCAGTAATGGTACTTTCGGAGTGGTACTGGTGCATAAGCCCAATAAAAGCGCTACCGGTGTGAGTGCCGGTAACCTGGCCGGGGCCGGAGGTGAGGAAGACATCCGGGTTCAGTTCAATCTGAGTGTTCAATAGACCATCAGGAAGCTTTTCAGGAGTAAACTACCGGAACAGCCGCTTTTCTATGTGTGGACAGGAGTACATTCCCCTTCTCTTGTCTCCGATTTGTCTCTGCATCCCCAACCAAAGCTTCTGAATTGTAACGTTACTTTGAACCGTAAAATTGGTTCAAAGATGAAAGCGAAGAAGCAAAAGCTCTTATTAATACTGTTCTTAGTTGCATCGATTATCGGTGTACAATCCTGCAATGAGGACGATAATCAAACCTGTACTGACCCCGATGCATGTACCGATATAACATCGGCAGATGGCACCTGCATTTTCATATGTCTTACAGATAGCGAAAAATCCAGGGTTACGGAATTTGTGGCAACCGCGATAGAGCATTTAAACAACACAAGTCAGGAAGAGGCTTTTGAGGCCTTTGATGAGTTGAACGGTAATTTTGTATCTGAAGAGCTGTATATATTCGTGATGGACATGAATGCCACTATGCTGTCACATGGTTTTCAGCATGAGCTTATCGGGCAGAACCTGATGGACCTGCAGGATATTGAGGGAAAGTACTTTATCAGGGATATGTTTGAAAACATCAACCAGGAAGGTGAAGGCTGGACCTGGTACTACTGGGATGATCCGGTGACCAACTCTGTCAGAAAAAAGTTTAGTTTTGTAAAGAGATTCGGAGATCTCGTGGTTGGTTCAGGTACTTACAAGTAACTGATCAAACTTCAGGAAGCAGATTCATTGAAACCCTGCCCCAGGCTATTCTTTATAACCAAAACGTTGAAGTTTGTTCGCAGCTTGTCTCCGCAGTAGATAGAGGATTGACCACAGCCTTGTACCAGGTAGTATCCGTGGTCTGTGAGCTACCTTGAAAATCGCCTGGGTGGCACGATAAAGAGAGAAAACTTTACATAACGCGCATCCCGGGCTCTCAGGTCGATCAGTGCATCAGGGCCTCTCTGGCCCGGACGGGACAGGTAATAGCTGACATTCTTATTATAACCCAGGTCCACTCCAAACCATAGCCAGTCATGAATCTCACGCTCAAATTTCACTCTGAATTCAAGGTCAGCCTTGCGTAAGGTATAATTGCGTGCTGCTCCTGCAATAGCATTGGTGAGATTATATCGCCAGCCTTCAAATTCAACCTCAGCCGTAAAAAAGGTCTTGGGGTTTATCTCTCTCCTTAATGAAACCGACTTGGGCAGGGTCATATCCAGTGTCCAGTAAGGGTTCAACTGCTTTTCGTAAGAGAAGAGCGGGTAAAATGAGGTCAATAAAAGTCCATGACTGAAAACCCCGCCAAACCCGATGCGCGTGCTGGCATTGATACG
>DIYF01000109.1 GCA_002427745.1 Roseivirga sp. UBA6061 | reverse complement strand
GTGGTGGAATTGGTAGACACGCAAGACTTAAAATCTTGTGCTCTTCTGAGCGTATGGGTTCAAGTCCCATCTCTGGTACATAAGCCCTTCTGAGAAATCGGAAGGGCTTATTTTTTTGTATCAATGTATTAACCGGTCACGGAGGTGTCGAAGGCTGGTTTAAACCCTGACAGGACCCTGAGGGTTTCTTGGTTTATGGACATATGCATTGAAGAAGGCAGCATATTCTGACTGTATGACCTTGAATTAAGTCATACAACAATCATCTCTTTTGATAAGTATATCTCAAACCAACTCTTCAAAGGGAACGGGCCGTACTATGCCCTCAGAATTGGGTTTTTGACTGAACTAAGCCCTGACAATCAGTAATTGAAATAATGGCTCATACTAATCCTGAGAAAGCATTTAAATTCACTCTGAAGGCATTTCTGACTTTAAGTTTTCTTTACTAGATTAAACCTTAGGGTGGATAAGAAGAATCGGAAAAAGATGAATTATCCCCGGATAAGTTGGGAAACGAGCTATGACGAGATTTATTAAGGAAAGACGAAATCTGATTTGTCTGATATTAGTTTTAATACTTGTCAATCGTGCAGAGTCTCAAATCGATTTTAATAATCTTCATTTCATAACCAAAGAAGGGATTACCTCCCGGCAAGCAATCTCCTCCATTGTGCAGGAAAGCTCCGGTATGACCTGGATTGGTACCTTTGGCGGTGGTTTATATCGTTTTGATGGTATCAATTACGTTTCCTACACACACAAATGGAGGGATACCAGCTCTCTGAACAGCAATTTGATTTATTGCCTTTTATTAGACCGAAGTGGTGAGGTATGGGCAGGTACTGATACGGGATTAAGTAGGTATGATAAGAAACTGGACAAGTTTGAGCCCATACAATTAACCGCTGATTTTAACCTGGGTGGTCAATACAACATCCGGGAATTAGTACAGGCAGATGACGATGTTTTCTATGCCGTTACCTACAGATTTGGCCTGATTCGTATAGACCCTGAAAAATTAACCGTGGAGCGAATGCCTGTTAAGATAGATACACCTTCAGGTTTCGTAATCAATGATATCGACCTGAGTTCAAAAGGACGAGTCTACATTGGTACGTCCATAGGTGTTCTGGAATTAGTTGATGGTGGGCTTATTGCCGGGGAAGAGTTCAACCTGACCCGGGGAAAGAATGTGCAAACCTTAAAAACCGACACCTCAGATAATCTGTGGGTTGGGACATTGGAAACAGGGCTGGTCAAACTCGAATATGCACCCGATGGCCTGGTAAAAGGTGTTAATCTTCCTGTTACAAAAAAGAAAGTGCTGTCATTACTCACTATTGAGGGCGTTGTTTTGGTTGGCACGGAAAACGAGGGGCTGGTTGTGCTAAATCAGGATGGGAGCTTGTTAAAACACTATTGGTATAACCAGTCGGACGAAAAGAGTATTGGCTCAAATTCAATATGGACGCTATACGAGGATGCCCAGGGTCGCATTTGGATGGGCTCCTATAATGCCGGTGTAGAAGTCCATGATGACTCCTTCAATAAGTTCGAATCCCTGGAAACAATCCCCTATGATAAAAATTCACTTCAGACCAATATGGTTACGGGCATTGATAAGGATGCTTCCGGAAGACTGTGGATTAGTTTGGAAAGCGGAGTGGATGTACTTGACACAAGGAGAGGCGTTATTGACCATGTCAAAATGGGTCAGAAAAACGAAGAGGGAACTTTTGAAAACAGCATCAGTGGTGAAACCATATTTATTGACAGTAAGGGAAATGTGTGGCTTGGTACATGGGACAATGGGCTGTATTTTCTGGAAAACGGAAAAAGTGAATTCGTTAATTACACCAGAGAAAATACAAACGGTGAGCTGGTCACCAACTCTCTTTTAAGCTTTGCTGAAGATAAGAAGGGGAGGGTCTGGATGGCCTCATTCTTAAAAGGGCTTCAATATTATGACCCTGAAAAAAAGGAGTTTATGCATTGCGATAGCAGCCCTTTTCTGCTCAACAGCCTGACCACAGCGGATGTTGGTTATGTAATGGCAGATTCGAAGGGCAGTATCTGGGCCGGAACCAGCTTTGGTCTGTTTAAAGTCAGCTATGACGCAGACGATAACTTCAGCGTTAAGCATATCACTTCTACCCTGAATGCATCGGCTAACGGGCATCCGAGCACCAATAGAATCACCTGTGTTTTTGAATCAGAAGATGGGACACTGTGGTTGGGTTCTAAAGGGGCAGGCCTGATGGTGTATGATGATAACCTTAAACAGTACAGCGTATTCAGCGATCACCCGAGCCTGAATAATGGAACCGTTTCTTCTATCATTGAAGATAAAATGGGTATACTCTGGCTGGGTGGAGAGTCCGGAGTATTCAGCGTTGATCCAAAGACAAAAGCCGTCAGACAGTTTACTACAGCGGATGGCTTGCTTTCCGATTACTTCAATATTGGGGCTATTGAGATGGGTGAGGATGGTGAAATCTATTTCGGTAGCTATAAAGGAATTAACTCTATTATTCCTGAAAAAATAAAGGTCAACGAAAACCGGCCCTCCCTTTATTTTACCGGATTGAAATTATTCAATAAACCTGTTTCTCCTACATCAGATGACTCACCGCTGGATGCTGTAATTTCTGAAACGAAAGAAATAGAGTTGAGACATCACCAGTCGGTATTTACGCTGGAGTATATGGGCATCAGCCACACCAGACCTGAAAAAAATGTATATGCATATCAAATGGAAGGCTTTGATCAGGAATGGAATTATGTGGGTAATATCAGGTCAGCTACGTACACAAACCTAAAGCCGGGCGATTATACCTTTAAGGTAAAAGTGGCCAATAATGATGGTGTTTGGAGTGATCAGATCTTAGAACTTAAAATCACGGTATTTCCGCCCTGGTGGAAACACCAGTTAGCTTACCTGAGCTATTTTATTGTCTTACTGGTAGCTGTTTTTGGCATAGCCTCTTTTTCGAGACGAAGATTCAGAGAGACACAGGCACTGTTGTTAGAAAAAGAAAGAAGACAACAGGAAGAGGATCTTCATCAGGCCAAGCTGGTCTTTTTTACCAATATATCTCACGAGTTCAGAACCCCTCTGACACTTATCATGAACCCGGTCAGAGATATTATTAAAGGTTATCAAAATCAGCTTCCCCAGGCAGTTGCAGGGAAATTAAACACCATCAGGAAAAACTCAGACAGGCTGTCGCGGCTGATCAATGAGCTGATGGATTTCAGAAAACTTGAGACAAACAAGATTGAACTCAAAGTGGGAGAACTGGAGTTTGTTCAAAAGACTCATGATGTTCTGAGTTATTTTTATGAAGAAGCACAACGGAGGCATATTTCACTGGACTTTGTATCTGAAGTGAAGTCTTTGGTGGGTTGGGTAGATCAGGGGATGTTTGAAAAAATACTCTTCAATATACTTTCCAATGCCTTCAAGGTCACACCAGAAAGTGGTACGATTACCGTTACTGCCAGAGAGACTAAAAAGGAGCTGCTTAATCCTGTAACCTCAGAAAAGGAGCTCATCGATCATTTTGTATTGGCTATCAGAGATACGGGCCCGGGTATTGATCAGAAAGACTACAAACAAATCTTCAATCGCTTCTACCAGGTTGGTCAACGCAACAAGAGTTATTATGGAAGCTCAGGGGTCGGGTTGGCGATGGTCAAAGGCTTTGTTGAGTTACATCATGGAACAATAGAGATTAACAGTGAGCTGAGTAAATGGACCGAATTTACGATCAGCCTGCCTGTGAACAGGTCTGTATTTCGAGACGATCAGTTGTTAAGAGAAGAGCCGGGCTCTCATTTTACTGTTAATGAAGAAGAGAGTACATCCGAGCAACCACCGGTAACTGAAGAAACGAATCACAAGCAGGACACACAAACCGTTCTGGTGGTGGAAGACAACCAGGAGTTGCTGCTTTATGTGAAGCAGGAATTAATGAAGGAATATAAGGTAATAGTGGCTACCAATGGCAAAGAGGGCTTGGAGCTTGCAATTGAAAAGTCTCCGGACCTGATCATAACAGACGTGGTGATGCCCCTTATGGATGGCTTTGAGTTTTGCAGAAACATCAAAGAGAAGATTCAAACGAGCCATATTCCCTTGTTGATGCTAACAGCTAAAGGAACGGTTGAAGACAGAGTGAGGGGTCTGGATATGGGGGCTGATGCGTATTTGAGTAAGCCCTTTGATATGAGAGAATTAAAGGCTACGATGGGGCAACTGGCTAAAAATCGTCAGCTTCTGTTTGCCAAATACTTCAGTGCTATTTCCAATACTGAGGAAAATGTCAGTTCATTAGACAAGCAGTTTATTCAAAAGGTCTTGAGTTATATCAACGATAATATGGCGGATCCAAACCTGAGTGTTGATGTGCTGGCATCTGAGTTAAACTTAAGCCGCAGTCAGTTTTATCGAAAAATCAAATCACTCACTAATAAGACGGCAGTTGAGTTTGTCAGATCTGTTCGACTACAAAAAGCCAGAAAGCTCATAGAGGATGGCCACAAGAAGATCAATGATGTCTGCTATGAAGTCGGCTTCTCCTCTCCGTCCTACTTCTCTAAGTGCTTCAAAAATGAATTTGGGGTATCTCCTACTCAACTTGCCAGCTCTCAACGAGATTCACTGTTGAATTAAGCCACTCTCCGGCAATCGAATGCACTTGATAGTGCTCGAAATAGGGTTCCTGACAGGCTATTTGACTTTCTCTGTTCAATTCCTCGCGTCAAATTATCAGGTTAATATCAAGGATGTAGCATGCTGTTTAACAAATGTTGCATGCGCTGGGTAAAACGATTGCATAGCTTCAAATTTCATATTCTTTGCCTTATATCTCCCTGAAGTCTCTTAAGTCAATGCCTATCATTGAGATTGATAAGTCTTAATGAAGCGCAAATTCACCAAGCATATCACACTTGTAGACCTGGCTCTTGTCACGGTGATTTTTTTGTTGTGTGTGCTCTTGCTCAATATGTTCTTCTAGATTTTTCAAAGAGTATGACTTGTATGAAAACAACTTTAATCTTATGGTAAAACTTAAAATCGCATGTTTGGTAATGCTTTTAGCATTGTCTCATACGGTCTTTTCACAGTCCGGCACAATCAAGGGCAATGTGAAAGACGAGCTGGGAGCCCCCTTACCAGGCGTGTCTGTGATGGTGAAAGGCACTGACAGAGGAGCTATTACAAATGCTTTGGGGGATTTTTCCGTACCCGCTGAAGTAGGAGAAACACTGGTTCTCTCTTTTTTAGGCTACGAGCCGCAAACGATTGTCATTGCGAATAATGAGAGCATCAACGTTTCGATGGTGCCCAAGATTTCCCTGCTCGAAGAAGTAGTGGTAGTGGGGTATGGCACACAAAAGAAGAAACTCCTTACAGGTGCGAACCTTGATGTGAAAGGGGATAAAATTAAGGAGCTCAACACTCCTTCTGTGATGGAAGGCCTTCAGGGGATAGCCCCGGGTGTAAGTATCACACGAAACAATGGAGCACCCGGAGCGGGAACCCGTGTCAGAATCAGGGGTATCGGTACCAACGGAAATTCCAACCCTCTGTATGTAGTAGACGGTGTCTATGTAGGTAGTATTGATTACCTGTCTCCCACAGATATTGAGTCTGTGTCTGTACTGAAAGACGCTGCCTCGGCTGCGATATATGGTGCAAGAGCTGCGAACGGGGTGATTTTGGTCACGACAAAGAGTGGCAGAAAGGGTGCCCCTATGAAGGTCTATTTTGACTCTTACTACGGTTTCCAGAATGTATATAAGAATGTTGATCCGCTCAATGCTCAGGAGTATATGCAGCTGATCAATGAAGGACGTTTTAATGATGGCCTTCCGTTATTGGATTGGGAAACAACCCTGAGAAACAATTTATGGCTTGACCTGCAACAGCCAGGACTGGGAGGCGAGTATGGAGACTACGTGTGGAACCAGCTTCAGAACGGCTGGCAGGGAACTAACTGGATTGATGCCATTACCAACAGAAATGCGGCTCAGCAATTCAACAGTGTAAACATTACAGGAAGTGGCGAGAACATCACCTATTCTGCAGCGGTATCTTATTTAGACCAGGAAGGTATTATAGGTGGAGACCTCATCGGTGCCGGCTTGAAAAGGCTCACGGTCAGGTTAAACTCCGAAGCCACCATTGTTAAAAACGCAGATCGGGACATCATAAAATTTGGTGAACGGATTACCTATACCTCCAACCGCACAAGAAATGTCAGAACCGGTAACGTATACTGGAATGACCTGCACAATGCCATTGTACAAAACCCACTGCAACCGGTACGTTGGAATGGTTTTAATAACGAGTTCGGGTTTGCTCCCAACCTCGATGGGGTAGACCCGGGACAGTCCAACCCGGCAGCCAGCCTCTTTTATACAAACAACTTTGGCTGGGGCACAGGTCATTCCGTTAACGGTAATGTCTATCTGAGCATCGAGCCTATCGAAAACCTCGTGATTCAGTCGAAGCTGGGGGTCAACCTGGGCTTTGGGCACAGCAGGGGATTCTCTCCTACATTTGGTTTGGGACAAAGGCAACTCAACAGTGTAAGTGCGGCCAGCCAGAGTCAATGGCTCAATACATGGTATACCGTACAGCATACCGCCTCCTACAACAGGTCTTTTGGCGATCATAACTTATCAGCTGTGGTGGGTTTTGAGAGAAACTACCCCGTATTGAATACCAATGTTGGAGCGAACAGGCTGAATACCATATCAAATGATCCCGATGAGGCTTTCCTCGATAATACCTTTCCACCCCAGGACATTACCCAGATTCAGGCATGGGGCCGTGACTGGGCAGCTATTGGTGGTGGAATTCAGGGAATCCTGACAAGATTAAGCTACAACTACAAAGAGAAGTACCTCTTTGATGCTACCGTCAGAAGAGATGGTTCTTCCAACTTTGCCGATGGTTTCCGATTTGGTGTCTTCCCGTCTTTCTCAGCAGGATGGCTGATAAGTAATGAAGACTTTATGGCTGCAGCACCAAAGCAATTAAACTCATTGAAGCTGAGGGCTAGCTGGGGGCAGAATGGTAATAACAGCGTTGGTTCTTTCCTGTATTCAGCCACCGTGGGTAACATAGCACCGGCTTATTTCTTTGGAAATAACAAACCGGTATCCTCTCCCGGTACGGTAATAAACAGAGTGCCCAACCCCAATATCTCATGGGAAACTTCAGAACAAATCAATGTTGGATTTGACGCACTATTATATGACTCAAGACTGGCTTTTACTTTCGACTGGTACAAAAAGACGACACGTGACTGGTTAGTGACTGCGCCTGACTTTGCTTTATTAGGTGCTGCTCCTCCGGTAATTAACGGTGGTGAGATTGAAAACAGTGGTTTCGAAATCATGCTCGATTGGCAGGATGAGATAGGAGATATTGATTATGGCATCACGTTGAGCTCTGCTTTCAATGACAATGAAGTAACAAGAATCGAAAATGATGCGCAGGAGTTTGAAGGTCCTACTAACTTCTTTTCAACGAACACACCCGCTATATCAATAGCTCGTGTCGGTTCGCCAATAGGAGTATTCTATGGCTACCGAACAGACGGTATCCTTCAAAATCAGGACGAAGTTGATGCTTATGTAAATAGTGAAGGAGCACCCTATTTTCCAGATCAACGACCCGGTGACGTACGCTTTGTCGACCTCAATGGTGACGGAGTGATTAACGAAGAAGACAAAACCATCATTGGTAATCCTACTCCCGATTTTGAGATGGGACTTCAACTGAACCTCGGCTGGAAGAACTTCTATATGAACTCTACGCTGGTGGGTAAATTCGGTATGCAGGTAATGAATTCCTACAGGGACTTTAATGGACCCACTATGCAGAACTATACCTCCTTTGATTTACAGCGCTGGCATGGAGAGGGCACGTCCAACAGAATGCCTCGTCTGAGTGCAAGCCCCAATAGAAACGCCAATTTTATCTCTGATATATATGTGTATGATGCAGATTATGTAAGAATACAAAACCTGACAGTAGGATATAATTTTAAAGACTTACTGAATGGCCTCGACTTCTTTGATGACCTGAAGTTCTATGTTCAGGTGACTAATCTCCACACGTTTACCGGCTATCATGGTATGGACCCTGAAGTGGGGTATGGTGGTGGAGCTCCCTGGGCTTCCGGTGTGGATCTTGGCCTTTACCCACTGCCAAGAACAGTAATATTCGGTATCAATGCTTCATTCTAATACTTATTCTAAAAGACGAAACATGAAAAGATCAATACAATATTTGTTGATAATAGCTCTCTTGGGATTCGCTATTGCTTGTGATACAGATGACTTTCTAACAGAGGTCAACCCTTTTGAAAGAGACCTTGAAGGTTTTTATTCTACTCCTACAGAGATAGATGAGGCATTTGGTGGTGTATATCATGCGCTTTACACCGATGACCCCGTTTCTCACGAGATTATCATAGCCAACCTGTTATCAGACATGATGTTGGCAGGAGGAGGCACAGATGATGCCGTGGCAAAGGAAATCGATGCATTCCGTGAAACGCGGGAAGATGTATTTCGTGACCTTTTAAGAAAAACCTATGACGGTGTAAACCGGTCTAATGGCATTATCGAGAACATTGAAAGGTTTGATTTCACTCAGTTTTTCGATAATGAGCAAGATGCGATTGACTTCGTAAATCAGGCGATTGGAGAAGCCTATTTCATGAGAGGTTTCTTCTACCTCAGAGCTGCTAAGTTTTTCGGAGGCCTGCCGCTGATCTTAGAAACCGGACAGGATCGCTTTACCACCGGCAGAAGTACTATCCCTGAAACTTATGCTCAAATAGCCTCCGACTTTAAGAAGGCCATCGAAACCATGCCGGCTGTACCTATTTCACAAATTCCGGGTAATCGTTACGGGCATGCCAACAAGTGGGTAGCAGAGGCCTTTATGGCCCGTGCCTATCTTTATTATACCGGTTACATGACCAATATGGAAGGGCAGGCTACCAGTGAGTTGCCTCTGACGGATGGTGGTAGTGTGACTGCGACTGATATCGAAGGTTACCTGAATGATTTGATTGCCAACAGTGGTCATGCACTAGCAACTGATTTCAGAAACCTCTGGCCATATGCACATGTAAATCAGTCTGCCGGTAATGCTACGCTTCCATGGGCAGATAATGAGGGACTGGCCTGGGTAGGTCAGGACGGACTTTTCCCTACAATTGGTACCGGCAATGCAGAAACTATTTTCTCTGTAAGGCATTCATCCGCTGACTGGAATTTTGGTGGTCAGAAAATCAATAATCGCGTTGCGCTGTTTTTCTCAATCAGAGGCAATAGCCTGGTTCCTTTTGGACAAGGTTGGGGTTGGGGACCAGTTAACCCAAAGCTTTGGAATCAATGGGACGATGCTGACCCGAGAAAGCAGGGATCGATCATAGAGATTGGTAACCCTGATCAGGGTACTCAGAATTATGACCAGTCCGGAGAAGGCGATCATAATACCGGCTTTTTTAATAAAAAGTATACCTCTGTTCAACACGATGGTGCGAGAGGTGTAATAGCCATGTTTGCCTACCTGTACAACAACCCGAATACAGATATGCAACTCTGGCATTCTCAGGATATGATTTTAATGCGTATGGCAGATGTGCTCCTCATGCACTCGGAAATCACGCAGACAGCTACAGGAATCAACACAGTGAGAGCGCGTGCCGGACTTCCCGCTGTGGGTTATTCAGTGGATGCCCTGAAACAAGAACGTCTTCATGAGCTGGCTTTTGAAGGCTTAAGATGGTTTGATCTTGTACGTTGGGGTGATGTAAACACTGCTTTTACAGATGTTATCAATGTAAGAAACCTGGGTGTCGATGGAGTATATAATGCTACCTATCGCCCGGAAATAAAGGGTCTGATGCCATTCCCTCAAACAGATATCAGGCTGTCTAATGGAGTGCTTACACAAAACCCGGGTTGGAACTAGTCAAAAAAGAAAAAATCATGAAGACAAATAAAACAAAATGGATCTGGGCAATCGCCATGCTACTGGTAGTATGGGCTTGTGATCCTATTATAGATGAGGAGTTTGAGCTTAAAAATAATGCAACCGTTGATGACGTAGTGTTGGAAGTAGTTCAAAATGCCGCCAGGGGTAATTCATTGAGCCTCAGGATGACCACACCCGGTATTATCGGAGAGTGGGACTATGGTATCGGGCGCGCATTTACAGATCGTGTGGATTTCGTATATCCAATCCCGGGTACTTCAACTTTTACCTTCAATGGTAATCTGGGGGCTGAGTTCTTCTCAAAAACCATTGATGTTACCATCGATGTATTGGATACTGAACTGGAGCAGGACTGGTATGACCTGGTAAGCCGAAGCACTGATGCCGGGAAGACCTGGGTTTTTCATAAAGAAAACGACAATCTTTGGTGGTATATGTCCCCACCTGACGATGCTGCCTCCTGGGCGGGTGTTTGGTGGAATGCCGCGGAGTGTTGTGCTCCCTCAGATGCCAACGGAAAAATGAAATTTGACCTGAATGGTGGAGCCAATTTCACTTATTGGGAAAATGACTCTTCTACACCAGTCAATGCGTCTTTTGCGCTTGATATCGAGAATCAGACACTTACCATTGTTGGTTCTAATATTCTGGGCGGACATGGAGACAGAGGGGTTTCCTCAGGACAGTACAGGATAGTTTCCCTTACAGAAGATCAGATGATACTTTATGCCGATCGCTCAAATGCAGGCGATTCAGGATGGACTTACATATTTAGACCAGAGTAATACAGTCAGCTCTTTTTTTTTAATCGAGAGAAACGGGTGTCAAAACTCGTTTTTCTTTTTTAAACCGAAATCACCAGACCATGCGAAGTTGTTATAACAGCTCTTTCAAATTAGTCCTTTGCGTTTTCATAGC
Organism: Roseivirga sp. UBA6061; assembly: GCA_002427745.1. GTDB lineage: Bacteria > Bacteroidota > Bacteroidia > Cytophagales > Cyclobacteriaceae > Roseivirga. The sequence continues at coordinate 26,098 of DIYF01000109.1, read as the reverse complement.
CCTCATCAGTTTATCATGTAAGGATTCTGGTGAAGGAGGCCCCTCAGAAGTGACTCCTACCAATCTGACATTGGCGACTACCATCGTGGGGAGTGATGCACAAAACCCGAACGGAGATGGTTCCGGGCTGGTGAGATGTGTAGCTACCGCCAATGATGCCGTCAGATACGAATTTGACTTTGGTCCTGAAGACAAGGTTGACAGCAGTACGGGAATGGCAGAGCACACATACAAGCTGGAGGGAGATAACCTCTACCGTATAAGAGTCACTGCGTATTCTGATACGGATAACGCCATAAGTACTTCAGAAAATGTAACGGTTTATGTGAGCCCTGTCAGTTTCACTGATCTGGTCTGGTCTGATGAATTCGAGGGTGATGGCGCTGTAGATAACACTAAGTGGATTCACGAAACACAGGGCCCCAATGGGGGGAGGTGGTGGAATGGTGAAGAACAGCACTACACTGACCGCATTGAAAACTCATTTGTATCTGACGGGACGCTGAAAATAATGGCCCGTAAAGAGCAATTCAGCAGTAGCGGAATTACTTTGAGCTACACTTCAGCCAGGCTCAACTCACGCTTCTCTTTTACATATGGAAGGGTTGATGTCAAGGCCAAATTGCCGGCAGGGGAGGGAACCTGGCCTGCCATCTGGACCCTGGGTTCAAATATTACTACGGTAGGCTGGCCCGCCTGTGGCGAAATAGACATTATGGAACACTGGGGGCACAATCCTACTAAAGTGTCAAGCGCAATTCACACGGTGGCTTGTTCCGGTGCCAACAACTGTGATGCAGCGGTTGGAGAAACAACCGTTTCAGACTTTGATACCGAATTCCATATTTATTCAACCGTCTGGACTGAAAACGAAATTCGTTTTTACATAGACGATGAGTTCAGGTATAAGTATAAGCCGGCTACTAAAACGACTGAAAACTGGCCATTCACAGCAGATCAGTTCATTCTGTTAAATGTGGCCATGGGAGGCGATTGGTTCAACATTGACCCGGAATTTGAACAGAGCTCTATGGAAGTAGACTATGTGCGTGTTTACCAATAAAAGTTTACAAGGCTACCAGGCTTATGGTCAGTCACAAGAATATCGCACTTCCGGGAAAACGGAGGTGTGTTTTTTCAATAGCGCGAGCCTGTGAAGTGCCCCCAAAAAGGGGGGCACTTGCGGGTATATTACAATTTCTGTTCTGTATAAACTCTGAAAAAGATATGCGTTTGCTATGGCTTCGGTCATACAGGAACTCTTCGTACTATTGCTTAATCTGCTTTTTTGACTAAGGCCGTATCTCCAATACCGTTTTCATTGAAAGCTTCAATGCTGAAATAGTAGGTCTGATTACTATTCAGACTGTTGATAGTGAGCATGGTTGTGTCATAAACCATGTAATTATGGTAGAGTTTGTCCCGGGAAGTACCATAAGATATGTTGTAGCCCACGGCTTTTTCCACAGGTGACCAGGTTAGTGACAGGGTGCGTCTGTCTTCAGCAGAGCGGGTAAGCTGTAAGTCTTTAACCTGGCCGGGTCTGCTTCCATCACCTTTTCCGAATACGCGCAAATCGCTAATGGCAAAGTTACCGTCAGGTACTGCCCGGTTTTTAATCCGCAAATAGCGGCAGCGTACTTTGTTGTCCAGTTGCTGATAGACATGCGTGTTGTCTGTTTGATTTGCTGAGTTATCGATAAGAGGTATCCATTCACGATTGTCCGTGGAGTACTCGATGAGGTATTGGTGGAAGAGGCCTTCCTTACGATCATAAACCTGAGTGTTATGCTCGGCAAAATTGATCTGAAGCGCATAGACATCATAAGACTTTCCCAGGTCCATCACAGCCCACTCACTTGCTTTGCCACTGGTGGCAGCCCAGTAGGTACGTATGTCTTCATCGGCCATGTTTTGCGCAGGCTGCTTTTCTGCTTCTGAAGAAACCATGATTTTTTTGCCGTAAGAGAGCAGCATCCAGCCCGGAAATATCTCTTCAAATGTGCTGATCTTACTATCTGGCACTATAACAGGCCAGTCACCATATTTTGTGGTAGTATGAAGCGTGCCCTCCTCATCAAAAAAGGAAGGGTAAAAACCCAGCCTTCTTTCAAAGATGTGCTTACCTGAAATAGTAATGGTACCCAGATGCCAGTAGTTGCCATAATCATCCGTAAAAGTGCTGCCATGGCCTGCTCCGGCAGCAAACCCTTCCGGTTTGTAGGCCATAGGATTATGCGTGGCCAGCTGAAAAGGACCGAGAGGATTATCAGATGTATAGACCCCGTCAGCATAAGACTTAAACTCTGTACCGGGCCCTGAATACTGCAGGTAGTAGGTACCCTTGTGTTTGTTCATCCAGGCCCCTTCTATCCAGGGCTTTACCCCTTTGCGTTCATTGTAATCTCCGGGTACTTCCCAGCCCAGTAGCTCAGGCTGCTGATGAATCAGCTCTTTTGGAGTGTCTATGAAAGAAAAGTCATGCTGAGGGTCCAGTTTTACACCATAAATGGGTGTTTCGTTAGAGCAACCCCAATAGAGATAGAGCTCATTGGTAGCCTCTTCCAGGTGAAACGCAGGGTCCCAGACGGGTATTTCCAGATCACTCACTACACTCCACTTTCCGGTCATAGGATCGCTGGATTTATAAATGGTGCTCTTCTCCCTGGATGAAGCCAGAAAATAAACAGCATCATTCAGGACAATGGCCGTTGGTGCATATTCTTCTGTAGGTATTTCTGTACTGCGGATAAACTGCCATTGGTGCAGGTCTTTCGAATGCCAGTACCCTCCTGACTTGGAGGCAAAGAGGAAATAGCGATCCTTAAAACGAATTACTGAAGGGTCTGCAGCTTCTCTTCTTGAAACCTCATTCGTTTCCGGTCTGAAGCGGTAGCTCAGGTCCATTGGGTTGCAAACGGTCACAAACCCATCCGTCACAGGCTCGGTCATTTGGGAACTGCAACCTGCAAGAGATACAGCTGCGACCGCTGTGTAAAGTATCTTCTTTAAAGTCATGGCAGGTAATCAGCTAAGAGGAACCACAAATGTGTTGAACGATTTTGCCGCCAGTGTCACATCGAATGACTGTTCACCAAAGTGAAAGGTTTTAGAGGTATTATTACCTGCATTGTAATAGATCAGGGTGAGCTGCTCATTATCTTTGAAAGCCAGACAATTCTCATCAGAGCTTTCTACTTTATGAGCCCCGGCTTTAATAAAGTTGCTGAAGTGTTTCATCAGATAGAATTCAGGATTATAAGTCACAGCCTTTGATTGGCTGTCTATCGTGATCATGGAGTTTTGCTTCCACCCCCACTGACTTTTTCCTGTTTCATTCAGAACCATATTCCAGTACATGTAGGAATTGGCACCATTATTAAAATAATGCTTCATTAAGTTGAAAGTGTACTCTGCCGCTTTCCAGTCGTTTGATCCATCACCGCACTCCGTTTCCGTCTGCATCAGTCTTATGTCAGGATATTTTTTATGCACCTCCGGGATAGCTCCTTTTCCGGCCCATTGGAAGCCTACTCCAGCGATATATTTTCCGGCATCCGCATCAGTGAGTATAGGGTCTATCCTGTCAATATGTGGTCGCTCAACGGTGCCGAGCCATATTTCTGTTTCAGGGGCTTCCTCTGCCAGTTTGGGGCCCAGATGCTTTCCTATGAAAGTACCAAGATCTTCAGGAGTCCAGACAGATGAGGGGAAATTCTGACAGGAGTTGGGCTCATTTTGCACGTGGACTGCATAGATATCAATACCTTCCTGCTGATAGGCCTGGATAAATTTGGAGAAGTACAGAGCGTAAGCGTCCAGGTATTCCTTCTCCATCATAAACTGAGTGACCATTTCTTCTCCGGCTTTATCGGGAGACAGGTCGTTTACCACATTGGGGCGACAGGCATAGTGATTATTTGATTTCATCCATGATGGAGGCGCCCAGGGAGAAGCCCATACCTTTATATGCTTATTAAAAGCTTGTGCTTCTTTGATGTAAGGGATCAGTCTTTGCTGGTCTCTTTCAATATTGAAGTGCTTCATTTCAAAGTCACCTGCCGTCTCGTTGTGACTGTACCAGTCTACAGCATAGTCGTTGGCTCCCAGCGGCATTCTGAATGTGTTAAAGTGCGTACCGTCTGTAGGATGAAACAATGAAGTCATTACCTTCTTTCTGGCAGGCTCATCCAAAACGCGTAGCGCCTCCCAGCCCAGCTCGTTGAAACAGCCTCCAAATCCGTCTATTTCCTGCTGGAGCTTTTCGGGAAATATGGTGATGACATCACCTTCCGAAGTTCCGGTGCCTGATGTTACCATTTCGGATTTCCATGGGGCCTGATCTGTACTTGAAATCCATTCAACATTTTTTGAAGGCCTGGTACAACCCGAACAGAATAGTAGTGCGAGAGATAATAGGGTAATTTTGTTCATCCTTGGAATTTTGTTTGTTCTGTGACTATGGTAGGTCGTCACTCAATGATTATTTTTTTCGTTTTATTGTTTTTTGAGAGTATGTAGAGGCCACTGCTTATGGCCTCGGAGAATCTGACTTGTGAAGTTCTGGTGGTGGCATCAAATGTCACCGAAATCGGAATCTGTTTACTGAAAGTTCCGAATAGTGAAAAGGAGTCATTAACTGTGGTATTGGTAACAAAAAGTACTCTGTCTGATGTAGGATTGGGGTAAACCTGAAAATCATCCGATTCTTCCGATGGCTCGTCTGACAGATTGAAATAGCTTCTGGCATGAGCATAGGCATCGGTGCCTACCTTTTCTCCTATGCGCCTGCCCGGTATATCATCTACAGGAGGGTGAATACCTCCCCAGATCCGGGAAAGGCTGGTCTGGTCTGAAGCATCGCGGTAGGTAGCCCACTGAAGCACAACATCCGTAGAAGGCCCCTTTTCAAATACCAGGAATTCATTTTTCCTGGCGGTAAATTCGCCAAGACCTCCGGGGAAAAAAGCACTGCCTGTCAGGAGGGTGAGCACCTCTGCTGCGGCACGTGAATAGGTAGAATGGCCGGATACATAACCTGCGAAGGGCGGAGTTACAAAAGAGGGACGCTGGTATGGCCACCAATTTTCGGCCAGAATCCAGCCAACACCTGCTTCATCCGTATCAGGATTGGTAATGCGCTCATGCCCGAGCCAGGAGAATAGCTTAATTTTTCCGACATGCTCATTTTCAAAACCGCGCAGAGGATCTTCCGTCCCGACTAATTCAATATGTCCCGGTGACAAGGGAATGCCACCAACATGATAGTTGGGTAAATCAGGGTCTGAGCTTTGCCCGAGGCCACTCATGAAACGTATGGCCGTGATCGGGCGAACATAGTCGTACCAGCCTTTGATGCCCCATGCAGCTACAGCAGCATCGTGCATGGCGCCTCCCAGGGCAAAATAGGCTTTAACATCCCATTCCAAAGTGGAAAGGGGAGAGCCCTGGCCCTCAAATTTTCTGCTGAATTCAGGGTGATCATTTACATAATTCAGAATAGTAAACCAGTGGCCTGGTGGGGTTTCACTATCGGGTCCGTCTGCCCAAAATTCGGCAAGCACTCGGGTGAAGTCTCCTCTTGGTACAAACTGAGGCTCGTAAGGCCTGCCTGTAATCGGATTGACGGCATGTCCTTCTCCGATAATTCCCTGCTCAGTCCTTGCATAAAAGCTTTTAAACTCATCAAAAGAAGTCGGGAATTCACTGACAGTAATGTTGCCCATATTGCCTGGAGAGATATCCCAGGACACCTCATCATGAGGACTTAGCTGCCCGCTCCATAGAGCCACAAGCGCAAAATTCCATTGATATTGCCGGCTTGAAATATGACTGGCTTCTGTATCCAGGTGCGGAGGACTACCCGGGTCATGATAGACAGGGTAGTTGTGGTTGTTTCTTACATAAGTACTCAGGTGATTATCAGTCATGGCGAAAGGCAGCACTGAGCCCCACTCAGGCCCTAAAAAGCCCGGAGTGGCCTCATCAAAGAGGTTGCCACTCTGGTCTACAAAGGTTCTGAATTGTAAGGGTTGCCATCGGTTGGGATCTATTGTCTGGCTTACTCCCGGGTCAGATAGGTTCAATGGCGAATTGACAGGCTCATAACTTCCGTTATCATAATCAGTAGCCTCGCGAGCACCATCCTGTAGCCCATAATCTATAATCGTCTGACCGATGAAGTTGCCAAGCGCAGCAGGGTTCCCGTCACTATAATCCATGGAATTGAAATCAGGGTCGTGGCCCAGTTCTTCCATGATCCGCCTGAAGAATTGCTGCTTTTCGTCTGAGGCGGGTGCATGGGCAAAACGGTGACTAAGCAAACGGTAACTGGCAAAGCTTATAGCTTTATCGATCGACTCTCTGCTGTTATCGATAGCAGTAAAGCCCTGAAAGTCGCTGCTGAAATTATTCAGCGTCTGACCAACCAGATAGGGGCGGGCATTGTTTGAAAAAATGGCCCAGGTATCATAGGTGGCAATGGATGCATGGAAAAGATTACGTGCATGTACGTTGGGCCTTGCCAGGTCGGTACGGATGGCCTGCAAGAGTGCTTCGTTCCATATCCTGGCGACAGACAGGGTATTCAGGTCCACTTCTGAAAAGCTGAGTTCTACCTCCAGAAAGCTGGTGAGACTTTCACAATCCCCGTTTCTTTCATGCCAGCTTACCGTTCCTTTCTCTCCAAAACCCCATCTTACCTGTATGGACTGAGTCCCCTGGCCGGATATGATCTCTCCTCCTTCAACCTCCCAGATTACTTCTGAATCGGTATTATTCAGATAAGTGTAAGTCTCCAGTTGGTGATAGCCTGAACGCATCTTGCCAAAAACATCAGTTGAACCAGCCAGATACCGGCAGCTGAGATTACTCTTGGTGGCCAGCGGATTATAGTTACAGGCTCTGGGGTCGGTACATCCGGCTGTCTTTATGCTGGGTGTTTTTGAGAGTGGCTCATAGTTGAGGTCTTCTTTTGCGTTGAGCCATTGATTGGCTGATATATTCTGATAGGTATCAGTTATTCCTGAAGGCCATTCTACCCGAAGCTCCCTTATTTTTTGTGTGCCCTGCCAACCAAAATGAACAGGTTGAATACTTTGAGACAGAAAACCAGTCCCCGAATAGCTTCTCAGAAGAATGGTCCCGTCATCAAGTATGGCCGTGATTCGACTCCCGACACCATTTATATTTGAGCCGGTTCCTGTTAGCGAGAGTTTCAGCCAGCTGTTGCTTCCTGAAGTCTGTTCATTGATAACCTTGTTTTCGTAAAAGAATGAAGGCTGGTCTGAATTGGAGACAAACAAATCCAGGTCCCCGTCATTGTCATAGTCAAACGGAATTGCCTCAGTACTCATGGTTGCGGCACTCAGGCCAGTGACAGAGCTAGCTTTTTCAAAACCTCCGGTGCCTTCCTTATGAAGATTCCTGAAATAAATGTTTTGTTCTGATAAGTCGGCTACGCTGAAACCATTCACCATGTACAAATCTTCATCAGTATCATGGTCAAAATCGGCAAAAAGAGCACCCCAGCCCCAGCCTGTTTCAGTTAGTCCCAGTTCGTGAGACTTGTCTGTATAGCCTCCTTCATCATTCCGTGAGAATAACCGGTTTTCTCTGATACCCGTGATGAACAGATCAAAGGTTCCGTCCTGGTCAAAATCACCCAGAGTTACACCCATATCATCGAACCGGTTATCCAGGCCGTACTCGGCAGCAGCTTCACGGAAACCCGTGCCTCCTTCATTGATAAACAAGGTATTGGGCTCTCTGAAATCATTGGTGACGTACATATCCTGCCACCCGTCACCGTTGACATCAAACGGCAACATCATGTAACTCTGTAAACTGCTGCCATCAGCCTTTACCGGACCGATAATGCCTGTAATGATCTGGAAAGTACCATCTCCGTTATTCCGGTATAGTGAGTTTTCACGGCAGCCTCCCCAATCATTAATGTAGAGATCCAGCCATCCGTCACGATTGTAATCAAACCAGGTGGCACTGGTGTTTTTACACGTCTGATCCACATGGAGTCCTGATTGTGCTGTAGTCTCCCGAAAAGTACCATCCCCTTCGTTGTGAAAAAGCTGCACTTTGGAAACGTGTGTCAGGAATAAATCCGGAAAGCCATCATTGTCATAGTCTCCCCAGGACACCCCGTATTTGAAGCCGCTCAGGCCCAGAAAGGTTTCTCCGAATTCATTTTCACCTAGCAGGTTTGTCAGACCTGATTCAGAGGTAACATCGGTGAAAGTACCGTTATCATTATTGCGAAAAAGGCGGCTAATGGTTTTAGGCCGGTCAGGGGAGTCTTTGGCTTTCGCCATAACAAAGATGTCCAGGTCCAGGTCCCCGTCATAGTCGGCCACTGCTACACCACTGTTTTCAGACAGGATATCAAAGCCTGCCAGCGATTCGATTCTTTCAAACGATTGCGCAATGACTGAATTGGATAAGAGGGAAAAGAATATGTAGAATAAAAATCTGGGCACTTTGACGGGTTTCTAACGAAGTCAAAAACGGAGCCTCTAAAAGTAGCCAGGGGTTCTGCAAGCAGATTAAACAAATCAAGCAATAAGTGCCAAGAATGTTGCAAAGTGTGTCAGACGTTGCATATGGCGCACTTTATGTCATTTTTGAGGTGCTCGGCATTCCTGTATAATCAGGAAGTAGGTGGTGTTCTGTTTTCTATTGGAAAGCGATTTGAAGGCAACCGGAGACCTTACTTTGCGCTAAACTCCTGAAAAAACGAACTGTAGTCTTTCAAATGCTCAAACCCAAAAATCCAGCACACTTCAGAGATATCAGAGAAATCAAGGCCACCGTTGGTAATACTCTTGTTTTCATATCTTCCCTCTTTTCCATTGTATTGATTGCCAAGGTCAATGGCCATGTTCCAGCTTTTTGTAAGTCGGGCGTTACTCACGTATGATTGCCAGTCAAAAGGACCGTCTGATCTGAGCTGAGGCGTGCCATTATTGGCTGCATTGCCATCCGCAATTTTGTGATATTCCGTATTGGTTTTGACAAAGTCGAGAGACTCTTTGCCGGTTACTTCCTCATTCCAGTCACTGTGCTGAACTATATGAATTAACTCTTTTGTATTCATGTCGGGCATGGAAGATTGAATGTTTCTGACCATGTCAGCCGAGAAGTCAGATTGTCCGGCTTCTGCTATCCAGATATGTCCGCCTTGTTTTAATACCTGCGTTACAAGTTCTGTTACCTCGGTCAGTGCTTTGTCCCTATTAGTATGTGCATCTGACCAGCGGTTGTCAAATGTGTGCTGGAAAAGCTCATTGGCGGGTACGTACAGTCCTCCCTGTACACCGTAACTTCCTGCCACGGCATGATAGTTTACTCCTTTGAAACGTTTGTTATTCAGCAAAGTGGCCAGACCCGCCACGGAGTGCAGATCATCCACATCGGTTTTACAATCAAACTGTACCAGGAGCAGGTCTTTTTTCGGGTTAAAGTGACCTAATACATTTGTTTTTGAGCTGTTTAACGATGCACAGGCTGTTATCAAAAAGCCCAGAAATACTCCGATAATCACTAATTTCTTCATGCTATAGCAGAACAGGGTTGATAGATATGACTAATTTTTAATGAATTTAAAGCTATTCAGACCTTGCCTGAGTACGTATATACCTCGTTTAAGGTGAGAAACATTGATGGTATGGTCTGTCCCATGAATGAGCAGGGCACCACCAGGTGTATATATACTCCATTCGCCAGGCTGAGTGAGGTTGATCACCTCAGAGCTGGGGTTGGGAAAGAGGCCCTTGTCTTTCTCAGCGAAGTCTTCCTCTGTATTGAGAATGATAGGTTTCACAACATTCAGCCAGTTCAAATTGAACAGAAATCCACTACCCCCCCGATAGTTCAGGGTCAGTGTGTGGTTGCCCTCACTTAACTCAATCTGGATGCTTTCTGTGGTATACCAGTCTTGCCAGCCATTCGTCTGGTCTCCGTCCACCTCGAGTGTTTCGGCTTCACTTCCGTCTATGAGAATATCTATAAAGCCTCCTTCATTGGCTGAGGCAACACGCGCAGTGAATTCCAGCATGCCCTCTTCATCGTTGTAGATAAAGTATTCAGACCAGTCACTATTTTCAATGAAACCAATGTTCTGTCCTCCTCCGGTATCTGTTGTAGATTCTGATTGAACTCCCGATTGCCTGATGAAGTTTTCTGCTTCCATTTTAGTCGGGACTGATGTGGGCTGAATCACCTTGAGGGCCACTACTTTGATGCTCGTCTGGTTGTCGTTGTCTGTGGCCTCTGCTCTTATTGTATAGCTCCCGTTGCTCAGATTATTAAGCCCGGACTCCTCTCCCTGGCCATTCCAGAGATAAGGTGCTGAGGTCTTGCGACTCACCAGCTGATTGTTGATATAGAGGTCGACATGGGTGATTTCTCCATCGGGATCAGAAGCATCTAATTCAAAAGAGACATCTGAACCGGCAATAGCCAGTTCTTCCAGATCAATTCCCTTAAAAGCGAGGTCCGGGTAGCTGTTAAACTCTTCAGGGTTGTATAAACTGAACATAGCATCTTCCAAGACAGGGTTCGTCCAGGTGCGTGTTGCCCGGTCATAAGAATAAATCCAGTTGATAGGAGGGATTTGGTTATCTATACAGGCCTGGGTAAAAACTTCATAGTACTTTACCCGGTGGGCGAGGTTATTTTTATCGGCAGCACCCCATTCTCCTATAACCACCGCACGTCCCTTACTTATAAAGGCATCGTAATAGGATTTGATATCGTTTTGCAGATTTTCTACTTCCTGAGGCGTACCCCATTGATTGGTTCCGGGATCTTCCAGTGTAAATGAGAAAGGACCGTAGTTGTGAATAGATACAATAATCTTTTCATCATCATTGGGGATAGACAGGTCCTGTATGGCACCATGGCCGGTAGCACCTACCTGAGGTATCATGATGAATCTGTCGGCATTATTCCCTCCGGTACTACGAATGGCATTGACAGCCGCGAGGTTGAATTCATTAACGACAGCCCGGTGTTCCGCACTGCCTCCACTCCACTCTTCAGGAGTACCGACAGCACGTGGTTCATTCATGGTTTCAAAGATGAGATAGTCTCCATATTCTTTAAAGCGATTAGCAATTTGGAGCCATACTTTTTCAAGCTGATCGATACTGGCGGCTTTTCTTGAATCAGTAGGGCTTAGCCACGTTCCCGGCTTCTCAACATCGTAGTCGTCATGGTGGATATTGAGAATTACATACATATCATTGTCAAATGCATAGTTTGCTACTTGCTCAACCCGATTCATCCATGTCTGATCAATTTGATAATCAGGACCATCTCCCATGTGGTTGTACCAGGTGACCGGAATTCTTAGTGTTTTGAAGCCTCTGTTTTTAATATCCGCAATCATCTCAGGTGTAGTGACGGGGTTACCCCAGCATGTTTCACTATCCAGCCCTTCCTGTGAGCCGCAATTCGCATCCAGCGTATTCCAGAGGTTGGCTCCCGGCCCCATTTCAGCCGTTACTTCCAGTGCGGTAATATCTCTGATGCCGGTATGTGAGGTCTGGGCAACGGCACAAGTAGAAATTAAGCAAAGCATCGCCAATGTTGACTTCATTCGATTCATAGCTTGACTATTCATTTATTGTACAGTAAGTGTCACAGTTTTAAGATCCTGGTCTCTTGAAGAAGACCCCACCATGATTTCAAAGTCTCCGGGTTCAACGGTATATGCGAAGTTGATATCATAGAATGAGAGCATCTCCGGAGTAATCAGAAAGCTGACCTGTTTCGTTTCTCCCGGGTTTAGGGTGACGCGTTTGAATTCTTTAAGCTCCTTGACAGGTCTTGTCACAGAACTCACTTTATCTCTGAGGTAAACCTGTACCACTTCATCACCTGCCCTTTCTCCGGTATTGGTCACTCTCACCGAAAGTTGAGTAGTATCCTGGCGACCAATGCGTTTGTCTTTTAGTTCAGGATCTGAAATATCAAAAGTGGTATAGCTAAGACCATAGCCGAATGAAAACAGGGGAGAAACCTCATCAAAAAGGTAGCCACGCCTTGCTGTGGGTTTATAATTGTAATAAGCAGGAATATGGCCTACGGAACGCGGAAAGGATATGGGCAGTTTGCCTCCGGGGTTTATATCTCCGAACAATACATCTGCCACGGCATAGCCGGTCTCCTGACCGAGATACCAGGATTCAAAAATCACAGGTACTTTTTCTCTGACATTATTGATGGCCAACGGTTTCCCGTTGAAGAGAAAAGCTATGATGGGCTTACCGGTTTTGGCCAGTGCATCTACCAGCTCATCCTGCAGGCCTACCATCTGCAAATCGGTCCGGTCTCCTAAATGTGACTCAGACCAGCCTTCACGGGAGGTAAGTTCATTGCCACCTATGGCAAGTACAACAACATCGGCCTTCCGGGCGATAGCCACAGCTTCTTTAATCCTTTTAAGATCTTCTTCCGGATCACTCTTTTCAACAGGGTCTTCATACCAGCTGCCGGCTTCAGTGATTTTACAACCCTCGGCATAAAGAATATTAATGCCCTTACCTGCTCTTTCTTTGATACCCTGCAGTACCGTTACAAACTGTTTAGGCTGATCGCTATAACCACCAAGCAACTGCCGGTCGGCATTGGGGCCGATGACAGCAATTGTTTTCAACGATGAGCGATCCAAAGGAGCTGTGTTCTCCCTGTTTTGAAGAAGAGTAATGGTTTTTTGGGCAGCTTTGAGTGCTAGTGCACGGTGCTCATCAGAACCAACCACTTTATCGGCCAGTTCAGGATCTACATAGGGGTCATCAAACAGTCCGGCCTTAAATTTATGCCTGAGGATTCTCTTCACGGCCTGATCCAGATAGGCTATATCAAGAGACCCGTTAAGTATGCTTTCTTCCAGTGAAAGGAATGCCAGTGGGTCTGGTAATTCTATATCCACTCCCGACTTCAGTGCCAGTGACCCTGCCGCAGACATGTCCTGTACGATATGATGTCTGCTTAACAGTTCTCCAATAGCGAAATAGTCAGAAACTACAACTCCGTCAAAACCCCATTCCTGCCTCAACACCCTATTCAGCAACCAGTCATTGGCGTGAGAGGGTACCCCGTCTATCTCATTGTACGAAGCCATAATACTCATAACCCCTCCTTGTTCTACAGACTTTTTAAAAGGGAAAAAGAACGTTTCCCGGAGGGTTCTCTCAGAAATATTCACAGGGGCGATGTTGTTTCCTGACTCTGGCTGACCATGAGCGGCAAAATGCTTGAGTGTGGCAATCACATGCTCCTTGTCGATGTCTGGCCCTTTTCCCTGAAACCCTTTGACGGCTGCAAGTCCCATTTCAGCAACCAGATAAGGGTCTTCACCATAGGTTTCTTCCACCCGTCCCCACCTGGGGTCTCTGGCCACATCTACCACGGGGGTAAGTGCCTGCGAAGCCCCTCTCAAACGAGCCTCTCTGGCTGTCGCTGTGAAGATTTGCTGTACCAGCTCTCTGTCCCAGGTACTGGCCAGACCAATAGGTTGCGGGTAGTGAGTGCCATCAGGGGCTGCATGTCCGTGGAGGCATTCTTCGTGAAATATCACAGGTATGCCAAGCCTGGTTTTTTCCAGAAAGTACTTTTGAATCTCATTAGTAAATTCAGCCATTTCATGGGCGTTACGCTTTTCACTGGGCCGTCCTATTTGTCCCAGGCCATATTGAAAAACTGAATCTGCTTTTGTGGATGAAAAATGTCCTTCCTCATCGAGAAAGGAAGACTTCTGGTTCCACAAGCACATGACTTGTGCTACTTTTTCCTTAAGGGTCATGCGGGACAAAAGGTCCTCTGTCCGTTTTTCTACACTGGCTTGTGCATTCTTGTAGAGCGGTACTCCCGATTGATTCCCGCTTTCACAGCACCAGGTAACAAGGGCCGCAGAACAAAGGAGCAGGAAGGCTGAAAATCGCTTACGTAGCATAGGAATATATTATTGTAATTAGTACAATAAGTCAAAAATAATACTTTAAAACAGCATTACAAATACTGGCTTTTTTTGTCAGCAGGGTTCTGATTAGCTTTGAAAATGAATGAATTATATATATGTATAAATTACAATAAGTAAAACACCTAAAGATAACCTTATTGAGATGACAGCCATCTCTTTTGTGGAGTTAAAGCAATGTGGATATTTTTGTGACTTCCAGTTATGATAGAATCTACTACCGCTGCAAAATCTATTCAGAAAGAGAGAGATCTTATTTCTACCATGTCGGTAGACTGCGTTATTATTGGTTTTGAACAGGATGAGCTGAAAGTCTTATTATATGAGCGTGGTATGGAAGATGAGCCGGGCTTCAGTCACTGGGCGTTGCCCGGAGGCTTTGTAAAAATGAATGAAGATCTGGATGCCGCTGCGGTCAGGGTATTGAATCAGGTTACCGGCTTTCATGACGTGTATATGGAGCAGGTGAGAACCTTTGGAAAGGCTGATCGCTATCCGGGAGCAAGAGTGATTACCACGGCCTATTATGCATTAATCAACCCCCGAAGCCAAAAACTAAAACTGGGAAAGGATGCCAGGGACGCACGCTGGGTTAGCATTAAAGCCCTTCCCAGACTGGTTTTTGATCATGCTGATATTCTTCAGGCGGCCATGAAGAAGCTTAAAAGAAAAGTGAGACAGGAACCTATAGGATTTGAGTTGCTGCCTTCTAAGTTTACACTAACCTCTCTCCAGAGGCTCTACGAAAGCATACTTGATACCGAACTTGATACGCGCAATTTCAGAAAGAAGCTATTGAAAATGGGATTGCTTATTAAGCTAAGCGAACAGCAACAGGGAGTACCTCACCGAGCTGCCTTTCTGCATAAATTTGATCGGGGCGTCTATCTTCAGCTAAAAGAAGGTGGCTTTGTTTTTGACCTTTAAGCAGCTTGACTGCCTCTCTGGAGACTCAGATTTCGGTAGACTTATCAGAGAGCTCAAAACCCCTGCTGAATGTACGGGACTGAATTTTTTCAGCAGCAGTTGCGAAAGTACCTGATATCCCGTTATACCTGAGTTGACAGAGCCGGCCTGCGGGCAAAATGAGTAGAAGCTTGGGGATATCATCGGGTAGAAACCCCGCAGCCTTCAATTTACATTTGTATACTTTCAATAGTCATAGAAAATCATGAACTAGACTAAGGGTATGTTTAGGCATATCGCTAATGGGCCTGGAGAGCTTGCCCGTATTTTTTCAGCATCAAAACGGATGGCTAATGGATTTGAAGATCAAAGATCATGTCATAATTGTGACCGGAGGGTCTAAGGGGATCGGGAGAGGCATCGTGACTACGCTTGCCGATGAAGGTGCTATTCCTGTCATTGCAGGCAGGTCTGCGGATGAAGGAGAGGCTTTGGTGGAAATGTTAAAGGCGAATGGTGCTGAAGCCTGTTTTGTTCAGACAGAGCTTTGTGAGGTAGACCAATGCAGGGAAGCTGTCAGACAAACGCTCGCAAAGTATGGCCGCCTTGATGGCCTTGTCAACAACGCTGGTATGAATGATGGGGTAGGCCTGGAAAACGGAAGCCCTGAAGAATTTCTGGCTTCAGTCGACAGAAATCTTCATCACTATTACTACATGGCACATTTCTGCCTGCCTGCACTCAGGGAATCTAAGGGGAGCATAGTCAATATCAGCTCTAAAACGGCCATGACGGGCCAGGGAGGTACTTCAGGTTATGCCGCTTCTAAAGGAGCCCAGCTGGCCATGACGCGCGAATGGGCTGTTGAATTACTGAAATACAGTATTCGGGTCAATGCTATTCTGCCTGCTGAGGTAATGACACCCCTATATGAAAGCTGGCTCAAAACTTTTGATAATCCTCAGGCAAAGCTGGAGGATATCACTGCCAATATACCGCTGGGACAACGGATGACCACTGCCGGGGAAATTGCCTCGATGGCAGTCTATCTGCTTTCAGCCCAGGCCAGCCACATCACAGGGCAGTTTCTGTATGTAGATGGGGGCTACGCCCATCTCGACCGGGCGCTGGCAGGATCGGATAAATAACAAAAGCAATAATTCAGGTAAATTCAGTGTATTGGAGAAATCAGTAAATCACAAACCCGGAAAACTAGTCAGCAAGGAGATATTGATCCCCTTCATTCTGCTAACCAGCTGCTTTGCCTGGTGGGGCCTGGCCAACAATATGACTGACACGCTGCTCGCGGCCTTCAAGCGCATCAAGAGCATGTCAGACCTGCAGACCTCCTTTATCCAGATGGCTTTTTACGGGGCATACTTCTGCTTTGCCATTCCCGCTGCATTATACATTAGAAAATTCTCTTATAAATCAGGAGTCCTGCTGGGGCTGGGTCTGTTTATCACAGGAGGGCTGTTATTCTATCCAGCCAGCCAGACTCAGGCCTATACACATTTTCTTATTGCGTTGTACGTTCTGGCAGGTGGTCTTTCCATATTGGAAACCAGTGCCAACCCTTACATCATGCAGATCGGCAGTCGTGAAACGGCCACGCAGCGTCTGAACCTGGCACAGTCATTCAACCCCATAGGTTCTATATCAGGAGTGCTGATTAGTAAATTCTTCATCCTTTCCGAGCTACAGCAGCTTTCTGCTGAAGAGAGAGCCGGCTTGCCTGCTGATGAACTCAGTGCAATTCAGACGGCAGAACTGAATGCCGTAATGAGCCCTTATGTCGTTGTATCTGCTGTGCTGTTATTGACCTGGCTGGCCATTGCTTTTGTCAGGATGCCGAAGGCCAGAGATGAAGAGAAAACCAGTTTCAAAGCTTCGCTGTCCAGACTGATGAAAGACAGAAATTATGTTTTTGGGGTGGTGGCCCAGTTCTTTTATGTAGGTGCTCAGATAGGTGTCTGGTCTTTTACTATCCGCTATGTCATGCAGGAGCTGGGTTTGACAGAAGAGGGTGCCGCTTCCTGGTACATTGCTTCTCTCGTGCTGTTTGCGGCTTCCAGGTTTATTTGCACAGCCCTGATGTCTGTAGTTACGCCACGCAAGCTGTTGCTCATACTGGCAGCGGCAGCAGGCGTCTTCTCACTCGGTGTCATATTCCTGAGTGGTATGGCAGGGGTTATCTCACTGGTGCTGATTTCTGGCTGTATGTCACTGATGTTCCCAACCATTTACGGCCTGGCCCTGGGTAGAGTGAGTGGAGAAGATACCAAAACAGGTGGTTCTGGTTTGATAATGGCTATTTTGGGTGGAGCGATACTCACTGCCGCACAGGGGGGGATCAGTGATGCTATGGGTATCAGCATGTCCTATCTCGTTCCCTTGGCCTGCTTTATTGTAGTGGGCCTATTCGCTTTCAATGCCTCTAAATCACCACAGCATGCCTAAGGAATATGTACTGACCCTGGATCTCAAAGATGATCCGGTATTGATAGCAGAATACAAGCGTCATCATGAACAGGTCTGGCCTGAAGTTGAAGCCAGTATCAGAGATACGGGAATTGAGCAAATGAGGATTTATCTGCTGGATAACCGGCTGATGATGCAGATTATAGCCGATGATTCATTCAGCTTCGAGCGTAAAAACAAGATGGATGAAGCCAACCCTAAGGTCAGGGAGTGGGAAGAGTCGATGTGGAAATATCAGCAGGCTTTACCCCAGTCCAAATCCGGGGAAAAATGGATGCTCATGGAGAAAATATTTGACTTAAACGGATAAAGCATGAGTCAGCCAGCTTTTGATCGAAGATTTCCGGCCATTGAAGACTTGCGTCAGAGAGCCAGGAGACGCATGCCAAAATTTGCCTTTGAATACCTTGATGGAGGCTGTAATGAGGACGTGAATCTCGACCGAAATGCCAGGGAATTACGGGAGGTTACCCTGATACCCGAGTACCTGGTACCTTATAGCAGTAGCTCATTAAAAACCGAACTTTTTGGAGAGGTCTACGATGCTCCCTTCGGCATAGCACCTATCGGCCTTCAGGGGCTTATCTGGCCCAATGCCACAGAAATACTGGCCAGGGCCGCCTTTGAGCATAATGTGCCCTTTATACTCAGCACTGTGGCTACCAGCAGTCTGGAACGTGTAGCTGAGCTTACGGAAGGAAAAGCCTGGTTTCAGCTCTATCACCCGGCTGACCTCAGTCATCGTGATGATATTCTGAAAAGAGCAGCCGACAGCGGTTATAAGACACTGGTGCTCCTCTGTGATGTACCTACCTTTGGTTTCAGGCCTCGCGATATCAGAAACGGACTGTCCATGCCTCCCAAAATGACTCTGGCCAATATGGTTCAGATTTTACTGAACCCGCGTTGGGCACTGGGAACATTGAAACACGGACAGCCTGATTTCGCCACTTTAAAACCCTATATGCCTTCTAATCTGAACCTGAAAGGCCTGGGTGCCTTTATGAATCAGATGTTTGAGGGTCGCCTGGACAGAGATAAGATTGCCGGAATCCGCGATCAATGGAAGGGTAACCTGGTATTGAAGGGAGTGGCCAGTGAAGCGGATACGCGAATGGCCATAGAACTGGGGCTGGATGGTATCATTGTATCCAATCACGGTGGTCGTCAGTTGGATGCCGGAGAATCTACCATAAAACCCCTGAGCAGAATTGTAGACAACTATAAAGGTCAGATCAGGATTATGATAGACAGTGGCCTGCGTTCGGGGCCTGATGTGGCCAGGGCTGTAGCAAGTGGGGCAGAGTTTACTTTCCTCGGGCGTACTTTTATGTATGGGGTAGGCGCATTGGGTAATAAAGGAGGCAATCACACCGTATCTATACTCAAAGCCCAGTTACAGCAGGTATTAGAGCAGTTGTGCTGTGAAGATGTCAGTAGTCTTGTGGACAGGCTCAAAGCCTGATAGTTCGCAAGTTTAGACCTAAGTCAAAAACTCTCTTAACCCAAAGTTACCACACGCCTTCCCGAAATTGACTTACAGTCGAAAGCAAATTCAGTATGGGTATTGGTGAACGGGTTGCTATCTAAACAGCCCGGAAACTGCGTTCTTTAAACCCGGAATTCAATATGCCGGATTGTGTGATGACTTGACGAAGGCATGGTAAGCAGTTATGTCTGAATACTTCTTCAAAGAATACAGTCAGGCTAGTAGGAATGAGGAATAGATATAGTCTCCTGCTTGTGGGTTGGTATTATTCAGCTTTCTCAAATACCCCCAAAAGAATAAAAATGGTGTATAAATGAATAAGAACATACCTACTCAAACCCTTCGGTTCGTCTCTTTCCTGGCCTTTGCCCTGGTAATGGCCTGTGGCTCTCCCAAAGAAAACCCGGAAGAGGCCTATACCATCATGCCAGAGCCAGCGAACCTGATGGCCCGGCCAGGAGTTTTTGAGCTGTCTGCCGAAACCAGCATCTTGGCCACCAACGAACCTGGAGTAGCCGAAGTAAAACGTTATTTCAAGGGGCTGATTTCTGCAGCCACCGGCTTCAATCTGGAAGAAGCAGGAAATGCGGATATTGAATTCAAACTAGACCAAAGCATAACCCATCCCGAAGCTTATCAACTGTCGGTAAGTCCTGATAAAGTATTACTCACTGCCGGAAGTTCCGCAGGGCTGTTCTACGGAGTACAAACCCTGCGTCAGCTACTTCC
This sequence comes from Roseivirga sp. UBA6061, assembly GCA_002427745.1. Classification (GTDB taxonomy): domain Bacteria; phylum Bacteroidota; class Bacteroidia; order Cytophagales; family Cyclobacteriaceae; genus Roseivirga. The sequence goes on along the minus strand of DIYF01000109.1, from coordinate 6,497 downwards.
CTATCAAATAGAAGGAGAGGGGTCAGAAAACGTTGATTGGTATATTCCGGCTGTAGAAATAGAAGATGAACCTCGTTTTAGCTACAGGGGTATGCATCTGGATGTAGGGCGCCATTTTTTCCCTCCTGAATTCATCAAAGAGTACATCGATCTCATCGCCATGCACAAGATGAATACCTTCCACTGGCACCTTACGGAAGATCAGGGTTGGCGCATTGAGATCAAAAAGTACCCCAGACTGACCGAGGTAGGCGCCTGGCGGGATGGAACACTCATTGGTCACCTGGGCAATAACCCGAGAAAGTATGATGGAGAACGATATGGAGGTTTTTATACACAGGAAGAGGTAAAAGAAATTGTAGCCTATGCGGCTGAACGCCATGTTACGGTAATCCCTGAAATTGAACTACCAGGCCATTCACTTGCTGCCCTGGCTGCCTATCCCGGGCTGGGCTGTACAGCAGGTCCGTTTGCGGTAGCACAGCATTGGGGCGTTTTCGAAGATATCTACTGTCCTAAAGAAGAGACCTTCTCCTTTCTGGAAGATGTACTCACTGAAGTAATGGCGCTCTTCCCGGGTAAATACATCCACATTGGAGGGGATGAAGCTCCGAAAAGTCGATGGAAAGCGAGCAGGGTGGCCCAAGATGTAATCAGAAAGGAAGGTCTGAAAGATGAATTCGAATTACAAAGCTATTTTATCCAGCGCATCGAGAAATTCCTGAACAGCAAAGGCAGAAGAATTATTGGCTGGGATGAGATTCTTGAAGGAGGCCTGGCTCCCAACGCCACGGTGATGTCATGGAGAGGTGAGGCCGGAGGCATTGAGGCCGCTAAAGAAGGTCATGATGTGGTAATGACCCCGGGAAGTCACTGTTATTTCGACTTCTATCAATCGAGAAGCCCGGGAGAACCACTGGCTATAGGTGGGTTTACACCTCTTGAAAAAGTGTATCATTATGAACCGGTACCCAAAGAGCTTACACCAGCTGAAGCAAAGCATGTGTTGGGTGCACAGGGCAATGTCTGGACCGAATACATGAAAACACAGGAGCACGTAGAATACATGATTTTGCCCCGTATGACCGCTTTGTCTGAAGTATTATGGAGCTCTGCAAAGAGTCGGGATTGGGAGAGATTTCAGGAAAAACTCAAGAAGCAGTATCTGCGCTACGATGAATTGGAGTACAATTATTTTGTGCATTATCCTGATTTGACGGGATTCAGAGAGAACAATGCCTTCGTAGATCAGGGAGTTTTAGAGATTGACAACCCTATAGAAGGGGCCAGTGTTTATATTACCACCGATGGCAGCGAGCCAGGTATAAGCTCCACCTCTTATACCGGCCCTGTTACAGTGACCGAAGACACCCAATTCAGAATCGCTGCGATAGGAAAAAAGGGTAATGTGCTAAAACAATACCGCGCAGATTTTTCAAAGAAATCTTATAAGAATGCTCTGAACCTTGAGCTTAGGCAGCATGGTCTCGATGCCACTTATTATGAGGGTAGCTACCGCAACACCGATCAGATCAAAGAGTCTGATAAAAAAAGTACCTATTCACCTACCGACTTTAGCTTTCCTGATGATGTAAATGAAGATCAGTTTGCTATTCGCTTTGAGGGCTATTTTAAGGCAGAGGAAGACGGACTGTACACTTTCTCCACGGCTTCGGATGATGGTAGTGTCTTGTATATTGGTGATGAACTGGTGGTTGATAATGACGGTCTCCATGGCGAACAGGAGAAGTTTGGCCAGGTCTTTTTAAGAGCAGGTTTACACCCTATAAAGGTGGTGTACTTCGAACTTGGTGGTGGAAACGTACTGAGAGTAAATGTAGAAACACCAGGTAAGGACAAACAAGGGTTGAGCAAGTACCTCTACAAGCAATGAGCAGGTTGTTTATGCGATGTCGGACTAAGCTTCTCTCTACCTTTCGCTTTGAAAAACGCAATGTATTTGTCCCCCATATTGTGCCTGGGAGAAAATGACAACAGGCACAAAAATGTTACTCTCTGCCATGTGTAAGCAAGAAATCACAAGTTGGAAAAAGACATCGACTGATGTTTTTACTCCGGCTTAACAACTTTTACTTTTTGAATATGAAGCAATCGTATACTCCGGTTTTTTCGAGAATTCTGTCGATGTTTATCGGCCTTGCCTTGAGCACAACATGGGCCGGTGCCCAGGACAAAAAGTACATGGCAGACTGGGAGTCTTTGGACCAAAGGCCGGTAGCCGGTTGGTTTGAGGACGCCAAGTTTGGCATTTTCATTCACTGGGGGCCGTACTCTGTACCTTCCTGGTCACCCAAGGGCACCTATGAAGAATGGTACCAAACCTGGTTTCAGTCACAGAGCGTCTTTGGCAACGGCAAATTTACAGGGCAGGAAATTCCTGAATTTCATAAGAAGACCTATGGTGAAGATTTCAACTATATTGACTTTGCTAAAAGATGGAAAGCAGAGTTATATGACCCTGAAAAATGGGCTGAGATCTTTAAGAAATCCGGGGCAAAGTATGTGGTTATGACCTCCAAGCACCACGATGGTTTTACACTTTGGCCCAATGAGCATTCCACCAAATCAAGGGGCTATTTATGGAGTAGTACCGAGACAGGACCAAAGCGTGACCTGGTGGGAGACTATGTAAAAGCCATGAAAGATGCAGGCCTGAAAGCAGGGCTCTACTACTCTCTGTACGAATGGTACCATCCCTGGTATCAGGCCGGGCTGGATAAGTTTGTGACGGATTACTATCACCCTCAGTTCAAAGACCTGGTGACCCGATACAAACCTGATATACTCTATGCTGATGGAGAATGGGAAAAGGGAGATGACTATTGGAGGAGCAAAGAGCTCCTGGCCTGGCTATTTAATGAATCACCCGTTAAGGACGATGTGGTCATCAACGACCGCTGGGTAGGAGGGCAACGCCACAAGCATGGAGGTTACTACACAACGGAGTATTTGAGAGAAGAGGTAAACTTTAATAAACCCTGGGAGGAGATCAGGGGGATGGGCCTCTCCTTTGGTTATAACCGCAATGAAGATATCGAGGATTATAATTCTCCTCAGATGCTGATTCTGATGCTTGCCGATATCGTAAGTCAGGGAGGAAACCTCTGTATCAATGTTGGTCCTACGGCAGCCGGGAAAATCCCTGTGATCATGCAGGAAAGATTAATGCAGATAGGTAAGTGGCTGGAAGTTAACGGAGAAGCAATTTATGGCACCAGAAAATGGCAGAGGTCATACCAGTGGTCTTCAGGAGATCGAAATTTCAAGCTTCTGAAGGAAGGTCATTCTTATGTAGAAGGCGACTATATCTTAAAGCAAACCATTGATCAGCAGCCGGGCAAAGCTGTAAAGGAGCTTTTCTTTACTTCAAAAGGAAAGGACATTTATGCCATTACACCGCAATGGCCGGGTAAAAAGCTGCGCATCAAAAACCTGAAGACTTCAAGGGAAACCAAGATTACCCTGCTCGCCACAGGGCAGGAGCTGAGCTATCGAAAATCAGGTAAAGATATTATTGTGAATATGCCGGACTTTGATCCCCAGCAATACCGGCCTGAAGATTATTATGCTTTTGTGCTCAGGGTTACCGATATAAATGAGTAGTATAAAGTCTTCATTTTGAGAATATAACCTTCGAAATTATGTTAAAAAAGGTGATTCTTCTGGTGGCTGCATGTGCAATTCTTACGACTTGTGCAGGGAGTGGTCAGCCTGAAAAAAAGATGAATGTGCTTTTCATCATTGCTGATGATCTCACGACAACAGCGGTCTCTTCTTACGAAAATGAAGTGTCTCAGACCCCTCACATTGATGCACTTGCAGCCACAGGTATCCGGTATACCAGGGCATACTGCCAATATCCCGTCTGTGGACCTTCCAGGGCTTCCTTTCTGTCAGGGTACTACCCCAATGCTACCCAGACTTTTGGCTATGTAAGTGGACGTAAGAATATAGGTCCTGACCGTAATACCTGGCCTCAGCTGTTCAGGAATAACGGTTATTATACTGCAAGAGTCAGCAAGATTTATCATATGGGAGTGCCTGGCGATATCGAGAAAGGTTCTAATGGTACCGATGACGAGGCCTCCTGGACGGAGCGATTCAATAGTCAGGGTCCGGAATGGACAGCCCCCGGAGCCGGTGAGCTGGTACAGGGAAACCCTGATGGTACAGAACCCATCAAAGGAGGTAATGTGATGACCATTGTGAAGGCAGATGGCGATGATATGGTGCATTCCGATGGTAAAACAGCCGCGAAGGCCTCAGAACTCATCAGGACACATAAGGAGGAGCCCTTTTTTCTGGCAGTGGGCTTTGTAAGGCCACATGTGCCTTTCGTGGCACCTGAGGTTGACTTTGCCCCCTATCCCCATGAAGAAATGAGCCTGCCTCCTAATTTTGAAGGAGACTGGGATGACATCCCCAAAAGAGGGATCAATTATGTAACCAGCAAAAATGCTCAGATGACTACTGAGCAAAAAAAGAAGGCCATTGCGGCCTACTATGCATCGGTGTCTTATATGGACAGACAAGTGGGCAAGGTGTTGCAAACATTGAGAGAAGAAGGGCTGGAGGATAATACCATTATTGTTTTTACTTCTGACCATGGCTTTCATTTAGGGGAACATGAATTCTGGATGAAGGTGAGTGTAAAAGAAGAATCTGCACGGGTTCCGTTGATCATCAAGGTACCGGGAAAAGCACCCGCAGTCTGCCACTCATTTGTAGAGTTGATTGACCTGTATCCTACCGTGGCCGAACTGGCCGGACTTTCGTATTCGGAGCATTTACAGGGAAAAAGCCTGACCAAAACACTGGATGACCCCGCTTATTCCGTACGTGATATGGCATTTTCTGTGACGCAGGGGGGCAATACATTTCTGCTGAGAACAGACGAGTGGGCCTATATCCAATATGGTGAAGACGCCTCACAGGGAATAGAGCTGTTTGATATGAAGAAGGACCCCGGACAGTATACCAATCTGGCAGGCGACCCTGAACATGCAGAGCTTGTAAGAATCTTTCAGAAACGGCTCAGAGAAAAACTCTCAGCAGTAAGAACCAATGATTTAGGGAAGGATTACGGGAGCACAGAATGAGGAAAGTCTACCGGAATCAGAGCACAAAGGCAAGCGCAATTAACAGGTCGAAGAGGCACAGCCTTTTCCTGGTTTTTTTGATAATGATCCTCTGTGTTGTGGCCTGTCAAACCGCATCAGATGAGAAAGAAGCCGGCCGGCCCAATGTCATCATCATATTCACAGACGATCAGGGCTATGCCGACCTGAGTAGCTATGGAGCCACAGCCTATCAGACCCCGAATATTGACCAGCTGGCGGCCGATGGCATCCGCTTTACCGATTTCTATGTAGCGGCTACCGTTTGTACCCCTTCCCGGGCGGCCTTGCTAACGGGCAGCTATCCAAAGCGAGTAGGTCTGCACGAGTCCGTTTTGAGACCATTCTCCACCACGGGGCTTTCACCAGAAGAGTTTACCATGGCCGAAATGCTTGGGCAGGTTGGATACCAGACAGCCTGTGTGGGCAAGTGGCACCTCGGACATCAGCCAGAGTTCATGCCCAACAATCAGGGCTTCGATTACTTCTTTGGTGTGCCCTATTCCAACGACATGGACTCGTACTACTATCGCGGTGTGGATTTTCAATCACCCCCGCTGCCCCTGTATGAAAATGAGACACAGGTAGAAGCCGGCCCTGACCAGAGTCTTCTCACCAGACGCTTTACCGATGCGGCCATAGATTATATCAAAGGCCGAAGAGAAGGCCCCTTCTTTCTTTATCTGGCCCATGTTATGCCTCATATACCTCTGCATGCCTCCGAAGAATTTAAAGGCAGTACAGGTTATGGTCTCTATGGTGATGTGATCACAGAAATAGACTGGAATGTTGGCAGGCTCATCGACTTTCTGAAAAAGGAGGGGTTGTATGAAAACACCATCATTGTCTTTAGCTCAGATAACGGACCTCACCGCGCAGAAAACGAGGGTTCAGCAAAGCCGCTCAGAGGCTGGAAGACCCAGACCTGGGAGGGAGGGCAACGGGTACCGGGAATCATTACATGGCCCCGGCAAATACCCTCTGGCTTTGTATCTAATGAGCCGGTTACCACCATGGACCTGATGCCTACGCTGGCTACAATTACAGGGGCTCCATTACCGGCAGACAGAAAAATCGATGGAAGGAACATTGCCGATTTTCTCAGAAAGCCTTTGGCCGGGCTGGAAGATGAACCCATTTTCTATTATGCTACCAACGGAATGGCAGAGGCGGTTCGGTTGGGTAAATGGAAGCTCCATGTGGCCAAGAGTCGCGGTTTTCCACGAGACCAGCCTTTTAGTCCATCTCTCTTTAATCTTGAAGAAGATATCAGTGAGGCACAAAACCTTGCAGAACAGTATCCCGAAATCGTGAATCAGTTAGAGGAACTCATACTCAGGTTTGATCAGCAGCTCAGCC
>DIYF01000114.1:30513-45089 GCA_002427745.1 Roseivirga sp. UBA6061 | reverse complement strand
TCCAGTCTCTTTTATCTATCGTCTAAAGTCTAATATCTAAGTTGTCGGTACCTGGCTCGTCTTGCTGCTATTCTTGCGCTGAAAATCATTACGGTCTACAGCATTGATCACTCCGTCCAGGTTGAAGTCTCCATTGGTGGTATTGTAGACAAAGGCTGCTCCGTTCTGGCTGCGCCAGGTAGTTAAATCTGTGCCATCCACATCGCCATCGCCATCTGCATCCCCGGCAGGCATAGCAAATTTCCCGGTTGACAGCGTGGTCAGGGCCGTGGTGTTCTGATAGGTGTTGGCAGCCACCGTGGTGAAATCAATTGTGTACAGGCCACCACTCTCTGATACAGCGCTGGCCGACATAATCGGCAGGTGGTTGCGATGATAGATCACCACATAGAAATCAGAACCGGAATTCCCTGTTAACTGCACGGTCAGATTGCTGGTACCATCAGTAGCCTTAATGGTACCATCCTTCATGAGGAAACCCGCTGCAGAGCCTACTTTGGTCGCATTCAATGCGGCAGCTGGGGACCCCGCCTCACGCAGTTCGACCAATACCCAGTCTACTGCATTAGTGGGTATGGCACCTACAGATTCACCTCCATTATGACCATTGTTCGTATAGACCTGAGTGGTGGGGATACTGGCATTCAATAAGGTATTGAGGTCAGTTCCGTTATAAGCGCCTTCCAGAAAAACACTAATGGCTACTGTGGCAGAGGTGGGAGCCACATTGGTGGTAGTAAAGGTAGCATCGGCTCCGTTTTTGGTGCCTCCGACATTTGCGCCTTTTACCCGATAGTGGTAGGTAGTATTCCCCGAAAGCCCGGTCAGTCCCACCGAGACTGCCGTATTATCTGTTGAGCTCAGGGGACTTTGTACGGCCGTGGCCGTTTGTCCGTAAGCGGTAGTGGTTCCATATTCAAAAGTGACAGTGGTTGAAAGTCCGTTGGCATTCACAGACCCATTAAGCGAAGCCGTAGTTCCCTGCACGCTGGTGGCACTCAGGGTAGTAACTGAAGGGGCAGGCACCTGCCAAAGCTGGCCGTGAATCTCTTCTCTTGAAGCCAATGTAGCATTATCGGCCTGAAAGGCCAGCAGTGCTTTCTTCTGTGTCGGGGAATAAGCAATGTGCGGGTGGATGCCATCGAGATTGGTATTCCCATCCGTACCTACTTCACTCATCCTCACAATATCTCCGATCAGGGCACCGGTAACGGCATTGATACGCTGCGTCCAGATTTCATCTTCCCCAATGGCCAGCTGATCTACATTGTGTTCTCCGTAAACTGTCACCACATACTCCTGAATGGCACTGACATAGATAATCTCAGGGTTTTCTGCATCGTAGCTCCCATTGCCATCGGGACCGAAGGCCGTGATGCGAATCTCTGCACCATCTAAAGCTCCGGCTGCGCTGACGGATTGTCCGTAAACTTCTTTCTCATTGTCGATGAGGGCTCCATCGTCATCATCCGATTCCCAGGCCACAAAGTATTTATTGAGGTCAGCATTATAGACCACCCCCGGGTCGTCTGCATCAAAATCCTTATCGCCCACAGGACCCATCGCACTGACTTTTAAATCACTGACCAACACGACTCCGGCTGACGATAGCCGCGAGGCATATATTTCTTTTTCATCATTGACTACAGAATTCGCGTTGTCGTCAGACTCCCATACCACCAGGTATTCATTGTCTGTACTGTTCCAGGCGAGTTTCGGATCATTGGCATCATAAGCAGCATCTCCATCAGGCCCCATAAAGCTGATTTGAAAATCATTTGTTCCTGTTTCTGACCCCGCAGCTGTAAGCCTCTGACCAAAAATCTCTGTTTCACTGTCTATCAGGCTACCTGAATTATCATCGCCATGCCAAACCACCAGGTACTCATTCGAAGTATCGTTATAAACCACATCAGGGTTATCCGCAGCGTAGCTCGTGTTATTGTCGGGGCCCATATCTGATATGCGAATCATACTACCCGACAGGCCACCGGTGTTTGTGAGCAATTGGCCCCAGATTTCTTTCTCAGCAGCCGCCAGGCCCGCCAGGTCATCATTTGCCTCCCAGACCACCAGGTACTGATTGGCATCGGGGTTCCAGGCTACGGCTGGTGCCTTGGCATCATAACTGGCATTTCCATCAGGCCCCATAAAGCTGACCCTGATCATAGAGCCAAGCTTAGATCCATCTGATGCTTTGATCCTTTGTGCCCAGATCTCCACTTCGTCATTGGCCAGTCCTGCCCCGTCATCATCCGCTTCCCACACGACCAGAAATTCGTCATCCGTAGCGTTATAGGCTATTCTTGGATTCAGCGCATCATAATTTTTATCTGTCGAGGGTCCATTGTCGCTGATGGTATAGTTATCTCCCGAGATAACAGCCGGTGGCTCATTCACCGTGATAATCACTTCGCTTTCTACCTGCAAACCTGAGTTATCTGTGGTGCGAATCCGGATTTTATAAGTGCTCTGGGTACCAAAGCTGAAAGTAGTGGCAGAATTGAGGCTGTTACCACTGATGGTAAAGCTTGCATTGTCATCATCTCCGTCTCCGGCTACCAGGACAAAGGTGTGGGTATCGTCTACATCGGCATCGTCACCGAATAGGGAAGCCACCAGATCTCCCATGGCCAGGTCTTCTTCTACAAAGGTGGATGACAGCATGACCCCGACAGGAGCCGCATTGGTATTATCCGGAGACCAGAGCTGACCCATAATCTCTCGTTCTTCATCTACCTGAGTTCCTTCAGAGTCATCTGCCTGGAAAACGATGAGATAATCCTGGCTGACGGTAGAGTAAGCTACCTTCGGTTTTTCGGCATCAAAGCTGTTATTTCCAAAGGTGGGGCCCACATCGGAGAGGCGCAGGTCGCCATCCGTAATGGCTCCGGTATTGCTCACCCGCGCTGCATAAATCTCATTTTCATTGTCGGCCAGAATTGCATAGAGATCATCGGCATGCCAGGTAACCATAAACTCATTGAGATGAACATTATAGGTGACATCCGGGTCCTGCGCGTTGGAATCGTCACGAATCAGCCCGTCCATTTCACTGTCATCTCCGACATCACTTATTCTAAAGTCGTTGGTTCCGGTTTCGGCTCCTGTATTGGTAAGGAACTGCCCGAATATTTCCACCTCCCGTACCACAAGCGGTGCTGTATTGTCTGTACCGCGCCATACCACCAAATACTGATTATCTGTACTGTTATAGGCGATTTCCGGTCTGTCGGCATCATAGTCAGCATCATTGGCACCAAATCCGCCCATATCACTCAATCTGAAATCATCTGTACCTATTTCTGCACCGGCAGCACTTAGTCTTTGTCCATAAATCTCGAATTCACCTCTGGCCGTCTTTGTCACATCCCCCACATCGTCACTCTCCCATACTACCATGTATTCATTGTCGGTGCTGTTCCAGGCCACGGCCGGATTATCTGCGTCATAGCTGATCTGCAGATCACTGATGGCAAAGTCATTGGTGCCTGTCTCAACCCCGGCATTTGTCAAAAACTGACCGTAAATCTGTGTGGTAGAGTTGGGGCCGGTTACCTCATCTCCGGCCCAGACCACCAGGTACTGGTTAGAGGTGGTATTGTAGACTACATCGGGAGCCAGAGCCAGTGCCTGTGTGGTGCCGATACCACCGGTATCAGATATGCGGAATTGTGAACCGATCACGGTACTGGTGCCTCCTCCGATACGAGCAGCCCAGATCTCCACATCTCCATCAATCAGGCCTCCCTCATCATCTTCTCCTCCCCATACTACGAGGTACTCGTTATCATCATCGTTCCAGGCCACGGAAGGCACTCCCGAATAAATTCCGAACGTTGTGTCTCCGTCAGGTCCGGAAAAGCTGATTCTGAAACGACTGCCCAGGCGTGAACCATCCGAAGCATTGATCCGCTGGCCATAAACCTCTGATTCGCCATTCACCAGACTACCTGTGTTGTCATCAGCGGTCCACACCACCAGAAATTCATCATCAGTAGCATTGTAAGCCAGGTTGGCATTGGCAGCATCATAGTCGGTATCTCCATCGGGGCCCATGTTGGAGATTCTGAAATCGTTGCTGCCGACCTGAGCCCTCAGTATATCCATACCCGGTTCAGGTGTCTCCAACAGCATAGCGGGAGCAGCAGCCATTCGGGTATTGTCAGCCTTGTATAGCAACCTTGCATCGACCTCGGATAAAGATTCGGGAGCATCATTGACAAATGGAATCATTTGCTGGTATGCCCGGGCCGGGTTATGAAATATCACAAGGCATGCGAATGCCAGGTTTAACAGGGTCAACCGATAGTGGATGGTCTTCCGGAATGGATGCATAGTCAGATCTTTGACCAAAAATTCCGAATCCCGGATAAAATGATGGGTAAACAGAGTGCCGATGTGAAAAGAAATCCTGATTATGCCCGTACAGGGAGGAAAGTGAGCGAGTTTCCGGCTGATCAGGCCTTCAGGATGTGCACCCTGAGTTCTTCAGGGGTAGAGAGCCCCATTTTGCGGTACATCCGCTGTAGCGACTTCTTAATGGCATCGTAGCTGATGTTGAGAATATGAGCCATTTCCTTATTGGCCAGATTGATTTTTAACAGAATACCAATGTCGAGTTCATTAGCGGTTAAATCAGGATATTGTTCAACCAGTCTGGCAGTGAAATCAGGATAGTTCTCGTCAAATTTTAATCGAAAATGCTGCCAGGTAAGGTAGGTTTCAGGTTGACGCTCCAGGAAGTTGATGATGCTTTCTATTCTTTCGGATTCGATGAGGTTCTCACGCCTGGCACTCTGCTCAGACAGTTCAATTTTGAAATCCTGGATGATTTGGTTCTGTTGGGCAAGCCGGTCAGCAATGGATTTTAACTCCTCATCTTTTAACTCAAGTTCATGACTGAGTTGCTGCTTCAGCAGTCTTTCGTTTTCGGCTTTTTGCTCAGCCAGCCTTTCGTTGATACGCGCTCTTTTTACCCTCCCTTTCTGATATACCCAGACTATAGCGGTAATCAGTATCAGCACCAGAATAATGGCAGCCAGCAAAAACTGTCGGGTGAGTAAGAGCGATTCATTTTGTTCAAGCAGGGTTACCTCCTGCCTTGCGAGTTGCAGTTCATTCTCCTTTCTTTCCAGGTCAAATTCCGCAGAGAGCTCGGCAACCTTCTGCCGGTTGGCCATCTGATTGACAGAGTCTTTCAGTGTATTGTAGAGCTTCAGCGTACTCAGGGCATTTTTCAGATCTCCGTCTCTCTCATGGATTTTCACCATGAATTCCAGTATCTCCATTTCCCGTTTAGGGCTGTCGATTTCTCTGGAAATTGCCAGGGCCCGGTCATTCAATTGTCTTGCCCGGCTATATGCCCCGTTATCAAATGCAATTCTGGCTTTGTTTAGCCAGATACGCGATATGCCCAGCTGATCGTTCATCTGCCTGCGATACTTTAAGGAGAGGTCGTAATATTCATTGGCCTGCTCAAAGTCCTTCTTCAAGTAATAGGCAAAGCCCAGATTGTTGTAGACAATACCCATGGATCGGAGCTCCTTTTCCTCAAGAAAAATAGGCAGTGACTTCTCGTAGTTTGCAATACAGTCTTCCAGATCACCCCTCTGATAAGCTGAGACGCCCAGCGCAAGGTATACCTGTCCGATTCTCAGGTTCAGACCATGATCCTGAGCGATTTTCAATGACTTGAGAAAATATACATCTGCTTCTTCAGGTAAGTTCAACCGGCTTTTGACATGACCTATATTCAAGGTATGAGTTTGCATCAGGTCGGCATCTCCAATGGCTTCGGAAGCCTTCAAGCCATCGATATAGTTCTGAATCGCCTCATCATAGCGGCCCTGTCTTATGTTCATAACTCCCAGGGTGAGCAACCCTGAAGCAATACCGTACTGATCATCAATTTTTGTCGCCAGATCCAGGGCCATACTGACAAGGCTATCTGTCTCCGAAAAATCATTCTGCCGACTCGCGATGGTGGCTAAAACCAGCCAGGATTTGACTTTCCCTTTATCATAACCCAGCTTTTGAGAAAGCTCCAGTGATTCTTCCAGGAGCTGTACCGATGCTTCCAGGTCATCGTCCTTCCTGTAGCCGGCCAGAGAATTGAGGACATCGACACGTTGTTCTCCCCTGGCATGGGTCAGCACATTCTGAAGACTGTCAACGGGTCTTTGCGCCTTAAGACCAGGAAGGCCTAACCCCAAAAAAGCTAAAATCAATAGTATGTATCTCAAGCTGAGTTCCGGCATTCCTGAGTTGATAGTGCTGACGGTGAAGGTAAGCATAGTCCCCTTATTGTCCCCCAATAAGAAGAATACAGGTCAGAACCATAGGGAAATAGAGTGCCGGAAGTTAAAAACTACGATTTTATACAATTGCAGATTAATCAAGTCTAAAATAGCCGATCGCCATGGGTCAGATGAAAGAAGCCACCTTATACAAGGCAGCTTCTACTCATACAATCAACAACAAACAAAGTGTTTAATGATCTACTAACCGGGTTGCCAGCTTCCACTCCCTTACTTCATCGTGCGTCATATAGTAGATGCTTTCTGCCGGAGCAGAAGTGAGGGTATAGAAGTAAAAGGCCGGACCATTCCGACTGCCCATCATTTTGGTGAAATAAGCTAATTGATATTGGTGGGCCGGGTGATTCTGAGGGATTTCATCTCCCTTCAAATCTCCACCTGCCCAGGAGTGCACTCCCAGTTTTGCTCCTTTGACCACGGTACGCTCCACCCCGGAGGCAAAGAGGTCTACCCCGCCTGATGCAATATGACTGGTGGAGAGCAGCCTGGTATTCAGACCGGCCTCACGGACAATGCGCCCGGTATGCAGGTTAATATCGTCATTGATTGAACCATCCACCTGATCCAGCACCAGGGTGTGTACGTCCGGATGTTTGCTGATCATATCTTTGATCTGAGCGTAGGTAATGGTACCTAAAGTACCTGAGATAAAGGCTTCTTTTTCCCGGACCTCAAGTCTGCTGGTACCGGCCCCCATTACGGCTTCATTGGCAAAAATGTCAACCTTAAAAGTCTGGCCGCCTTCATTTTGGAGTGTTCCTGTAATGGTCACATCAAAGTCTTCTGTCAGGGTTACACTCAGCTGACCACTGGCGAGCGTTTCAGGCTCCAGCCCCTCATCACCGGCAATGATGTTTCCCCTGAGGTAAGCCCCGCTGGCTTTGAAGGCTTTTTTCTTCATGGATCTGGCATCAAACGAAAGGATAATATTCTCCTCCAGCTCATTAAAAGAAGTGATCAGCAGTATTTCTTTTTCGCCCTGTTCAGGGAAAAAGAAATTGATTGCACGCCTTTTATCATTGATGCGCACATAGGTCTGATCAATGGCCTTCATCTGTGCATTGACCACAGAATCTACATTGGTCGCATCAATACCCGGCTCTTCAAAGCCTGCCCAGCACTCACCCTTGTACCAATAGCCCTCCTTGCCCAGGCAAGATGCTTCGTCTGAAGCGGAGAGTAGCATTTTCTCTGAGGTACATGACCAGGCTGTGACCAGCAATAGGGCTATGGCTGCCGAAAAGAAAGTTTTATGAGCAGCACGCATCAGTCATCTTTCTTTTTGAACACAAACAGGATTCGGTTTTTGGCTGAAGTACCCGTTACATCCACATCATCACCGGTACCCACACCTACTCCGTTGCTTGAGCTCTCCACAAAGTCAATGAACTCAAAGCTCAGTTCGTCCATCGTGTTCAGCAGGTCAGTCAGGTTTCTGGATGCCTTGTTTTCATAAAGATAGTCCTGCAGCCACTTTAAGGTTTTTTTAGATTTTGACCTGCGCCTTTCTACCTGTACTTCTGAGCCAAAGATGAAACCTCCTTTCTCGGCCACCAGCACCACATACTTAGGCATGGCATCTTTATCGTAATTCTCCAGGGTATAGGCCCCTTTTTGGGCCATGGTCAGGTTGGCAAGTGCCATAAAGGCGATGGTAAATATCAGAGTGGTTATATTGTTTCTCATCACTGTTTTCATTTTCTGGTTTGGTTATTAATTCAATTCGAGCAGGGCTCTTTCTATAATTTCATCGCGGTTGGTATTATCAGGATCCAGGTCTACCAGAATGTCGGGATCCACCCCATCATCCAGGTGCCTGCCACGGGCATCTATAAATTCGCTCACAGAGAGGGAATAGTACCAGCCATTGATCAACTGACCATCGGCTACTGAACCACTTCCACCACCTGTACGGCCTCCGATAAAAGTTACATTCAGCATGGGGTCCATCAGGTATAAAAGCGTGGTGGTGGCACTGTAGCAAAGCCGGTTAGTCAGCACTGCCATAGGTTTGGTATAGGCAACTCCGGTAGTGGGCAGCAGTGTAAAGGGACTATCAGCAAAATCAGTAGCTCCCGGACCCGTTTTAAATCTTTCAAAGCCTGCGAAGACTTCCTGCTCCGTAAAGTGAGAAGCGATTTTTCCAGCCCCAAAAGGATCTCCTCCCGTATTGCCTCTTACATCCAGGATGATGCCTTTGGTGTCTTTGAACTCCGTCAGGATTTGATCCAGTTCTTCATCCAGCACAACGCTTTGAAAGTCGCGGAAGACAATGTAGCCGATGTTATCCGGCAGCATGGCATACACAAAACCCCCCAGGGTTTTCTCAGTACCTTTCAGGTACTCACGGCTGATCAGCTCTTCATCCAGGTTTTCAGGAAAACCTTCCTGGATATCAAAAACCGACTCCGTTCCATTGACCGGATCGATAAGGGCTGTATGTGCGTCCCGAAGTGATACCGTCATGGAGCCCAAAACAGAGAAAAGAGAATCTTCAGAAATGGTATTGTCTACCAGGTTTCGCGTGACGTTATAAGTATTCTGCCAGTTGACTCCTTTCGCTTCAAACATGGCATACTTGTCGCTGAATACGCGCCAAAACTCTTCATACACCTGTACATTGGTAGCCTCGGGCTGTGGCTCAAAAGCAATTTCTTCGCAAGCAGTACTCCAGATAGCAAGCACCCCTGCCAGTATTATGATATATCGGTTCTTCATCTTAATTCTTCTTTTTAGGTAAGTGGTAGGAGATACTGAGGTTATGCGAGGCGCTGGCGATTCCCAGCTGATCTACCTGAGCATAGTTTCGAAACTGCCACTCATAGGCCAGCTCCCAGGATGATCTTCTTTTTGCCGGAAAATGCAGAGCCAGTCGTGATCTCAGCTGTATAAAACTATTCAGGCTGGTCACTTCTCCATATTCGAAAAGGCTGTGCTCAAAATCCTGTGTGTTGTAGACACCATCTTCCAGGGCCTGCTGCGGTGCTGCAAAGCTGAAGGAGTTGTCTTCCTTTACATAGTTAAGCAGTGACAGAGAGAGGGTATAGCTTAACCGGGCATCCTTGCCCAGTGTTCGAACGGTTCGCTCTACTCTGTTGACCACAGAAAGAGAGGTGTTGAAGAAGACATTGACACTGTTATTACCCAGTAATTCATTCTCCAGATTCTGCCTTCTGAAATCGACCCTTCCTCCCAGGTACCAGGTATCAAAAAGGCTGGTTTGAGCGGATAGCTTTCTCAGGTATTCGAAATGAAGATTCACCTCTCCATTCGACAGCGTCACCTGTTCATTAACGGAAGTACTCAGCTCGGAACTGCGTATTTCCAGCCCCCCGGTAGATATACTTTTATCCGTAATTCTACCTCTGTAAATACCAATAGGAACATCGGTGCCACTGAGCTTTAGCGGTGAGTTTTTGGAGTCCTGGAAACGATCTACTCCGATACCAAGTCTGAGCTCCCAGAACCCTGTTTTTGCGTTTTCATTTTCCTGGGCTATCAGGCCCTGCCCCAGCAGAAGCAAACCCCATAGCCATAGTATTGACCTTGTCATTGTGTTACTTGTTTGTTGATGCTTCAAACCTCGGCAACACGATAGGATATAATGTCTGACATCAAGAAGTCAGACCTATTCAGGCCAAAAAACCCGGATTTTAAAGGTCTGAGAAGAAAGTCAGACTTTTTTCAGACATGATTCCGGCTAGGCAGATTGCCTGGAAGTTTTAAACTGACGGGGAGTCTGACCTGTGACTTTTTTGAAAGAGGCATTGAAAGTAGCCTTGCTGTTGAACCCCGCTTCGAAGGCAATTCCCAATACACTCAGGTGCGCATACTTCTCGTCCAACAGCAGGTTCTGGGCTTCTTTTACCCTGAACTCATTCACGAAGTTGAAGAAGTTTTTGCCCGCAAAGTGATTGATAATAAAGGACAGTTGTTTTTGGTGCAAGCCCATCTCGCTTGCCAACTCGGAGAGGGTAAGTTCTGCCCTTTTGAAGAGCTCCTTACTTGTCATCAATTCCGTAAGCTGATCAAAAAGAACCTTGTCACTTTCCAGCGGAATCACTTTGGTTTCCTGTCCGGGCTCCACTTTCACCCGGGGCTGAGACTCTGCAAGTGGCTGGCGGTTTTGAAGATTGAGCACAACGGTCTGTTTATAACCATGAATGGCCAGCCAGAACAACATGGTAGAATTGATCAGGGCTTCGGCATAGTAGGTACTCTCTTCAAGACCGGGCTCTATTTCGTCTATAAAAGGAAAAAGAAAGGTAGCCAGTAAAAAGAAGCAACCGATCCTCAGCCAGGAAAGTGTCTTTCGCGTCATAGACGAGAAGTTATCCTCAGCCTTCTTCTTTACCCTGGTGATAAATCGGATCACCCTGATGAGGTAGGTGATCATAAAAATAAAAGCAGCCAGGTAGTATAGCCCTTCAAAGATGGCGTAGGCATCTGAATCAAGGTCAGGGGCCTTTCCCGCAAGGGCAAAGCCAAGCAATACTGACCAGACGATGAACTCCAGAATTCCGGGTACAAACAGCTTCCAGGTAACCTGCTCTCTGGGAAAGCCCGATACCTCACGGGTATAGAGATAGAGCAATACCGGAAAAATGAAGAAGAAATTGACCGGAGCAAAATAGAGCCAGGTATAGGTAAGGAATACATCCCAGTCTTCCAGTACGGAAAGAGCAGAAGTCAACCCAATGGACAGCAGGTAAAGGCTCAGGTAGGTGTAAGTTTTGGAATTATCAGGCCTGTTGAGAAAAATCAGTATCCCCAGGATAATACCCTGCGATATGCCTACTACATCTATGATATCAGATACTTCCATATAGCCCTCTGAAGAATGCTTCGCTATGAAGACGATACATTCCGGATTTGGAGTCAAATTTCGAAATAAAACTCAACTTGCCATGATGAAATACTGAGGTGGTGTCATACAAGCTTCTACAGCCCGCTAATCCCTTTTGAGTTGCAGACAAGGTAAGCCTCTGTGATGCCCTCGTCATAGAAGGGATTGCTACAATTATCTGCTTATGACAGATTAATAGAAATATTCATTGTTTGACCTCACCCCGGTCCTCTCTTAAAGGAGAAGGAGGTGATGGTGTTTCTATTAATCTGTCATGTAGTATGCTTGTCTATCGTTTACTTCCCGTTCTTCATCTCCATAGACATGGCCAGCTTTACGGCTTCATAGGCGTTTACGATGCCCCCTGATACCGACAGTTTAGAGAAGTTGACTTCTTTATTGACAGAGCCGGGTTCTATCACCTTCAGGCGTTTAATTCTTCTGACAGAGCGCATCATCACATCTTTGAGCTGATCAGCCGTAAGCTCGGGAAAGTGAGAGAGCAACATGGCTGCTACCCCTGCTACTACGGGAGATGCCATACTGGTGCCCTGAGCGTCCTGATATTCATTTCCGGGGGCGGTAGAATAAATCGCTACGCCAGGAGCAAACAGGTCTACAGACTTGCGACCGAAGTTGCTGAAGCCACCTATGTATTCACCCTCAGCTCCCCAGGAAGAAGCACCTACCTCTACCCAGTGGTCCCAGTTATTATCTTTTCCAAACTTGTCGTTCGGGAAGTTATTTTCCTGATCGATATTCTCTGCTGAGTTACCTGCTGCATGCACCAGCAACACTCCTTTTTCGGCCGCATAGGCTATGGCCTCTGATACATATTCGCGGTTAGGAGAAAAGCTCTTACCAAAGCTCATATTTACGATCTGTGCCCCATTATCCACAGCATATCGAATGGCATTGGCCACATCTTTGTCTCTTTCATCACCACTGGGTACGGCTCTCAGTGCCATGATCTGCACATTGCTGGCCACGCCATCCATACCTATGCCATTTCCTCTGCTGGCTGCGATAATTCCGGCAACGTGTGTACCATGAAAGTTATCCGTTTCCAGACCTATCACGTCATTGTTGCCATAGCCCTTCTCGTCCAGCTTATTCGGATCATCGCCCACAATATCACGGGGATCAAAATCCACATTATAAGAGTATTTGGCTGGTTCTTCCAGTTGCTTCATGTCTGACTGCAGAGCATCTACCAAATCGGTCAAGGGCAAAGATTCATCAGTGGCCTCAAAGATCACCATCATATGACGCTTGCTTACATCAATAATCGCATCCTTTGAATTGATTTTGCTGATCTTCTGATAGGTCACTTCATCCGTATCCAGATAGGCCTCAAAAAGCTTGTTATACCGCGTTACCGCCCGGGTGATACCATCATAGACGCTAAACTGATTTAATGCTTCACCTGACTCCGCTTCAAACTCTGCCTTGATCTCCTTCCACATATCATACTGGACCTTATCTTCCTCAGATACTTCCTTCGCGTCTACTCCCTCAAATTTATTCTTCAGCTCGCGATAGAGGCGGGTGATTTCCAGCGTTTCGTAGTTTATGTTGCGACCGTCCTTGCCCCCCAGAAAGTTCCAGCCATGGACGTCATCGATATAGCCGTTGTTGTCATCATCAATACCATTGCCTGGTATTTCATCTTTGTTGACCCAGACAACCGCCTTCAGGTCTTCATGCTCAATGTCAATACCTGAATCGATCACGGCAACGACTACCGTCTGGCCAGTTCTGTCTTTCAGCAGCTCATAGGCCTTTTCGGTACTCACACCATTTAGCTGATCCGTTTCTGGGTCCAGATTAAACCAGTTTTTGGGTGGTTCATTGGCTGGCAGTGTCACCACTGATGTCTGCGCGACTCCACTAAATACCAACCCGACACACAGTGCCAAACACATTAACTTCTTCATACTTATCGTTTTTTGACTTCCGTCCCTATTGAAAGTCTGTCTCTATAATTACCTCATAAAGGTTTCAATGCCTTTTGCCCCCACCCCTAAAGGGGTAAGCCATTGAAAATCCGACCCCTTCAGGGTATGGGCCAATACTGATTTTCAGAAACTGACTTTGTAGACAGACTTACAATAAACCGTAGTTACCCCAATCTGTTTACTTTGAGTGCAATCGATGCTGAATCAGAAACGACTCATGATGAGTCTGCTACACTGATCCAACTCCGAAATATACTCATTCATCAGATTTGAAGGCCAGCTTTATTTTTGTCAGGCATAATTCTGGTTTGAGCAGTTGTATAGTACCAATCACCTTCCATTCAACGGACAGGTTATCAGTATATCGGTTATCAGGAAATCAGTTACTGAATACTGATTACACATTACCCAATACCTCCCTCATTTCTCCTCAAACTGACCCGTTTTACTGTTTTTCCTGCAACGAGCCGGATCCATTACTTTACCATTCATCGCAACAAACGTGCCTTCTTCCAGAATATTGAGAGCCCCTATGGCTACTCCCAGGTTAAAAGCGGCATCGGAATTAGTGAATCTTTCCGGCCTGTAAGCCCCCATCAGGATGATGGTTTTGCCCGGAATACTCCCGATAAAACGAGCCGTTTCCACCAGGGTATCGGAGCCATGGGTGATGATGATTTTCGCAAGATCGGCCTGCTCACAGAGGGCCTTGATGATGGCGCGATCTTTATCCGTAATGTCCAGACTGTCTTTTTTCAGCAGACTGTTGATCTCGTATTGAAAGCCCGGTTCGGCATTCTCGAGGATTCTGGCTGCCGCAGGTTCGTCAATCTCAAAGGCATAGCCTTTGTTCTTTTGAGGATAGTCTTTATCGATGGTGCCTCCTGTTTGGATGATCAGGATTTTCATAGGGTGCTATAGTTAGTTTTTATCGGTAGCCGAAACGGTGACAGGTTCAGATACCAGTACAATTGAACAGGCAAGTTATCAGGATATCGGTAATGAGAAAATCAGTCCGCAATTACCGTTAGAAAATGGTTTTCAAAGGGAACCCCTCTTAGTAATAATGTCCTTTCTCATATTGACACAAGTTTATTGTCACTTTTTGAGGCCAAAAACTGACGGAAAAAGCCTTTCCGAAAACACCAAATCCAAGTCTTTCCCGATGGCTATCGGGATCTCCGCACAAGGCCCACGCGTGCCAAATCCAACAGACTTGTATTTCGCACTGTTTTCGGTTTTGCCGCCCTCCTTGATGGCAAGAGTGCAGACACGAGCCTTAAGCTTAAGAGTTGGAATTTTCCTTTGGCTTTCAATCATATTAGGACCCGTTTTTGGAAGTTTATAAACAGACAATAGGCCTATGCCCGGATGATAACATAACTCAATAAAACCAATATCGAATATTCATGAGTCACCTCTGAATACCGATTACCGATTACCGATTACCGA
>DIYF01000114.1:0-30440 GCA_002427745.1 Roseivirga sp. UBA6061 | reverse complement strand
CCGATTACCGATTACCGATTACCGAAACCTACAGATACTTCGCCAGTTCATTTTGCAGCAGGGTAATCTCACTCGGGCGGGGGGCATTGGCATTCACCAGCTTTCCTGTCTTATCTACGATAAAATAGCGTGGAATCCCAAAGGGTTTACCGAATGGTATTCCCAGAAATTCCAATAAGTTCGGTATCCATTTCGCGGAGGTCCTGATGTTTATCGAGTTGAGTCGGTTTCTTTTGACGTCTCTGATCCATTTGGCCTGTGCCTCATCTCTGTCAATCGACAGGTAAATTACCCTGACCGGCTTGCCTTCAATAAACTCATTCAGAGGTTGCCTGTACCTCACCTTAAATTCTTCTTTACAGGGGCCACACCAGGAGGCCCACATATCAAAGTACAGTACCTCTCCCTTGTACTTTTCAATCACAGATTCAATGGAGTTGAAAGCACCTGTATCCTCAAAAATCACCATATCTTCCGTAATAGGCTTTTTAGACATTTCATAGCGGTCTTCCAGACGATCTATTTTTTCATGTAACAGGTCCAGGGACACAGATTTGGGGTAGGCCTTTTCAAAATCTACCAGGGCAGGTACCAGAGAATAATGCCTGTTGCCATAGAAGCCATGCCAATACAGGTGATTGGCCAGGTAATATTGGAGCACAGGCTCTTTCAGGTGTGCGGCCGATCTCTCAGCTACATCACGATGATCTACCTCCGGATAGAGCTGTTGGAAGTACCGCTCCAGGTGCAGAAAGTAATAGCGGCTTTTGCAGGCTGCGGGGTCATTGAGGCTTTCGCGCTTCAGGCTTTGCAAGGCCTCTGACTCAAGGTCCAGCTTGCCCTCTTGAATAAGCACACTCAGGGCGATATAGTCCCAAAAGTAATCTGCTTCTTTAATGGCCAGATCATAGAAGGCCGGGTCAATATCTTCAAACTGCTGTAATGCCCCGACATTCTTTTGCTCCATAGATTTCTGATAGTTCACAGCCTCTATAAAGCTCGATGCATCTCCTGTGCCTTTCCACATGCCTTGTACCCATTCTTCTTTTTCAGGATTATCTGTACGCAAAAGGTTGCCTGAATTCAGGTAATCATTGATCACGGCATGGGTTCCGGAAAATTGAAAAGTAAGCCGGGGTTCATCCCAGTCAAATGTTATTTCATCATCACTACCGGGAGAAACCCAGAAGCGCAGCTCTGCCCCATCTCCAAAATGGTAAAAGCGCACAAAGCCACTGCCAAAAACAGGCAACGGGGCATTAAAACGCCCTTCCTCATCAATGCTCAGGCGATAGGTTTTAGCTGGTATATCCTCGCCCTTCTGAGGCAGGTGCAGCTGAAGAAAAGTACCGTAATAGTTCTTGATCTGTCCCTTAATACGCGACTGCCCCATAGCCAGCAGGCTAC
Organism: Roseivirga sp. UBA6061; assembly: GCA_002427745.1. GTDB lineage: Bacteria > Bacteroidota > Bacteroidia > Cytophagales > Cyclobacteriaceae > Roseivirga. The sequence goes on along the minus strand of DIYF01000114.1, from coordinate 29,033 downwards.
AACCAAGTAAGGCAAGGGTGAGGATGGAGCGACACATAAGGGTAGGGTTGACTTAATAAAGATAGGGGATTTGTGTTATCTGCATTCACAACCAAATGATGAAATTCATTTATAAATCCGGAAGTATAATATTGACTCATTCTTATTATTGTTTTTCCTATTTTGCGTAATAATAATTTATGCTAAATACATACGACTATATTTTAAATTCATTAAAGGAAAGCATAAAGCAGGCTCGCCAAAAAACCAGCATAGTCGTAAACGAGCAATTGCTGCTATTATATTGGGAAATTGGCAAAACAATACTCGATCAGCAGGCCGCGGAAGGTTGGGGCACAAAAGTGATCAAACGCCTGGCCAATGATCTGAGGTCTGAGTTTCCTGATATGAAAGGCCTGTCAGAAAGGAATCTGAAATACATGCGGGCCTTTGCCGAAACTTATCCAGATCAAATTGTGCAAGTGCCGCCTGCACAAATAGGAAAAGGGGGAAAACAGGCCATGGATTCAAAAGTGCAAGTACCCCTTGCACAATTAACATGGTATCATCATATCACACTCCTAGAGAAAGTAAAAGACGAGAAACAGCGACTTTTCTACATCCACAAGACGGTAGAAAATGGTTGGAGCCGCAATGTTATGCTTACGCAAATTGAAAGTGAGCTTTACAAACGGCAAGGAGCCGCTATCACAAATTTCAAATCTACTCTAGCCCCAGGTCAGTCAGATCTTGCCATTGAAACCATCAAAAGCCCTTATGTCTTTGATTTTTTGTCGCTTGGAGATCAAATGCGCGAGAGGGATCTGGAAAATGCTTTGATTCATAATATGAAAAAGTTCTTGTTGGAGTTGGGCAAAGGTTTTGCTTATGTGGGCAATCAGTATAATCTGGAAGTAGAAGGCAGTGACTATTTTCTTGATCTCCTTTTTTACAATACCAAACTCCACTGCTATGTAGTATTCGAACTGAAAGTAGGTGAATTTAAACCGGAGTATGCCGGGAAACTCAACTTTTATGTCAATACTGTTGATGCACAAATCCGGACGGATCAAGACGCACCCACAATGGGAGTTTTGCTGTGTAAAACACCCAACCAGACGGTCATAGAATATTCTCTTAAGGGTGTTGATAAACCGCTAGGTGTAGCCGGCTATCAACTGAGTAAGGCACTACCTGATAATTTAAAAGAGGGTCTACCTACAGTAGAAGAGCTTGAAAAAGAACTAGAAAAGGAAATTGAAATCCATATATCTCCTTTGGAACAAAAACTTGAAGCCATCAGGCAAAAAGTGGCCAGTCTCAAAAATGAACCTGTTAAAGAACACAAAACCAAAGAGCATATAGTCACCCTTGCACAAAGGTTCCTGTACCCACTTTATGATCAGATAATGGAAAAGACCGAGGAGTTAAGAGCAATGTTTAAGTATAACAGAACTACTTTCGATGTCATCAGCCATGGTTTTTATAAAAAGGAAGATTTTGAAAAAAAGCTGCAAGAGGAGTCCAACGTCTATAAAATTGGTGTGAGTATTAACTTCGATGGGTTTATGCCAGCGGGAACAGAAGCTTTTCAGGTATATCAAGGCTTCCATCTCAATTTTCAGGAGTTAAAATATCAACTTCATTACAAGCATGATAGAAAACCCCATAAAGAGTGGCTTTACCATCAGGTTCCGTCAAAACGAGAAATTGAAGATTTTGCAACATTGATAGCAGATAACATCGCTTCTCAGGTATTCGAAATGATCACATCTCTGGAAAACCGCAATGCATAAACCACAATAATACTTTAATTTAAACCATGCTTCTCCACCCCCTCAAACCTCGCAAAGCCCTGAACCAGGCATTCAGAAGAGTAAAGCCGTTCAGGAAAGAGGTGGATAGCTTTAAAGCCAATTTGCTACATCTTACAGGGCAGGTAGACGATGTAAAGGACGAGGAAAACCTGAAAACCGAAATCCGCGATTTTCTAAAGAAAACCTACTTCGGTGAGGCTTACCACTTTAATGTAAAAGACCGTATAGACTGGGCCATCTTTAACGGACCCAAAAGCAGTGATACGGTAGGGGTGATCATGGAGGCCAAGCGGCCTTCCAACAAGGCCGAGATGGTATCTGTGGATAACCTGAATCGCAAGGCCTTTCATGAGTTCATGCTCTACTATCTGCGGGAGCGCATCACGGAAAAGAACCTGGAGATCAAACACCTGATAGCCACCAATGTGCACGAGTGGTTTATTTTTGATGCCCAGGTATTTGAAAAGCTCTTTGCCCAGAACAAGAAGCTGGTCAAACAGTTTGAAGATTTTGAGGCGGGCCGACTGGGCTCAGCCAATACTTCCTTCTTCTATCAAAACATAGCCAAAAACTTTCTGGATGAGCTGGAGGGAGAAATCTCCTTCACGCACTTCATCCTGGCCGACTATGAAAAAGCCCTGAAAAGTGAAGCCAGAGCGGGTGAAACCAAGCTGATTCACCTTTACAAGGTGCTTTCTGCCGAGCACCTGCTCAAGCTGCCCTTTGTAAACGACAGCAACAGCCTGAACAAAAAGTTCTATGCAGAACTGCTGCACATCATTGGTCTGGAAGAAACCAAAGAGGGTGGCAAAAAAGTGATTGGCCGCAAAGCCAAAGGCAAACGAGATGAGGGCTCTCTGCTGGAAAATGCCATTCGCCAACTGGATAAACGCGACCTGCTGTACGAAGTAGACAACCCTACACAATTCGGGGCCGCTAAAGAAGATCAGCTTTTTGGTGTAGGACTTGAGCTGGTGATTACCTGGGTAAACCGGGTGCTCTTTCTCAAGTTACTGGAAGCCCAAATGATCACTTATCATAGCGACAAGTCTTATGGCTTTCTGGACACCGGCCATATTCAAAACTTCGATGACCTGGACAGCCTCTTCTTTGATGTGCTGGCCAAAAACTATGAAGAGCGCGGAGAAGAAGCCCTGGAAAAATTTGCCCGGGTACCCTACCTCAACAGCTCGCTCTTTGAGCCCAATAAGCTGGAAAAGGCCACGCTCTTTATCAGCAACCTGCGTGATGAGCAGGAGCTTCCCCTACTCAGCCAAACCGTGCTTACCGATAGTAACGGCAAAAAACGCAGTGGTCAACTCAGCACCATCGCCTACCTGTTTGAATTTCTCAATGCCTACGACTTTAGCTCTGAAGGCGGGGAAGAAATACAGGAAGAAAAGAAGACACTGATCAACGCCTCTGTACTGGGTCTCATCTTTGAAAAAATCAATGGCTATAAAGACGGCTCCTTCTTCACCCCCGGCTTTATCACCATGTATATGTGCCGGGAAACTATCAGGCGGGCCGTGCTGCAAAAGTTCAACGATCACTATGGCTGGCAGCTCAAAGCATTCGATAAGCTTTACGATAAAATAGAAGACAAGCCCCAGGCCAATGCGCTTATCAACAGCCTGAAGATTTGCGACCCTGCCGTAGGCTCGGGCCACTTTCTGGTATCGGCCCTCAATGAGGTCATTGCCATCAAGAGCGAGCTGAAAATACTGCAAGATCGGGAGGGTAAAACCCTGCGTGATTATGCCGTGGAGGTAGTAAATGATGAGCTGATCATAACCAACGATGACGGGGAGTTCTTTGCCTACAACCCCAATAGCAAAGAAAGTCAACGGGTACAGGAGACGCTCTTTCACGAAAAGCAAACCCTGATAGAAAACTGCCTCTTTGGGGTAGACATCAACCCCAACTCGGTAAAGATCTGCCGCCTGCGGCTGTGGATAGAACTGCTCAAAAGCGCCTATTATAAATCCCCTAATAACAACACGTCAGCGCGAGGAAGGAACGACCGAAGCGATCTTAATGAGGAGACTGCTTCACCCTCTGGGGTTCGCAGTGACGTTAGGGTTCTGGAAACCCTGCCCAACATAGATATCAACATCAAAACCGGTAACTCACTGATCAGTCGCTTCGGGCTGGAAGAAGACCTGAGTGGCATACTCAAAAGTGTAAAGTGGGATATTGAGGCTTACAAGGGCTTTGTAAGGGACTACAAGCAGGCCCGGGGTAAGGAAGAAAAGCACGGGCTGGAACAGCTAATAGACCAGATCAAAAACGACTTTCGCACCGAGATCAGCAAGAGCGACCCTAAGATCAAACGCAAAAATATGCTGGCAGGTCAGCTGTATAACCTTACCCAAACGGGCCTCTTTGAGGAAAGTGCCGCCCAGAAGAAAAAGAGACTAAAGGAAACGGAAAAGGTAGAAAAAGCACTGAATAAGCTAACGGCCGAAATAGAAGAGATTAAAAGCAACAAGGTTTTTGAAAATGCCTTTGAATGGCGCTTTGAATTTCCCGAAGTACTCAGCGATACGGGCGACTTTTTGGGCTTTGATGTAGTGATAGGGAACCCGCCTTATATCAGGCAGGAAGCTTTTTCTTCAGACAAACCCTACCTACAGCAGCAGTACCAAACCTATGCGGGCACAGCCGACCTCTTTGTGTACTTTGTAGAAAGGGGTATGAACATATTGACCGATGGAGGCCAGTTCGTCTACATTTTGCCTAACAAGTGGATGCGGGCCGGCTATGGTAAAAACCTGAGAAACTGGGTAAGTGACTTCACCATTAATTCCATTGTGGACTTTGGAGATTTACCCGTATTTGAAGAAGCCACCACCTACCCCTGCATTTGGCAAATGACTAAGCAGGAAAATAAGACCAAAACCTTTTCTTCAGCGGACATTCAAACACTCAACTTTGATACTTCCTTAGCTTCCTATATCACAGAAAACAAGTTTGAGGTAAACCAAAGCCTGTTGCCTGAAAATGGCTGGACCTTGGCGGACGAGAACGTTCAAAACCTTTTGGAAAAACTTGGATCGAATGGTACACCTCTCCATGAATATGTAAATGGGAAAATCTTCTATGGTATCAAAACTGGCTTTAATGAAGCCTTTGTGATTGATGCAGAAACAAGAGAAGAGCTCATTAAGGAGGATACAAAAAGTACCGAAATTATAAAGCCATTTTTGGCCGGGCGCGATATAAAACGGTATCAACAGCCCAGAAGCGACAAGCATTTGATCCTACTTAGAAATGGAGATACAAGAAAATGGTTTGGCGAGCTTGAAGAATCAAAGGCCTGGAAAAAGGTTTCTGAGAGATAACCTGCCATATCTTCCTTTTTGAAACAGTTTGAAGAAAAAGCAAGAGCCCGTTACGACCAAGGTCACTACTGGTGGGAACTTAGAGCATGTGATTATTATGATGAATTTGAGACACCAAAAATTTTTATTCCGGCCATCGTGAAGTTCGCGAATTATTCATTCGATAATTCAGGATATTATGGTAATGACAAAACCAGTATTATCTCAACTGGTGATAAGGCCTTGTTGGGCATTATTTCAAGTCAGCTTTTGGATTTCTATTTAAAACAAATCGCCTCCACGAAGCAGAACGGTTACTTTGAATACAAGCCCGTTTATGTTTCTCAGCTCCCTATTGTTGAAGGAGAAAACGAAACCAAAGATCAGATTGAGTCCAAAGTCTCAGAAATCCTGGCTTTAAAAAAGGAGGATCCTTCGGCAGATACCTCTGTGCTGGAGGCGGAGATAGATTTGATGGTGTATAAGCTATACCAGCTTACTTATGAAGAGGTAAAGATTGTAGATCCTGAATTTGGCATGAGTGAGGGGGAGTATGGGGAGGTGGAAGTATGATTGAGGACGAAGAAAAATCAAAAGAGTGGATCAAAGCGCTTAAGAAACACCTTGGGATTTACGCAGGGCTGGTAGCCTTCTCCTTGGTACTGCCACAAGTGTTTGTAAATCTTCTGAATAGTACCCTGATAAAGCCTGTCCTAGCACTTTTCAAATACTCCCTCTGGCTTGACCTATTTGCGATATTGCTATTAGTCTTGGGGGCTTGGCGATTCATACTGGCCTTGAGGAATGCCATTTTCGTGACTGCCAGTCAAATCGTTTATTCCTGGCTAATTGTTGCCATCTATTTCTGTTTTTATTATTTCACAAATCATTGGGATTATCTCGAAATCTTCAGGTCAGGCCTGCCTTACTTCCATTTAAGCACTTTGATTCCAATTGGTTTAACAATAGTAAAACTAAGGCAAATTGTCTGGGTAGAAGAGCGTGCAGCAAAATCCAATACCTCCATGTCATTGGCCGATGATACCCCTATTGAATCGGCTGATAATGATGACTTATGTCGTTCACCAAGTGCCGAGAAAATTGCTAGGCACCTGCTAGCCACAAAGCCCAAGAAGTCTTTTGCAATGGCAATTTGTGCCAAGTGGGGAAGTGGTAAGACCTCTTATCTAAATATGGTTCAAAAGGCAGTATGGAGTGCAGATAAGTCAGTAATCTGGGTAAGTTTTCAACCCTGGTTGAGTCATGGCAGCGAGCATATTATTCCTGATTTCTTAAAAGAGCTAGAATCTGCCTTGTCACCTTTCTATCCGCAGATAGGAAAAAAGATTAGAACTTACTCTCAATCCATTTCTGCGCTTAAAAAGAACACAGTCCTATCAAACTTGAATGACATTTGGGGCTTGGTAGATAAGCCAGGTACAATACGCAGTCAGTATGCAGATCTAAATGAATCTATCAAAGTAATTGGCAGGAAAATCATCATTGATATTGATGACATTGATCGGCTTGACAGTAACGAAATAGTCGAAGTAATGAGACTCATTCGTAACACGGGTAATTTCACAAACACTTTTTATCTATGCGCATTTGACCGGGAGTATGTTGTGGCTGCTTTAAATAAAATCAATGATCACAACAATACTAATTTCCTGGAAAAGATATTTCAAGCAGAAATCAATCTACCCCGATTTGATAGGGAAATATTGAAAAGTGAATTATCAAACAAGTTGAAAGGGACCCTTGATCAAGATGATCTGGACGCTCTTGGAATGATGTTCGAGCCAAAGGATGAAAATGAACTCGCTTCTTTATTTTTAAATACTTCCACAGATTTTCCTACAAATGCATTTGACCTGTGCGTCAAAAACCTTAGAGATGTGACGCGTTTGGCCAACAATATCAAGCTGATATATACCAAAGAACTAAGATCTGAAGTATTGTTAGATGAGTTTTTTAAGGTTCAGGTTTTGCGGTTAAAATATGCCAAGGAACTTGAACTGTTATACAAAAACCATATCTTCATACTTAGCAAAAACACCCAGGCAACAGATATTTTTTTAGTTCTCGATAAGAAAAGGAATATTGAAGGAAAGGATGAAATTAACTCTGGGTATGAAGGCCTTATTCGGGAGCTTCATGAGCAAAAAACACCCTATCTAAATGAATTCATAAAAGAGCTCAAGACCTTATTCCCACACCCGAAAAGCGAAGGCATTTCGGGCTTGTCTATTCAATGGCTTTCCCGCTTTCATATTGTCTTTGGTACTTCTCTTGTAGGAGAATATTTCTCTGAAAACGCTTTCAAAAAATACTTGAATGATGATATAAAGTTAGAGGGTTTCCTTAGTTCTTTTGAAGCACAAAAGAGCCGGTCCCAATTAAGACGCAGGCTCTTTGATATTCAAGATTATGATAGCAAAAATCAATTTTTGAGAATCACCCGACTGTGGTTTTGGCTCATTGAACAAGGTGAGGTGCAAATTGCTGATGTGAAACGTATCCTTTTTCATAAAAGCCAATTGAACAAAGTATATCAAAAACTCGAAGCCTACACTAAGTCAAAATATGAAGAGCAGTTACGACAATGGATTTATCAGATTGAACCTGTTTCCAGAAAAGCTCTAATTCTGAGAGACTTAATGGTTCAGGTAATTTATGATGAAGGAAAGGAAGAGTATGTTATCGTGCATAGTGAATTGCTCAATCGACTGATAGGAATCCTCACGAGCCATCTTCTGGAAAAAGGCATGGATCAGCAGGCGTTAGTACTACACAACTATTGTATCAAAAGTATTGAAGGTACGTCTAGACTAATTAAAATAGATGAAGAAGCCAATAAGGTATTACGTACTAAAATAGAAGAAGAACCTGAGGCCTATTTAAAAGAACTGATAATGCCCTTAACCTCCAGTTTAACCGGAAGAGAATACGCTTTTCATGCCTTTGCCAGTCAGGTATATGGTAGCCGAGAACTCTTTGAGGAATGGCTATATCAAAAGGCCTCCTTGCTTCCAAAGTTTAAAGCATTGTGGACCATCTATTCGGAAGTTAAAGAGAAAAAGGAATTGAAAGGCTTCAAATTTGAGGATTACAACTTTTCGAGACCGAGTTGGGTACCAGAGCCAGAAATAAAAGATGCTGATTATGAACCTATATGAGAACAAACGCTTAACTGTGCTTTCCTATTCTTAGGCCAAAATCCTGTTCTCGTTTTTTATCCTACTTGATACTGCTATTGCAGCCCACAAATAAATGGTTATTAAATGGGCTGTTCTATAAAACCCAAAGGCTTTCGTATATTTAGTAATTCAATGATTATAAATGGATTCATTTCTTCCTATTTGGTTTATATACTTTTTTTTCATTAATCTATTTATCTCTATTGATTTGACAAAATTGACTGATGGTCAGTCGTTTTTACCGAATAGTGGACAATATTTGAATAAAAATTGGACATGTTTTGCATCAAAAATTGAGCAATTCCGTATATTTGCTGTAACAGTACTCGCCACGCTACCCATCAGAACAGCGTCCCAGGGCGAGTCTTTTGCTTTTATAGCCCCTCTGTTTTCCGGCCTCAGATCATCTGAAAATCCATGATCTACGCCAAAGCCCCCACTACCATTGCCCAGCAAATTGCACGCTTACAGCAGCGAGGCATGGTTATTCGCAATGTACCCCTGGCAGAGAAGTACCTTTCGCATATCAGCTATTACCGACTGGCCGGCTACTGGTGGCCTATGTTTGCCGATAAAGAAACCCACGAGTTTAAACCCAATAGTATATTTGAGGATGCTGTGGCCCTCTACAATTTTGACCATGAATTGCGAATGCTGCTCTTTGACATGATAGAGAAAATCGAGATCAGCCTGCGCACCAAAATGATCTACCACCTCTCTCATGAGCACGACCCCTGGTGGTTTCAAAACACTGAGTTATTTGAGAATACCCAGCAATTGGTACAGACTCTGGCCAAGCTTCAGGAAGAGGTAGACCGGTCGAAAGATTTGTTTATGAAAGCACATAAGCGCAAATACAAAGAAGACAAGCGTTTTCCCCCGGCCTGGAAAAGCCTTGAGATGACCAGTCTGGGCGGGCTCTCACGTCTATATGGCAACCTGAAACATACTGTGCAGTCAAAAGACATCATTGCCGAAGAGCTGGGCGCGGTCAACCACACCTATCTGCCCAGCTGGCTGCAATCCATTACACAAATACGCAACTTCTGTGCGCATCATGGCAGGCTTTGGAACAAGAACCTACCCGGAAGCCCAAAACTCCTTTCACCCCCCCCGCACCCATGGGTACATAACGTGCCTCGGCAGACCGACAAGCTCTATATGCATCTGTGCCTGATAAAATACCTGATCAATATCATTCAGCCGCCTAATGAATTCACCAACCGACTCGATGAATTATTTAAAAAATACCCCAATGTGGACCCCGATGCATTGGGCATGAAACCGAACTGGCAACAAGAACCCCTTTGGCAATATGCTCCGACCCATTGAAAATCATGATCAGCTTGAAAAGCTGCACAAAACATTTGTAAAAAAGCTACAAAAGAAAGTTCAGGAATACCGTAATGTCCGCATCACCTACCAACCCAAACAGTTACCTGCCAAAGTAGCTACCAATAGCGATTTGAAACTCTGGTGGTATCATAAAAAGCAGGATGATCACTACTGGGGGCCCTTTGGTGCTGTAGTTCCAGAAGAGAACAAGCTGGCAGATATCACAGTAAACATTACCTATAAGCATAAGGGAGAACCGCTGTCAAGAGGTGGTTCCTTTTTTGCCTTAAACAGTGAGAACGAGGTGCTTTTAGTTCATACGGGAGACGTTCGGGGAGGTGTGAAAGGAGTAAGCAAAAACGGCTTTTGGAAACATTACAGAGGTCCATGTGATACGGCACTATTACCCAATGGAAAACAAATAACCGTGGCTTTGGTAGGTAAGCTAAAGTCTCCTCTCTTTGTAAAAGAGCTCAGCTTCTTTGTGCATCATGTATATGAAGTTAAAAACATCCTCAAAGGTAAAACACAAGGGCTGGATGGCTTTGAGTTTAAGCCAGAGTTTCACGGCAAATACACCTACAATTTACCTGATACGGTCACGGTACAGTCTAATCATGGCTTGGTGGTCAATGAGCTAACGAAAAGGCTCAAAGCCAAAGGCCATAGCGTTGGCAACGACCTAAAAATGGATATTTTTATTTTTAACAAGAGGAATGAAAAAATCACGCACCTCTTAGAAGTCAAGACTAAACTCTCTACTCAAAATTTGTATGGAGCAATTGGTCAGCTTCAATATTATGGGCTCGATCTCCCAAAAAATCATAAGAAAATATTCGTAGCCCCGAAAGGCATAGAAAAAGAAATAGTAGAGGCGTTTAAGAAACTCAAAATTTCAGTAATCACCTTTAGCATCACAGGGGACAATGTGAGATTCTATAACCTCAGTAGCATCAAATAGTAGGTAAAACAGGTGAAGGAACTTACTACAAACTAAAGGGTCATAATGGGCTCATCATTTAGTGATATAGATAAACTGTAAGCTAATAACTGGAGGTAAAATGTCTAAGCTAGAACTAAGTGAAGATCATGGCATCAGAAAGAAATTCGGGAAAATGACAGTAATAAAAAACAATATACTCTTAGGCTACGCTATTCAAGACATTCTGGTAACAGAAAACCTGAGTGAGGCCAAACCTAAAGACTTAATGGAAGGTTTGATTGCAAAAGGTTTCTTTACCAGAGATCATCGTAATGGTTTACCACTAAGAGATATACTTAGAGATTTAAATGATAGAAATGAGCTCTATTTAATCCCACAAGTAAGAGTTGAGCGAAAAGTAAAAAATAGGTTTTGGTACTTCAATCCGGCAAAATCATGACAGAAGGCATCGTTTACATACTTACCAACCCTGCCATGAAAGGCCTGGTAAAAATTGGGATGACCACGCGTGAAGAAGTGAGCGTGCGTATGGGAGAACTCTATTCTACCGGAGTGCCCGTACCCTTTGAGTGCTCATTTGCCGGCAGAGTTACAGATGTAAAAGCAACGGAACGAGCTTTCCATATCGCCTTTGGCCCGTATCGCATCAACCCCAATCGTGAGTTTTTTGAGATAGAAGATACTCAGGCCATTGAAATACTTCGGCTTTTGTGTGTGGAAGATGTTACTCCTTCGCTGAATTCAGAGTTAGATAAGGTAGATGAAGTAAGTCGTGATTCGGGTAAACGTATGAAGCAAAAACGGCCAAATCTCAACTTTGAAGAAATGGAGATTCCGTTAGGTTCGATACTCCATTCCAACTACAATCATGAAACCTGCGAGGTGACGGAACCCAGAAAGGTAATGTTCAGAGGAGAAGAAATGTCGCTTACCCGCGCTACCCGTATCAACCTCGAGCTAGATTATAGTGTTGCTCCCGCACAGCACTGGCTCTTTGAGGCTAAAAGCCTGCGGGAAATTTATAATGACACCTACGGAAGTTTGGATTAAGCAGCGGTCAATGATTCTGGATAAATCGGGTTTTTGGCAGTGGGGGTATAGCAACATACTTGACAATACAATAAGAGGAGTCGTAGCGGAATACATTGTAGCCCATGCCCTGGGCGTTACTCAAAAGCCTCGTTCTGAATGGAATTCCTGGGATCTGGAGACTAAGACAGGGAGAAAAATCGAAGTAAAATCATCTGCTTACCTTCAATCATGGAAGCAAGATCAAGATTCAGTCATTTCATTCAAGATTGCCAAAAAATATGGATGGGACCCCAGTTCAGGAGATTTCGACAAGATTCAGCAAAGACATGCGGATATTTATATCTTCTGCTTATTCAAAGAAAAGAACTGCAAAAAGGCCAACCCACTAAATACTTCTCAATGGGATTTTTATGTAATTCACACAGAATTGCTTGAAGCAGAACTAGGAGAACAAAAGAGTGTCGGTATTTCCACCTTAGAGCTCATTACAAGCCCAATTACCTACGGACAATTGCGGCATGATATTATGGGTTATTGAACTGTTTCAAAAAAGACTAACTCTTCATACCCACCACCAACTCCCTCATATCCACATCCAGTGCCTCGGCAATCTGCTTACAGGTGAGCAAGGTTATATTCTGACGACCATTTTCAATAGCGGAGAGATAAGTCTTCTCAAAATTCAGTTTAGAGCAAACATCGAGTTGACTCATGCCTTTGGCCTTTCTGACTGAGGCAATCTTAGTACCTACTCCTTTTAAGAATTCCTGATCGGTCACTGTTTAGTGGAAACCAATAAATCGCGGATATCAACATCGAGCCACCGTGCAATTTTAGCCAGGGTTTTCACAGGAGGTTGAACATCATTAGTACACCAACGAGAAACAGAAGATTCTGTCCTATCCATAAAGTCAGCCAAGTCCTTACTGGTCTTATTCTTCTCGGCTAGAACTGCCTTTATCCGATTGAAATTTTCTTTACTCAAAATGGCCCTAATTCGTTGTTAAGAGCCAATATAGGAACAATCATAAACTGTGTTTTATGCCTTACTTGTCATAAAACGACAAGTATATTGCATATAATCGAATATAGATTTCATATTTTCGCAATAAATAGTATTTTTATAAAAACTAATTGTCATCTTATCTAATAAACCATGGACACAAAATCTCTCGCTCTGCACCTGATCAAAGAAGACCTGAAGTATCACCAGATGGTGGCCGGATGCTCCAGTCAAAATGTACATATTGAGTTCTTTCCTGATATGGCTTCGGCAATTAAGTCACTATTAGGCCAGGAAGCAGAGGGTAGCGAATGGGAAGATCGCTATGTGAGTGCCATAGGTAAAGCAGAGAAGTTTACCCGGGGTGACCCGCCAGAAGTAGAAGCCGCAGCGGCTGAGGTTTTGGGAATGTTGAATGCGACAGGTTGAATTTCAGACCAAGACATTCATCATCACTCATTTATCATTCGACACTGCAAAGCATACAATATTATACTATTCACTGATAACATATTTGTAAACGAGGATTTACAAAAAAATAAGTCACCCATTTTGGTATTAAATTATTGTTAATCATTAAAAAAGGTTTAACTCAAAAGTAACTAACTGTCTCATAATAAGACGCTTGGTAATTGGGATTTTTAATCTCCCAATCAGTACATCAGGCATTGTCATGAAGGTGGAAATGCCGAAAAATCAGGAAGTCTGGCTTTAACTCTATGGCCATGCCCTGGCTCGCGCCATGGCGGCAAAAAGTATGAAGCACAACTTCTGACTAATAGACATTTACAGCTACGATACAGTCTGGTGCATTGTACGGGACCAAATTCCAAAACAATTCCCAAACTATGAACAGACAGCTACTAACCCGGGGCCTGAGAAGCCCCATCATGGTATTGCTGGCCCTGATGACAACCATTGGCCTGCATGCCCAAACCACGTTTATCAACGAAATCCACTATGACGATGTCAGCACCGATGAGGGTGAAGGCATTGAGATTGCCGGCCCGGCCGGAACCGACCTTACCAACTGGACACTCACCCTGTATAATGGCAGCAACGGTTCGGTCTATAATACCATCACCCTTTCCGGTATTATCCCTGATCAGCAATCGGGCTTTGGTACCATTTTCAACGCACTGCCCGTCAATGGCCTGCAAAACGGCAGCCCTGACGGCATCGCCCTGGCAGATGACAATGGCGTACTCATTCAGTTTCTGAGCTATGAGGGCACCTTTACCGCATCAGGCGGGGCGGCCGATGGCGTGCTGAGCACCGATATCGGGGTGGCTGAAAGCAGCAGCACCCTGGAGGGCAACTCCCTACAGCTGGGTGGCAATGGCACCGTCTATACCGACTTTATCTGGGAAGCTCCGGCCGCCTCCACTTATGATGCCGTCAATACCAACCAGGTATTCGGCACACCGGTACCTTCCGTAATCATCAATGAGGTAGATTCAGACACTCCGGGTACCGATGCGGCCGAGTTTATCGAGCTCTACGATGGTGGCAGCGGCAACACCGCACTGGACGGACTGGTAGTAGTACTCTTCAACGGAAGTAATGATGAGAGCTACCGTGCTGTAGACCTGGACGGCTTCAGCACGGATGCCAACGGCTACTTCGTAATCGGTAATGCTGGCGTAGCCAATGTGAGCATTACCATTCCCGGTAATGGCATTCAGAATGGTGCCGATGCCGTAGCCCTCTACCAGGCCGATGGGGCTGATTTTCCCAATGGTACAGCCCCGACCACCACTGACCTGCTGGATGCCCTGGTATATGATACAGACGATGCCGATGATGCCGGTCTGCTGATACTGGTGAACAGCGGTGAGCCTCAAATCAACGAAGACGAACAAAACGATAAAGACAACCAGTCGCTGCAGCGTATCCCCAATGGTGATGGCGGTGCCCGTAACAGCAGCAGCTTTACCCAGGCTGCACCTACACCGGGAGCTTCCAATGACGTGGTACAACCTGCTTCTATTATCATCAATGAGGTAGATGCTGATACTCCAGGCACCGATACTGAGGAATTTCTGGAGCTCTACGATGGGGGTGTGGGCAACAGTTCACTGGACGGCCTGGTCGTAGTCCTTTTTAATGGCAGCAACGACCTGAGCTACCGCGCTATCGACCTGGACGGCTTCAGCACTGATGCCAATGGCTATTTCGTAATCGGTAATACAGGTGTAGCCAATGTAAGCATCACCATTCCTTCCAATGGTATTCAGAATGGTGCGGATGCTGTTGCTCTCTATCAGGCCGATGCGGCTGATTTTCCCAACGGCACAGCCCTGAGTACTACCAATCTGGTAGATGCTTTGGTTTATGATACTGATGACAGCGATGATGCTGCTCTGCTCACATTGCTGAATGCAGGTGAGGCCCAGATTAACGAGGATGGCCAGAACGACAAAGACAATCACTCCAATCAGCGCTTTGCCAACGGAACAGGTGGGGCGCTAAACACCAGCACCTATGTACAGGCCATTCCTACACCGGGAGCTGCCAACACCAATATCACAGAGGTAATTGACCTCATCATTAATGAAGTAGATGCAGATACACCCGGTAGCGATGCCGCTGAGTTTATCGAGCTCTACGATGGCGGTGCCGGCAACAGTCCGCTGGACGGCTTTGTGGTAGTACTCTTCAATGGTAATGGTGATACCAGTTACAATGCCATTGACCTGGACGGACAAATCACTAATGCGAATGGCTACTTCGTGATTGGTAATGCAGCTGTAGCCAATGTAGATCTGGTAATCTCCAACAATGGCTTGCAAAACGGAGCTGATGCCGTAGCCCTCTACCTGGCCAATGCTGCGGATTTCCCGAACGGTACTGCCGTAACGACTACCAACCTGGTAGATGCCCTGGTATATGATACCAACGACAGTGACGATGCCGGCCTGCTGGTACTGCTGAATGGCGGACAGGCGCAGATCAATGAAGATGAGCAGGGTGATAAAGACAACCAGTCGCTTCAGCGAATCCCGAATGGTGATGGTGGTGCCAGAAACACCAGCACCTATACCCAGGCTACTCCTTCTCCGGGAGAAGAAAACGGTGTGGTAGCTGATCCGGACCCTATTACCATAGCCGCTGCACGTGCTGCAGCAGAAGGCACTGCTGTAAAAGTAAGAGGTACCGTTACTGCGTCAGATCAGTTCAGCGGACCAGCCTTTATTCAGGATGCCACCGGAGGTATCGCCATTTTTGATGGTCAGCTGCATGGAGACGGCCTTTTTGCGATAGGTGACTCTGTAGAAGTGACGGCATCACGCGCCTCTTTTAACGACCAGATTCAACTCTCCAACATCACCAACCTGGTGAGTTTTGGTCCCGCCAATAGTCCTGTTCAACCAGCCACTATCACCCTGGCCGACCTGGGTACGTATGCCGGTCAGCTGGTGCGCATAGAAAATGTGAGCTTCCCCAACCCGGGCGATCTGCTCTTCGGCAACTCCAACTTTACCCTGACCGATGCCAGCGGCAATGGTCAGCTGAGAATAGACAACGATGTAGAAGAGCTGGTAGGTCTGGCGCAGCCTGAAAGCTGTACTGAAGCCATTGGCGTGGTAGGCCGCTTTCAGACTAACTTCCAACTGCTGCCTCGACTGGGAACAGACCTGAGCTGTGCCGTACCCTATGTGCCAACTGGTGACGACCTGAGCATTCCACGCTCTGAAACCTTTGATATTGCCACCTGGAACATCGAGTGGTTTGGTGATGAGAACAACTTCCCTGCTTCTGATGCTACTCAGCGAGACAGTGTAAGGGCGATTATTGAAGCACTCGATCTGGATGTTCTGGCCGTACAGGAAATTGCTGATTCAGCCTTGTTCCGTCAATTGGTTGACTCACTGCCGGGCTACGACTTCCAGCTTTCAGATGCCGTTTCACGCCCCAATGATGCCGGTGTTAAACAGCAGGTGGGCTTTATCTACAATACAGCTACGGTTAACCCAACGGAATTCCGACCCTTGCTCTCCACCATCCACCCATTGTACAACGGGGGCGATGCTTCGGCTCTGACTGGTTACCCTGATCCTGACCCGACCCGCTTTTATGCCTCTGGCCGTTTGCCCTACCTGATGGTAGCCGATGTGACCATTGATGGGGTGACGGAAACCCTGCATATCGTAGGCCTGCATGCCCGCGCCAATAGCGGCTCTGATGCCCAGGGACGATATGACATGCGCAAGTTTGATGTAGAGGTACTGAAAGATTCACTGGACGCTCAATTCGGATCGACCAACCTGATTCTCCTGGGTGACTTCAATGATGATGTGGACGAGACGGTTGCCGATATTGCTTCAACTGTCAGCTCATACGATGCCTATATCCAGGACAGCGTGAACTACAACCTGGCCACACTTTCACTGAGTGAAGCCGGTTTGCGAAGCTTTGTATTCCGCGAAAATGTGATCGACCATGTGGTACTTTCCAGTGAGCTGAACGAGGAATTTTTACCAACCTCGGCCCGCGTGGGTTACGAGTTTTTCGATACTGATTACAGCAGCACGGCTTCTGACCACCTGCCGGTATCTATTCGATTGCAGTTTGAAGACCCTCTGGTATTTACCGAGAGTGTGGGAGCCGAGGTGATCAGCTATAATCCGGGTACCCGCAGAAATGGCCGACCTGTTTTCCGCTGGAGAGCCAGACCTCACAGGGCATTGGGTCAGCCTTATGAAAACTACTTTTACAATTTTGTAAGCCTTGGTTTTGGAGGTGAGCTTACGCTGCGTATGAGCGCGCCTATCGCCAACCTGCCGGGTAACGACCTGAAGGTATTTGAGTCTACTTCCGGTTTTTACAGAATACCTTGTAGCTGGTATCCTGAGCAGGCCGAAGTTTTTGCTTCAGAAGACGGAGAAAACTTCTTCTCCCTGGGTAGCGGTTGCCTGAATGAGAAATTCGATCTGGAAACAGCCGGACTGAGAACGGCCAGTTATATCCGCATTGTGGATGTTTCCGATCCTGCTGATTTCAGAGGTAATGCAGATGGTTATGATGTAGACGCTGTCAAAGCGATTAACGAGTCGACTCAGGCACTTGCTCAGGTAGTGAATCGTGAGGGCAATCTGAGCTTCGAAAACTTTGCTCCCAATGAAGAAGCTTCTGCCGAGCTGACCATTCTGGACAACCCTGTTAAAGACGTTTTACGCCTGCGTATCAATGTGATGGATGAAGAAATTCGTACCACAGTCAGGGTTATGAATACCAAAGGCGAGGTAATCTTCAATGAAGAGCGAAGCCTCATTTTCGGAGAAAATACCATCGAGGTAAATATGAAAGGTACTTCTGCCGGCATCTACCTGGTAAAGCTCGATGAGCTGGAAGGTGGCCTGAGCCATGTGAAGAAGGCCATTAAATATTAATCTTCTTATGGAAGGTGTCCTCTTGTGCTTCAGCATATAGGGACACCTTCCTTTAAGTACTCCACATATCAACTATCTCACCTTTTCATCAGGAGATTGCTTCGCTACGCTCACAAAGACGATAAGCGACAAAAGGCAGATTCTTAGAGATATAATCATGACATCCCGCCAGGTAAAAGCACGGTGGGTATCATCATTTTTTTTTGGGGTTTCCATTTAATATTTCCAGTTGAGGTCTCCTCCCTTACATGGAGGAATGTAGTTCCTTGCCCTTTGTTCACCCCATCTTAGTGTTAGTGTGATCTCATGAGAGCCACCGGTAGCTGCACTAAGACCTGAAACCGTGCGGTCGTGGCTATAGGCCAGTGTAAGATTACTGGAATCAGTAAGCGTCAGGCCTACTCCAAACATACCTATAAGGGCATCATTGTTTAGCAAGCCATCCACGGAACGAATCGGAATCCCACGGTAGCTGAGCCCCCATAACACCGGACCATGAAAAACCTGAAAGCCCAGGTCCAGTTGCTCAGACTTTCCCTGATTCCGATAGTTAGTGAGGACGGTCAGCGTGGTCTCATACATGGTCCTTACCCTACTGCCACGTCTGTTTCTCGTAAGAGCTCTGAAGGCTCCCATTTCCAATTGAAACCCACCGTGAATGGTAAGCCTTGGTTTCAATAGATCAGGTTGGCCCGAAATAGCCTGATTGGGTTCATTCAAGTGATTGACGGCCATTCCCAGCCAGACATTCTCAATGTAAAACAGGACTCCCGCTGAGATACTGGGAAATATAACATTAAGATCTGCATCAAATACTTCGCCCGAGGCAGAAATGAACTCTCCGTTTACCAGATCAATCTGATCTCCAAAAATTAAATCGTTGAAATTCGCTGTTCTCGATACCCTCGTGTACTGAGCTCCCAGTCGCATATAAAGAGCGTCATTTTTCGTCCTCGAATTTCTGATAAACTGTAAATCTCCCAGTTTGAGAGCATGTGATACAGATACTCCTATCTCATTGGACTGGAAGTTCAGAAGGCTTTCCTGATAATTGTTGAAAATTAACCCTATACCACTTGAAATAAGACTACTAAAATGATCAATATAGAAAGACCTGGTTTCAAACGAATGGTCCAGAGAAGGCCACTGACTTCTGTAGGTAGTTCCAGCCCTCCATTTATCACTGTTGCCTGTGTAAGCCGGATTGATGTAAAGAGGAGCGGCATAAAACTGGGAAAATTGTGGGTCTTGTGCCCTCAGTTCAGGTGAACAAACCAGAGAGAGCAGGAGCAAAGCACTTATTCGTACTACTATACCGAATAACCTGTTTTTTGCACGGGCTATCACCATAATCAGATTTGTCAGGTAGTTCATATTATTTTTTGATGAGCCTGAATGCACCGGTTTCTTCTATCGTAAATCCTGTGAAGGTTACCCCTTCAAACTTATAGACATAACTGCCGCTTTGAGCGGGTTCTCCCCGAAGAGTGCCATCCCAAAAAGCGCCATCAGTGAGCGTTGTATTAAATACCGGATCGCCCCACTTGCTAAATACCCGAAACCGTATTCTTTGAAAACCGAAAAATCTAGGCCGGAACAGATCGTTCAACCCGTCTCCATTAGGTGTAAAGGCATTCGGAATCATCAGCCGATAACCATCCGCTATGCTAAGCGATTGCTCCGTTTGGGTGATGCAGTCAGCCTCATCTCTTACTTCGAGTGTAACCAGATACCGGCCCGGTGTCAGGAATGTATGTTGCGGGTTCTGCTCCGAAGAACTGAATTCATCGCCAAAGTCCCACCTCCATGAAACGGCTCCCGAACCCGAGTTATCCAGAAAACTGACCGGGTCATTTGCTGATAAGCCCCCATCTCTACGCAAAGACTCGGAGTCATATGCAAAAGAAGCATCGGCAAATTGCGGAATGTCTACATCTATCTCAGCTTGCCGCTGACAACCCCGGCTATCTGTAACTACCAGTGTGACCCTTCCCGGAGTATTTACCTCCAGGCTTGCATCCAGACTATTTCCGCGGCTCCAGTTATATTGATAATCACCGAAACCTCCCTCTACCCAGGCATTTAACCTGACAAATGCTCTCTTCGCATCGCAATCAATGACTACATCAGGACTAAGTTCAATGTTAATGGCATCTGGCTGGGTAACTGTGAATGGTTCTGTTTTAGTACAGCCAGAAGCATCGGTCACCGTGACAGTGTAAATACCGGGAGGTACATTTGTGATAAAGGGCGTATCAGGTCCGTTAGACCAGCTGTACTCATAAGGTCCCCGACCTCCTGTAACAATCAGGTTGACTGATCCACTCTCGGGGTTATCGCAGGCATCTGCGCTGGCCACCACACCTTCAATATTCAATGGAAGCGGGTTGGTAATGAGGAAGGTTTGCTCAATTGTGCATCCGTTACTATCGGTGACCTCCGCTGTATACTCCCCTGCCGCCAGGCTGGTGATGGTTTCATCGTCCTGACCACTACTCCAGCGAATGGAATAAGGAGGAATACCGCCCACAATATTCAGAGAAATCGAAGCATCGTTTTCATCGGTGCAGCTGATTTCAGCTATCTCTGGTACCATACCAAAGAAAGGGGCATTATCCAGAGAAAAGGAGGCAAGCATGGTACAGCCCAGGTCGTCAGTTACCTCCACGGTGTAATCTCCAGTACCTACACCAAGCAGATTTTGGCTGGTAGATCCATTACTCCACAGATAAGTATAGGGAGCGGTTCCTCCCTCAATATCCAGCTCTATAGAACCCGTCCGGTCTCCATAACATTGAGTGTCGTTAATAGTAACAGCTGCCACCTGAATAGGAGGAGGTGCTACAATGGAAATAGTTTCTTCTTTGATACAGCCCCGGGCATCAACTACTCTGAGTATATAATCACCCTCTGCCAGGTTATCTATAGTACTTGTACGCCTGCCATTGTTCCAGAACAGCTCATAAGGTCCTTCTCCTCCGGATATCACAACCGAAATACTCCCGTCAGCATCACCCTGGCAGTCCAGTCTGAGCTTACCGGTAGCCTCTACCATTATAGGGGCCTCTGGTTCTTCAATGACAAAGGCCGCCTGGCTTGTACAGCCATTGGCATCTGTAACCAGTACATTGTAGTTGCCAGCTGACAGATTTGAAATAGCACTGGTAATATCTCCTGTACTCCACAGATAATTGTAAGGGGCCGTACCTCCATTGGGGACCACCCTGGCCTCTCCTTCATTGCCTCCGAAACAAATCAGCTTGTCAGTATGACTTACCGTGGCTCCGAGTACCTGTGATGGCTCTGAAATCACCACGGCAACACTGGCATCACAACCATCCTCATCAGTGACAGTGAGTACGTAGAGCCCGGCCGTTAGCCCATTCTGATCTCTGGTATCGATGCCATTACTCCATTGATAGATATAATTGCCGCTACCTCCGAAAATATCCACTGTAACAGCTCCGGTAGCTTCACCTTTACAGGAGACTGGTGTGACATTGGGTATGATATCAAGCCCTCTGGTTCCTCCCAGGTCGATCGATCTGGTAACGGTGCAGTTATTGGCATCTCTTATAGTAACCGTATAGGGTCCCCCTGGCAAATTGAACTGATCTTTACTGGTGCTGCCATTACTCCAGAAGTAGGTGTAAGGGCCCGCACCTCCTGTTACCACCAGAAGAATACTGCCATTGGCATCGTTGGGGCAGGTGGGCTCTGTTGCATCAAATACAGCCTCTATGGGAGTAGCCTCACCGATACTAAACCCTGTCTCAAAAGTACAGTCGTTGTCATCGGTAATGGTCACTTCATAGTTGCCGGGAAACACATTTTGCAAATTTTGCAGGGTACTGCCATTGCTCCACACAAATCGATAAGGAGCAGTACCTCCGGTGACAGTCAGTTCCACTCCTCCGGATTGCTCACCATTACAACCTATATCACTGACCGCCCCAGTTGCATCAAGAGGAGCCGTTGGCGCGTCCACCATTACGTTTGTGATAACCTTACAGTTGGTGTTATCGGTTACTGTCACGGTGTAGGTTCCGCCTCCCAGGTTGGCCAGATCTTCAGTAGTACTTCCCTCCGACCAGGCATAAGTATAGGGGCCTACTCCTCCTGAAACCGAAATGTCAATAAGCCCATCTGTTTCTCCAAAGCAAGAAACGCCCCTGCTCAAAGGACTGATGATGATTTCGGTGGGCTGAACTACGGTAAAAGTGCCCGTGGTGCTACAGTTGCCGGCATCGGTCACAGTCAGGGCATAAGTACCGGCAGCCAGATCATTAAGATCCTGAGTATTCTCTCCTCCCGACCAGGTATAGGTATAGGGAGCGGTACCTCCGGTTATAGTAATATCAATGATACCATCTCCGGATTCAAAACAAGAGAGGTCTGTTATATTTTCCGACACCATCAGCGCCTGGGGAGCTATGACTTGATAGCGTTCCAGTCTTGAACAGCCCTGACTGTCGGTAATGGTTACCTGATAAGCACCAGGGCTTAAATCAGTCAGGTCTTTGGTGGTGGCTCCTGTATCCCAAAGATAGGTATATGGTCCTGTACCTCCACTTACGGTCAACTCTATAGCACCGGTTGATTCACCACTGCAAAGGACATTGGTAATATTCTCAGTGACCGTAAGGCCTTCGGAAGGCTCGGTAATGGTAACCATCTCTGTAGTGGTACAACCACGAGCGTCTGTAATAGTAAGGGTATAATGGCCTGCGATCACAGCATTGAGGTCTTCTGTGGTCCTGCCATTTGACCAGTTGAACGTGTATGGTGTAGTACCACCACTTACGGTCACATCTACTGTACCATCTGCTGCTCCCTTACAGTTCACCTCCGTTTGAGTGCTGAAAGAAGTTAAGGATTCGGGTTCTGTAATACTAAAGGAGGCATTGGTAGCACAACCTCTGCTATCTGTAATGAGCACTGAATAAGATCCCCGATCCAGATTACTTACATCTTCAGTGGTGGGTCCATGTGCCCAGGCAAAAGTATAGGGGGCTTCACCTCCCGTTACGGTAAGATTAACACTGCCGTCCTCTGCCCCGTTACAACTCACCGGAGTTTCCACACCAGTTACTGAGAGTACCGGAGGGTTCGTAATCTCAAATACCGCGGTCTTGACACAGCCGATATTGTCCGTAACGGAGATCGTATAAGTGCCCGGCACCAGATTATCCAGATCCTCTGATGTACTACCATTTGACCAGCTGTAGGAATAAGGAGCTTCGCCTCCCGTCACAGTAATGCTGACAGAGCCATCTGTATCACCATTGCATGTTATCTGGTCTGCCTGACCCTGAATGACAAGTAGCTCCGCAGGCTCATCAATAGTAGCTGACGCCATGGCCTGGCAACCATTGGCATCAGTTACAGTAACTGCATAGCTACCTGCCACTACGCCACTCAGGTTAGCAGTATTCTGCCCATCAGACCAAAGATATGTATAGGGGCTGGTGCCTCCGTTTACACTGAGACTCACAACACCTGTATTATCTCCTTTACAGAGTATATCGGTGGCCATGGCCGCAGCTGTGAGCTCTGCAGGTTCTGTAATCGTATAACTCTCAGTAGATGAACAGCTTTTGGCATCTGTGACGGTAACTGAATACATACCCGGCTGGAGAGAAGAAATAGCAGCCGTACCTGCTCCATTACTCCAGCTATAAGTATAGGGGGCAGTACCCCCGGATACTGCTGTGGTGATGCTGCCATCATTCTGACCCTTACAGGAAACATCCATATCTGTACCATTCACAGCAAGCACATCGGGTTCGGTCAGCGTGATGTTTTGTACCACACTACAGCCAATATGATCAATAACCGTAACAGTGTACGTTCCGGCTGTCAGGCCCGAAATACCGGGATCAGTACTGCCAGTGTTCCAGTTGTATTGGTAAGGGGCCACACCATCTGCGGCCGATACATTGATGCTCCCATCTGAGTCGCCATTACAGGCAGGACTATTCGAAACCAGGCTCAAACTAATGGGAGTAGGGTCATTCAATGTAAAATCCCCTACAGCAGTACAGTTATTATTGTCTGTAATAGTGACGGTATAAGTCGTGGCAGACAGGCCTGTAATCTTTGATGTATTTCCTCCATTGGACCAGCTGTAAGTAAAAGGAGCTACTCCACCAGATGCACTGACTTCAAGTTCACCATCGCTACCTCCTGCACAAACAGGTGAGGAATCACTAAAACCATCTATACTCAGACCATCAGCAGGTTCTGTAATCTCAAAGGCCTCTGAAGCAGAGCATCCTGTATTATCTGTTACGGTCACCTGATAATTTCCTGCTGTAAGGTTAGAAATACTGCTTGCCGTACTACCATTTGACCACAGGTAAGTATAGCCACCCGCACCACCCGAAATGCTGGTAGTAACCGCCCCTGTGTTTTCACCTTTACAGCGTACCTGCGTAACCGATCCGGTAATGTTGACAGGAGTAGGCTGACCCACATCATAGTCTTCGACAATGGTGCAATTATTGGCATCTGTGACGGTCACCGTGTAAGTACCAGCCGTCAGGTTGGCAATGTCCTGTGTCATCGCTCCGTTGCTCCAGGTATAGGAGAGGTCTCCGGTTCCCCCTGTCACCTCAATATCGATGGTACCATCGGACAAACCATTACAACTGGCCTGAACAACTAATGTATCTGAAACAACCAGTTCCGGGGGATCAGTCAATGTGAATTCTTCAATGTAAACACAACCATTCTCATCTCTGATTCTCACTTTATAACTACCGGCACTCAGACCAGAAAGCAAAGGTTCATCCTCATCATCGATCTGAACGTCAAAGCCACTGGTAGAATTAAACCATTGATAGGTATAACCCACCATGGATATGGTTCCTCCAGTGCCCTCTACCTCTATGCTGCCATTGCTATCACTAAAACAGAGCGGATCAATCTTCTCGATTAAATTGGCTCCAACAGAGGTTGCCGGCTCATCGATGGTAAAATTGATTTCTCCTGTACAGCCAAAGTCATCCTGAATAAATAATCTGTAAGTACCTGCCAAAAGTCCATCTACATCAAATCTCTTACTACCAGACTCTCCTGACTGTCTAAGATTATTCAAATCATCAAATAACTCCCATTCATAATCAGCTCTTCCGTTAATCATGGTTACTTGAATTTCTCCAGAATCATCTCCCTTACACCTGACATCAAACAGCTTGTTGGTTGAAAGCAAGGGGGGAGGATCAGTGATTGTGTATGTCTGGGTTTCAGATTCACCATCTGCACCCATTGCGACTACTGTATACTTTCCAGGAGAGAGTCCGTTAATATCAGATTCGCCAATATCAGCATCAGTACTGGTTAGCTCATCACCATCCTCATTGGTCCAGACAAATGAATACGGAGCCACTCCATCAGTAACACTTACCGAAATCTCACCCAGGCAACTGTTTACAAATTCTCTGACAAAAACAGGTTTGCCCTTTTCACCCCCCCAACCAGCATCAAGCTTTGCTGAAAGAACCAGAAAGGCCAACAGCAGAATAAGCCGTCTGACTATACCTGTTTTCATTTTATGAATTGGATTTGAGGATTTAACAAGACCGCTCTTCAGCAGTGAAATTTAGTACTTCCTGAAATTATAATTAATAGATGTTTTCAATTATTTTTTCCTAGTCAAAACCTATTAACTATCTAGTTAAATAATTACTAATTCTTCTAAAGTGGTATTTTTTGTTTGTGAAAGGCCCTATTGGATGATGGTCTCTTTTCTGTTGTTTGAAACCTGAAAAGAGATGAAAGCCCTGTTTTCTTTTTGCAGAGTAACCCGACACTTTCTGATAGTAAAACTCACCCGTTCCCCGGAAGCAAGGAGCTCAGACCAGATGATACAGAAGTCTGATTGAACAGGCAGCAACAACTGTGGCAATCTCACCTTTTAATCAGGGGATTGCTTCGCTACACTCGCAAAGACGATAAGCGACAAAAAGCAGATTTTTAGAGATATAATCATGACATCCTGCCAGGTAAAAGCACGGTAGGCGTGCCTTTGTTGATTTAAGAAACTAGTACTTAAAGCAAGGCAGAATCGTATCCCTGCGGGTGCGTTTGACGATCTTGCCAAAGGAGAGGGTTAGTGAAAATTCATGAGCTCCGCCCGTGGAGCCAGCCAGCTGTGAAACGGTGAAATCATAGCTATAACCGAAGGACAAATCCTGATTTAACTCCAGCCCTACCAGTGCAATCACGGATTCATTTTTGATTACTTTATTGACACTCTGCACAGGGATGCCCCGGTACCAGCCTCCAATCACCAATGGCTGAAAGTAGAGCTGCACACCCGCATCTAACTGATTAAAACCTCCCTGTCTCTTATAGTTCACCGCAAAGGTGACAGAGCGCTGCTGGAATTGATAGTTCACTGTTCGCAGACGATAGCCGTCACCAAGCTTAAGTTTGTAGCCGGCATGCACAGAAAATTTACTGGAAACACGGCTCTCTCCTCCCAGAAAAGATTCATTCGGCTCATTCATGTGATGCACTGCCGTACCCAGCCAGAAGGTATCTGTATAAAGTAGCCCACCTGATGACACACTCAGATAATCGACCTTGAGTCCCTGATCAAACACCTGACCTGATGGTCCGGTAATCAGACCATTATCGATATCAATCTGATCGCTGAAAATCAAGTCTTCAAAGTGAATGTCTTTCTGAAAATAGGACAGCTGTATCCCCATACGGAGCATTACCTTTTCAGCAACCCTCAGTTTATAAGAGTACATACCTGCTACTTCTGAGGACCTGTATTTAAGAAAACTCTCCTGACGTTGATTAATAAGGACACCAAAGCCGCTTTCAATGGATTTGGCAAAGTAGTCTAAATACGCAGATTTAGTAACAAAGGAATGCTGTAAAGAGGGCCACTGGTTTCTGTAATTAACTCCTACACGACCACGGTCTGTAGCCCCTGCAAATGCGGGATTGAGATAAAGAGGAGCAGCATAAAACTGTGAAAACTGAGGGTCCTGGGCCTTTAGTTGATCAGGAGCCAAACCAATCAGAAGCATCAGGACAAACAGTGCCTTACTGAGTCTTTGTACTACCGGCCTTATGATCATTTCCACTGGCATGTCCTATCTATTTTATGAGTGCAAACACTCCGTCTCTTTCCACTTTTGAGCCATTAAAGCAAACCCCTGTCAGCTTGTAGATGTAATTTCCGTTTACAGCAGGTTTTCCATTGACAGTACCGTCCCAGCCTGATGATTCTATGTCGTCAGTTTCAAAAATGACTTCACCCCAGGTATTAAATACCAGCCACTGAATTTTCTCAAGGCCTAGTGTATGAGGTCTGAAAGAGTCGTTCAACCCATCTCCATCTGGAGTAAAGGCGTTTGGCACCATAACGGTAAAGCCTTGTTCAACTATCAGATTTCGCACATAGCTATTGGTACAGCCCATGATATCTGTTACCGACAGGCTTACCTCATAGGTGCCCATAGAGGCAAAGGTGTGAACAGGGTTTTGATCAGTTGACTTAAATCCATCTCCAAAAGACCATTCCCAGGCTGTAATGTCTCCCTCAGATAAATCCAGAAACTGAATGGGATCGTGCATGGCCAGAATATCGGCCTTCTCCAAACCTTCTGATTCAAATGTAAAATTCGGGTCGCCAAACTCCGGAAGGGTAATATCAAGACTGGCTGACCTCTGACAGCCCCTGGCATCAGTAACCAATAAAGTAATTCTACCCGGGTCATTCAGCTCTGCCACGGCTCCCGTACTGTTTCCTTTGCTCCAGCGATATTGATAATTGCCAAAGCCTCCCGTTACGCCTGCATCAAGCCGGTAATAACAGCTCTTTTGTTCACAGTCAGATATGAGTTGAGCAGTCAGTTGTATATCAATAGCATCCGGCTGAGTCACCTGATATGTTTCCATAATTGAGCAGCCTAACCGATCGGTAACCGTGACGGTATAAAAGCCGGGAGCCAAGTTTTCGAGATTTGGAGAAGTGGCCCCGTGTGACCAGCTGAATTCATATGGAGCCCAGCCTCCGGTAGTCATTAAGTCAATCGAACCACTTTCAGGGTTGTCGCAAGCTTCTGCGTTTTTAACCGAGGCTTCCAGTGCCAGGGGCAGGGGCTCTGTAATAACAAAGGTCTGCTCCAGGCTACAACCATTGCCATCTGTGACCAGCACACTGTATTCTCCTTCGGATAAATTGGTGATCGTTTCTGCGGTCTGCCCGGTATTCCAAAGAATGGTATAAGGTGTATTGCCCCCGGTAATATTCAGGGAAATGGAGCCATCGCCCTCTCCGGGACAACTGATCTCTTTAAGGTCAGGCATCAGATCAAAGAATGGTGCATTGTTCAGCTCAAAAGTTGACTGAATGGTACAGCCGGTGGCATCTGTAATAAGCACTTCATAGCTGCCTGTACCTACCCCAATAAGGTTTCTGGAGGTAGTCTCATTGCTCCATAGATAGGTGTAAGGCCCTGTTCCACCTGCTACCTGCAACTCCACGGACCCCGTTCTGTCACCATAGCAATCTGTATCGTTGATTATAAAATCTGTAATTCGCAGTGCTTCGGGTTGAGTTATACTCACTACCTCTTCATGTCTACATCCTCGACTATCGGTTATGATCAGGGTATAATCTCCGGCAGACAGGTCGGTAAGGTTATCAGCTGAAACTCCATTATTCCATAATAACCTGTAAGGAGCTTCACCGCCATTAACCGATACTTTGATGCTACCATCGGCATCGCCAAAACAGTCGAGGTATGTTTTACCGGATACAGAAATACTGATGGGCCCGGATGGCTCCTCAATCTGAAAAGACTGCTGGGTAACACAGCCCAGAAAATCAGTGACAATCACGTTATAGGCACCTGCACTCAAGTCTGATATTTGCTGTGATCGCTCACCAGTACTCCATAAATACTGGTAGGGTGCCGTACCTCCCGTTGGGTTGGCCAGAGCCGTTCCGTCCGCTCCCCCAAAGCAAACGAGTTTATCAGTA
>DIYF01000063.1 GCA_002427745.1 Roseivirga sp. UBA6061 | reverse complement strand
GCTGGCAGAAAGCGCTCTGATCGACCAGCATATCTACAAGGGATTTCAGCCCCATGAAGGTCCGCAGGATGTCTATGAGTGTGAGATTTGCGGCTACTGGCATATGACCAGTAAAACCTGGTCGGGAGAAAGAAACGAGCGGCTTCAGGAAATGATCGACTCAGGGGAGATGAGACGTAAACAGACCGCCAGTAAGTGGGAGAGTGGTTTCAGGTAGTAAACTCTGTAAGAAGAAATGATTCCTAGCTGATGCGGTTCACCGATAGATGATGGGTGGGTTTATTTTTTGCTTAATAATATATACATTTATGAAATTAATGTTTATAACTAATGAAAGGTACCAATCTGGGTGAGTTTGAAGAGCTGGTGTTATTAGTGGTTGGCGTGCTTCAGGAAGATGCTTACGGGGTGGCCATCAAGAAGGAACTGGAAAAGCAGGCGGGCCGCTCGGTGAGCATAGGTGCTGTACATGCGGCAACCAACCGGCTGGAGCTAAAAGGTTTTCTCGATTCCCATTTTAGTGCCCTTACCCGTGAGCGCGGGGGAAAGCGCAAGAAATGTTATCGTGTGACGCTGTTCGGGCAGCAGGCTTTGAAGACAGCCATGGATACCCGGTCGAAACTCTGGGGCCTGATCCCGGAAGGTTCATTTATCGTCAAACCCGGGTGATATGAGCCAGCAACCTCCCAAAAATGCACAGCGTCTGCTCAGATGGTTCTGCCAGCCTCAGTTTCTGGAAGAGATCGAGTATGATCTGGAAGAGCTTTTCGAAGAAAACCTAAGGCTGCACGGGGAAAAATATGCCCGTCAACAATACCGGAGAGATGTACTGAGGCATCTAAAGCCTTTCTTTCTCCGCAATCCATTTGTTTATCAACGTCAAAACTCAATTTCCATGTGGTTCAACTATCTCAAAATTGCCCTTCGGAATTTTCGGAGGAGCAAGGTCATTTCCTCCATCAATGTGCTGGGCCTGTCACTGGGGCTGGCCAGCTGTCTCATCGTATTTTTTCATGTGAAAGATGAGCTGTCATACGACCAGTTTCTGGACAATGGCAGCCAGATTTATCGTGTACTCAATATAGAACCTGATAGTGACCAACCCTATTCGGCAGGTGGCCCGATACCCTTAGGGCCTGCACTGGTTCAGGATTTTCCGGGTATTGAGAAGGCGGTTCGGCTATGGCGCGATTACAGACCAACGCTAAGCCTGGGAGAAAAGGTGTTTCAGGAGTCCAGTCTGATGTTTACTGACCAGGACTTTCTCGAAATGATTTCTTTCCCCCTTTTACAAGGTGATCCGGAAACCGCCTTAAGTCAGCCCAACACCATAATACTGACACAAAGCATGGCAACCAAGTATTTCGGAAAGGAAGACCCCATGGGAAAAATGTTACAGTACAGTGGAGCAAGGGGGGAATTGATCTTCCGGGTTACGGGAGTTATGGAAGATCTGCCCCATAATACACACTTCAAATTTGACTTTCTGGCTTCCTTTCTAAGCGTAAAAAGTCAGCTGGATAACTGGGGTTCTTTTAAGCCTATCTGGACCTACATTACCCTGAAACAAGGGGTGATACCGGATGATATCAGGGCCGGGTTTGCCGATTTTGCTTTGAAATATGTGCCTGACAGGGTCAGAGATCATCCCGGCTATACATTTGATATGGAGCCGCTAAACCAGATTTATATGCATTCCAGGGCAGACCGGAACATGAAACCCCTGGGTAATATGCAGTCTGTTTATGTTTTCGCCATTGTTGGCATGAGCATTTTGCTTATTGCCTGTATCAACTTTGTGAACCTCTCAATGGCCAAATCGCTTTCAAGAACCCGGGAAGTAGGAGTTCGCAAAACCATCGGAGCGGTGAGAAGGCAGCTTATCGGTCAGTTTATTGTAGAATCCGGACTGACGGTGATACTGTCTCTCTTATTTGCTGTTGCCTTGTCAGCCATTCTACTGCCGGTGTATAATGATGTTGCCAACAAAGCCATAGAGCTCTATACCTTATTCGATCTCCGCTTTATTGGTATTGCTCTGTCGGCTCTGCTGTTGGTTACCCTGCTTTCTGGCTTATATCCGGCACTTTTTGTGTCGCGAATCAGTGCTACGGATGCCCTCAGAAAGAAGGGGACTGGTAAGGCCGGGGCCAATCTGGGAATGCGAAAGGTCTTTGTTGTTATTCAGTTTATGATCTCGGCCGTACTCATTATCGGAATCCTGGTAACCCGTGAGCAAATGGATTATATGTCCGTCAAGCCACTGGGTATTGACAAAGAAAATGTACTGGTGGTGCCTAACAGCCGGGAGGAGGCCGTATTCTTTGACGGGCTCAGGGCCCTGCCTGAAGTACTCAGTCTTGGCGTTTCACAGAGGCTTCCGGTAAACACGCTCAATTATGATGAGCGTACCTTTAATGTAGAAGGTAATGAAAACGCAGTCAGTGCCCAGAGCTGTGTCATCGATGAAGACTTTGTAGAAACCATGGGCATAGAAATCATTGCCGGACGCAATCATTTCAAGGGAAATCCGGGGCAATGGGAGTTTCTGATCAACGAGAGTGCCGTGAAGAACTTTGGCTGGGGCAGCCCTGAAAACGCTTTGAATAAAAACATTTTCTACTCGAAGCGGGACAGCGTCATAGGCAAGGTAATCGGAGTGTTCAGAGACTACCACCTTGCTTCACTTCATGAGAAAATTCCTCCTATGATCATGTTTAGAGATGCTTATCAAAGCAAGCGTGATTATCAGCGGGTCTTTACGTCTGTCAAGTTTAGAACAGACGACCTGCCCGGTTTTCTGGCCAAAGTTGAGCAGCAATGGAAACAACACAATGCAGGCAGGCCTTACTTTAGTTTCTTTATTGATGACAGCTACCGGCAATTGCACGAACCTGACCATCGCTTCGCTACCATCTTTGACTACGTTACCTTCATAGCGGTGTTTATCGCTTGTCTCGGTTTATTAGGCCTGAGCATGCTCACAATAGATCAAAAGACAAAGGAGATAGGTATCAGGAAAACACTTGGGGCTTCAGTATTGAGTGTAACGACTCTGCTTTCAAAGGGAGTAGTGAAGCTGATTATAGCGGGACTCATATTGGCAAGCCCGGTAGCTTACTACCTGATGACGGCATGGCTCAATGGCTTCTCTTACAGGGTTGAATTAGGCTGGGACAAGTTCCTGCTGGCTTTTTTACTTACACTGCTTGTCTCTCTGGCCACTATTAGCTTTCAGACGCTCAGAGCTGCTCTGAGTAATCCCGTAAATGCCTTAAGAGACGAATAAAGCTCCTTCTGTGAAGGATTTTCAGGGCTGTATGGGATCAGGGATTTTGTCCCTTGATTGTGAGGGTTTATTTATGGATGGTGGCTTATTTGGCATTATTCACTGAAAAAAGATGTACTTTTAGTACTTCACCACTTCACACCGTTATGAAATCTAATGATGTCAGCACCGTACAGCATAAGCTGAAAATACTGAGGTTAAAGGAGAATTTACTCAAGGAATGTCGTGTGATGCTTTCCTACGCCATTGCAAATGGTAAAAGTGTAGATGCCCTACAGGTAGCTCCTCTTCATAAGGATGACAGTGATATCAAAGGGCAGGAACTCATGCCGGTATACAACTACCTGGTGAACCTGGTAAAACCCGCCACACCCGGAACCCTGGTGCTCTTTGAAAAGAACCGACAGAGTACCAGGCGCTTTAAGTTTCTGGGCCCCCTGCCAATAGTCCGGCAGTTTATGGTGCTGAGTATTTTCTCACTGGTAGCACTCATACTGGTGAGCCTTTCCCCGAATGTAAATGTGCATACCATCCAGCTGAGTATGTTGCAGGGTGAAGGAGTTGACCAGATGGAGCGGCTGGCCTTCTTGCTGGCCTGTGCCAGTGTAGGAGCGTCTTTTTACGCCTTGTTCAAAATGAACACCTATATCAACCAGGGTACTTTCAATATGAAATACTCTGCTACCTATTGGTCAAGATATGTACTGGGCCTGGTGGCAGGGGTGCTCTTATCTGAACTGTTTGTGGTTTTTATCAACCCTGAAATCAGCGAACAGCAACTGGTAAACAAAGTAGGGTTGGATGAAAACAACATCCTGAATTCTGCCAATTACCTGCTAAAGCCCATTTTGGCTATTTTAGGAGGATTCTCAGCCAGCCTTGTATACAGAATCCTGAATCGCCTGATTGAAGCGATAGAGTCTATCTTCAAGGGCTCATCCGCTGAAGAGATTCACCAGGTGCAACAGCAGATGACCATGGAGGCGCATGAAAATGAGCAGCGTATTAAGGGCATGGCAACACAGCAAATTCTGGATTTGAAAAATGACCTTATGAAAAATGGTGCGGATGAGAGTTTGCTGGGCAAGGTAGATGATACCCTGAATCATCTTTCGAGTGCTTCTCATGCAGCCAACCTCAACCCTGAAGATATCTCTGCCGTCATGAATCTTGACTTACCGGGGGCAGAGGAAAAAAAGGCAAACACTGAATCTACAGGTGCTGAAAGCCATTGAGGGCAGATGGATGGGCTGCCTGACTCCTGTCATTTACACTTCATTGTCCGGGTAAATCTGTAGTCAATATGAACAGGTTCTTTAGAATCCTGTTTATTGAATAAATGACTTTAGAACTATGGGCAAAGTAGTTGTTACCGGGGCCACCGGATTTATCGGTTCACATATTATCATTCAGCTATTGAACCAGGGGCATGAGGTGGTCGGCACTATACGAAACCTGGAAAGGGGCGATGCTTTGCGCTCCATTCTATCAGAGTATACGAATCATCTGGACAAGCTGTCATTTGCCAGGATAGACCTGATGAGCGATGAAGGTTGGGATGAGGCTTTTACCGGAGCAGACTATGTGATGCATGTAGCTTCTCCTGTGCCGGTAGAAACACCAAAAGATGAAAATGACATCATTGAACCTGCAAGGCAAGGGGCTCTGAGAGCCATGAAGGCAGCCGCTCGTGCAGGTGTAAAAAGGGTGGTGCTTACCTCTTCTGTAGCGGCTATTATGTACGGGCATGCTCAGGAGAAAGTAATCTTCACTGAGAATGACTGGACAAATCCTGCTGATAAAAAAGACAACTCGGCCTATACGAAAAGTAAAACCCTGGCCGAACGAGCTGCCTGGGACTTTGTAAAGCAGGACCAGACCGGATTAGAGCTGGTTACCATCAATCCGGGGATGGTATTAGGCCCGGTGCTGGAGAGCGACTATGGTGCTTCTGCCACGGTGGTCAAGAAACTGTTCGAAGGAGCCTTCCCCGGGACCCCGAAGATAGGATGGCCTATTACCGATGTACGCGATGTGGCCGAAATGCATGTGCTGGCCATGACGACTCCCGCTGCTGCAGGAGAGCGCTTTATTGCAGCCAATGGCTTTCTCTGGATGAACGACATTGCCCATGTGCTGAAGAAAGAAATGCCTGAAAAGTCAAAGAAAGTACCCACAAAAAATCTACCCACCTGGCTGATGAGAATACTAGCCAATTTTGACAAAGAGGTGAAATCTGTTGCCTTTGAGCTGGCACGTTACCGGGATACACCGAGTGATAAAGCACAAAAGATATTAGGCTGGAAACCACGTTCCAATGAAGAAGCCATCGTCTCTTGTGCCCAGTCGTTGATCAGGCATGGGGTGGTCAGTCCATAGACTACAAGCCCGCCCAGACCTTGAATTTCAGTACCCTTTCCCGGCTCACAATTACCTCTTCCTCAGTGGCCGGTATCAGTGTGAGTAACAGGCGGCTGTTGAAATAAGAGTGGATTTCCCCGATACTGTCAATATTGACGATAAACTGTCGGTTTACCCTGAAAAAGACCTTTGGGTCCAGTTCCTCCATGAGATGATCCAGTGTATGATCAATGGGCAGTGCATGCCTGGCAGTGTGTAGATAGCTGATGCCGTCTTTGTAGGAGAAAAAGGCGATGGTCTTTGTGGCAATGCTCTTGTACTGCAGGCCCACTTTGACCAGAAAACGTTCCCGGTAGGCAGGCATAAATTCCTGTTGAACCGCCTGGATTTTCTCGCGATATCCTGCTTCTTCAATTTGGTGTATTTCCCGGAGCTTGCGAATGGCGGCTTCCAGCTCGTTTTTATCAATAGGCTTCAACAGGTAGTCGATGCTGTTGAATTTAAAAGCATCTAAGGCATACTGTTCGTAAGCAGTGGTAAAGATGATATGAGGGTAATCTTTAAGCTCTTTGACGATATCAAAACCGGTTCCGTCATTCAGTTGTATGTCCAGAAAGATCAGGTCGGGTTTTTCATGAGCGTCAAACCAGCTCAGCGCCTCACTTACTGATTCCAGCTGTGCGGCCACTTCTGCCTGAGGGAGTATCTCCAGCACCAGTTTGGTCAGGCGCCTGGCTGAAAGTACCTCATCTTCTATGATCACAACCCTCATGCTCCGGTAGGTTCAGTGTGGTTGATCAGTGGGAGTTTTACGGTAAAGTGTACTTCGTCCTCCTTCACGATAATGAACTTGTCCAGCAACATCTGATAGCGATTCATAATGTTTTGCAGCCCCAGTTTGGTGGGTTTCTCCTGAAGCTCTCTTTTCTTCAGGTTGTTCTGCACCACGAGAAACTCATGGCCTTCGTTGAAAATCTTTATCGTCAGAGGAGCTTCTTTGGAAAAGTAATTATGCTTCAGGGCATTCTCCACCAGCATTTGCAGCGAGAGTATGGGCAGGTCGTATTGGTCAGTATTGACATCGAGGGCAAACTCAACCCTGAGATTTCCCTGGTGGCGTGTCTTTAGTAAGAAGATATAGTGCTCCAGGTACTGAAGCTCTGTTTTGAGCGGTACCAGCTGGGAGGTATTGTCCAGAACGTACCGGTAGATTTTGGAAAGCCGTGATACAAACTCTACGGCCAGCTTAGGGTCTTCTTCTATAATGGAGGTCAGTACACTAAAGCTGTTGAACAGAAAATGAGGTTTGATCTGATCTTTCAGGCTTTCGAACTTAGACTGAGCCAGCTCTTTCTGAATCAGGGCCTTTTCACTTTCTGATCTACGGGTGTATTCCAGGTAGATCATAAAAGTCTTGGCGAGTATGATGAGCCAGGAAAGTACAAGTCCCTGGGCAATCGTCTGTATTAATTCCGGCTCCCAGGGCTCACAATCAGCACAATGGAATCGGGGTACAATGATCTCTGTATGGACATAGGAGGCCACGATAACAAAGGGAGCGACCATCAGACAGTTACCCCAGTAGAACTTATAGAAAGTCTTGTTATCTGTGAGGCGGTCTTTGTAGTTTCTCAGCAGGTGCCGGGTGGTATAGTCCAGCATTTCAAACACTACCAGCACACTGAGCAGTGTGAAAGCGAGGGAGATATAGGTGGCCAGCTCCCAGTCCAGCATGCTGTCAGAGGTAACTTTGAAGAACAGGAAAACCATCAGACCGATGGCAATTCTTAATCCGTAAATCTTCTTTTTAGACATATACACTTCCTCTGATAAGGGCCGGCCTCAGGAGAGGGGCTCGCTGGCCTTAATATACAAAAAGCCCTGACGATACCGTCAGGGCTCTTTCTTCAACACGTATATTTATTGTGGTCCTGCCTGAACCACTTTTACCATTAAGGTGGTACTCTTTACGGCATTCCTTCCTGTGCCCGGTACTTTCAAAATGTACATATAATCACCAGCCGGAGTAGCACTGTCTACCTTCACTTTCATATCGTAAGCAATAGGCTTCTCGGCTTTTTCATTGAAAGAGAACAAAACACCTGACTTACCGGAAGCTTCAGGCTCACCCAGTTTCAGTTTATATTTTT
Organism: Roseivirga sp. UBA6061; assembly: GCA_002427745.1. Classification (GTDB taxonomy): domain Bacteria; phylum Bacteroidota; class Bacteroidia; order Cytophagales; family Cyclobacteriaceae; genus Roseivirga. Next base: position 4,470 of record DIYF01000063.1, on the reverse strand, counting down.
TTGCTGCCACTACCCACATCTTCAGGTCGAGTTCTTCACCCTGAGCGATGGTAATGGTATAATCTTTCAGACGTATGGCGTTTCCTGACTTCGGTTGTGACAGGTCCTGTGCATTAATTTCTCCAATGCCCATGTAGGCGAGGATAAAGAAGGCTGGGATAATTCTTTTCATGATTGACAAGGGTTTGCTACTAAAACCCCTTTTTCAGACTTTACGGATACATATTTCCGGTGAGTTGTCAAAAGAACCCGCTGACCTGTCAGAACTTTCTATCGAACCGTAAGATCTCTGCGGGGTTAGGGGAGCTGGTTTTGTCGATAATCGTTGAAAACACAGTTTTCAACAGAAACCAATCAACTGATACTTCGTATCTTCAATGTCTTTTGGTCAGAAAACTCTAATGAAATTCAGAATTATACTCAGCCTCGTTTGCCTGCTGTCGCTCAGTTTAACTGTCTCGGCCCAGGAGAAGAAATCCACGGCAGCACCCAACGTTAAAATCCTCGACAAAACCTTCCGGATACCTGATCTGGACCGCTCAAGAAAGGTGCGTATTTATCTGCCGCCTGGTTATGATGGAGGAAAACAGTCCTATTCTGTGCTCTACATGCATGATGCACAAAATCTCTTTGATGACGCTACCTCCTTTGTGGGAGAATGGGGTGTAGACGAAAACCTGAATGATCTGGCAAAAGCGGAAAACCTGAATCTGATTGTGGTGGGAATTGACAATGGTCAGGAACACCGGAACACAGAGCTTACTCCCTGGGAAAATGAGCGATTGGGCAAGCCGGAAGGTGAGGCTTATGTGCGATTTCTCGTGGAAGTGGTTAAGCCTTATATAGATGAGCACTACCGGACAAAGCCCGGTAGGGAAAATACAGCCGTAATGGGCAGTTCTTTGGGAGGGCTGATTTCACATTATGCCATTTACAGGTACCCTGAAGTTTTCAGCAAGGCAGGCATATTCTCACCTTCATATTGGGTGTCTGAAAAAGTGTATGGCTTCACCAGGAAAAACCCGGTACCCAAAGATAGCCGGCTATATCTGCTGGTGGGAGAAAAGGAAGGCCCTATGATGTACGAGCCTATGGATCAGATGTATGAGTTCATCAAAGAGCAAGGCCATCCTGAAGAGAACATAAGTGCCAAAACCAATCCTGACGGAGAGCATAATGAAAGGTTCTGGCGAGAAGAGTTTACTGAGGCAGTTAAGTGGTTATTTAAAAAGTAAATTATGTCGGCAGCTCAGCTCACCCTGTTCTTTTTTAGTGGTATAGGCATTTTAAACAGCCTGTTCTTCTCAGTCTGGCTGACAGTAACCAGGCGTGGAAACAGGCTTTCCAACCGACTGTTGGCACTGCTGCTTATTGCTTTTGTGGTAAGGGTGGCCAAATCGATCTTCTACTTTCTGCTGGATGGAGTACATATCGCCTATATCAATGCGGGACTGGTAGGTAAGGTGATGATCGGGCCCTTGTTATTGCTCTATATTTATTCCGTCACACGCGAGAACTTTAAATGGAAAAATTTATACCTGCTCCATTTTGTGCCAGCTATGGTACTGGCGGGTGTAACACCGTTTCTTTCCTGGTCGCTGATTGTAGGCAGCTATGAGCTGGCCATGGTTCAGCTCCTGTCCTACCTGGTCCTGGGATATGTAGAGGTGCAGCGTTTCAGGCGTAATGCTGAAAACCAGGAGCCACAGAAAAAGTGGCTTAATAACCTGTGCCTGGCTGTAGCGCTGGTTTGGCTGGCCTACTTATCTCAGATACTGATGGGAGGTTTAACGGTTTATGCTATCGGGGCAGCCTGGTTTGCTCTGGTAATGTATGCAGTAGCCTTTGTGGCCCTGAAGCAGCAGAAGCTCTTCGACTCAGGTAAAAAGACACCGAAATATAAAACCTCGAACGTCTCAAGTTCTGAACTCGATAAGTACGAAGCGCCCTTGCTACAATTGGTCGAGCAGGAACAGGTTTACCTCAACCGGGAACTCAGCCTGCCGCTGTTGGCAGAAAAGCTGGAAATGCGACCTGATGTGCTGTCGCGACTGATCAACGAGAAATTTCAGAAGAACTTCAACGACTTTATCAACAGCTATCGCATTCAGGCAGCCCAGCAACTGCTTTCAGATCCTGTACAGGCCAATGCAAAGATTGCCGGGGTGGCGATTGACTGTGGGTTTAAATCTATTTCAGCATTTAATACTGCTTTCAAAAAGTCGGTAGGCAAGACCCCGTCACAGTATCGTGATCAATTCAAAGAGACAGGAGTAGCCGGCTCCGGAAGCCCTTCGGTTGCTTAGTGTACAGGTTTCTTACCATTTTCTTTTCCAGATAAACGCCTTTCATTGACCGATCCGGAGGAGGGATAAAAAGATTTTTCCTTATTTGAAACTTTTAAAGTTACAAATTGGTTAATACACTGAACACAGTAAAAAACTAACAGAAAGAAAATGGCACAGAATACAAATGTGGAAGAAAACCTGAAAGACCTGCTGGGTCTGCTGGCTCAGGGACAGTTCATTGTAGCACAGGAAAAATATCTGGCGGATGATGTTTCGCTGACTGAGGGCAATGCTCCTGCCAAAACAGGAAAAGAACTTGTTATTGCTGAAGAGCAGGCAGTACTGGCCGGGGTAGGCGAGTTTATAAGGTATGAGGTAACAGACTATGCGGTGAATGGAGATGTGAGCTTTTACGAAGGAGTGATGGAATATGTGCAGAAGGATGGTGTCCATGTAAAAGTAGAGCAGGCAGTGGTCGATAGATGGGAAAATGGTAAAATCGTCTCTGAACGCTTTTATCATGCATAAGTCAGGTTATTCATAATCAGGGATATCCCGTACCAAAGACCGCCTTCGGGTGGTTTTTTTGTTGTTGTTCAGAGAAGGTGCAACTAAGGGTAAACCGGGGCTGAGTACTTATGAATGGGAAGACCTTATGGTTGCCTGTATCCTTTTCGGTTGATATGCTGGTACTATGAGGTCAAAGGGAGTCGGAGGACTCCTTTTTTGATTTACAGCCGGTTTTTATATTTCTCAATATTATATACATTTATGAAAAATATAATACATCATGAAGGGAACGTACCTGGGAGAGTTTGAGGAACTGGTGCTGCTAACCATTGGTATTTTACGTGATCAGGCCTATGGAGTGGCTATCAAAAGAGAGCTGGAAAAGCAAACCGGCAGGACGATCAGCATTGGAGCCGTGCATGCTTCCACTAACCGTCTGGAAGAAAAAGGGTACCTGGAGTCAGCCTTTGGTGAGGTGACCAAGGAGCGGGGTGGTAAGCGGAAGAAGTATTACCAGGTTACCCTGTTTGGTCAGAAGGCTTTGAAAACTGCTATGGATCTGCGCAAACAAATGTGGGATCAGATTGCCCCGGATGCTTTCAGTATTAAAGCCAGTTTCTGATGAGGCCTCAACCTTCTAAAACTGCACGGGCACTATTAAAGCTTTTCTGTGATCAGGCCTACCATGAAGAGGTGGAGGGAGATCTGGATGAGCTCTTTGCCGAAAACTGTCAGAGGTTTGGCAAAAGAAAGGCTGCCTGGCTCTATTGGGCCGATGTATTTAAGCACTTCAACTGGTTCTTTTTTACCAGAAGGCGCTTCAACCTGATCTCTCAAAAACCTTTAGATATGTGGTCAAATTACTTCAAAGTCGCTATTCGTAATATTTTCAAGCACAAGGGCTATTCTGCCCTTAATGTGCTGGGCCTCGGTGTAGGTATGGCCTGTGCAGTGCTCATATTGCTGTATTCATTGCATGAGCTCAGCTATGACCGCTTTCATACCAAAGCAGATCGCATCGTAATAGCCCATACTCAGCTCAACAATGAAGCTGAACCCATGAGCAGTGCACCCAATGCTTTGGTTCCTTATCTCGTGCGTGAGCTTCCGGAGGTAGAGTCGGGTGTTCGCATTTTTAACCGCGGTAGCTACAGCCCTTTTGTAGTGAAATACCGGGATCATGTCTTTCAGGAAGACAGAATTTTTCATACTGACAGTACCTTCTTCAAGGTGTTTTCATTCCCTTTGGTTCAGGGTAATCCTGAGCTTTGCCTGGTCAACCCCAGATCGATTGTACTCACCGAAGAGATGGCCCGAAAATATTTTGGCGAAGAAGACCCAATGGGGAAACTATTGCGGATCGATAACCGCCACGACTACCAGGTTACCGGTGTGATGGAAGATCAGCCCCGGAACTCACATATTCATTTTGATTTTCTGGTATCCTGGAGCAGCTTTACCAACTCCTTCAACCTCCGGGAGCGGTGGGACAATGCCAGCTATACATCGTACCTGTTGCTGGATAAAAATGCAGACCTTCAGCAGGTGGAGGCCAGGATACCCGGCCTGATTGAGAGGTTGGAGAACCCTCGTGCCAGACCCTCATTTACGCTGCATGCCCTGACAGATGTTCACCTCCGTGGCCTGGGTGGTTCCTTCGGTCTGGAGCCAC
>DIYF01000065.1:38551-38756 GCA_002427745.1 Roseivirga sp. UBA6061 | reverse complement strand
AGCTTTTCTCCTCCATACGTTTGAGTGCGGACTGAATGGAACCTACACTGAGTGTTTCGTTCAGGCGACTTTCCAGCTCCCGTTTGATCTCTACTCCGTAAGCATTTTCCTGCAGCACGACTACGGTCATCAGCACCAGCTCTTCAAACTCTCCAAGTTTTGTCTTCTTCATGAGTATATTGTTCGTAATTGCAGTAAATATAAA
>DIYF01000065.1:10157-38465 GCA_002427745.1 Roseivirga sp. UBA6061 | reverse complement strand
ATTATTTTATTCGTAATTGCAGTTTTAATAAATAAAAATTTTCAGGCTGTCATTAGGGGAGGACTATGGTAGATGCTTAAGTGATTGATTATCAATGCTTAAAAGAATGTATTATAGTCTTAAAATATTTAGAAAATCAACGGTGACCTACATGGATGAAAGTCTGCTAATTCATGTTTGTAACCATAGGGTTACAAAATGACTTTATGTAAAATGCCAGGCTTTCACAGATAAGTGAGACCGTGACTGCGCCCTTTAAAATTTACTTTTTAGATTAGCTCTGTTAACTGAGTGTCTGTGATTCCTATTAAATCCGCCCTGTCATATTTCAGGGATTGTTACCGCCTTGATACCCGCACTACGCAGCTGGATAATTTCTTCGGCCGAAAGGTAGAGCAGCGATACCTCTTTGAGGGCAAAGAGCAACTGCTGAATGGTAAAATGCCTTATCTGCCCATTCCGGATGAACTGGGTGAGAAACTAGATGGGGTTTTGAGCTTATACAGTCAGGAGAAAGGTCTGTACTATGCTTCCTTTTTTGTAGTAGGGTTTGGTACTACTATAAACGGCAGGCAGCAGCGTATTTGTGCACCTTTGTTTCTGAATGAAGTACAGCTTGCGAGATATGAAGATGGCTATTCGATAAGTATTGATCCTGGAAAGCGACTCATTAATCTTGAACCTCTGTCTGGTATCAGGAAAACAGAAGAAGATATTCGGTCTCTGATAAGTCATGAAGTTCCCGCTGATGGTTTTGGCTTTGGCTCTCTTGGGAAGCTCAGGTCCATTCTCGAGAGGTCTTATGAGAACCTTAGCGCAGAAGATCTTCTGTTATACCCTACATTGAATGTTGAGAAAACTATCAAGCGGCTTTATTCGCGAAAGCATATCAAAGAAGGCCGTTTTCAGGTAGTACCGGCAGCAGGGCTTTGCCTTATCAAACGTTCTAGTGATACGCAGGGTATTATGACGGAACTTGCTGCTATGGCCAATGAGCATATGGAGCTTCCTGACTCTGTCAAAGCGCTGTTTGGACAGGAAGTATATGCACCTTTATTTAAAACCAGGACAGGGCATGTTCCGGGCGTGCTGAATGAAGCTCAAAAGAGCATCATCAAAAATGCACACAAATACCCACTGAGTATGGCCATTGGTCCTCCGGGGACAGGTAAATCCTTTACTATTGCTTCTCTGGCTATAGAGTATATGAGTCGGGGTAAGTCAGTACTTATTGTATCGAAAACGGATCAGGCCGTAGATGTAATCGAGTCAAAGATTGAGCATGATCTCGGTATTAAAAAAGCTACCGTACGAGCAGGAAAACGGGACTATTTAAAAAAGTTAAAGGCTCGTATGACTGAAATTCTGGGAGGTTTTCGAACCAAAGCTGCCCGGGATGCGATGAGAATAGATGGTCAGGTTGCAGATGCCATGGAAGTAGGTATTCATGCTACAAATAACCTGATTAAGAAGTGTAAGAAGGAATATGATTCACTGATAAGGCATGAGAATAGGTGGGGTGAACGGTTGGCGAAATCAAACCCGGAGTCTTTCTTTGACGCTTTAAGGCTTAAATACATACATTGGCTTACCGACCAAAAAAAGCCGCATTGGTTGGTAGCAGATGAATACATGCAGGCACTTGCTAAGAATACGCGCCTGATCAGGGAGTACATCGAATTGCTTTTCGAATTGAGAATTACAGATTCCCTGCTCAAAGACCGCAAGACAGTTAGAAAGCTTCTCAATGCAATCCGAGCCCGAACTTCTGGTAAAAGAGAATTACTTTTTTCCGAGTTGAATTTCGGAACGATGTTTAATGCATTTCCCATCTGGCTTTGTAAACTGTCAGACCTTCATAAAGTGCTCCCTTTTCAGCCTGAGCTTTTTGATGTAGTGATTATTGATGAGGCAACTCAATGTGACGTGGCCAGCTGTTTGCCTGCAATCTACCGGGCGAATCGTACGGTCATTGTAGGCGACCCTAAGCAGTTAAGACATGTTTCTTTTCTGTCAGGGACTGCCCAACATGTTTTACAAAAGAAATATGGATTAGAAGATACAGATGGCTCTCTTGACTACAGAAATAACAGCATTTTAGATTTTGTTGACAATGCGCTCAAGAGTCAGGAACAGGTCACTTTTTTGAACGAGCATTATCGCAGTCTCCCTGACCTGATCCGCTTTAGTAACAAACACTTTTACGGAGATGGACTGAGAATTATGAATGTTATTCCTGAAGACCATTCACGGAATAACATTGAGCATATAATTGTTGAGGGATCAAGAAATACTCAGGGGTTCAATGAACATGAAGCTAATCGGATTTTGGCTGATATTCAGATGCTTATCAGGGAAGAAAAAGATCTGGATGCACATTTGAGCCGGTCTCTGGGCATTTTATCACCATTTAGAGATCAGGTGGATCGAATCAACACGATGATCCTTGAGAATCTGAGTCTGGACGCTATACATAAGCATGATATACTCTGTGGTACAGCACATTCCTTCCAGGGTGAAGAGCGGGATATTATGTTCTTGTCCTTTGCTCTGGATAATTCAAGTCATGCGACAGGTTTTAATCATCTCAATAGAGCGGATGTATTTAATGTTAGTGTTACAAGAGCTAAGTCTACCATGAAGGTCTATACATCTTTCGATCTCACGAAACTAAAAGCTGATGCCTATTTAAGGCTTTTTCTTGCAGAAGCTGCCAGTGAGCCACGAAAAGGTGCGGTGCTCAATGATGTATATGACGTGTTTTTGGATCAGGTTATCAAGGCCATGGCCCCTCATGATCTCACGCTAAAAGTGGGCTATGAGGTAGCTGACTTATCGCTCGACCTGGCAGTTATCCGGGGAGAAAAGATTGTTGCCGTAGATTTGATTGGTTATCCTGGTGTCTTTAAAGAGGGATTGGCACTAAGCACTTACAAAGTACTGCACCGCGCAGGTATTCGTACTTTTCCTATGCCATATAGTTTTTGGAAACTGGACCAGGAGCATTGTGAAAAAGCCTTACTGGACTTTATCAATGGAGAGGCTTAGACCTATCGATACATAAGAGCACCTCAGTTTTCGTATTCATGGGTATTTCCTGATGATATCCGGTCTTCTACTTCCATTTGGGTATAAGAAACAGAAAGGGGATGGCCAGGTTCATAATGATTCCTGTGGGCATCTGCCCGAATACCTGGTTGCCATAACTGGCAAAGATTATCCCGGTAATGGCAGCAAAGAGGGCAGAGGCACAGACCTTCTTTTTAGGGTCGCGGAGAAGCATACAGGTTTTACCTCCCTTACCCAGTATAAATCCAAGAATCGATACATGAAGCACTAATCCAACTACCCCTGTTTCTGCCCAGATTTTCACATACCAGCTATCCGTAGCAGTGTTGGCCATCAATGACTCAGGGTTAAAGCGGGCTCCCCAGAAACCCGCTGTCCCTACGCCACCACCAAAAGGCTTGTTGGCCAGATAGCGCGCAAAGGTCTTTTGATTGTCCAGTCTTACAGAAAGGGACTTGTTGTTGGGGTCGAGGGCGGTGCGCATACGCCTGACCTGTTCTACTCCCTGAAAGAGAAAAGTGTATTTAAGAATGCAAAAGACGATAACAATGGCACTGGCTCCTGCAATCAGAATCCTGAAATTCCGGATCACGATCAGGTAGGCAATGCCACCGGCCAGGGGTACTGCAAGTGCTCCCCGTGTGCCTGATATGGCGAAACCTATCAGGAAAATCAGGGCGCAAGCCAGGTAGAATATCTTCTTCTTTTGCTTGAATGGTCCGGTAAATAGTATGGCGCACATCAGTGACATCATAGCTTGTGAAGCGCCAAAAGCACCGGCATCGCTGTAAAAAGAGAAAACCCGCAGTACCCCGTGAAGTACATGCTCTTCGTGATGATTTTCATCGTATAACCAGCGATACTCGGCAGCATCCACTCCGAAAATCTGTTGCTTCAGTCCCCAGGCTGTACCGGCCAGTGAGAGAAGGATTAAGAGGTGCAGAAAACGCTGAAAGTCCTTTTCTTTTCTGAACAACAGAAATACCAGTGGTACAGATAGTGCCTGATAAAAGCCGATTCCCCTCATGGCATAAAACCAGGCAATCGGTCCGTTACCAGCAGGATTGACCATTTCAAAGGCCAGATAGCCCATCCAGATAAGCGAAACCCAGACGACCGGGTTTTTAGCGTGCTTCCATTTAACCTTAATTTTCTTATTGAGCAGAATACTCAGCCAGGACAGGGCCAATAGTATATCAATAGTCAAGCCCCAGGGGCCGGGTACATAGCGGGTAAGGCCAGGCGAAAGAAAGCTCAGTATCAGCACCAGCCATACGGCCTGTTTAGGCTTTTTTGCCAGATAACTTACTCCATAAAAGAGTACAGGAAGAGATAACAACAGAGCAGCACCAATCAGGCCTAATACATAGATAACAAGAAAGCTAAATACTATAAAGCATCCTGCCAGCATGACCCTGAGGACACGCTGAAGAGAGAATACATGTATTAAGGCTGCTTTCATGATCATTATTTTCAATGATCAAAACTAAGCGAGTGGTTTATGGAAAGCGGATAATTACGAAGACCGCACACGCATACCCGATTAGTGAACAGGAAAAGCAGTTAAGTGAAATAAACCAGTCAGCCATCCCCGGGATCGACTTCGATAGGGTCCTCCAGTATTACTTTAGGTTTGGGGTCGTTTTTTACATTATCAATCGTAAGGTCAGGATTGGCATCTTCTGAGGGGGGTACAGGCAAAGAGACTTGTTATCAGGGTCAGCAACAGAACTTTTTCATAGAATAGCTTTATCTGGAAATATTTAGATCAAACGAGGGAATTGGCAAATACGTTTTTCTGATGTACCCTATTGAGGTCTAACATTTGTAGTCCCCAAGTCTAATAAACAAAAAACAACTTCTGAAAGTGATAAATTTTTATCTTCGTATAGATTGAGAGTATATTCTCAGTTCATATACAATTAAAAACCTCAATCATATAACCAAAATCACTAAAAATGGCAGACCCCAACAATCTTATTCAGGCAAGCTTTTCTCAAATCCATGGTCAATACCATGATATTGTGGGTGAAGCCTTTCTTCTTAACGAACAGGATGCTGATATACTTCCCAGAACTTACAAGGTGGAGTTTTTTATCTATTTGAGACCTGATGAAGTAGTTACTGATATTCGATATCCCGATCTCAATAATGGATTGAGCGCTACTGAAAATGGAATTCAGACTGTATTGGTTACTACCTCCCATGTTACAGAAGAAGGGCAACATACTGAGGGGCGCTGGCTGGGCTATGAGTTTGAAATCACAAAAGAGGTACCAGAGGTACTGGTCCTGGAATTTGATGTAAATGACACTGATACTGATCCGAAGCCAAAGGTGATTTTTGAGGACCCGCTTGAAGTAGATCCAGACGATGGGACTGGAAAGGAATAGGTTTCTTGCTTTGTTGAGTTTCCCGATTATTCTTTTTTTTAATTACCAGTTACACTCTTTTGAACGGAAACCAGTAGACAGTTCTTTAGTGACGTTTGTCCATTATCAGGGTACGAAGGCTACTGTGGACAGTTTAAACAAAGAGTCTAGAAAGTATGTAGATTCTGATTCGAGCAAGTCTATCCAGTTCGCTCTTCAGGCACTTGAGATAGCGAATAGCTTAGGATACATAGACGGTGTCGCAACTTCACATCGCAGGCTCGGCTATGTTTATTTAAAATATGGGGACTTAGTTAAGGCAAAAAGACATTATCAGTTCAACCTGGACTATAGAAAACGCGATGAAGATACCATCAAACTGGCAGATGCTCATTTTGTCATTAGCCAGGTCACAAGGAGAATGGGTGACAAAGTGGCCACTTTGGATAATCTTTTGGCGGCCCTTAGTCTCTTAGATAATTCAGAAAAAACTACCGGATTGACCAAAGTACTTGATGGACTGGGTAATTATTACAGAATGGACCAAGACTACAAGCTGGCTGATGAATACTATAACAGAGCTCTTAGTATAAGATTATCTAATTTGGATTCGATAGGCATTATTCGCTCCTATCAAGTATTAGGTAACTTACAGGCTGCCATGGACAATGATGAACTGGCGAAGTCAAACTACCTTCTAGCACTTGGATATGCTGTTGGGCCAAATCATGACAGGTTTCAGTCAGGTTTACTGACTAACCTAGGTAATCTATTTTACCGTTCAAGTATTCTCGATTCGGCCGAGTTGTTCTATCAAAAAGCCTTGAAAATCAGACAGGAATCCGGAAACGCCTATAGTCAGGCCTTACTTTTGAATAACCTGACCGCTTTAGCTTTTGAACGTAAAACTTATCGTAAATCAGTAAACTATGCCGAAGAGGGGGTTGCTTTAGCAAAAGAAGTAGGCTCTCCGGAACTCCTCTCATCTCTTTACTACAACCTTTCAGACAGCTATAAAGCTCTGGGAGATTACAAGCGGTCTTTTGAGTATTACAAACTCTCTGACAGCATTGATTACGAAATAACCAACACTGAGAAAAACGCTCAACTGGCCGAGCTGCAGGTAAAGTTTGATACAGAAAAGAAAGACCGGGAGATTGCGGAAAAGACGCTGGAACTGACAGAGGCCAGCATTGAGCAGAAACAACTTCTTGCAGGACTGGTTTTTCTACTGTTGGTGGCTGGCTTTATCTATTGGTCCCTCTTACGTAAAAAGAAATCCAACAAACTTCTACAGTCTAAAAAGGAGCTGATAGAGAAAAGAGAGCAGGAAAAGGCCCTGTTGCTAAGGGAACTGCATCACAGGGTAAAGAATAACTTTCAGGTGGTCTCATCCCTCTTGAACTTACAGTATTACGAGGCGGAGAGCCATACAGCAGCAGAAGCGATTAAGGCAGGACAAACACGTGTGGAAGCCATGTCTATGATCCATCGTGAGCTATATCAGGGAGAGAATGATACCGCTCTTGAGATGAAGGATTATGTGGTGCACCTGATTGAAAATGCCATCTACCTGTATGATTTTGAGCCGGAAGCGGTAGATCTGGACCTGGATATTGATGACAGTCCTTTGGACGTAAAGTATGCTATTCCTCTCGGGATCATCATCAACGAACTGATTACCAATGCTTTCAAGCATGCTTTCCAGGCCGTTGCCAGGCCGGCATTGAGGGTTTATCTCAATATGGATAAGGCCTCTCAGAAACTCACATTGACGGTAGGAGATAATGGCCCCGGACTTCCTCATACAGGAGAAGTAAAGGCATCATCTTTCGGTCTGGAGTTAATAGGTGACCTGATGAAGCAGCTTAAAGGAAAAATGACTACCGATAATCAATCCGGTGCTGAATTCACCATCGTATTTCCTTATATTCCGCTAAGCGCGCATGTCGAAGGTTAAGGTAGTTATATTAGAGGATGAGGTGCTGGTTGCCCGCGATCTGGGCAACAGACTCAGGCATCTGGGATATGAGATAGCCGGTACATTTCATACCTATGCCGATGCAAAATCTCATTTATCGGAACGTCCGGATTTTGATCTGATGCTGATCGATATTGAGCTGGACGGGGAACTCTCCGGTATTGATATTGCCAGAGAACTGCAGGAAACAGGAGAGAGGCCTTTTATTTTCCTGACCTCTCATGCCGAACCGGAAATTGTAAAAGAAGCCCAGAGCACCGGCCCATCGGCTTACCTGATCAAGCCCTTCCGCGATCGTGAAATACAAATTGCCATCGACCTGGCGGTATCGAACTTTGCACTGAAGGAAGCGCCTGAGGTAAATGAGGAAGATGCCGATTCCTACCTGATTAATGACAGTTTCTTTATCAAAAAGAAATTCAGGTATGACAAGGTAAGAGTGGAAGATATCCTCTTTGCCGAAGCACAGCGCAATTATACGCTGATCAAAACCAGAGCTGAGAGTTATTTATTGAGCCTTACTCTGAAAACGGTTATCAATCGCCTGACCTACCCATACTTTATCCAGAGTCACCGGTCATACCTGCTGAACCTGATGCACATCACCGGCTTTGAGGGCAACCGGGTGTTTATCGAAGAAAATGAGATACCGGTGAGTAAAAACTTCAGAGAAGCTGTTTTCAATCGGTTCAGGACGCTCTGATGCTCCTATTCTGTTCGTACGCAAGAACTTTCCATCCGCTCAGTAATCCGGGTCATTCGTCCTGAGTCCTTTCTCTCGCCTGTCTAAGAGTGAATATTTGATACATCATCAGCAACCAAGCCGGTGATCTGAACAAATTTTCACTCTTAATTCTTTAAGTTATGCAATGTAATACCCAAGTAGTCAACAATTGCGACAAGCTTATCACAGTCGCTACCGTAGGTCATTCAGCCAGTACCGTTTACCCTGATTCACTGGAAAAGGTAATGACAGTAGAAAACCTGCCTCTGACAGCAGCCTCTTTTAACGCTGAAGCACAGCAGGAATCTTTCACACTGGACTGGTGGACCATGGTCATTCAGTTTGAAGGAGATGATAACCAATACATTCTTTGCAATGCATTTGCTCCCTTTAAGGAGTGTGAAACTCCGGCCAATGGTGCCGCCTCTCTGCACGTGCTGGGGTCAGGCAGTGGTGCCACTGTACGCATTGATACTTTCGAAAACCAGAACTATACTGATTCGGATGGCAGTGCTTACGGTACCTTGTATACAGCAGCAGAAATCCTGGAACAGGATAATGAATACAAAGAAATCATCGAGCTTATTCTCGAGATTCTAAGTGCCTGAGCATTCATGTCAAGCACAGGGAAGGCCGCTTTTTGCGGCCTTTTTTATTGCTCAGAAGGTAGAAAATCATTCGTCCTGAATACTGTTTCATTCGCTCAGTTTTTAGGGCCATTCGTCCTGAAAGCTTCCTGTATGGCTCTGAATAGCCAATCTTCAACCATTCGAATTTTTAAATCTAAAACAATAAAGACATGAATGACACAACACCAGAATTCAAAAAAGAACAAATGATCTGGGCACTTTCAGATCTTGCGAACATTAACGCAGGGCTTCTGTTACCATCAGAAGTGCAACTGAACCTCAATGCCCAAAGAATCAAGACAGCCGTTAGCGGGTCAGGTGCTACCGCCACATTCCTGGGGAATGACTTCTCCGTAGTATGGGGACCTGTTACAAGCAACGCCTACACCTCGTTCAAAGAAAAGGTAAAGGATGGCGATGGAAAAAACGCCAAGACTATTGAGATTGAAGTATCGGGTTTCAGCACTACCAACCTGATGTATGTGGCCAAAGGAAAGGATCCGGTTAACGGGAGTACTTTGTATGTAGTAGCCACAGCCGGTACCAACCCCGTATCAGAATATGGCTGGTTTGATGAAGACCTGAAGGTTAAGAAAGTACAGGCCTGGCCCCCTCAGTTTGTCACTTTGGCAAAACCTGCCAATGCCGGTGCTATTTCCAATGGTAGCTACGATGGACTTGAAAAGCTCTGGGGAATGGTAGATCCGGCAAAAGGAACGCTGATCGATTTTCTCTCAGAAACACTAAATGGCACAGAAAAGGCAGAAATAGCCACCTGTGGCCATAGTCTGGGAGGGGCACTTTCTCCTTTGGTGGCACTTTCTCTGCTGGAGAATCAGGAAGAGAGCGCGAAGGCCAATGTAGTTGTATCAGCTCATCCTTCAGCAGGACCAAGTCCGGGCAACAGTGTTTTTGCCGATTATGCTACTAAAAAATTCAATGGTCACTTTCATTCCATTGTGAATCGATATGATATCGTTCCTCACGCCTGGCCCTCAGACAACCCACAGGCTATGGATATGAACCACCTGTCTACTCTCTATTCTACCTTTAACTGCTTTGACGGAAAGGGTATTCCTGTAGGTCCGATCATCAATGGTTTTATTTGCTGGGCCAAGGCGCAGAGAGGCGGTAATGACTATAAACGTATCGGCACAGATACCATTTTCGAAGGTAAGCCTATTGCCGTTAGCTCTACGACTACCCTGGGAATTGCCAAAGAGATTCTGAAAGACCCTGTGTCTGCCAGTGCATTCAGAGTGATGGTGGGTAAATGTGGCAAGCCGGTTGACCAGCTTCACCTGCCAAAACTACTCTCAGAGTTTCTGGCTTATATGATGGAAGCCGGAGGGCAGCATACCACTGTTTACGGTGAGCAGGGCCTGAAACTGCCGGCTGATGTTCTGATCGACTTAAATACTTATGTCAGTGTGAAAGACTTTACGATCACTGCTGCTGCTTTTGCCAAGAAGCTGGGTGTTAAGTTTGCTACTGAGGCTTTAACCTATTTTGCTACACACAATTGCAAAGACTGTCAGTAGAAGGCAAGGTCGCTATTTCAACCATTTAAAAAAGCTGCTCTCGGGAGCGGCTTTTTTTATTTCCAATTGTCGGTCAGGTCCAGCGTCTCTTCATCATCATCTTTCTCTTCAAAGCTGATCGTATTTTCAAGTTCAGGCTTTTCGAAGTTACTGGGGTGCATATTATAAGGAGCATCTTCTTTATGAGAAGAGAGTGTCTGCCCAACGATCCACGCCAACAGAGCCACCACACCTAAAACGAGCCCCACAATGCCGAGAGTTTTCATAGTATTTGTACCGGTTTTTTACTTTCAACGAAATTTATGGAGTAAAGGGTAGATAAGCCTAAACCAAAACTTATTTTTAAGGGTTATTCCTAAAAACAAAATCACATGGCACAAGTAACTCTGGGAGGTACTCCTGTAAATACCAATGGCAACCTTCCTTCAAATGGCACAGCCCTCAGCGACCACGATCTGGTAAAGGCTGACTTATCTACCACCACACTCGGTGATTTCAAGGGTAAAAAGGTGATTCTCAATATTTTCCCGAGTGTTGATACATCTACTTGTGCCACCTCAGTGCGTACCTTCAATCAAAAGGCAGCCTCACTGGACAATACCGTAGTACTCTGCATCTCCAAAGATCTTCCTTTTGCACAAGCCCGCTTCTGTGGGGCAGAGGGCATCGAAAACGTGATGACACTTTCTGATTTCAGAAATGCTGCTTTTTCTGAAGAACTTGGAGTATTGCTTGTGGACGGTCCCTTTACCGGCCTTGATGCAAGAGCCATTGTAGTGCTGGATGAAGAAGGCAAAGTAGTGCACACTGAGCTTATCTCGGAAATCGCTCACGAGCCTGATTATGAGGCCGCACTGGCAGCCTTATAAATAAGCGGCAAATTCTTCGGCTCTTGATTCCCAGCTATTCTGTTTGGCGAATTTAATGCGTTTCTGAATTCTGAGACGGGTATTACCCTTGAGCTCACGTTCAATCAGTTGCTCAAAGCTGTTCGTATCTTCAGCCACAGCAATTAATGATTTAAAGTCGGATAAGTCAGCAAAACCGGTGCTGACTACCGGCTTTCCCATGGCCAGATACTCATTGATCTTTAAAGGGTAAATAGCCGCTGTCAGTTCATTTTGAACAAATGGAATGATACAAAGGTCCATTTTATTGATCATAGCCGGTAACAGTGCCTGGTCTACTGCCCCGATACATTCGATGTTCGGCACAGAGCTCCAGTAACTCAGGTGTTCTGCAGACTTTACCGGGCCGATAAACCTGAACTGATACTCTGTGAGCCTGCCTGCCAGCATTTTTACCAGCTCAGCATCTATACGATCATCCACCGCTCCCACATAACCAATCACCCGGTTTTTCGATTTCGTCAATTGAGGCTCCTGAAAAATGTCCAGGTCTACGCCATTCTTTACCAAATGACATTCCGGATTGCTGTCTCCTTTAACAGATCTGAGCTTTGAAGAGGTAGTGATTACCCGATCAACCTTCTTCATATACTGCTCTTCAAACACCGATCCCCATTTGCTGCTCCAGTTGGTGCCACTTATTTCGTCATAGCAGTAGTATATCTTCTGTGAAACGTCCCAGGTCTTATCCGTCAGGAGGCCATATACCGGATTAAAGGCATTGACCAGCACGGTCTCTTCTGACGAGATTCTCTTCTGGATTCTCCTGAAGGTGTTTCTTAACAGCCATGCATTGATACCCGCCACCAGTTTGAAAAGCTTTTGGTTGTTAATCCAGTTCACCGGTATTACCGGAGGAGTATTGTATATCTCCACTTCCCCAAACCGTGTATTCAGTTTTCTCCACCGGTTTTTCAGGCCCAGCAATGCTTTTTTAGGAGCATATTTACAGGTGAAAAGGTCCTTCCAGGTATAGTGATAGTCTATGATGATCACCCTGTGACGGGCAGCTAGTCGCTTCATGAGCTCCATGGTAGATTTCACATAAGGAGCATCCCAGGAAGGGAAGGAGTGGCAGATAATGGTCTTTTTCATAAGGGGTAAAACTGTTAGAATCGTTCCTGATGTACTTTTAGAAGCTTCCGTTTTGTTTGAAACCCTCGGTCAGAATGCGCTTCACCAACTTTCTGAACCTGGTACGTTTTTTAGGGATTTCTCCTATCATTTCTTCCATAACATGGGTGCTCACCCCATTTAAGAACAGGATAGGCTTTTTGCCAGCCAACTTTTTATAGACCTTCAGCGCATGTCGGTCGGCATCTGTCCACTTTCTGCTGGCCTTGCAAACCAGTATATGGATATCACCATCTTTTACATCCTGCTTTGAATAGGGGTGTTGAATAATAGCGGGCAGTTCTGTAAAGCTGAATTCAGACTCAAGATCAGCTGCTTTGTTTTTACCCAGAAAAGCATTGACACGATTATCTGACTGATAGGCCTCTAATTGCTCCTGTAAAAAGCTCTTGCCTTCACCAGGGTTAATACTAAAGAAGATAACTCTGGCAGGATTGTCGGTACCCTTGGCTGCTGAGCGCAACTCCTGAACAAAGAGGTTTAAAGCCTTTTGGTTAAGTGACTTAAAATCAATCTTTTGTGATTTGCCTTTTTCAGGTACCACAGGCAGGGTTCCTGCAATTTTCAGCTTTGTTTGTGCTCCTGCATTTTCCGGGTTTTTCAGGCTGCTATCCAGAAGTTCAGTAGCAATAATACCACTTGTCGGTAATACCAGTCCTACCATAAAGGCCAGAATAATCAGCATAGCTCTTTTTGACTTCTCAGGTTTCAGCGGATAATAAGGAGTATCAATCACCTTCAGATTGCTGCTCATGAGCATATTATATTTATGCAGGCGGGCCTGGTTATAACTGTGCAGGTTTTCCAGATATTCCCGCTCGGCTACATCAATCTCTCTTTCCAAACGCTTCAGCGTAGATCCGAGCGGGGCAAACCTGTCATAAATCACTTCGTACTCTTTCTTTCTGGCTTTCATTACATCCAGCTTGGCTGCAGATTCCTCACGGGTAATTGTGCTATTAAGCCACTGGGTGAGAAACTCCTTGGTTTCTATACCACTGGGGGTTCTGTTTACAGCTATGATTTTCTTTACCACACTCGTCATGGCCGTTTTGAGCGAGTCAATTCGATGATTGAGCTGCGCTTTGGCCATAATCTGGGCAGGGCTTTGAGGAATGGTATCTTTGATAAGATTCAATTCTGTCACCCGGGTAGTGTATTGAGACAGCTGAGAGCGGTTATTCGCAATTTGTGCCTGAAGTCTGGGCAGTATGTTCTTATCAGCTATCTCCATTTCTACTTTGGCCAGGGCAGAACGTGCACCTGCCAATACCTTCAACTCCTCCTGATACTGCTTGTCCAGTTCCTCCTTATTACCAGAGATAAAGCGAGTCTGCTCATAGTAGTTGATAATCTTATTCCGTACTCTGAAATTGAGTAACTCATCTTCAGCAGCCTTCAGTTTGGCAGAAGTCTTCGCGGTAGCTTCTTCGAAGAAACCGATAACTGATTCACTCTGGCCATTTTTTATATTCTTGTGCTTTTCAATAAAGATAGTGGTCAGCAGCTCCAGCGTATATTGACTCAGAAAAGGGTCCAGGGTGGAGTATTGCATACGTATCATATCACTTTTGCCTTCACGGGAAACAGTCAGGGTTTCCAGTTGCTCGATACCGAAGAAGGGGTTGTCAGAGTTGGTAACCTTGTATATGACGTTGGACTGGTCTTGATCTCTTATTGATACAATGCGGTGATAAATACTTTCCTCGGTGTCTTTGGGCTGGATGGTAAATTCCAGGGAGTTGATAGACTCCTTCAGATCTTCGCGGTTGTCTGCCAGCATTGAGTTCTTTTGCTGATGATTGTCCCATAACAGTTTTGACATGATCCTGGCTGAAAGCTCCTTGTTTGTTTCGTAAGAGGTAGCCAGGTTGATCAGGTTTTCTATCTCATTGTTGGTGAAGGCATAATCCACACCGGATGATTTGTTGCTTTCAATATTGTATCCGGAGATCAGTCCTGTATTCAGCAAAGTATGAGAGACATATTGTTGCTTGGCATCCTTCGTTGAGAGGAATACCAGTACAGCCAGTGATACAGCCGTTAAGGCAATGTAGTGGAAGTATCTGGCCAGTAGTCGTATGATTTGCAAAAAGTCCATGACGGCTTATTTTAAGATAGATTGTCCTACGATTTCAGTGAGTGACCTGAAGCAGTACCAGGCTTCATTCTTCGATTTTTCCAGCTCCAGCTTGGAGGTATAGGTCTGATCTACAGCCATTCTATATTGCTCCATAGGCAGCGTACCTTCTTTGAAGTAGTTTTCTGCCACCTGTAAGGCAATATCATTCGCTTCTACTACTTCGGTCTGCAGCTTTACGGCTTTCAGGCAGTAGGCCAGAGACTTATATCGTTTGATTACTTCTTCTCTGATAAATTTCTGCTGATCCATTTTGAGGTATTCCAACCGCTCCAGCTCCAGCTTTTTGATCTTGATCTCATTTTTTCTGGAAGACATTTCAGAAAAGGGGAGTCTGATGTTCAGGCCTACATTGTAGGTTATGTTCTGGCGTGTGAGGTAGGTGATGCGGTTGTCTGTACCTGTTCCATTGGTAAGCTGGTCAGACACTACGCCATTGCCATAGTTCATACCCGCAGTCAGTGCGAGATGTCTCAGCCATTTCTTTTTGGTAATAGCAATTTCCTCACTCGTCTGCTCCTGACTCTTACTGAATACTTTTAATCCGGGAGCAGCAGCAATAGCCAGGTTGATCAGCTCTTCCACCTCTTTAATCTTGTCCATGGCCATCTTGCTCTGAGGCATTTCCTGAGCATGTCCCTTAAGTGAAATCAGAATCAGTATAGCGGTCAATAACTTTTTCATGGTCGTTCATTTTGAAACAGAAACTTGTTTTTTGGTATTGGAGAAGCTGAAGAACCCTTTGAGTTGCGTCATGGCATCTCGTTTCATAAAGGGTTGTTCTATCAGCTTGAAACCAATCATACTGCTAAGTAAAACCAGAGGCAGGGCAATGAGCAGAGATAACGATAACTGAACAGACCAGGAGGTTGACTGACCGAAATCCCCGATAAATGAATAGAGCAGTTCGAGCAATGGCAGATGTATCAGATAAATGGTATAGCACATGCCGCCAATCACTGTGACCATGCGCGTACTCAATAAGGCAGGGAAATAGCGGCCTTTCAGTGCGGCAATAAACAAACCTGCGAGCGCCAGATTCATCAGGAGGGTTTTGCCAAACTCCTCAGTCCATGTATAGGCCATAGTCAGCAGGCAAAGCGGAGCCATGAGATCCCAGATGATATGCTTCTGAGCAACCCACTGCGTATCATTCCTGTACAGGTCTGCTATGAGCATTCCGATCAGGAAGTGCTGTAAATGCCCCAGAAGAGAGGCTTTGACAGGAAACAGGTGCCAGCCCAAAGAGTGTTGATAAACCAGGAAAAGCAGGAGAAACACAATCAGAAAGGCTCTTCTGAAGCGCTTATCAGGCTGGTTGAAATAGAGCATGGCCAGAAAAGGGGCGATCAGATAATACTGAATCTCTACTTCAAGTGACCAGGCTACCGGATTGATCAGAGAGAACTCCTGATAGTTGATGGTGTGTATATAGAGGACACTCGCCAGCCAGCGCTCTGTTATCATGCTCACATCCATGCCTGATTGAATAAGCAGCACTATGGCAAAGCAGGTCATCCAGAAAATGAAGGGAGGCTCCAGTCGGGTCAGTCTTCTTCCCAGGTACTTTTTATAGTTAAAGGTAGCCGTAGCCTGAGCAAAAGGCAGGCTTAGTATAAAGCCACTGAGTGTAAAGAAAATGATCACGCCAATAGCACCACGAGATACCAGGAATTCTGCCTGTTGCTCTATGCCTGCCTGAATTTCCACTTGTGGATTGTACTTCATGAGGCGTTCACTGGCATGCTGTATGATTACCGGCATAATGGCCAGGAATCGCAGTCCGTCTACAAAGGGGATAAACCTGCCGGAAGAGGTTTGCCTTTTAAGTGATTTGAGAATTGTCTGAATACTCTTCATGTCGAATGGGTTTAGACGTTTTCATGTTGAAAGGCGGCAAGCGGGGTCTTGAAGAGTATTTTCATGTCCATCCAGAAATTGTGGCGTTGAGCATACTCGATATCCAGCTTGCAGCGACTCTCAGGGGTCATATTGTCTTTTCCTCTTTCCGTTACCTGCCAAAGTCCTGTAAGTCCTGCAGGGGCCAGAAAACGCCCGACTGTATCGTCTTTCGTAAGCTTCTCTGCCTCATATAGTGGGAGAGGGCGGTTGCCTACCAGTGACATATCTCCCTTCAGAATGTTGAACAGCTGAGGCAATTCATCAATGCTGCTATTGCGGATGAACTTGCCCACCCGGGTAATGCGCGGGTCGTTTTTGAATTTGACGAATGAATTTTCATCGCTTTGACTCTGGTATTGCTCATAAGCTTCTACCGGGTAAGCCATGTCATCACTAACCATCATGTGCTCATGGTTTGACTTTGCCAGATCCGCGCGTGTGAGCTGATAGCCCTGGGGGCCTGAAGCAACGCCACCATATTGGTTTTTGTCCTTCATCTGATCCACCAGCTGATCAGCATTCACCTTCATCGACCTGAACTTATAGAACTTGAATACCTTGTATCCCTGACCCACGCGATAGGAGTAATAAAATATCGGTCCTTTGGACTCCAGCCTGATGAGCAATGCTACCAGTAGAAAAAGAGGACTGAGGCAAATGAACAGGATTCCTGTCACGATCAGGTCAAAGCATCTTTTAAGGGGCGGAGTGGATATTCTGGCTTCCATGGCTTTTAATTTTTTTGTTTGATCAAAGCTATTTCAGTGCGCCTTTATGTGCTGTGCTTTTAGATGACTGAACCGGGACGAGGGGTGAATGTGAGTATATCAGCGATAGGCTGATTTGCACCTGACTACTCAGTATGTGGAATATTTTTGCGGGGTGTTTGCCTGATCTTTCAGGCGAGGCAAGGATAATTTAGAATTGCCTAATCTATTTTGGTGATAAATTGATAAAAAATTGTCATATTAGTTTATAATACTTTTTAAACTTCAAAACACTAATCTTAATATTATGGCTAAATCAAGAACATTCGGAGGTGTTAACACCGCTGTATGGCAATGTGTGAAATCCACCAGCTTACAGGAACACGGAACAAAATATGTACCGGCAGATGCAGACCAGGGCACCGCTACAACCGACACGGTGGTAGGCACCGTAGAGCTCAGCTTTGACTACAATGCTCAGAAAGACTCTGTGTCTTATAAGATCATCAAAAAACCTTTTATCGTGTCAGATAATCAGATCTGGAATGGTATTCAGGAAACAATCGATCACTGCTCCAGCTGATCTTCAATTTCAAACCAAAACCAAACATTAAAACATATGGGAAAATCAAGAACCTTTGGCGGTGTCACCACCGCTGTATGGCAGTGCCTCAAGACCACCAGTGAGAAGGAACACGGGACGGTTTATGCACCAGCCAATGCCGACCAGGGAACGGCCACAACCGATAGCAAAATCGGAAAATTTGTTTTCAGCTTCGATTACAACGCTCAGAAAGACTCCGTTACTTATACCGTTCAGCAAAAGCCGTTCTTTGTAACGGATGGAGAAATATGGAATGGTATTCAGGAAGCTATAGACCATTGTTCTACCTGATGTGGTACATTTCGAATCATAAGAAGAGGTCAGGGTGTTTAGCTCTGACCTTCTTTATTTGCCAGGTTTTGTGGTAGAAGATTGAATCAATTTTATCTGACAAACGTTACAATACCTCCGGAACAGGTCAGAGTAATAACAGGCTAAAAACCCTAAACCAACCGTGTGATGATATATAATGGGAAAGAAGTTGAGTTTCCTGCCATAATGCAGGTGAGTTTTTTTAAGCTGATAGAAACCCTCGAAGAGCAGGTAAAAGGTGAGGATGAGGCTGCAGCCCAATATGCAAAATCGCTGTTGGCTGAGGTAGAAAAACACCCGGAGCTGAGAGATGGTATCGCTGATATGTCGCAGCTTGGGCAGTATGACAAGTCACTTAAGATGCTCAGCAGGGCTCTTTTCCCCGATGCCCTGACCTCTAACGAGATTAAAATTCTGACTCCACCGTTCTATTTTGAGCCAATCTATACCTCAAAACGCTTTGACAGCATTGTTGAGGCTTCGGGCGAAGAGTTTGCCTTTACTATGAAGAATGTAGACGAGGACCTCTTTTACCTCTACTGCTGCTTCTTTATACTGGGGCACTACTACCACTATCCCTTAACGGGCGGAACCCCACAATTCCTCGAGTTCTTTAATAAGCATCAGGGACTGACCCGTACTTATAAAATGCTCATCAATGCGGATATGTCGGAGTTTATCCCCACGGACAAGGCTGTGGACATTACACAGGAAGATTTTGAAGAGCTGATCAACAACTTTGGTGATATGGAGCTTTGGAAGAAGAAGTTTCCTCCAAACAGCTGGATTATGAGAGGCCTTAACCTGGTCAATATGGTCGATGTTACCTTTGATCAGTCTCTGGGAAATATTACCTCCAACTTGCTGATTAAGTCTACCGACACCTTTGAAAAGATTGAACAAGGCATTCGTAACCTGTTAGGAAACAATGATTTATCAATCGGGGTGTTGGCTCAGGAAAAAGACCTGATTGTAAAGAAAGAGCAGGAGGAACTCAGAAGCATTCTGCTGAATGACGGAGAATCCCTGAACTGTACCACAGACCTGTGTGACTTCAGCACAGAACTGTTGATTTCGCGCAAGGAGCCTTTGGTGATTACGGACGCGGCTTACTTTGATAAGAGGGCCAGCACAGGATTATCCCGCAAACTTCTGGCCTCCGGATACCAGAGCTATATCATCATTCCTATTGTGCATGAAGGCGAATTCCTGGGATATATGGAACTGGCCGCAAAAAAGAAATACGAACTACACAAGGGGAGCCTCAAAGCCCTGGCTTTGGTAATGCCTATTCTGGCCATGGCCCATAAGCGATTTATCACTGAATCGCAGAATCAGATCGAAGCGGTAATACAGCAGGAATGCACTACCATTCACCCATCGGTAAAGTGGCGCTTTGAGCAGGAGGCAGAGAAATTTGTAGCCCAGCAGGCAAAAGGGGAGCAGCCGGTGTTTACGGATATAGCCTTTGATAATCTATATCCGCTCTATGGCCAGATGGATATCAAAGGGTCTTCGGAACGAAGAAATAAGGCAGTGAGTGCTGACCTGATCAAGCAGTTGAATGCGGTGAATAAGGTGCTTAAAACGGTCTTTGATGAGAGCAGAATGCCCGTATATGAGGAGTTGCTGTTCCGCACAGAAGCCTATATAAAGGAGCTTAAGTCAGAACTGTCTGCCGGCACAGAGCATAAATTACTCGCCTTCCTGGGAGCGAACGTGTATCCTGTTTTTGAACACCTGAAAGAGGAAAACCACAGCGTCAGATCACTCATTGAAGAGTATGAAGCGCTGATTCATCCTGAGATGAAAACAGTATATGAAGAGCGCAAGAAGTATGATACCAGCGTCAATCAGATCAATCAGCGACTTGCCTCTTATCTCGATAAAAAACAGGTAGAAGCCCAGCAGGTTTTTCCGCATTATTTCGAGCGATATAAAACTGATGGTGTAGAGCACAATATCTATATAGGCCAGTCCATTACGAGGGATAAGACTTTTAACCCCATCTTCCTGAGGAATATCCGACTATGGCAGCTTCAGGTAATGTGCGAGATGGAGAATGAGTTTAAGTCGATGCAGCAGGAGCTGGACACAAACATCGAAATCGCTTCACTGATCCTGGTATACAATACCTCCATATCCGTACAGTTTCGCATGGACGAAAAGCAGTTCGATGTGGAAGGTGCTTATAATGCACGCTATGAGATCATCAAAAAGCGTGTGGATAAGGCCCATATCAAAGGCACAAAGGAAAGGATTACGCGTCCCGGAAGTATCGTGATTGTATACTCACAAGAGCAGGATGCCCTTGAATACCGTACTTATCTCGACTTCCTGATTGCCAAGGGCTATCTCAAGCCCGGCTATAAGGACTATCCACTGGAAGACCTCCAGGGAGTGCACGGCTTGCACGCCCTTCGGGCAGAAGTCGCCTACAATGGGGGAGTTACCTATGATGAGCTGATTCAGGAGATTGAAGGCACGAAGGCCTGATAACAAACATCTGCCTTAATCAGGGCATATATGCTCATGCAGGGTCAGGGCTTTGAGTCTCGACCAGATTTCCTGGTTATAATCTGCTGGTGATAGCCTGAACAGTATGAAGCATGTTTTCTCACTCACACAGTAGTATTGATCGGCCTGCACATAAAGTGTCAGTGGTTTTTGGGATATTCTCGTATCAAAGGTTCTGATTTTTCCGGAATACATGACCTTACCCGATGCACCGCTGGTCTTGATAAACAAAGCAGTACTGCCGGAAGTGGCTGATTCATCTTGTTTGTCGGTCTCCAGCCCAAGAAGGCCATCAAAGTAGTATTGCAGGTTGATTTCCATTTCATCTTCCTTTAAGGCTTTGTCGGCATCAATTTTCCAGGCGAAGGCATAAGACCAGAACTCATGGCTGTCAACATCGGCCCATCCCCGGGGAAATACAGCCTCTTCAACGCCCTGAAAGTCGATTCTTTGGGCAAAGCTCAGAGGAAAGGTAAAGTGCTCTTTGCCCCAGGTACTGTCTGCAGCGATAAGGTTGATTTCCTGTCCGTGAAGTGCGGCCTGGCATAAAAAAGTAATGGTGAGTATTATCAGACTTTTTTGCATAAGATAGAGTTTTGTTAGTAGCCCTGTCCGCCAACATCTGGCTTCTGTCTATGACCTGGCTTGCTGTAAACCTACGCCCATGTCTGGTGCCCGGTAATCCGAAAAATGTAAAAGAACTGTCAATAACTGTAAAATGTTGTTGTCTTCTGCGTACTTGCAGGCTTTCTCATGAGTAAATCAGCAACTGACATCAGGCTTGGCTTTAAGGAGAACTGGCAGCAGTTTTCGCTTTTACTTCTTATCAATGCATTTGTGGGGGGAATGGTAGGCCTGGAGCGTACCATTTTACCAAAGCTGGCCGAAGAGGAGTTTCTGATTGTGGCCACTTCTGCCGTACTCTCTTTTATCATTGTATTTGGCCTCGTTAAAGCCATAGTCAATTATTTTGCGGGCCTGCTGGCCAACAGGTTGGGAAGAAAGAATCTCCTGGTTATCGGGTGGCTCTTTGCAGTGCCTGTTCCTTTCATACTCATGTATGCCCAGGCCTGGGAGTGGGTTGTGCTGGCTAATGTGCTGCTAGGGGTTAACCAGGGCCTGGCATGGTCCAGCACCGTGGTGATGAAAATAGATATGGTGGGAGAGAAGCACCGCGGCCTGGCCATGGGGCTCAATGAATCTTTTGGTTATTTCTCCATCGCACTGGTGGCTTTTACCACAGGCTGGATCGCAGCGGAATACGGGTTGCGACCTTATCCCTTCTATCAGGGAGTTGGCTTTGTGACCTTAGGTCTCTTGTTGAGCCTTGTATTTGTAAAGGACACACAGCATCATGTAGCGGCTGAGGCCAAAACGAATAATCAGAAGTTCTTAAAAAATGTTTTCATTGATACTACCTGGCGGGATAACAACCTGGGCTCCGTTTCTCAGGCCGGTTTTGTCAATAACCTGAATGATGGTATGGTCTGGGGCACTTTACCCATTGTGCTGGCCAATCGTGGTTTTGACTTAAAGGCTATAGCCCTGATAGTATCCATATATCCGGCCGTCTGGGGCATAGGGCAGCTTGTAACCGGTAAGCTGTCAGATCACTATAATAAAAAACACATGTTGGTGCTGGGAATGGCCGCTCAGGGCATAGCACTGATGGCCATGTTCTGGGCCGGTACAGAGCTTCAGTTTATCATTCCGGCCGTTATACTGGGAGTCGGCACGGCCATTGTATATCCCACCTTTTTATCAGCTATAGCAGGGTTTACACATCCCAGCCAAAGGGCGCAGTCAATAGGGGTTTTCCGTCTCTGGCGTGACCTGGGTTATGCTTTTGGTGCAGGTCTTACCATTTTACTGAGCTATTACTTTCCCATGGATACAGCCATACTCAGTATAGGCATACTCACGGTGATTTCAGCAGTGATCATTCAGATCAGGATGACTCAGTAGTTTCCTTGGTTTAGCTGCCCGATGTGGCCATACAGGCAAAGATGCCACTACTGAAGCCGATTTGTACAACATCTGCCTTAATAAAAGCGCCTGTAAACTGAAAGCTGTTTTGAGCAAAGGAAGCCTCTCCGCTAATAGCGATACCGCCCTGGTTCACACCGACTGTGCCTGAGTTATTGTTGGTGAGCGGAATAGTGCCCGTTGTGCCATCAAAATTATAGGAGACTTCCAGAGGTCCATTGCCTACCATTGCCTGCAGGCTCAGGCCCAGGCTGTCAGTACGTTCTCCGGCACTGATATTCATAGGAGTAGTTAACGTTTCAGAGCCCGGGTTTTGGTGAAAAAAGCCACCTACCGGCCCGTTCAGGTTGGCAGCCACCCCGGGAGCAGAAAACCCTCCATCAAAGTAGATGATATTATTATCCAGCCAAATGAAGCCATTCAGCACGACATTACCTCCCGTCAGCCCTACGTTTTGTTGCATGGAACTCAGTGGCTCAGTAGAAGAGGCTACAGGAGCATCTGAAGGGCCTCCCTGAATAAGCGAAACAATCACCTGCATGGTTTCCAGGTTGGGGTTGAACTGAGGAGTGAAGGTAACAGCAACCTGCGGATGAATGGCATTGGTGAGGAAATAAGCTGAAGTGGAACTGGCAATCATATCAGGGTAGGTTTATATCTTAATACCTCATCAATATATATCAAAAACAAGTAGGAAGGAGCAGGCATTCCGAACCTGTTGTGACTGACCGCAATATGTTGTGAACAACAAGTAAGCCCCCGTCCGCTTACGCAGACGAGGGCCCGAACCTCAACCTAAACTAATGCTTATCTTTTGTACAGGTGATTGATTGAGCGGTACCCGTTTTGGTCGCGGTACCAGTCCATATAGCTGTATCCTGTACTTTGTACCCAATCGTTAAATCTTAAATGTCCTGCTCTTATGTCGGCCTTTTCTTTGGGGTAGGCAAAGCTTTCCGGCAAATGAATGGCCCAGGGAAGTGCCGTTTTCGAACGATAGTAAATGCCTTCTGCCACATTCGTATCGTCATCCAGTGTCCCGAAGAAATCTGTATCCACCAGATCTGTCGGTACATATCCCGGCAGGTGAACTTCTCTGCCACGGTTTTGTGATATGATCAGGAAAGGATTGTATGGGATAGTCCCGATCTCCGTATAGGTCTTAGGGCTGTTGAAGGTAATGCTCAAGCCCACGTTCTGCGGTTCATAGTAGGTGGCACCTTCTTCCGTGTTCACAAAACCTCCCGTGCTGAAGTGATCATGCACATTATCCGAGACTACGAAGACCGCCTTGCTCTGTCCGGCTTCAGTACCGTTGGCATTTACATTGATATAGCCTGCGTTCAGAGAATGCCCCGTACTGGTGTTGACTTCCGAAGGGCTCAGGTCTGTGGCAAACCCGAAACCGTTGCGATAACCGGCACCGATGGCCCTGATTTTAAAGGTCGGGTCCATTTGTACTACCTTGTTTTCTGCATTCAGCACATGCTTGAACTGATAATCAATTACGAGATCGTTGAAATCATAATCACCATAGTCTGGCCAGTTGTCTTCGAAAGAAAATGTGCCGTAGGTGGTAGAAGAGGGGTAGTAGCTGTCATATGCTTTAGTAGGGTCTGAGGGATACTCATCGTAAATATCATTCACACCATCATTATCTGTGTCCAGCGTTCCCGGTTTGTCAATAGGGTTTACGTCTACTATACTAATGGCTTCTACCGGATTGGATGTTACGAACAGGATCGCATCATTAAAGTCATTGTCACAGGCAAAAGGACGGTTATCTCTCAGGATATCCTCAAAACCCAGCAGGAATAACTCATTCTCTTCGTCCCATAACAATACATTATGTTGTTTCAGGTCCTCATCCTCTTCAGGATTGAGACTTTTATCACCATAGACGATGTGATAATAATCCTCAGAATTGGTGCCATCCCAGCCGTCAGCCATCAACACCAGGCCTATAGAGATGCCCGGCTCAAACTGGCCTATATTCACTTTATCACCGGCATACAATCCGCCTCCTGATCCGGCAAAGGACAGGTTTGGAAAAATCACATTGACCGTAGAAATATCATCGATAGACTGCGGTGGTGTGGCCGTAGGGTAAGTGTAGAAACCAATGGCATTTCTGAAGCCGGCTCCCTCATGTACAAAAGTGATCCACACATCGCAGGTTTCCACTATCTCCAGAGTCGTTTTCTTGCCATTAGCCAGGAAAGTGGGGTGATACTCGGGTACAGGCTGTTTTTCCGGGAGCGATGCATTGATGTATTCAAGCAATTCGGCCGAAATCACATCGCGATCGGGCTCCAGATAATCCGGTACACCATTACCGCTATAGCTGCCCATATAGTTAAACGTCACCTGTTCTACACCATAATTCAAATGAGAAGTACTGGTATGAGCTGCAGATGATCTTACTCCCTGTGGGCGTGCACTGCTGCGATCAGCCAGCTGTGAGGCAGGAACTCCTCCCTTATAGTCAAGCCGTATAGACTGACCGCTTACCGGAAGCCAGATACTGTTGGGAATACCAATGTAGTTGGCCTCGACCAATACCGTTTCCAGGTATCGGGGTATAGCCAGACTCGCGCTGATAAGGCCCTGTTCATTGGTAAGAGCTTTAAAAAGCACTTTTCCTTCTTCGCTTTCAGGTTTGTCCCAAAGCTCTACCATCACTCCCTTCAGGGGCTGACCATCCGCCAGGCGGAAAGATAGGTCGACATTGGTGCTTGAGGTGGTCTTGAAATCAAAACCGTTGGGCTGTACCTCAGGCGTCTCCACACCGGTAACATCCGGCTCTTCAATACAGGCACTCAGGAGTGCGCAGGTCAGTATAATATATGTTAATCTCTTCATGACAAATCAGGCTACAGGGCGATACACCATTTTAGTTTCCTTCTGAGCGATCATGGTCTTCAACCTAAGTGATAGCTCAAGTGGGTTAAATGGCTTGCTGACACAGTCTTGTGCTCCCATTTCAAAAGCTGCAATACGCTGCTCGCTCTTGTGTTCATCCGTGAGAATCACCATAGGGATTCCCTGCCAGGTCATGGCCGTCTGAATGCCTTTCAATACAGTGTGCTCTTCCGTGTTAGCGGCATAGTAGTCCGATAGCACCAGAGAAAACACTTCCTCTGAGTTGATAACCGCTTTGGCTTGCTGTGGGCTTTCTACTGCCGTTACTTCATAATTGCGAGAGAGGTAATTGCTCAAAAACAATCTCATCATCGCATTATCCTCTATGATCAATACCTTTTCCATATCTCGTTTTTGTTTTGATTATGATCGAATGTACTGGGGCTTTAGAGTTTGGCTCCGGCCTTTTAGATAAGTCGCTACTTTTTGAGGTTTACAGAACTGAAATGACGGATAAGTATTATTTGGTACTTTCCTGAACATTCGATCCACGAGCGTGTTGCTAATAGTGAATGAGCTACACCTTGAAGATTAAGAAAGAAAAGCCCCGGGCCGGGCAGGAGT
Organism: Roseivirga sp. UBA6061; assembly: GCA_002427745.1. Taxonomy (GTDB): domain Bacteria; phylum Bacteroidota; class Bacteroidia; order Cytophagales; family Cyclobacteriaceae; genus Roseivirga. The sequence goes on along the minus strand of DIYF01000065.1, from coordinate 12,453 downwards.
CGGTTTGAGATTATCCGAGGCCACCGGCCCTCCAGGCTTTTAAAGGCCATCTGCGCATTGTTTTTGGAGGAGAAGTAATTGCCGACACCCGAAATGCCTACAGGGTCCTGGAAACCAGCCATCCGCCTACCTATTACTTACCCATAGAAGATTTTAAGCCAGGCGTGTTGTTTCCATCGCAGCGCACGTCTTTTTGTGAGTTTAAAGGAAAAGCGACCTACTACAATATCAAGAGCAAACGAAGCGGAGTGCCACAGGCTGCCTGGGGATACCCCCAACCTGCCGGAGGATTTGAGCCTATCCGCAACTGCGTATCAGTATATGCGCACCTGATGGATGCCTGCTATGTGAATGATGAGCTGGTGCAGGCACAGGAGGGAAGTTTTTACGGAGGCTGGATTACCTCCAATATTGTGGGGCCTTTTAAAGGAGGAGAGGGTACCTGGGGCTGGTAACAGGCAAGGCCATACCCGGGTCAATCAGAGTTAACCCAGATACAGCCTCAGTTCAAAAGTAGTGTTCGATTAGTTACTTTCTCTTGAAAACAAAGCCCATTTTCTTCTGTCCGCCATCAGAGATGATAGCGGTTAAGTCATCTCCTTTCAGCTCATAGCTGATCACTTTAGGAAAGTCATGATCCGGGTTTTCACTCTTGAAGCCATGATCTGTGATCTCTGTCATAAGAAAGTAGGTGGGCGTGGCATTTTGCTTTACATCTGCCACATAGTAGATCTTATCATCTTTGATTTCAATGCGCAGCTTCTCTACAAAGGTGGTGTCACTACCTTTCATACTTACGCCCATACCCGTAAAAACCTGGCCAGACTCTTTCTGCCAGGTCTCAAAGGCGGTGCTTCCCGGCCTTACATTGGTACGCTCCCAGGTATCAAGAATCCAGCTGAGCTTCTTAAAATCCTTTCTGGTCTGTCTTGAGGTGTCCTGTGGCACCAAAGCAGGTATCAGGAGGGAAAGGCTGGTGATAATGAGCAGTAATTTCTTGTACATATTCTTTTTTGCCGAAAACTAGCCGCTGCAAAACTAAGAGTATTGTAAAAAACCGACAGGGCAGAGAGATGATTGAGTAATTGGTGAATTAGTCGATTAGTCTGGCACACTGCTTAGGACTTTTGTGCCGCGGAGTAGGCGATTGGCTCTGTCAGCAGGGGTAGACAGGGGGAGAGAAATCTATTCCTGATCGAATCTCATTTTTAAGCTTTCCTAACTGTTGATCTTCTGTTTACAGATTCTTTCAGTCAGCTCTTTGAGTAATTTATCAAGAGGTACCGGACTCGCTTTTGCAGAGCCCTTAATAAAGCAAGGTTGTGTGGCTGGATCATTACTCCTTCTTGAATCCTCCGCTTGCAGGCAGGTTTGTTTACTCTCTCTTTAAGAGAGAAAGTAAAAGCCTAATGGCTTGAACGGCCAAGGCAATGTCTGGATAGTACAGTCGTTTTTTAGTTTAAATGATCAATTAAACTTCAAATATGCCTCTGAGACTACTAGCTTTTTTAATTCTGCCATTGATCATGATCAGTACTGATTCTACCAAGCCAGATAATGAGTTTGGCATTTTCATCAGGGTCTGTGCAGCGGGAGTAGATCTGGAATTAAAAGATACTACTTACTACCTAAGCAGCACATGGCCTGTAAGAAAGGACACGGTTCAAATTGCCAAACAAGACTTGAAAAAACTTAAAGCATCTGTTGAAGATATGTTCATGACTTCCGGTGATGAATTTTGGTCAGTGCCTTGCGTATCTGATGGCTTTCATTTGAAACTCTACCTTTCTCTTAACCAGCAGACTAAGAAAATCTATATAGGGAATTACTTTGACCTCCGATATAATGAGATCGCTCTGATTTTAAATAAATACTTGCCTGAGGATTCTGAATATCATTATCGTTTACCTTATGGAATCTCTGACCCCAAACATATTAAAGAAGCCTTGGAAAGAAGCAAGAATGATCCTGAGCTATATCCGGAATGCCAGGCACCAGAACATTATAAACAGCGGATGCTGCACGAATGGTGTGAGTCTTAATTTACCTGTCATTCCTAACATGTGAGATTCGTGTAGAATCTCTAAACGCATAGAGCGAAGAGTACAAGCTCGGGTTTAAAACAACCCTAAGAAAGCAAACGATGTATTATTGCGCAGTTAAACGTGTATCAGTGAATTCGGTACCTCAAAGTAATATACCGACCTGACGAGAGCGACCAGCTAAATAATTATTCACAAATTCCCGCAACGCTGACCTTCAAAACGCGTTACCATGATACATGATACATGATACA
>DIYF01000065.1:0-9987 GCA_002427745.1 Roseivirga sp. UBA6061 | reverse complement strand
ATACATGATACATGATACATGATCCCGACCTACTTTCTCAGATGAAAATTGGCCATATTACTTTCTTCGAAGCCATAGGAGGAAGGATCTTCTCCGGTAAACTCCTTGAAGTTTTTAATAAAGTGTGACTGATCATAGAAACCTGAATCATACACCAGGTCACTCCAGCTTTTATCACCTTCCTGCATCAACTCAAAGATATAGGAAAGCCGGACGATACGGGCATAAAACTTAGGGCTCAGCCCTACAAAGCGTTTGAAGAGCCTTTCCAGCTTTCTTTCGCTGCAACCAATGGCCTCTGTTAAATCGTTTACCCCCACATTGCCATGTTTCTCAAAGATCAGTTTCAGGGCTTGATCTACCTCTGATACGGGAGGCACAGCGGGGGTGAGCTGGTGAAAGGCGGTGTCTAAGGCCTTACAAAGCTGGCTGGCATCAAGTGCCGGGCTCAGGTGACTTATAACCGGAGTAAGCAGTTGCATCAGCGAATCAGGAAGCGGAATTACTTTACCAGTCAATGTACTCTGGTCTATATCCAGCAGGTAGCTGAGGGCGGCAGGTTGCAGCTTAATCCCCAGCATACCTGAAACACCTGTATTTCTCAGGTGAAAGTGCTGCCTGAGCTGTCCTGCCAAAAGGTACTTCGACTGATCCTCCCAATCACCATTGAGATTGACCTGGTAGGCATCACCATAGTGCAGAATGATCTCCGGAAAGCCATCGGGTACAATTTTCTGGACCTCTATAGCCGCCATACCCTCGCTATCGATATGCCAGTAGCAGTTAATCAGATGACGTAGCGAGGCAGAGGGTAGCTGACGATGGTAGATCATAAAAGTGGTAGAATCAGGAGTTTTTCAAAATATGAAAGATAAGGATCATGGCCTAATTTCAGCTGTTATCCACACTTTTGTAAATAATATGAAAAATATGTCGTTCGTGATGTAACGTTTTCTATTTTCGCTGGTCTATTTATTTACAAAAGTGATGATTATCTCATGAGAGGAACATACTTAGGAGAGCTTGAAGAGCTCGTATTACTGGCAGTAGCTGCCCTCGATCAGGATGCCTATGCGGTATCTGTAAGAGGGGAGATTGAAAGCCGTGCCAACAGAAAAGTGAATATATCAGCCATACATGCCTCGCTCTACAGACTGGAAGACAAGGGTTTTCTGGAATCTTATATGGGGGAAGCCACCAAAAAGAGGGGAGGAAAGAGCAAGAGGATTTTCAGGGTGACCACCTATGGCTATAAGACTTTAAAAGAAGTACAAAGCATACGACAATCATTCTGGGGCTCTATTCCACAATTGTCGACTCAAAAATGAAAACACCCACTCCTCCTTTTTTCGCAAAGCGGCTGCTTAAGTGGTTCATTGCCGATTCCATCTACCATGAGGTAGAGGGTGATCTGCAGGAGCTGTTTGAAGACCGCTTGGAGGATGAAGGAGCTTTAAAAGCAAGATGGCATTACGTCAAAGATGCCATGTTCTCCATCAGAAATTTCAAACTCAGAAGAATACACAACAATTTTAATCAACTGGTCATGTACAAAAACTATTTCAAAATTGCTTTTCGCAATCTGCTGAAGCACAAAGGTTACTCATTTATCAACATCTTTGGTCTGGCGCTGGGTATGGCTTCCTGTCTGCTCATTCTGCTTTTTGTGAATAATGAGCTCAACTTTGATGGCTTCCACGAAAAGAAAGCCAACCTCTATCGCCTGGATGAGGTGCAGACTTTTGGATCTGTATCGTCTCAAAAAGTGGCACTGTCTATGTATCCGATGGGCCCCAACCTGGTGAATGACTATCCTGAAATCACCAATTTCACACGCTACTGGACTATGGGTAAGACCCTGGCCCGCAAAGAAGACAAACAATACTATATAGATAATATCTCAAGGGTTGATACCTCGTTCTTTGAGATGTTTGATTTCAGACTGATCGATGGCATCAAGTCTGATCTCTTCAAAGAACCATCTGATATCGTTCTCAGCGAGAGTACTGCCAAAATGATTTTCGGTGATGAAAACCCGGTGGGAAAGACCCTGAGAATGACAGGTGATGATATTCAGGTAAAGATTACCGGGGTTTTCGAAGATGTGCCTGATCATTCTCATCTACAGTTTGATGCACTCATTAGTACGAAATTCTGGGATGATGAGAACCGCAGAAATCGTTGGGGCAGCAACTATCTGAACACCTACCTGGAACTGGCTAGTAATGTAAATGTGGAAGCACTCGAAGCGAAGTTTGATGACTTTCTGGTGAGATACATGAATGAACAGTCTCTTGAGTTTTACGAGCTCTTTTTGCAACCACTGCCCGATGTTCACCTGGGTTCCATGGATATTACGCATGACTACAATAACCATAAGAAATTTGCCAGAAGCTCGGTGAACATATTTCTGATGCTGGCCTTCTTTGTATTGCTCATTGCCAGCATCAATTTTATGAACCTTTCCACAGCAAGAGCGGCTACGCGTGGTCGGGAGATTGGTGTAAGAAAGTCCATCGGGGCCATCAAAGGGCAGATTACGGGTCAGTTTCTGGCTGAGTCCATCCTGTTCACTTTCATTGCACTCATTTTTGCTGTAGGGCTTTGTATACTGGCGCTGCAACCACTAAACAATATTATTGACAGAGAATTGAGTATGGCCCTTTATCTGGAGCCTGTCAACCTTGTGGCCATTCTGGTAACTACGGTGTTGATTGGTCTTCTTTCAGGAGTATACCCTGCATTGGTTATGTCTGGCTTTAATCCTGTTCTGGCACTTAAAGGCAGCGGTTTGAAAGGAAATCGATCTGTTTTCAGAAATGTGCTGGTGGTCTTTCAGTATGCCATCGCCATCGCCATTATCATCGGTACCATACTGGCCACCAGACAGCTGGAGTACATGCAAAACCTGGACCTGGGCTTCGAAAAAGACTATGTGGTGACCATGGACATGTATGGCGATACCAATCAGCGATATGACGTACTGAGAAGTGAACTGTTAAACCAGCCAAATATCACAGGGGTTACTGCCACCACGCAAAGGCTCGGTAACAACCTTCATCAGACCGGTATGACCTACGAAGGAGATACAGCCAGGATCAATGGTTCGAGCTCATTTGTGGTGGTAGATGTAAATTTTATGGACTTCTACGAAATGGAGATACTGGAAGGAAGAGGCTTGAGCAAAGATTATGCTGATGACAACCGGGGACGCAGCTTTGTGATTAATGAAACCCTGGCCAAAGAAATAGCCTCAACAGTGAGTGGAGATGTGGTGGGAACACCTTTTCATTTCGGAGGAACAGATACGCTCGGCACCATTGTAGGTGTGGTGAAAGACTTTAATTACAACAAGCTCAGCCTGAGAGTAGAGCCGCTCTTTATGAGTCGCCAGGACTGGGGCTGGGGAGAAGTGAATGTAAAAATCAAAGGAGACGACCTGCAGGCAGGCTTGCGGGATATGGAGCAGGTATGGACCACCTTATTCCCCCAACGACCTTTTGAATATGAATTTCTGGATGACCATATAGGAGAGATGTACCAGTCTGAACAGCAGCTTACCAAGGTCATTAGCATCCTGTCTGTACTGGCCATTATCATTGCCTCACTAGGGCTTTTTGGTCTGGCATCCTTCACCGTACGTCAGAGACTTAAGGAAATGGGCATTCGCAAGGTATTAGGAGCTTCTGTAGGCCAGATTGTGATGATTCTTTCTAAGAAATTCACTTTACTGGTACTGATTGCTTTTGCGATAGCTGCACCACTGACATATTATCTGATGGACGACTGGATGGCAGGCTATGCCTACAGTGTGGGTATAGGAGCAGGGATTTTCCTTATGGTAGGAATAGGCTCCTGGCTGATTGCTTTGCTCACAGTCAGTGCACAGTCTCTGAGGGTAGCTAAAAGTAACCCGGTAGAAACCCTCAGGATTGAGTAACCAAATAGTTACTCAGTTATAAAATGGCTGCCTCAAAAAAGAAACGAACCGTCATTACGAATGATATGAAGTAATCTCAACCTTAATTTTCGAATTGTAAATAGAGATCGCCTGCCTTTGCCTGTCAGGCAGGCTTCACTGCTCCTTCGCTGAAGCTTCAGCGCAAGCGTTTTGTTCGCAATGACGAAATACTTTTGAGACGACTTCATCTTTCATTACTTACCTGAAGGACAAACAAAGTTGGTTACCGGAATACCTGCCTTCTTCATGGCAGCATAGCCTCCCTCAACGTTGGTAACATTATCGAAACCACGTGACTTGAGTATAGAAGCAAAGATTACAGATCTGTAACCTCCTGCGCAATGCACCTGATAGTCTTTGTGCTGATCAACCTTGTCCATGTTGTCATTGATAAAATCAAGTGGCAGGCTTTCTGCTCCCTCCGCCTGTTCGGCCTCAAACTCTGTGGGCTTTCTTACGTCCAGAATATCCACCGGGCCGGCCTGCACCTTTGCTGCCAGGGTTTCTGCACTGATGGAATTCACTGTATCTACTTCCTTGCCTGCAGCTTTCCAGGCCTCTATACCACCTTTGAGATAGCCCAGGGTATTGTCGTAACCTACCCGGGAAAGACGCGTCACCACTTCCTCTTCCCTGCCTTCAGGTGCCAGGAATACAATGGGCTGATGCAGATCGGTAATCAGCGCACCTACCCAGGGGGCAAAGCTGCCATCGATACCGATGAAGATGGAGTTGGGAATAAAGCCTTTTACAAAGTCTGACTGGTGACGCGTATCCAGTACCAGCGCTCCCTCATGATTGGCCATGGCCTCAAAAGTATCCACCTCCAGAGCCACACTTCCCTTTTCCAGTACATCATCCATACTGACCACACCGGTTTTGTTCATCATGGCATTCTTGGCAAAATACTGAGGAGGCGGTAAGATACCGGTGGTCACCTCTTTGATAAACTCATCCTTACTCATATCTGCCCTGAGGGCATAGTTTGTCTTTTTCTGATTGCCGAGCAAATCAGTCGTTTCCTTGCTCATATTCTTACCACAGGCAGAACCCGCTCCATGTGCCGGGTATACAATCACCTCATCCGGTAAGGTCATTACCTTTTCGCGTAGGCTATCGTAGAGCAAGCCGGCCAGGTCTTCCTGAGACAGGTCAGATTTCACGGCCAGGTCAGGCCTTCCCACATCGCCAATAAAGAGCGTATCTCCGCTGAAAATGGCATGCTCTTTTCCTTCTTCATCTATCAGCAGGTAGGTGGAGCTTTCCGGAGTATGACCCGGAGTATGCAGTACTTTGATTTTTACATTTCCCAGGGCGAATACTTCTCCATCCTGCGCCTCGTGTATATCATAATTGGTTTTGGCGCCAGGACCATAAATAATAGTAGCACCGGTCTTATTGGCCAGGTCCAGGTGCCCGGAGACGAAATCGGCATGAAAATGCGTCTCAAAAATATATTTGATCTTCGCTCCCCGCTTATCAGCTTTCTCTATGTACGGACGTGTTTCACGAAGGGGATCCACAATGGCAGCTTCACCATTACTCTCAATATAGTAGGCCCCTTGTGCCAGACATCCGGTATATATTTGTTCTATCTTCATTTGACTGTTATTTCAATCTCTCTACAATTCTTATCCAAATTGGGTTCAAAGTTAAAATTCATTGGTAACATTAGTTACACATTTACCTGAACCGCATGTTCATTCAATAATTCTACTTCCTGACCGGTGAGGGCTTTTACCGCCACATTGGTATTCAGAAACATTTGTCCCTTAGTACCCTCCCTGCTCCAGTTTTTATAAAAAGCATCTCTTACCGGGCCAATCACACTGGTAAACACAAGCTGAATGTCCATTTCTCTCAGGGCGAGTGTCAGCGCATTAATTTCCTGGATAGCCGTAGCATCAGCATGACTTACAGAGCTGGCATCGAGAATAATGTGGGTCAGCTTGCCTTTTCGTTTCTCCGCTTCCTTGAGCACCCTTTCTTTAATCGTCTGGATATTGATAAAAGCATAGGGTGCATCCACACGCATGATCAGCAGGTTATCCCACTGCTCCAGGTTATCGAACCGGTCGATATTTCTGAATTCCTTGGAGTTTTCCACCTTTCCTAAAATGGCCACGTGGGGGTAGGCCGCCTTGTATAGCAGGATTAAAATGGAGAACACGATGCCCGAGACAATGCCATTGATCATGCCCAGGTTCAGGGTGATCAGGAAAGTCACTAAAAAGAGCAGAAACTCCACCTTATCCGTCTGGTACAGATAACGGGCGTATTTACGATCTATCAGGCCAATCACGGCTACCATGATAATGGAAGCGAGTATGGCATGTGGCAGATGATAAAACAGCGGAGTCAGAAAGAGCAGCGTCAACCCTATAAGTATGGCGCTGAAAACAGAAGACAGGAGTGTATTGGCCCCTACCTGATGATTGACAGCTGATCTTGAAAAGCCTCCTGTAACCGGGAACGCCTGGAAGAATGAGCCCACCACATTGGACAGGCCCAGGGCGATCAGCTCCTGATTAGGCATCACTTTATGATCTCTTTTCTTGGCCTCCAGTGCTTTTGCTACTGAATAGGCCTCCATAAAGGCTACTACGGCAATGGTCAGAGCCAGTGGAATCAGCTCGCTGAACCTGCCCAGCTCAAAATCAGGAATGGTAAAGGCCGGCAGCCCTTCCGGAATCTCCTTGACAATAGACACACCCGATGCCTCCAGATTTAACCCAAAGGAAGCGAGCGTACCTATGATTACAACGATAAGCGCTCCGGGAATCTTTTTATTAACCTTTTTCACTACCAGAATCAAAGCGATGCCCAGCAACCCGACTATCAGCGGAATGACATTGACCTGATCAAGTTTACCAGCCGTATTGGCCACAATTTCATAGATGCGGTTGCTCTTGACAATATCTACGCCCAGGAGGTATTTGAGCTGACTGAGCCCTATAATAAGGGCCGCTGCGGATGTAAAACCACTGATCACCGGCCGTGACAGCAGGTTGGTAATAAAGCCCAGCCTCACCCCTCCCAGCAGAAACTGAAACGCCCCCATAAAGAAGGCCAGTAAAATGGCAAAATGCACATAGGCTTCTGTGCCTTCTGTGGCCAGCACAGCCACTCCGGAAGCTACCAGTAATGAGTCCATGGCCACAGGCGCCACAGAGAGCTGACGAGAGGTACCGAGAATGGCATAGATGAGCTGAGGTACCAGCGAGGCATATAAGCCATAAACCGGAGGTAAACCGGCAATCAGCGCATAAGCCATGCCCTGTGGAATCAGCATAACCCCTACCGTAACGCCAGCAAACAGATCGCCCTGAAGCTGCTGCCTGCTGTAGTGGGGTAACCATTCCAGAATAGGGAAATACTTGCGGATGCCTTTCATAAAATCTCAGAACCGGCACAAAGATAGGTGCTCTACCATGTCGGTCTGTGACCAAAGTTACTAAACCACTAATACACCTAAATGGTAGGGAGTATGGAATAGCACTATCCCAAATAGGACGTTTTTAAAAGCGTAACCTTAAAAATAGAATATCCAGACTCCAAAACACACTATTGAACTAACCACACCTTCAAATTAGCTAAACATCTGTTCGATTATATCGTAACTAAACTTCATATGAATATTAAAGATTACTATTTAAAAATAAATAGTCAATGTCAAAATATACTTGGCAAAACCCTAGAGGACACGGAATCATTCGGACAAGCTTATCACTTATCCTCATGCATTTACAACTTTTCGGAAAACATAGCCGACTTGAAAGAGAAAGAAATGCTCAATACGGTATGCAACCAGTTGGAAGCATCCAACCTAAACTTAGCCCTCGGCTTGTACAGACAGGCATTTTCTTCATTGCGCCTAGCGTTTGAAATGGGACTAGGTGTTGTCCACTTCTCGGTCAATAAGCTTGAGCACACTGAGTGGTTACTAGGGAAAAATGATATAACATGGTCCAAAGTTGTTAACTCAGAGGATGGAGTGCTTTCTACTAGATTCTTTAATGCCTTTTTTCCAGAAATACAACCTCATGCATTAGTGTATAGATCAAAAGCTTCGGAAACATATAGGTCTCTCTCAGAGTATGTTCATGGAAACCATCATACCTGGATTAGTAGTGGAATGGAACTAAAGTTAAACCAAGAGTTGGTCAAAAACTATTTTATTCATTTTAAAGCAGTCACAGAAACAATACTACTAGTTCTGTGCTGCAGATACTTAAAATCATTCACCACGGATCAACTTGATTCAGTTGATCACCTTGCCGAGGAATTAAATTTCATCCCCCCCTTGTTTCATTTTTTGAGGGGAGAAACTAAATAAAGATGTCAGATTTCTATTTACGAACAGAAAGCATAAAGCAAGACGATATTCTTGCCCTGTCAGTAACAAATGACAGCGATTTAAACATTATCTCTACTCTAGTATCTTCTGAACCTTGCCTACTAGAAGGATCAAGAGGAACCGGTAAATCATTCTTGATGAAAGTGGCTCAACTTCAGATAGAAGAAAAACTCAAATCTTCAATTGCAGTTTTCGTTTCATTCAACATCAGTTCACTCATAGATACTGACGACCCTCTTCAATTCTACCACTGGATGTTAGCAAAGACTCTTAAAGCTCTGGTTAATAAACTGAGAAAGAAAGGAATTGCAGTATCGAACTATTCCGCAAATTTACTTAGTAATGATGAAAATAATTCCGAAGCAGCGGTTGAACAAGACCTTAAGAGCATTGTAAAAGGCTTTGAAAACTCTTATCGAGGTAAATCGAACATAGACACCTATTTATTGCCTGATATCGAAGATGTTAAAGAAGCAATTGAAAACATTTGTGATGATAATTCTCTTGAGAGGATATATTTCTTTTTTGATGAAGCAGCTCATGTTTTTAGACCTGAACAACAAAGACAGTTTTTTAGCCTTTTTAAAGATTTGAGATCCCCTTATATAACATGTAACGCAGCAATTTACCCTGGTGTAACTTACTTTGGTGACTCCTTTGAGCCAATACATGATTGCATATTTAAAAAACTTGAACGGAACATAAAGGACGATGACTATCTAGCATACTTCCAAGATATTGTTTTAAACCAATCGGACGATGCACTAAAGAGGACAATCGAGCAAAACAAAAAGCTATTTAACACCCTAGCCCTTTCTTGTGGAGGGAACCCAAGAATACTTCTTAAAACTGTTCAGGATTTGCCGAAGTTCAATACTTCAACTGTTAATCAGATGATCAAGAGTTTCTACAGAGGACAGATTTGGTCTGAACATACGGAATTAGGAGAGAAATATAAAGGCCACAAACTTCTAATAGATTGGGGCAGGGACTTTTTAGAAAACGAAGTAATACCAGCAGTTGAAAAGTACAATGAAAACCGAAGACTAAAGGGTGTTGAACAGGCTAGCATTTACTTCTGGGTTCATAAAGATTGCCCCGAAACAGTAAAAGAAGCGCTTAGGCTCTTAACCTACACTGGAGTAATAAGAAAAATCGACTCAAGTATTCGTGCCACTAGATCAGAATTGGGAACGAGGTATGAGGTAAAATTCGGCTGTATTATCGCACTGCAAGCAAATCCAACAGCTGACTCACAGAACCTCTTTAAATCTCTCTCATTAAAGAAATTCCCAGAGTTTGGGAAGAATCATAGCTCTTACAGGAGTATAGGCGAGATAAAAAGAGGAATTGAGGACGAAGAAAACTTCAGAGAATCAGTGAAGATTATGTTACAAAAACCAATAACCGTCCTACAACTCCTTACCCCTTGGCAAAGAGATAAACTGACTGAAATCCGTATTCATACCTTAGAAGATTTACACAACAAGACGGAAGCTGAATTAATAGAGAGAATTTATAATGTTGGTCCTGTCAGAGCTAGACTTATGAAAAATGCCGCCAACGCTGAATTACTAGAATATTTATCAGGTTGAAGAAATAAATAATCCACTTAGTCGCGATCCAAACTACAAGGTCATCAGATTAGTATAGCTCTTGGAGGGGAACA
>DIYF01000133.1 GCA_002427745.1 Roseivirga sp. UBA6061 | reverse complement strand
GCCCGAAGGGCGGGGTGGTAAACTAATGACTCCTCAACTCCTCCTCCAGCCGGGTAAGCAACTGCAGCAGGAAGCCAAAGCTCTCCGTCATATCTGTGAAATCTTCCGGTAGCTCCTGTGGGGCTGAGCTCAGATACTTCAGGTACAGCTGCACCAGCTGATCTCTGAATACTCCCGGCTCCACCAGGTCCAGAAACACCTCCAGCTCTTCTATCATGGTAGGGGTGAGTTGTGGATAAAGGCTTACAGAGTTAGAAACTTCGGAAGGCATGATCTTGCTCTTTGATCATTGAGTAATAATGATAAATATAAAATGAATTTTGATTTATCAAAAATAAAATTATAAATCTAATGAAGATAAATATCGAATGAATGTTGAAAAATCAACGTTAAACAATGATCAACCCCTTTGAAATAGGGAGAAATGTCTATATTCTGTGGAATTAGGCGTATTTTTGAACTACATGGATAGGATTAACCGGATCAAAGAATTGTTGGTGATAAAAGGAATGACTCAGAAAGAACTTGCTGAGAGGACCGGAAAGACTCCTAATACGATAGCGCTAATTTGTAACAATAAATCCCAGCCCCACCTTAAAGATCTTAAGATCATGGCCGAAATTCTGGATGTGGATATTCGGGATATGCTGGTGAGTACGAAGGGTTAGGCTAACGTAAGAGTTCCCTATGTCTTTCCATGTAGCTTATATTTCCCTTACTAAGCCGTTTTATTTGCTCATCACCGTTAATACCTAACAAGGATAATTGTTGAACATTTACTGAATTGGAAATCACAATTTTACCGGAGTTTTCAAAACTAATTAAATGCTTATCAAAAAGGGAGTCGTATGTTGGTGACAAGACCAGTCCGTTTTCATCATCCAGCCTCTCTTTATCTGTAGAATCTTTCCAGCCTACAATATGAGACGCGATTAGTATTCTCGTATCTCCAAAGCGAGTAACCGAGCACTTATAATCCCATCTGGCAAAGAGTCTGTTTCGATAGTTCCCATGGCCTATGCGAGTGGTGACTGTTGCTTGTTTTTCGGTGGTTTCGGGCATTTTGCTTGACTTGTAATCAAAGTCAGGTTCTGCCGCTTGCTCGATACTGCCTTGAGGAATTATATATCTCTGGTCTCTAGTCTTTGCAAACCTGAATTTGATAGCTCTTCTCTCATTTCCCAAAGTATCTGGAGCAGTAAAAAAATCAAACCTTAACAATACGAGCTCGCACACAAACTTCACTATTCCTTTATGTGTGTATTCAAAGAGGAAGACTTGCTTTCCTGTTTTGACATGATCTTTTATCTCTCTGTTACCGCTTACAAACTGCATATCTCCTACTTGACCATGGCCTGTATAGGAGAATGTATCGTCTTGTTCCCAACCATCTTGGTAACCATGCTTCTTCCCCTGTGACCCAGAGAAAATAAATATAAAGGGATGCTTTGCCGAAGGGCTAATACCTGCTTGACGACTTCCACCGAATAGATCATGAATGAGAGATCTAGGGTACTCCTTACCTATTTCGAAGGTGGAAAAAAAGTCAGTCGCCATTTTGGAGAATGATCGCTATTAAAAGTTGAAAACGCCCCTTTTCTAGGGCTAACTCTTAAGCTATCAAATTCTAGGAACTACACTTTTATAGATAATAGGTGTTAAAAAGATATAAAAAATGATTAAAAGCTATTTTAGTTTAGGTCAACAGATACTGTAAAGTAATTGGTAAGAGGTAAATTTTATTAATTCTCACTAATTGAAGTTTTAAAGCTACTGTTCTTCTCTCTCTTTTGATAATTGCCATTTATTCTTTGTTTCTTTTTTTATCAGCCAATTGTGGACTTGCAGCACGAAATCGAAATCTTCTTCACTTATTTGGTCGCTAGAAACGTGCGAAACGATATTTCTTAATTCGTTGATTTTAACCCACCATTTAGTTTTCTCTTCTTTTCTAAGTGCTTCTTCACCTGGTTTTGTATAATGGAGTTCAAAAAACTTGACTTTAGTATTTCCGTTATCCTTATCAAGATATCCCCAGTTTTTTTCAGCAATACTACGATAGTGAATTAAGTTAAGGTTGTCCCATTCTTGGGTCTCATCATCTTTATTTCTGGTCCGGTTTTTCTTTCTCATCCTGTCTTCTGCATCATCCTGTACTTTTTCAGGAACACCTTTTTTCCAGGCCCAATCTTCTCCCCAACGATCGACTAGCTTTGTTTTAAAGTCTACCCTTAAGTACTCTTCGATATCTTTTATCATTTCGAAGGTTTTTACATTCAGGGCTCGATTTTCATTTTTGATGTAGTCATCGAGTCCTTCAGGGCTAAAGTCTGGATATGAGTCCTTTACAACTACTTGGAACCTTCTCCAGTACCTGTCTGGAGCTGTGGACCCCTTCATGTCCGCAAATCGAGCCTTAGTCTCTTGATCGAGGTGAATCACAAATCGGATTAATGTATCGAGATAGGGTTTTGTTGCAGATGCCAGATCTGTGCTTGAGTCTCTTGTAGTAGATACATCCTCAAGAAATTCCAAGTGATCTATAATATCACTAAGAAGTCTTATTACGGCATAAACACCTTTGTTGACGAACAAAAACGAATCTTTCCCTAGTCGCCACTCTTCCTCGAGGTTTTCTTGTAAATAAAGAAAGGTCTGTCTTAGAAATTCGTAGAGTCGAGAAAAAGCAGTTTCTAGGTCACCTTTGTAGAAAGTTCCTAGCTGCTGTATTGATGTTTTCGTTACAATACCCAGCATGTTGCTTTTCTTCAAAGCGCTCGTAATATTACCTGGTGTTAAAACACGGTTGTCCTCACCAATTGAAATGTAGTCAAATAAAGGAGAGTCCTTTTCTTCTGATAGATAAATAGAAATTCTTGAGCAGAGAGCTCTTAATTGTTCTTTTTTATTGTCAGATGTCCAAAGTAAATCAGAGTTTAATGTCTCCCTCAAAGTTTTGGGAACAGCCTTTTGATTTTCATTTATTTGCATAAATAGTTCAACCTGCTGTTCTCGTTTCAAGTTGATGAATGCAACTACCGGTATTGAGTTGCTATGACTAAACACGGAATCTGAGTAACCGTATAGTCTATGCTGACCATCTATAATGTAAGCAGATCTATATCTTTTTGGAAGGTGAAGTATTCCAACTTTGGAAATGGCACTTGAAACTTTTGTAGGGGCATCATCAAAACGCAGTTTTCTTGTCGAAACTAGATTGATAATAATTGAATTCGGAAAAAAGCCCCCTTCATCCAGGAATTCTCTAACAGCTTTGAGTCTTGCTCTTTTAATAATTCTTTGGTAGGTAGGCATCATCTTTTTATTGGCCTTACTACGATGAAGTACATATCCTATCTTCAATAGTTTGGAGGGTTCAATTGAAAAAGAATAGTACTCAAGGCTTCCCATTTTTCCACGTATTGCGGGAATTTGGTTATCCAAGTCTGGAATCTCAGACCCTTCGAATATAGACCCTAAGAGTTGATACCTGGCTGCTAAGCCAATTTGGGCATACATTTTAAGATAATAATCAATTGCTTCTTCATCGAGGTGGTAACCTCCAATGCTCTTTAGGCGCTCCTGGTCGAGCGGTCCAATTGTTTGGTTTTCGGTGGCTAAGATAAATTTGGTCTTTGGTTTGTTACCAGGAAAGAGTTGACGAATAGAATTCTCTATCCCCCTTTTTATTCCTTTCCATGATTCGAGTTCTTTTTTAAAATCACCTCTTCCTCGCTTCTTCGATGACTTACACTCTATATATATCACTGATTCTTCGTCACGAGCGAAGATGTCTATTTGCTTGGTTTGCTTATGGTTGGTCTTGTCATAAGGCAAACAGAAGTTTCGATCCTTGTTTAAAGATGTAAAGCCAAGAAGTCCGAAGATTGTCCAAACCTTATCTTCGAATAAGACATCACTCGGCTTAGGTCCTTTCATTCTATAGGCGGTTTTTAACTCTCTTTGTAGAACCCAACCTTCGCGCTCAAGCTCTAGTTTTGCTTCAGGGTCTAGAGGTATATCTTGCAATACATAATCTCTTTTTCTGAGCATAAGCTCTTGGTTAAGCGATTTTCCGCTAATGAGATTCCCTAGTAGTTTTATTCTAACATCCTCTTTCATGAGTCGCTTTTATTAATGAGTCTTGGTTTACTTCGAGATTGGTGAATAAAAACTCTTTGTACTTTCCTCTTTTCGCTTTTTTGCCTCCAATTAGACTTGCGCGTGATAGTTCTATGGGCTCATTTGACTGAAAAATGTCTCTTATATCCTCGTGTGCAGCATTTGTTAGTAGGTAAAATGCTCCCTTTTGAATGACACTGCTTATAAAACTCGAAAGCCTGTGTTGATCCTCTTCTCGGAATAGCTTTTCATTGTACTTAATGAAGCCATTATCATTATGAGTTATGGTATATGGGGGGTCTAAGAAAACTAGATCTCCAGCTTCAATTCTTTTCAGCCCTTCATCAAACTGCCCACTTCTAAGGTTGACATTTTGAAGTTTAATTGATGCCTTTCTCAGGATCTCAGCTTGAATATGATCCTTGCTTCTATAGCCAAAAGGTACATTATACACCCCTTTCAGGTTAACTCTGTAAATACCGTTAAATGATGTCTGGTTAAGATAAATGAACTGCGCAGCCTTTGAGATGCCGCTGTCAAAGCACTTATTTCTTATTGAATAATAATGCTCTTTCGTGTTTTCGAATGATTGTAACTTATCAATGACAGCATCCACATTGTCCTTGACCTGAACATAGGCATTAATAAGCTCTGTGTTGAGATCGGATAAGAAGCTTTGATTGTTTTGGGGAAGGTGGAAGAAAACTGCCCCGCTGCCGAGAAATGGTTCATGATAGTTCTTGTATTGAAAGTCCTTTAGTATAACATCTAAGTATTTTACAAACCACCTTTTGCCTCCTGCCCACCTAAGGAAGGGCTTAAACTCTTTGTTACCAGTCAATTTTATTATAGATCTGAATTTTATATAAATTCAAATAATGTTAACAATTCTTTAATTACAAAGAGATTTATGTTTATTAAAATTTGATTGAATAAAATGGAGTTTTAATACTTATGGAATTGTTTTAGATGGTCTTTAACTATCACAGTATGGAGTATTAAATAAATGAAGAAAATTGAAAATTTTGGATCTAGGAAGGTGAAATTCCCATATATCTATTTCCTGACTTTGAAGCAGGTTGGATAAACGCAGTTTATTAGCCTCATTATGAAAACCCATTATCATTAAATACAGTAGCTTTTCAGCCCCAGTGTCAATCCAGACTACTTCAGAGGTCATTTTCTCAATATTTGCATCCGGTTTGCTTTGAGTTTATCAACAGACAGAAATGCCCCTTTCAGCCTAATGCCTACCTCCTCGGCTGCCATGACAAGAATACCATGAAGACATGACTGATCTTCAATACAAGGGGGGGTATTTTTCGCCTGAGCCTCATAGTAAGCTTCGGTGGTGGTCATGCAGGATTTAAGCAGTGATTCAGCCTCACAGACACAGCCCTAAGTCCGCAGTGCCTGCCTCTATTACCTGCTGTCGCTGATCACTCCCCCGTATTAATACGTACTCCGCCAAATGCCGTTTTTTACGCATTTACTCCTTATTTGTGTCATCTACCTTTAGGCTATTGAAAGGGAGTTTTCCCTGTTCAGGCGGATGCCGAAAAGCCTTAAAGAGAGTAGGCGAGACCTAAATAATTAATATTATGAGTACTATTAGTGGATCTTTTTCCAGCGAGGGCCAACCGATTGGCAATACCAGCAGTTCTGCCGAACATAAGGGTGCGGGATCGTACGCAGTAACATTCAATACACCTTTCCCATCAGTCCCTGCTGTTGTGGTATCTCCACAGACAGATAATATCGGATCAGGTTATGTGGTGTCTACCTCTTTGGGTAGTGTGAGCAAGACAGGCTTTTCTGTTTACTTCCAGGATCTCAGTAATCCGCCTAAGAATCTGGATGTGAGCTTTAGCTTCTTTGCTGCCCCCTGCATCTAAGGGCTATCTGTTTTAACCAATTCATGACTCAGGGCTGATACAGCCCTGGTCTGCCTTTTCAAGCTGGATAAATCAGCTCTGCAGTTGCAAAAAGCCTTAACAGAGCATCTAAGTCTATGTCAGTGGCATGATTATTAATGGTGACAGACCAGCAAAAAATATTCCCTGTAGCTAATCAACGGAATATGGTGGGGTGTGTTCAGAAGAGGCCGAAAGGTCTCTTTTTGCTTAATCTGCCGTGGTGCTTTCCGGCTTTTCCAGCTCCTCTGCCTCCTGTATTATTATCTGAGGAGACGGCTCAAGGGCATCTGTTGTTGGTGGAACAGATTTAGCAAAAAACCGCTTCTGATATAGCAGAATCAGGGCTACTCCGGCAAAGATGCTGGCATCAGCTACATTGAAGATAGGCCATAAAGCAAGCTGCTCACCTCCCCAGATGGGGACCCAGTCGGCCACCTGGCCCTCCCATACATCGAGGTAGAACATATCAATCACCTTGCCGTGAAACCAGGGTGTAACAGCATCGTAAGGTGCATTGTTAAAAAGCACTCCGTAAAATGTACTATCGATTACATTGCCTATGGCACCACCCAGAATCAGGGCAATGGACCAGAGCAAACCCGAATGCATGCCCTTTTTAGCCATGCGATAGAGGTACATGCTGATAAACACCATAGCCACAATGCGAAACAGCGTAAGACCCAGCTTGCCATAGTCTGAGCCAAAGCGCAGACCAAAGGCCATACCCTCATTGAGAATGTAGTGCAGCTTAAACCAGTCGCCAAACACTTTGATCTCCTCTCCCAGTACAATATTGTAATGGACCCAGATTTTAACAGCCTGATCAATCACGATCATGCCCAGGGTAAGAAGAAAGTATTTGCTGTACTTGAAGTTCAAGTTTTACGTGTATTAAGAATCGTTAGAAATTGATGCCATTAAGCAAGAAGCAGAGGTAAGAAGTAAAAGGTACGAAGGTTGATATTCCTATCTCATACCTCTTACTTCATACCTCCCCTACGAAACAGTTATTTCAATCTCGAGGGTCCACTCGTCTATTTCAACGCTGCGGCCATCGTTTACTGTCTTCACTAACTCCAAATTCAGTGCTTGTGTTTCCTGACAGATGTAATCACTGTTGTTTTTAAGCCCGGCATCTACAAAAGCATCACTTTCTACAATTCGGATGCTGATCTTATCCTGCACTTCCAGCCCCATATCTTTGCGCAGGTTTTGTACACGGTTCACCACATCACGGGCCAGCCCTTCTTGTCTCAGCGTGTCATCCAGGGTAATGTCCAGGGCTACAGTCACCTTAGCTTCAGAGGCTACGGACCATCCCGGAATATCTTCGCTGGAGATTTCCACATCTTCCAGTAGCAGCTGAATGTTTTCGCCTTCCAGGTTCAGGTCAAAAGTGCCATTCTTTTCAATGGCGGCAATCTCTTCCTGACCCCACTGGTTGACCTGGCCGGTAATCAGTTTCATTTTCGGACCAAACTTTTTACCCAAACTGCGGAAGTTAGGCTTCACCTTTTTTACCAGCACTCCGGAAGTATCATCGATGTACTCCACGGCTTTTACATTCACCTCAGAAAGAATCAGATCTTCCACGGCCTCTACATATTCACGGGTCTGGGCATCCAGTACCGGAATCATGATTTTAGAGAGTGGCTGGCGCACTTTGATCTTCTCCTTTTTGCGGATAGAGTGCGTCAGTGATGAGATGGTTTGTGCCAGGCTCATACGGGTCTCCAGAGCGGCATCAATGCAGGCTTCATCGGTAGCCGGGAAATCAGCCAGGTGTACGGACTCACATTGCTCCAGTCCTGAAACAGCATTCAGGTCCTGGTACAGGCGGTCCATATAGAAAGGAGCAACAGGCGCCCCAATCTTGGCAATGTTTACCAGGCAGGTGTAGAGGGTCTGGTAAGCGGCTTTTTTATCTTCATTGTACTCGCCTTTCCAGAAACGTTTTCTGTTCAGGCGCACGTACCAGTTGCTCATTTCGTCTGTTACGAAATCCATGATCATACGGGCAGCGCGCGTAGGTTCGTAATCTTCATAGGCCTGCTCAGTGGCTTTGATCAGACTGTTGAGCTTAGAGAGAATCCAGCGATCGCTCTCTGGTCTTTTGTCCAGGGCAATAGGAGCATCCTCAAAGCTGAATCCGTCCAGATTGGCATAGAGTGCGAAGAAAGCGTAGGTATTTTGCAAGGTTCCGAAGAATCTGCGTTGTACCTCGGCTACTCCGTCAATGTCAAACTTCAGGTTGTCCCAGGGGTTGGCATTGGAAATCATATACCAGCGCGTGGCATCCGGGCCATACTTAGCAATGGTGTCGAAAGGATTAGTGGCATTGCCAAGCCGCTTCGACATTTTGTTTCCGCCCTTATCCAGCACCAGACCATTGGCGATTACATTTTTAAAGGCCACATTATCGTGAAGCATTACGGCCAGCGCATGCAGTGTAAAGAACCAGCCTCGTGTTTGGTCTACACCTTCCGCGATAAAGTCGGCCGGGAAGCTTTTTTCAAAAATGTCATCATTTTCGAAAGGGTAGTGCCATTGTGCATAAGGCATCGCCCCTGAATCAAACCATACATCGATCAGGTCTTTCTCGCGGATCATTTTCTGACCGCTGTTACTTACCAGAACTACGTCATCTACATAAGGGCGGTGCAGGTCAAAGTCTTCACCCAACTGCCCGGTCATAAAACCGGCTTCTATGGATTTGGCCACCTCGGCTCTCAGCTCTTCCATAGAGCCTATGCATTTCTCTTCTGTCTTGTCTTCAGAGATCCAGATGGGCAGGGGAGTACCCCAGTAGCGCGAGCGGCTCAGGTTCCAGTCTACCAGATTTTCCAGCCAGTTGCCAAAGCGGCCTTCACCGGTAGACTGCGGCTTCCAGTTGATGGTTTTGTTGAGCTCTACCAGCTTGTCTTTATAGTCTGTGGTTTTGATAAACCAGGAATCCAGCGGATAGTAGAGAATGGGTTTATCGGTTCTCCAGCAGTGGGGGTAACTATGCTCGTATTTCTTTACCTCAAAGGCCTTGTTTTCTTCTTTCAGCTTGATGGAGATGAGTACATCGAGCGACTTTTCGGGCCTTTCCTCATCGCTGTAGTATTCATTCTTTACATACATGCCAGCGAACTCGCCCATCTCCTCAACATACTTACCCTGCTTGTTTACGATGGGCGCATCATTGCCCTCTTCGTCTTTTACAAACACGCCAGGCATGTTGTTCTGTACAGAAGTACGGTAATCGTCTGCACCAAAGGTCTTGGAGATATGCACGATACCCGTACCATCTTCAGTAGTCACGAAGTCGCCTACTACCACGGTGAAGGCAGGCTTTGGTAGTGGTACGTACGGCAGCAACTGCTCATAGTCTGTACCCGCCAGGTCTCTTCCTTTAAAGCTGTCTATGATCTCATAAGGAATCAGCTTATCACCAGGCTTGTAGTCTTCGATTTTCAGGTCTTTGGCCTTGGCATTGAAGTAGTAAGACACGCGGTCCTTAGCCAGAATGACATTAATAGGTAAGTGAGTGTACTGATTAAAGGTGCGCACTTTTACGTATTCCACACCTGCACCCACAGCCAGGCCATTGTTGGCAGGAAGCGTCCAGGGAGTAGTCGTCCAGGCCAGTATGTAGTCATTCTCGGTACCGGCAATCTTAAACTGGGCGGTGAGCGAGGTGTCTTTTACATCCTGATAGGTACCGGGCATATTAAGCTCCGCTGAACTTAGGCCTGTACCTGCGGCCGGAGAATAAGGTTGAATAGAATAACCCTTGTAGAGGAGCCCCTTGTCATACAGCTTTTTCAGCATAGACCAGAGCGTCTCTATATAGTCTCTTTCGAATGTGACATAAGGGTTATCGAGATCTACCCAATATCCCATCTTTTCAGTCAGATCGTCCCATTGGCTCTTAAAGCGCATTACAGTCTCCCTGCACTTCTCATTATACTCCTCGATCGATATTTTTTTACCAATATCTACTTTGGTAATACCCAGCTCCTTTTCTACTTGTAATTCTACAGGCAGACCGTGTGTATCCCAGCCTCCCTTACGTTTTACCTGAAAGCCCTTCTGTGTTTTGAAGCGGCAGAAAATATCTTTCACCGTACGGGCCATCACGTGGTGGATACCCGGTGCTCCGTTGGCAGATGGTGGCCCTTCAAAGAAGGTAAAGGTAGGGTTACCCTCTTTTTGATCAACAGACTTTTCGAAAATGCCATGCTCTTTCCAGTAGCTCAGCATTTCTTTTCCTATTTCAGCGTAATTGGGGTTTTTGTATTCAGCGTACTTTTTCACGGTATCTCCTCTTATTAAAAGGTGTCATCTTTCACCTTATCCGTAGTCCCCAGGAAGGGGTCGTTTTCTTTGATTAATAAACTGTCAGTATCTATTTCTTCGTCTTCATCTTCTATGTAGAACTCATAGTGTTCAATGAGCGGATGGAAGTTTTTGTTCCTTTTGCCACTGTCAAATACCATCAGCAAGGCGGGTAGTACCGTCAGGTTGGTGAGCATGGCAAACATCAGGGTCAGCGAGGTAAGCACACCCAGGGCCACTGTACCACCAAAGTCTGAGAATACGAAAATTACAAAGCCAAAGAACAGCACGATGGAGGTATAAACCATACTGGCACCTGTCTCTTTGATACTGTTACTGATGGCGATGGGTACGAAGAATTTATTCGTAAAGAGCTCTTGTCGGTATTTTGCCAGAAAGTGGATGGAATCATCTACCGAAATACCAAAGGCAATACTAAAGATCAGGGCTGTACTGGGCTTAAGCGGAATGCCAAAGAAACCCATGATACCGGCTGTAAGTACCAGCGGAATCAGGTTGGGAATCATGGAAATGAGGATCATGCGCACATTGGCAAAGAGAATGGCCATGATCACGGCAATAATGGCAAAGGCCAGCAGCAGCGAGAACCTGAGGTTTTCTATCAGGAACTTGTTGCCTTTTACAAACAGCAGGGTAGAGCCGGTAACGCTCGTTTCTATTTTTTCCGAATCACCAAATACATCATCGATGCCTGGCTCAATGACGTTATTGATCAGTGAATCCATTTTGATAGAACCGAGGTCAGCCATTTTCAGCGAAACCCGCATCACCTGACCGGTGGAATCCACAAAAGAGCTCAGGAAGGTAGACTGGTCTTCCTGCTGATTGGACAAATAGCTGAGTATGGCATTTCTGTCACTCGGGCTGGGTAGTCCGTATCTGCGCGGATCACCATCGTAGAAAGCCTGGCGCACGGCCTTGGCAAAGCTCACGATGGACACGGGTTGTGATACATCCGGTATGGCGTCCAGTGCTTTTTCCAGCCGGTCTACCTTTCTCAGGTTTCGGGCGTTGAGGGTAGAGCGTGGTTTACCAAAATCTATCACGATTTCCAGCGGCATTACGCCACTGAAGTTGCGCTCGAAGAAATAGAGGTCCTGCTTTACCTGCGACTCTTCCGGAATGTCGTCTACCATAAAGGCCACTGAGTAAAGGCGGGTAAGGCCTATCACAGAAAAAGCAATTACGATACCGGTAATCAGGAATACGCGATAGCGGTGTCTGTGTACCAGCAGATCCAACAGGGTCAGGAAACGGCCGATGCCTTTAAACTCCAGGTGCTTCAACTGCTTGGCATTCGGTGCCGGCAGGTAAGAGAAGATACCCGGAATCAATACGATACTCACAATGAATGTGGCCAGGATGTTGATTCCCGCGACAAGCCCAAACTCTTTCAGCAGCTTGATATCAGTTGTCACCAGTACCAGAAAGCCAATGGCCGTGGTAAAGTTGGTGATAAAGGTTACCAGCCCGATTTTCTTGATCATCATCACAATCGCGCGGATCTTGTCGCCATGCTTCACAAACTCCTGGTGATACTTATTTAACAGGTAGATGGAATTTGGAATGCCTATTACAATGATGATAGAGGGAATAAGCCCAGTCAGAATGTTGATCTCATAGCCAAGTATGCCCACGGTACCCAATACCCAGGTAACCACCACGGCAATCACGATCAGCGGAAACAAGACGGCCGGCCAGGAACGGAAGAAGAGGAAGAGGATCAGTGCGGTAATACCTATAGATAGTGCAATAAAGAGTCTCAGCTCTTTATTGGTCTTCTGCTGCATCATGGTACGCACAAAGGGCATACCGGAGTAGTGCATTTCTATTCCTGTTTCTGCCGTAAAGGCTTCCCCCATGCGTTTGATCTCGTTGACCACGCCATTTCTTCTGGCAGAGTTGAGCACTTCCCTGTCCATATTGATCAGGATCAGCGTGGCTCCATTGTCGGCATTGAGAATCTGACCACTGTAGAATTTCAGGTCGATGGCCTCTTCCAGCACTTTGTCAAGCGCTTCCTGGCTTTGTGGTGTTTCAGAAATCAGGGGCTCCAGTTTAAAAGACCTGGCCTCACGGTCTCTCTCAATCTTTTGCAGCGATGACAGGGAAATCACGTTGGTGATCTCTTCCATATTGGCAATGTCATCGTTGAGTTGCTTGTATAGTTGAAAGTTATTGAGCTTGTAGAGGCTGCTGTCTTTCACGCCTAAAACGAGGATGTTGCCATCTTCGCCAAACTTATCTTTGAACTGCTGGAAGTACTTATAATTCTCATCTGTTTCCGGAACAGCTGTGTTGAAGTTATAAGCCATTTTTACAAACTGGGCCTGATAGGCCATAAAGCCTGTAAAAGCGAATAGCAGGATCATCAGTATGAGCCTGTATTTCAGTACGATATGGGGGAATTTAGTCCACATTTTCAAACAAGAGGACAAAGGTAATGTTTTTCACACTATATATAAGGTATAGACGGTGGCAGAATGTTTAGTGTGTCAGGCATTCTGATAATTAGTGATAGATTCTTTACCTGACCCCGTCAGCAACGCAGGTCAGACGGTTTATCGGCCAGGGTCCCACCCAGCCATTTCCTGCCTGACCGGGAATTTCTATCGGTGTGAGTTTTTCAATCAGTAAGAGGTTAAGTCAATCCTGTTTTTGCTGCAGGGTTCTGTGTTCTAACGGGCTTTACTGCGGCTGGTGAGATGCTCAATCAAGTTGAGCATGACGTTCTAGAGGTGAGAGTCTTTCAATCGGTAGCAGGTCAAGTCAATCCTGGTTTTGTTGCAGAGTCCCGTGCTCCAACGAGCTTTACTGTGACTGGTGAGATGCTCAATCAAGTT
>DIYF01000096.1:5349-5813 GCA_002427745.1 Roseivirga sp. UBA6061 | reverse complement strand
CAAATCAATACATGTCACAACAAGTTTTTCGGATTTCCGTTTGCAATTCCGAAATCAATTTCAGTACATTTGCAGCATAACAACGACAGATGAGAAAAATCTTTTCACATATACAATCAGCTAGCCCAACAGGAGAATATGGTGCGCGTGAATGTATGTTGTTACGGTTCGGATTATAGGTAGATTTCTACATAAAGATACTTAGAAGCCCGGGCCATTTGGTTCGGGTTTTTTGTTTTAAAGCATTCAGGATATGCAAAAGAAAATGGAACGGATACATAGCGTGAGTTCGTGGACTACGATTCAAAATTATAGTGATTTTGAAACAGGTGAACTATGTCTTTTGCATAAGGTCGGAAAAAGTATGACTTGACAAAACCGCACAAACGGTTTTGAAAAGCCCGGCCTTCACTAAGGTCGGGCTTTTTTTATTCCTCCCCTTTTAGGGGAGCCTGCCTGTGGCA
>DIYF01000096.1:217-5287 GCA_002427745.1 Roseivirga sp. UBA6061 | reverse complement strand
TTAGGGGAGCCTGCCTGTGGCAGACAGGGTGCTCGAAGAGCGGAGGGGTAATCCCCTTTAGGGGAGCCTGCCTGTGGCAGACAGGGTGTCCGAAGGACGGAGGGGTCCGAGGGGTTCGAGAGGTTATTGACTCATAGCTCTCCCGATCGCTATCGGGAGCTTAGAGTGCTGGTCTTATAAGCTGGTGCCTGCCTGTGGCAGACAGGGTTCCGGCCTGCCTGCCGGCAAAGGCAGGGTTCAAGTCCCGGTGAGCCAACAAAAACTGATCGGAATGATCATAAAACGGTACCGTAGTTCAGGGGTAGAATATGTCACTGTCTATGATAAGGTCGAGGGTTCGAATCCCTCCGGTACCGCGCTAAAGGAGAGGCAGAACGAGTGTCTCCTCAAGTTGGAGAGTGGTTGAAGGCCACAAGCAGTCTTTCGTTCGGACTGTGATGTTTGTAAAAGCTCCAATAAACGTAGCAGGTTGTCTGGAAATCATAACCGGTGAATTACCGGGGGAAGGAAAGGTAACCTCAATGGAAATGCGACAACGATGGTGAGTTGTACCGGTCTGTAAAACCGGTGCCCTTCGGCTTAGCAGGTTCGAATCCTGCCATTTCCACCAGGTGAGTGTAGTGTATCGGAAGCACGCAGGCCGCTTATGCCTGAAGGTCAGTTCGAATCTGGCGCTCGCCTGAAAATGCATTTGTAGCTCTCCCGATAGCTATCGGGAGCGTAGAGCAACGGGTTTTTGCCCCGTGGGTTAAAGGTTCGAGTCCTTTCGGATGCACTGGAATAGATCAGGCATAAGGCCTGATGAGGGTTTCGGTATAGCCCCATAGTACCCTGCCAATAGGTAATGGTATGCTACTTGGTTTGATGTATTTCAAGACTCGAAGGTCGGAGGTTCGAATCCTCCCTACCCCACTCAAACAGTAACACATATGGGGTAGTAGCTCAGTTGGTTAGAGTGTCGAATGATGTCGCAGGTTCGAATCCTGTCTCCCTTTTAAGGAGTAGCTCAGAGGTAGAGCACTAGACTGTTAATCTAGGTAATGGACTCAAAATCCATCTTCCGGAAGTGGCTGACTTCCCTAAAAACAGCTGACACCGGGAAGCGGTGTGTGGATAAGCCCCGGTTCAGATTCCGGTCTGAACAGGAGCCTTTTGACAAAGCCAGGGCATTCAGGATACCGCCTGATGCAACTCATGACTCCTTCAGCCGAAGGCAAATCCAGAGAGAACGGGCCCACTCGTTTGAAGGGATTTCTCTGACCCTGAAGCACTCATAAGCGAATTGAGACTTAATGAATCCTTCGCTTTGGCAAAATGGTTTATCACGGCCACTTCCCTTTTAAAAGAATTTATCTGGCCGATAAACATAGGTCGGGACCAGGTCCATTGCATTAGGCAGGATCTGATCCGGACTACTCAAAAAGTAACAACCGAAGGTGTAAGCCTGATTCCTGTCCGGACGGGACAGACAATACGGGCAAACACTTTCACAAATACTAAAAACGATGAAAAGGATACGCATCAATGAAGGAATGGTGGGTCTGGTTTTCAGACGAGGTGATTACAGAACAGTACTCACCGCAGGTACCTATTGGGTATCACTTTTCGATTATGTAATCGAATACGATCTGACCCAGCCTTTCACCACTACGAAAGAGCTCAACCTGCTCTTGAAAGACCCCAAACTGGCAGCATTGCTGGAGGTGGTTGAGGTAAAAGACAGCGAAATTGTCGTGCACTTTGAACACGGCAATTTCAAGGGAATTCTCACAGCAGGCCGATACGCTTTCTGGAAGGGATTGATCGATTACAGGTTTGTGAAAGCAGATTTGAAAGATTATGAAATCCCGGCCGAATTCAGCAAAGAACTGCTGACAAAAAGAGAATTACAGGCTTACATCAGGGCCTTTGTAGTAGAAAACTACGAATCTGGCCTGTTGATGGTGGATGGAAAATTCGAAAGAACCCTGAACACAGGGGGTCACTACTTCTGGAGAAACGCCACCCCCATCAGTGTGATGAAAGCCGATATGAGGCTCGTACAAATGGAAGTGTCAGGTCAGGAAATTCTGACCCGGGACAAAGCCGCTTTGAGAGTCAACTTCTTCGGTCAATACAAGGTCATTGACACTGTCAGGGCCCTGATCGAGAACAAGGACTATGTAAAGCAACTGTACGTGCTGATGCAACTGGCATTGAGGGAATTCATAGGTCGATATACATTGGATGAACTGCTTGAAGAGAAAACTTCTATCGCTGCCTACGTGAAAGAAGTGCTCAGGGCAAAAGCCGGTGATCTGGGAATTGAGATCAGGGATTGTGGTGTCAAGGACATCATTCTGCCCGGTGAAGTAAAAAACATCATGAACCAGGTACTGGTAGCACAAAAGCAGGCTCAGGCCAATGTCATTGCCAGAAGGGAAGAAACAGCGGCTACCAGAAGCTTGCTGAACACCGCCAAACTGATGGAGGACAACGACATGTTGTTCCGACTCAAGGAGATGGAGTATGTAGAGAAGATTGCCGACAACGTCAGCAACATCTCTCTCTCAGGTGGCAGCAAAGTGGTAGATCAGCTGAAGGAAGTCTTCACTGGCTTTAAGTGACCTTACAGAGAACTCTCTGAATCCCTACCATAGCGTAGGGACTGCAACAATGGTCGCGGGCTCCGGTCCGCGACCTGAATAAAACAGACATGGACACAGGTACATTAAAACCATCCTTGCAAAAGCGGCAAAAACGCAGAGATAAGCGCTTACACGAAGAGCTGATCGAATGTTACCGCAGAGGAAGCCTGGTGAAAACCAAAAAGAAAGGCTACCAGAAAAATGCTGGGAACAATCACTTCGAGAATGAGAAGCAGAAGGAAGGCATGAAGGTCAGAAGCGGAGGTATGAAATACCAATGCGACAACCTGAAACCCCTGATTCGCTTTCTCGAAAAGCACGAAGGCAAATACTGGGACAAGGTCTATTCTCAGCTTTGTAAAAGGATGGATAAAAACACGCTTTTAGGCCAACATGTATTCGACCATCTGGAAGACTTTGTTGAAACCAAAGCCACTATTGAAGATGGAAAAATCATGGGACATGCCCGCTGGGGAGCTCGAAAGGAGCTTGTCTCCTACTGGCATCCAAAGTTCTATGTGCACCCTAAAAGTGGTCAACTGATGAGAGTTAAGAAAAAATGGAACAGCAGGTAGCTGTTCACAAACTGAATAAAATGAACACTTATGCTGAATATATCGAGAATGTAATTCAGTTGGCAGAAGATGCCATGGATCACGGCAAATACGATGAAGCCAAAAGACTGTTGGAAAACGGTTTGATGGAAGAACCCGGATACGCCAGACTCCATGCCTCTATGGGAGACCTTTACTGGTATAACCTTGAGAATCTTGAACTGGCTGAGCGCCACTATCATCTGGCTATACGCTTCGATCCGAAGTTTGAGTCAGTGTACCGCGAGCTCGCCATTATGTACGAGAAACACAACAAATACCAGGGACTGAAAGCACTTATGCTAAAAGCCATCAAGGTTCCCGGCCTCAATAAGTCTTACATATTTGAAAAACTGGGCCAGGCCGAAGAATCCGAAGGACACTACGCCAGTGCCATCGAATACTACAGAAAAGCCTTGTTTGAATCTATGGACAACGAGGATGCCGATGAGTTGAAAAAGCACATCAAGCGCAACAAGTACAAGCGACTGAAGATGCGCTGGCGAAAGGTGCTTTCCAACTGATAATCTTACATGTACCACCCGGGTCGCAGGGGTGGTACCCGGCTCAGAGTCTCCGTGGGACGATTCTGAGCCACTAATACTCATTTAATATATAAAACCCAGGTAGCGGGAAAACAAATCCGACTGATGTCCGCTGCCTGTAGATTGTCATCAGCCGGTGATCAAAATGAATATGACATTAAAGCAAATTGTAAAAGACAACCAGGTTCAATTCTCACATTACCGTGCCGGGCACTTGTATTACAATGTTCCGATAGAGCAGGATCAATATTGCTTTCCGGTCCCGGTAGAAGATATAGGAGATGCCACTTTTCTGAAGAGTGATAAGGCCATCATCATGATGCGCTACATCAGAAAAGCACTTGAGCTTGGCACCTTTGTTAAGGTGACTTAATCAAACTCATTCAGTATCTCCCGATTGAGATATCGGGAGATACATTATCATAAACAGGACCCCATCATGGGCGCTAGAAAACTTACAGACAAAGACCTGAAAAAACTAGGTTATACATCGGATGAAGTCTCCGAAATGGCATTGACTGTCATCGATGAACATTTTAAAGGCAAATCCATCTTACATAAAAAGGCCATGCTCAGGAGAGTGGCTGAAAATCCGGCTCTTTACAGGAAACATGAGGTATTCGGATCTCTGGCCGGGAGCATCATGGAAGCTGCCGAACGAAGTAAATGCCGGGCATTGAGAAAGCAGGGCCTTCCCTATACCATTTATGGTGAAGAAGGCATAGAGCAGGGAGCACTGGACCAGATGGAAATCGCCATGAGGCTTCCGGTGGCCAAAACAGGGGCATTGATGCCCGATGCCCACCAGGGCTATGGACTACCCGTAGGTGGTGTACTCGCTACAGAGAATGCGGTCATTCCATTTGCAGTGGGTGTGGACATCGGTTGCCGTATGAGCATGAGCTTATACGACATTCCCCCGGCCTTTGTACATCAAAACACAGGCTGGCTTACCGATGTATTGATGGAGAACACGCGTTTTGGTCAGACCAGCTTCAGAACCTCCAGAGATCATAAGGTTCTGGGCCATTCATTGTTTGATGAGATCGGTATGCTCAGGTCGCTTAAAAACAAGGCCAGAATCCAGCTGGGATCATCCGGAGGGGGCAATCACTTTGTGGAATTCGGGATTGCAGAAATTCTGGATCCCGAAAATGAGCTCAACCTTCCTGCAGATAAATACTTTTCGGTACTCTCCCACTCAGGATCGAGGGGACTCGGTGCAAACATAGCACAACATTACACCGGGCTGGCCATGGATATGACCAGGCTACCGAGAGAAGCCAAACACCTGGCCTGGCTGGA
>DIYF01000096.1:0-152 GCA_002427745.1 Roseivirga sp. UBA6061 | reverse complement strand
GCCAAACACCTGGCCTGGCTGGATTTAGATTCAGAAACAGGTCAGGAGTACTGGCTGGCTATGAACCTGGCCGGTGACTACGCTACTGCCTGTCACCAGCAGATTCATGAAAGGATTTCAGCCGCGCTGGGCGACCAGCCTCTCGCCAACAT
>DIYF01000160.1 GCA_002427745.1 Roseivirga sp. UBA6061 | reverse complement strand
CCCATAGATGCGGAGCACAACGAGGCCTGGCCCCGTGGCCGTACCAATCACTACTGGTATGACCTGAACAGGGACTGGTTACCCCTGGCGCATGTGGAAAGCCAGGCAAGGATAGACTTTTACCATCAATGGTATCCTAATGTGGTGACTGATTTTCACGAAATGGGTACGAACAGCACCTATTTCTTTGAGCCTACCAAACCTTTTGGCTCAGAGAATCCCGTGGTGCCCCGTGATAACTACGATGGCCTGAATAACCTGTTTGCGGGTTATTTCCATGAGGCACTGGACGAAATAGGTTCTCTTTACTTTACCAAAGAACAGTATGACAACAGCTACCCGGGGTATGGATCTACTTACCCGGATATTCATGGGGCACTGGGCCTTGTTTTTGAGCAGGCGAGCTCTCGTGGGCATATTCAGGACTCACGTATGGGCAAGGTGGCTTTTGCTTTTACCATCAAAAATCACCTGACATCGGGTATGGCCACGGTGAGAGGGGCTGTAGGGGAGAAGGCGACTTTGCTCAGGCATATGAAAGACTATTTCAGTGGGGCTAAGGAGGAAGGTAAGAAAGCGGAGGTCCGTGGCTGGGTCTTTGGTGATCAGGCCGATGACAGTCGTAACCAGGCCTTTGTGGACTTGTTGCTAAGGCACAGAATCAAGACCTACGCCCTGGATGATGATATATCTCTTGGAGGTAAGACCTATAAGGCGGGCAATGCTTTTTACGTGCCCAATGAGCAGGTGCAATATCGTATGGTGCGCACCATGTTTGAGAAAGTAACCACTTTCTATGACAGTATTTTCTATGATGCTTCGTCATGGACCACAGCGCTATCTTATAACATGCCTCATAGTGAGTGGAAGGGAAGACTGGACCTGGCCGGCAAAGAGCTGAGCCGGGGTGATCAGGGAAGTAATTTTGAAACGGTACCTCCGTCTGATTATGC
Source organism: Roseivirga sp. UBA6061 (assembly GCA_002427745.1). Taxonomy (GTDB): domain Bacteria; phylum Bacteroidota; class Bacteroidia; order Cytophagales; family Cyclobacteriaceae; genus Roseivirga. The sequence goes on along the minus strand of DIYF01000160.1, from coordinate 34,471 downwards.
TTATCTGATAGAATGGGATGAGTATTATGCACCGAAGGCCCTGAACTACCTGCTGGAAAAAGGGATGTATGTGAACACGGCTTTCAAAACTTTTTCCATAGAAACGAATGAAGGGGTAAAGGCTTATGGTTATGGCACCCTGATGATTCCTGTTGCCCGACAGGAGGTGGGGGCGAAACTGGTACACGCCTATGTGGAAGAAGCCACAGAGCTGGCGGGTATCCGTGCTCAAAGTGTGACCAGCGGCTATAGTACTTCAGGTATTGATCTGGGGAGTGGTAACTTCCGTACGATCAGAAAGCCCCGGGCGTTGATGCTGATCGGTGGTAGTAGCAGTAGCTATGAAGCGGGTGAGGTTTGGCATTTGCTGGATAGTAAGGTAGGTATGCCTATTACCAAGGTGCATACCAACAATATCGGCCGGGTATCCTGGGACAACTACAATACGCTGGTACTGGTATCAGGTAACTACAGCGGACTGGGAGAACGCACTATTGACCGGATTAAACAATGGGTTCGCGAGGGAGGTACGGTCATCACACTGCGCAGTGCCACAAGCTGGGCCATTCGCAGCAAGTTTGTGAATGAGAAGTTTGCCGATCGTCCAAAGAGAGATACTCCGGACCGTATGGATTATGTAACTGCCAGAGAGTTCAGAGGTTCTAATGCGATTGGTGGTTCTATGTACATGGCCGATGTGGATATTACACATCCCCTGGCCTTTGGCTATACCAGCCGTGAATTGCCCGTTTACCGCAACCACAGCAACTTTATCGCACCGAGCAGTAATCCTTTCAGCACTGTGGTGAAGTATACCGAAAACCCGCTTTTGGGCGGTTATGTGAATAAAACCAATCTCTCCGGACTTGGGGGAACGGCTTCTCTCCTGGTCAGTGGTATTGGTCGGGGTAATGTGATCATGTTCGTAGACAACCCCAATTTCCGGGGTATGTGGTATGGTACCAACAAGCTGTTTTTGAATGCTTTGTTCTTAGGAAATCTGGTTGGGAGACCCTAAGAACAATGAGGGAGTTTTACCTCCCTCATTGTTCTCGGTAATTGGTAATTGGTGGTCAAGATGGTCTCATCTTGAAACTACCTGGCCAAAATAATCTTCTTGCTTACCATACCTCCAGCTGATTCAAAAGTCAGGGTATACTGACCGTTGACCAAAGAAGAGAGGTCAATTACGTTTTCTTCTCTGTTTACCATGAAGGAAGCTACCAGAGTACCTACCTGATTGAATACGTTCAACTGGTAGTGTCGACCGACTTCAAATGCGTAATCGATATTTAACTCTCCCTTACTTGGATTGGGGTACACACTCAACCCTTCTTTTTCAGTATCAAACAATGACTCTGCCAGGCTATTCGTCTGGTTGGCTTCCGGCCCGAGGAAGATCGGGACAAGGTTACAACCATCGTTGATAGACGCCTTGAAACTTGAGTGCTTTCGGGCCCTGAAGCCTGTGGTGAAAACGAGCTTACTTCCGGAGGAGTAGGAAGCCATTCCATTGGCAAATATTTCGTTGTTGGCAGTGATTGTACCTGTGGCTGCTTTGCTGTCCGTATTGTTGGCATATATGTCCTGTGTAATGGTAAGGTTACCGGTATAGCAGGTATTCAGGCAGGTTCTGCTGGCAATAAAATCCCGAATTCTCTGACCTGGCAGTGGGCCGAAGCCAAGGCTGTAATCTACTCCAGGTCTTCCGGCTTTATGACAATAACTCATGATAGTACCTTTAGGTGAAGGGTAGCCCGGGTTAACACATGATCCTTCTACCGGGTCGCATCCGTCAATGGCTTCATTGGCAATACCATTGCCACTCACATCCCACTGGCAGGCATGCGTGTGTGGGGAGCCAAATACGTGTCCTAACTCATGTGCCATGGTAGTGATATTGCTGGCTTCTGTGCTGGGTATAACGGGCGTAGGGTATGGATCAAAGCGTGTGAGGGTTGTGCTTATACCGAAGTCTGAGCTGGCATAAGGGCTGATACTGCATAAAGAACCAATGGTAACTCCAGCAGTACCATCCCCAAAGTTCTGACGCGTAAGTACCATGATCGCATCACCCTTGTTTCCGGTAGAACTCAGGTTTTTAAATGAGTTGAGGTGATTCGATCTGGTTCCGGTATTATCATAACCTGTAATGTTGTCATTTACCTCAAGAAAAGAGAGCCGGATGCGAACACCTTCATTTTCAAATAACAGGGCCACCACGTTAAAGACAGCTGTGACTTCTCTGAAAATAGCCAATGCAGCATTGTCAGTATTGAATAAAGACAATACTCCGGGGGTATTGAAAGCCTGAAAAACAGAGTAATCTGCCTCAATGGCCACATCCACGTATTTCATAAAGCTGAAGTCATCAAGCTCTTCAAGCTGCGATAGCATTTCTGTTTCTTCCTTCAGAATCTCATCTATATGCGTATCATGATGATGTTCGTCAGGACCGGCATAAGTCTGTGGTGTGAGAATATGCGTACCACAACCCTGAACTTTGCGAATAGTGTACATATGACCCTGTTCATCATAGATCATAGCAAACACACTTTCTCCGAATACGCTGAGTGCAGCCAGACTGGTGCCTTCCTGGCCGCGAATCTGACCCCGGTAATGCACCCCATACAAGTTTGAAGCAGTAAAAGCTTCATTATTCCCGAAAACGACCAGAGGACTCTGAATTGTTGGTTCAACCAACATCAGGTCGAGCGTCAGATTTTCCTGATGTTCACTGACTACACCAAGGTCGAGACTGATGAGCTGTTTCGGCTTTTCAAGAAGACCGAATGCTGTATGTTCATCCAGGCTGTAATAAGCATAGCTGTCCTGTGAAACGGGGTTTGGTATACCGCTTTCATTATCGGACATAAGGAGTCTTACATCTTCCTGCGGAATAAAGCTTTTCTGAAGGTCAATCCGGTTTTTGATTGTCATCCATTCCTGCCCGTGAGTTGCTGCGCAACACAGGCATAGCATAAGGCATAAAAAGAACCTTGTCATGATCTGATGCTATTTGTCCCTGGACATCAATGCTTCCAGTGCCTTGATTTTCTCTTCCTGTGCAATGGTGTAGAGTGTCAGCTCTTCTACCTTTTTTAGCAAGATGGTGACCATATCTCCTAGTGCCATGCCGTTTTCCCTCACTTCAGCTGCGGTAGGAACTCCCGGCAGGTGGTGGTTCTTGTTCACATAAAGCTTCAGATCTGTGAGATTCATCAGATCATAGTTTTTCTCGAAGACATAGTCGGGGAGGTTGAGTTCCTTTACCTCTATCTCTTCGGCAAAGATTTTTCCGTCTACATCCAGCTCTACTCCGGCATAGAGTGTCATGAAGGTGTTCATCGAAGGATTCGTACTGGTGGTAGGTCCGGCATAGCGAAACTTAAGGCTGGAACCTGAGGCCTGGATGTCCCAATACTTATATTCCTTGGGGTCTTCATCTTTGTAATTTCTAAACCTGAGCTTAGGACTGATTTCTTTTTTGATCTGAACTTCGCTGTAGTTACCTGTTTGTGAGATGGCCTGAAAACTGAAACACAAGCCAAGGGTGAGTAAAAATGTAATTTTTTTCATTTTGAATAATTTTATATTGATTTTAATATAAAATTAAGCGAATAAAATTATCTTATTTTTACAGACTTGTTAAGCCTTTGTGAAGTAATGAAGCTGTTTTTACCCGAATGTCATCTAAAGCTTTAGTATATGACTGACCAAAAAGGTGAGCGTCATTAATAGAGAAAATTAAAAGAAAATCCTGCTTGTCGGGTGTAGTTTACAAACTACAAGCTGAACCTTTTCTTAAATCTCCTGAAAGCCCGTTTCTCTCCGAAGTAGCCCTGCAGACTCTGATTTCTTGCCGTTGCATAGGTAGAGAAGTTGACGAGAATATCATCACCATCGTAGATAATGAGCAGATCACGTTCCCAGGTCATCATGGTGCGGGCGATATGCAGGGTGCAGTAGCCTTCCCGGTCCTGGACCAAAGGCCAGTTGAATTCCTGAGAGATAAGCCTGATCAGTTTTTTATTTTCTACGAGACCCTGTCCTGAAATCCGTCTCAGCTTAACAAAACTGAAAATTCTCAGAATGATCAACAGGGCCAGGATGAGGCTGATTCCGAGTATGTAAGGTTTAACAGGGTTAAACTGGTAGTTATCGGGGCCATACCAATAGGGCATCAGGCCTGTCAATACTACGACAGCTACATAAAGAAACTTCATGAAATATCGCCCGAAAAGCGTCTCAAACCGGTTGCTTTCATGCAGACGGCCCTTAGCAATTGATCTTTGGATATCGGGGATTTTCAAGGCTGTGTTTAATAAACTCCCTGAAAATAGGGAAAATCATTTACTCCCTCAGAGCCATGGCTACTTCACGAATGGACACGAGCATCTTGTCAAAGTGTTCAAGGGAAGTATCGGGATTTTGCACAGAAACCCTGAGGTAACGAGCGCCATTCATGGTTGTGGTAGTGATATAGAAGTCGCCCCGCTTTACAAGTTCATTTCTGATGGCCAGTTGAAAACTGTCGTTAGAATCGGGTGCCAGGTATTTGAAGCAGAGAATATTTGATTCGGGCTCATAAGGGCATTCGAAATCTGAAGTCGACCTGATAAGGTCGTAGAAGCTTTTGGTGATATCGTAACGGCTTCCGATATAGTCTGCCATGGCCTGCTCTCCTTCAATGGCCAGTGACCAGAAAAGCTTGGTGCCCAGACTGGACTTAGTACACTCTATGGCATTTTCAATGGCATCAATCCCTACGTCTTCCTTCTCAAAAAAGAGGTAGCTTCCTTTTTGCCTGAAGGTGTTGAGCATATTGAGATGGTCTTTGAAGAGTACAGCCGCACACAGGGCAGAGGTACGCAGCATCTTATGAGCATCCCAGATCATCGAATCTGCCAGGTGAACCCCTTTCATCAGGTGTCTGTGTTGATCAGAGACCAGGGCAGCGGCACCATGGGCTCCGTCTATGTGATACCAGAGTTTATTTTCCTGACAGAAGAGCCCGGTTTCTTCCAGGGGATCGTAAAGTCCCGTAGCAGTGGCACAGGCATTGGCTATAACGGCCATTACCCGTTTGCCTTCTTCTTTGACCTGCCTGAGAGCAGGAGCGAGGTAATCCGGGTCCATCACTTCTTTGTCGCTCACCTTAATGGGGATGGCTGCTTTGCTACCAAGACCGAGAATAGAGATAGCCCTGGATACGGAATAGTGCGCTACTTCCGGGCAGAGCACCACCAGGTTGCCGGGTGTTCCTTCTGTCCAGGCTTCAGGGGCTATTCGGGCCCTGGCAGCGGAGAGGGCGGTCAGGTTGGCCATGGAGCCACCATGTGTGAGCACACCACCGCCTCCGGTTTTGTGATTGCGGGTTTCTTCAATACTCTCAAACTTTAACCATCCGGCTTTTTTCAGCATCCAGTTGATGACTACCTTTTCCATCACAGCAGCGGCTGGTCCCATTTCATAGATGGCCATGGGGTTGTTTGCTATCCCATTCACAGTATCGGCAATAAAGGCTCCTATGTTTGGTACGGCACACTGATGCCCCATATAATGCGGATGGTGAAGATGCTGTGTATTGTCTGTATAAATGCTCAGTAAATCTTTTACCTGACCGGCACTGGCAAGGCCTTGTTTCAACCAGTGGCTTAGCTGAAGTTCAGCAGCCAGGGCATTAGACTCTTTCTGGACCAACACTTTTCCTTTGCCTTCCTGGCTTTGTTCCAGAAAGCTTTTCAGGGCTTTGCCTAAGACTTCTGTTACCTGCTGTAAGCTTTCTCCGTTCGTTTTCATGGCCACTGATTTGCTTGGAAAACAATACTAGTGAGCATGCAGAAAGTGTGCAATAGGTGAATGGATAAAAGGAAGGGGATTTGTCCTCTTCAGGTCCTGAGAATATGCTGATTCGGTCGGACCGAAAGGGTCAGACCAGAGTAGAGATGCTATTGATTATCTCAGCGGATATGGAAGCACCTCACCCTTAGATCCTTCATACTTCAGGATTGGAAAAGGGTGAGGTGTTTCAGGGTTGAAAAGGGGAGGTGGTTTGGTTTGTTAATCGTCTCTGAGAATGGTGGCAGGGTTGGTGGTAGTGGCCCTTAATGCCTGCAAACCTATCGTTAGAATGCCTATGATAATCATAATCAAGGCAGTAACCAGGAAGATATCTACTCCGAAGCTTACTCTGTAGGCAAAGCCATCGAGCCAGAGGTTATTCCCAAAGTAAGCCAGTGCGAAACCAATCACCATGGCGATGCCGAACAGGTACATAAAGCCTTTGGACAGCAGGAAAATAAGTCTCCCTGAGCTGGCTCCGAGTACCTTACGGATGCTTACCTCTTTCAGACGAATCTGGATAGAGTAAGTGGCAATTCCCAGTAGTCCCAGTGTAGCGATAGTGATGCTCAGTATGGCTACCAGCCCTATGATGTAAAGCACATCATAAAAGAAGGCGTTGAACTCGTCTATCTGACCTTGAAAGGTCTTAGCCAGGAACTCATGATTCGGGTCAAATTCATCCCAGGCTGCTTCCAACTGAGTCATTTCATCACTGATATCAAAACCGGTAATTTTTATCTGGGCATAGTCAAATTGCTTTGGTTTGTAGCGGAACATCATGGGCTGAATATCCATGTACAGGATCATATAGTTGTAGTCTTTCACCACACCTGCCACCGTTACCTTGTTGCTGTCACCCAAAATGACGGATTGGTTGATCGCGTCCAGCGATGTTTCAAAACCCAGTCTTTTGGCGCCTGTTTCATTGAGAATGATGCTGGTTTCTTTGCCTTCTTTTTGAGCAGGCAGAAAGTTATCACCGGCTACCAGTGTCAGGTTCAGGTTATCGATATAACCCTCGTCCACTGCATAGTAGTTGAAGTTGACTGTCTCTTCCACATAGTTGAGTTTGGCGTCCACATCAGTGCTCTGGCCGGTATTGGGAATAAGGTTGGTGGCTGAAATCTTTTCTACAAAAGGCAGTTTGCTTAACTCGGCTTTGAGGATATCATAGTCCTGTCCCTGAAGCTCTACATTGATGATATTTTCCTTGGTGTAACCATAGTCCTTCTCCACCATAAACTTAATCTGCTTATAGACCAGGGTAGAGCTGACGATCAATACCAGGGAGATTACAAACTGACAGATAATCAGGGCTTTCCTCAGACTGACACGTGAAAGTTTGTTGGAAGAAATCATGTTCTTCATGGCTTCAATCGGGCGGAAAGAGGCCAGGTAGAGTGAAGGGAAGAGCCCCGTGACCAGGCCTACCAATACACTGAAGCCTATGAACTGTCCGTATACTTTTGGTTCCAGCTTCAGATCCCAGTCCAGTAATGAACTCATCTTCAGATTCTCAAAGGCAGGAATCAGGAGCTGAAGAAAACCGATGGCTACGGCCAGTGAGAGGAGGGAGACCAGGACAGACTCTACAATAAACTGTATGGTGAGCTGCCCTTTGCGTGCGCCCATCACCTTGCGCACACCTACCTCTTTGGTACGGGTGAGCGCTCGTGCTGCAGACAGGTTGGCATAATTGAAGGCCGCACAGATAATGATCAGAGAGGCGAGTACTCCCAGGCCAATCACAAAGAAATTGGGCATAGAAGTACCAATCTGGTTGCCATAAAGAGGACCGGGAGTGATGTCCGTCATTTTCTGAATGTTGAAATCTACCATGAATTCAGACTGCTCGTTATAATGCTCGTCCTGCAGGGCGGTGAGCATGGGTTCCAGACCATCCATAGAGACGCCATCCTGCAGGGTGAAGTATACCCAGCCTTCGGAGGTATTCTCCCAGTTACTGAACGTGCGACCGGTCATGGATGCCAGCGATTCGAATTCTATATGGGTTTTTCCGGGAAAGGCTTCGAGTACGCCAGTTACCAGGTAGTTTTCATCTGTATCAATCGTGAGTGTTTCTCCCACAGGGTTCTCATCACCAAAAATCTTTTCAGCAACGTCTTTCCTCAGTACGATGCTATTGGGTTCTTTAAGGCAGGTTTCGATGTTGCCGTGCTTTAGCTTAAAGCTGAACATATCGAAGAAAGACTGATCAGTCTGCAATCCACTGATGCCGATGGCTTTGCCGTTTTGCATGATCTCTCCGCCAAAGCCGCGACTGAAGCGAACTACATGCTCGAAACCTGCAAAATCTGACTTCATTCTGTCTCCCAGCACAACAGGCACTGTAGCCATGGGCAGGTTAATACGGGAATTGGTACGCTCATGAGTAAAGCGATAAATGCGTTCTTTATTGGCCTGAAAATTATCATAACTGAGCTGATCATTAATCATAAGAATTATGACCAGACAGACTGCCATGGAGACAGAAAGACCTAAAACGTTAATGACCGTGAATGACCGATTTTTGAGGAGGTTGCGAAAACCTACCTTGAAGTAATTACTTAACATGGCAAATGAATTAAATGTGTTGTTTTTTGAGTTTTTTGACCGTTTGAGTGTATGCCGATTCATAAAGCGGATGACATCGAGCCAGTATTTCCGGTTGGCTTTTCGTAGTCCGTATTGCTCCAGGTATTCGTCATAACGCTCCTGCATATCTCCGTAAATGGACTCATGCAGGGGAGCGTAGCAGTACCACTTAAAAAAGCGATCTGCCCATTTGGGAGGACGTATATCTTCTGGCAGCTCTTTCATGAATCAGTAGCTGAATTCAATTACAAATTTTGGGATCATGTTCCAGATATGGTTGCGGGCGTCTCTGGCTTCAATAAGCGATTTCTTGCCCTCTGCAGTAATCAGAAACACGCGTTTCCGTCTGCCTCTTCGGTTGCCTTCGGCATCACCGATATGTGAGGATACATAGCCTTTTTCTTCCAGGCGATAGAGCGCTGTATGTACGCTGCTCATAGTCACCGGGCGATCCAGTTCTTTTTCAATGGCTCTCGTGATGGACAGGCCATAGGCTTCTCCGTGTTGTGCTGCCACCAGCAGCAGTACGATTTCTTCGAATTCTCCGAGTTTATGATGCATTTATTTTTACCCTTTTGTAAAACAATTAAGCCAAACTTTGCGAAAACTGCTCGTCTGACTCAGTTTTTTTACCCATTTGTAAAATAATTAAGGAGTAAAAAAGGCGCTTTTCAGGGCCTCTTGCCTATGTGACGCCAGAGGAATGGCAAATGTTGCAGGGGAGATGCAGGAAATTGTGATTATTTGAAATAGGGTTTCAAAGTCTGGTGGGAGTGCTTTGGTGAATAAGTTCAAGTCGCGGGGTCGGAGTCCCTGCGACAGGAGGGACCCCTCAGTCCCGTCAGACTTCTTTCAATTTCTTAATTGGTACAAGGACAGCTCCCCTTCAAGGGGAGCATTTATTATCAGTTTTTAAGGCTCATTCAAAAATTTGAAGGGTCCGTTTTTTGAAAAGTGACTCTTCACTAAAATGAACTTCTGAAGGGATGATGTTCTTTAATGTTTTAAACCAGCACGTTGGAAACGAGGTAGAAAATACCCCAGCTGACAAAGCTGATCAGCAATACCCAAAGCCAGCTGGGAACGGCCTTGGGCGTTTCAGAGCCACTGACCAGAAACTGTTCCTGCGATTCGCTGCCGTAGGCATTAATGGTGAGGTCTATGGACTCATCCACCACATCATGATCCTTCAGGCCATCTACATCTATCTGGGGCCCGTTTCTTACCGTAAAAGGAATCACCTTAATGCCTTCAATACCATCAGATGAATTGGCTATGATTTTCAGTGAATGCTCACCATCGGTGAGTTTTGTGGTGTCCAGCTGAAAATTTACCGGAGGCAGAAAGTCTCCAACGGGTTGGGAGGCATCGTCAATAAATACCTTTACTCTTTTCTTAGTCTGCATGCTGATCGAGGATTTGGTTTTTGATATGGTTGGATGGCTCATTGGGGCTCACCAGGTGTCTGATACTATAGAAGAGCGTGTAGAGTACTACAATAACGGATATGAAGACTATGATGTAGTCTGCCTGGCCTTTTTCGTCGGACTCAAAGCTGGGCATAAGTACCTGTGCACAGCTGGTAATACTATCGAGTAACACTTCGTAGGGCTGCCGGTCATCTCTGGCCAGTTCAAAGGAACCCCAGTACATGACTCCCAGAAAGACGAACAGGGAAATCCATTTTAAGATTCGTTTTTTCATTGGTTAGCTGCTGTTTTGTTACGGATCTCTTTTACATGGGCCACTGTGGTTTTGGGGGCTTTGTTGCCCCAGTGGTTGCGCTCAAAGTTGACAATGGCTGCGACCTGCTCATCGCTCAAAACGACTCCCAGGGCCGGCATGGCACCATACTCATTCGGGCGATCAAACCCATTGAGAATGATATTGATCATTTGGTCAGGACTTTCATCCAATACAATCGGGCTGCCTTTCAGCGAGGGGAAGGCCCCGGGTATGCCTTCGCCATTGGCCTGATGGCAGGCCTGGCACTGGCGTTCATAGTCCTTCGGTCCGCGGTTGTCCAAAAGTATCTCTTCCTGGTCAACCTCAGAGGCTTCTGTTGTGGCTATGGGCTGTGCGACAGGCTCTCTCTTCATCCAGTCGTACTCAATAAATTCCGGTGTACTGGTTTTGAGAATCTCCGCCTGTTTCAAAGAGTTGAGGTAAGCCACCAGGTGTTCAGCCCGCTGTGTGGCTACAATTATGTCCTCAGGGTTATCCTTAAAGTCATCAGGAATGTTTATCACCTGATCTCCCGGGCCTGCCTGGGCTTTTGACTTAAACAGCCATGGGTAGGAGGGCATGATGGATTCAGGCACGACTGCCCTGGGGTTGTAGAGATGGATGTAATGCCAGACATCCCCCTGTCGATTGCCCACATTGGTCAGGTCCGGACCCGTGCGTTCAGTACCCAGAAGAGAAGGCGTGCTTCGCCAAAAGCCGAGTCTTTTGTTGTCAGCGAAATCAGCCGGAATGGAAGGGCGTTTTCCCCACATCTTGTCCGTAGCGATATTCCTCACCTGTTGTGTATGGCAGGTCACGCAGCCCTCTGCCACGAATATTTCAAGACCCCGGCTGGCTTCCGGAGACAGAAATTCTTTATTGGTGAGTGGCGGGTTATTGTCCTGAACAAACTTTGCCGGAAATACCGCAATGATAAGGCTGAGTGTCAGGAATCCCGTGAAAATGGAGATCAACAGCAGCCTGTGATTGGTATGAAAGTTAAAATTCATGGCCTTGTTCTTAAGAGATGAGTACTTTCTTTTCGTATTTGAGAATGAGCTGGTCTGTCAGATCAGGCTCTTTTGATTTCAGCCGTGACATTCGCCAGAGGTTGATGCCGAAGATGATGTGAGAGAGGAACATCATGGTGCCGCCAATCGCCCGCCAGAGCCAGTAGGGAGCCATTAAAGTGACAGATTTAATGAACGACTCGCCTTCGAGCCAGCTTACACCTTTCAGGGTACCGCCAATCATCATGGAGAACATGTAGATGATCAGCCCGACAAAAGCCATCCAGAAGTGGGCTCCTACCAGGAGTTCTTTGGGCGTCTGACCGGTGATTCTGGGAACCAGGTAGTAGATACCTCCCCATAGAAAAAAAGCGATGATACCATACATGGTCATGTGAGAGTGTGCCACATTAAAATCCGTAAAATGCCAGATAACATTAGTAAAGCGGAAGGCCTGCATGGTGCCCTGCCCGGAGCCTACAAAGTAGAAGACAATGCCTACCAGCAGAAAGGGCAGCACGTAACTGTCTTTTAACTTGCGCCAGCTACCCCGGAAGGTGAGCAGGAAGTTGGTGGTACCAGCAATCACCGGAATGAGCATGCCCATACTGAAGACAATGGCCACTGTTTGCAGAGACCAGGGTATGGGGCTGAAAACGAAGTGATGGGTACCTATGAGGGTATAAAAGAGCATCTGAGTCCAGAAGGCCAATACTCCCAGGGAGTAAGAGTAGATGGGTTTATTAAGTGATTGGGGTAGGAAATAATAGACCAGGCCGAGGGTAAAGGTCATAAACCACATGCCCACTCCCTGATGCATATAATATCCCTGGATGATGGTCTCACCCAGTCCGTTTTGGTAGAAGGGCAGGTAGGCTATGGTAACCAGTACCAGGGTCCAGGCACAGGCACCCAGGATGTACCAGTTGGAAACATAAATCTCCTTTGTATTTCTACGGGCAATGGTCTGGTAGAAATTCCAGAGGCAAATGATGAGTCCTGCAGCAAAAAGGGCAGTGACCGGCCAGATGTATTCACGGTACTCACCGCCACCATTATTCACGCCATTCATGAGCAGCAGACTGCCAATGATGACCGAGCTGTTGATCAGCATCAGGGCTGCCCAACCCGCTTTGAGGCTGTAAATGGCTGTGTTACAGGTGCGGGCAACCACCAGGTGTCCCAGGCCCAGCATGGCCATGGATGACCAGCCCCAGAAGACGGCATTGGTATGTACGGGACGCAAACGACCAAAGGAGAGCCAGGCAATACTGTCCAGCTCGGGCCACACGAACTTCATACCCAGGTATTGGCCTATCAGTGTGCCGAAAATGAGCCAGAAAGCCGCGGAGCCAATAAAGGCCAGTATTAGTTTTGAGAAGGCGGGGTCAAGGTTCATTTTGGACACTGCTCCTTTTTTTCGGCTTACCATAGGGGAACTGTGTACTTCATTTTCTACCTGGCGAATCAGGCCCTTTTCGTCTTTTGCCACGGCTATCCCTGACAGCTCATGACCCTCCAGGTTAAATTCCGGTTCGGTTTTACCCGCCAGTGCCTGAAGCTCTTCTTCATTCAGGTTTTCGATAAGGCTTTTGAGTTCCTTTCTGCTGTCAGCTTTTTCCTTTCTGGCCATAGAGGAGAAAGCAGCGCTGATCTTTACAATGGCCAGCACGATGCATACAGCCAGTACCAGGGCTCCGAGCAGGAGTGTCCCGGTAATTCCAGGCTCGGCCGCGATGCTTCTGTCAGCAGACTGAGACCACAGGGACTCCGTTCCCAACAGGCAAAGCAGTGCCAGGGAGCATTTGATGAATGTTCTCATTTGAGTGGTATTGATGTTTGATGTAATGTTTGTTTTGTCGGTTTTGTCAGGTGGTTGAAACCTTCAGGGGACCATGCCTTGCTGCAAAACCTTTCAGCGCCAGGCGTGTGTAAAGGACCAATGCGGTAAGTTTGGCTACTTCAAAAGCAACATAGTAGAAATGGGTATTGGAAGGAGGGATCAGTTCTCCTTCAATGATGCGAACTGCTCTCGCGTCCAGTACAGGAAGCAGCCAGAAGGACTGAAAAAGCAGAATGGCGAGTAAAACCACAGTCCAGCCCGGAGTACTATGCTGAAACCGGTTGAGTATTTCGGATAAGACGATTAATGCCAGCAATACCCATTCTACCTTATTCAGAGCGGCAAAGATTACCCGGCCTACGGATAGTCCTATGGGGAGTGTCACCAGCTCGGCCTGAAACTTCAGGGGAGCTTCCATAAAGCTGATGGCCAATAAAAAGCCTGTCCAGAGAAGTGAAATGACGAAACGAAAACGGGCTGGCTTTTCCATATCAGTGTATGAGTTGTTGATATATCTTTTCTGCTTTGGGCATGAGAATATGCTCTTCGAGGTGCACGTGTATGTGAATGTCTCTGGTCAATTGTTCCAGAAGCCGGTAGGTCTGTGCATAACTGCTGCAGGCATCTTCCGGCAGGCTAAAGTCGTTCGTAAGCTTTTTGATCTGTTCCAGGGTTTGTCCTGCTGCTACGTGCTCCTGTTCGATAGGCTCCCAGAGGGTACCCACATTTCTCTTGGGGTTGCCGGAAGAAGTTTCGTTTTTCAGCTGCTCTTCCATATACAGAAATGAGGGGAACACAAAGAGCTCTTCTTTTTGAAGGTGGGCTGAGAGTTCTCCTTCAAAACCGCTGAAGAGCTTATTCAGCTCGATCAGTTCGGGGTGTTCTTTGCCATGCACCATGGCGATTTTTTCCACCAAAACAGCCAGTTTTTTCAGAGCCTCTCTGGTATAAACGTGATGCTTGTCTTTGATATACTGAATCAGCGAGCTTACGGACAGGTATTCCATATCAATAAGAGAAGACGGAACTGATGTAGCTGTTTGAGCATGGTTGATCCACTGCTCTATTTCTTTTAAGATCAGCGAGCTGTCGAATTGCCCCAGTTCAATGGCCTTTTGCAGGCTGATATCGCCACCGCAACAGTAGTCAATGCCTCTTTTTTCAAAGTACTCGATGAGCGAAGGTGTCTCATCTACCAGTGAATTGATTGTTTTTTCAGTGAGTGTTTTCATAGGGCTGTTGTTCTCTTGCGTTGAAAATTTTCATAAACATGGTGGCCGCCATACTGCGCGCTCTGGCTTTAGCGATTTCGGCATACCGACCCTGGAAAAGCTCATCGAGTGTTTCAAACCAGAGTTGCAGCCAGTTGCCAAAGTGAGCCTGCTGAATGGAGTTATTGAACTGCCGGTCCACATCGACATGGACCTGAAGGGGATTGCCTTTGTAATTGCGAACAAAGAAGAGGTTGGTTTCCCAGAAATCAGTGAGTCGGGAGAGGTGACTGTCCCAGTCTTGTATCACATGATTAAAGATGGGGCCCAGGGCCTTATGCGCTCTTACCTTGTCGTAAAATGTGTTGACCAGTAAGGCTACGTCTTCTCTTGATTGCAGATCTTTCCCTTTCATACCCCAAACATAGACCCGGTCTGCTTCACGGGTTTATGATCGAAATCATAAAGGGGGATTACCTGATGATTTTTCTGGCGACAATGCTCAATTCGCCTTTTTCTGCCAGGTTTTTTACGGAACGGATGATGGTTTCAACCCTGATACCCAGGAGATCGGCCATTTGCTGACGGGTCAGATTTACTGTAAAAGGCTTGTCTTCAGACTGGCTTTCTTTTTTGATATAATCGATGAAAGACAGAATGCGATGTTCCGGGTCGTGGCTGGAGATTTCTTTCATCATCATGGCCTTGTACATCATACGCTGAGCCAGTTTGGTGGTGAACTGCAGATGTACCTCGAAGTTGTCCCGGAGCAGGTCCAGAAACATATCTCGCGGAAGCTTATACAGTTCCGTAACCTTGACGCCAAAGGCCGAGGCCGGGTAATGTGAGGCCTTGAACAGGGGAGGCTCACCAAAGCTCTGCCCGTCTTCAAAGTAGCCTTGTACAAATTCTTTACCATCATCATTATGGTTGACCATTTTGATCTTCCCCGTTTTGATCTGATAATAATGTTGTGCCGGATCACCTTCCATAAACAGGAAGCTGTCTTTGGGTAATGAGATAATGCGGGCTCCTTTGGCTTCGAGCAGTTCTTCGGGTATCACAACAGCAATGATATGACTTTTTAGGAAGAAGCTACAGTAGAATGTTATCCCTGTGTAGATGGGAGTTTCAAACTCTGTCCCGGGGAAATAGAGATTCCCAACTTGATTGGGAATCTCTATTATTGGATTAATTGTGGTAGTCTCTCAACAAGGGGGCTTAAAATCGCCATTCATTGTCGTCCTGATTGCGATCCATTAATATGGAAGCGGGGTCGATGAGTACTCGGACGGCCGGCTGGTCCAGATTGATGCTGATATGACTGGCAGACTGATCAAACTTATGCATCTGCCGGTACAGCTCTGTTTCCTTACCCTCAGCATCTGCGCCATATACAGCCAGCTCAATCCAGTCATGAATAGGGGTGGGTTGTAACAGTCCGTTGGTATCTGCTTCATACTTCTCTGTTATCAGGTCGAGTGTCAGTTCATAACCTCCCTCTGAGAGTGCCCGGCTCTCAGCATTCTGAATACGGTTTTCCAGAAAAATGATCCGCTCAAAGAGGTCAGTAACCAGATACTGCAAGCTGTCGGCTGTAGATTTTCTGAACTCAGCAATGACATCCAGAGAGTTGGGATAGATTGCCTTGCTGGCCGGAAAGTCGCGAATTACTCTGCGCAGTGCGGCATTCACGCTGTCTTCTGAGATGTAGTGCCTCAAGGCCATCATGCTGATCAGTCCCTTGCCATAATGAATGTATGCCTGCTTTTCAGCCTTGTAGAGTGGCTGCTCTTGCTGGGACTCTCTTTTTCTCCCTCTGAGGTAACGGCCTCTTTCATATTTCAGAATGTGGGACAGGCTTTCTTCTCCAAACTCCTGCAATGTTACCATGCCCGCACCATATTGGGCCAGGGTTTCTGTGATCATGTCTTCTCCTTTTACTATGGCGCCTCTTACCTGGTCGCCCCACCATTGATGGGCAATTTCATGAGCCGTAATGTAAAAGGGTACATTCAGACCACCACTTTCCGGTTTGGTCATAAAGCCCATGGCTTCAGAAAAAGCGATAGTATTGGGTACCGACATGGCAAAGTCATGTAATCGGGGTACCTCCATTATAGTCATGCGGTCATATTGATAAGGGCTGAAGCTGTGCTGAAAATTGGTGAATGAGGCGTTCATGGCCCGGGTGATATGCCCGAGATTATGGGTATGGGCAGGGTGGTATAAGAGCGAGAGCTGTATGGAATCTGTGCCCTGAGTCAGGTAGTGGACCTGCTCATTCAGTTTACCGGTAATGATGGCATACTGATTTTCAATGGGGGCTTTTGATTTATAATGAAAGTGCGCTCTTCCGTTTTCTGACCATTGATTGATCAACTCTCCTGAAGTAGTGGCGTGATAACCCGCTGCTGTACTCAACACCGCCTCAAAGTTGATATTGTTGGCAGCGTTCAGCCCCAGGTGATACTGGGCAGATGTTTCTATTTCGGGTAGCCTGTCTTTGGGAGGCAAACCGAATTGTCTTCGCGTTGGCAGGGCCTCCAGCTCATAATCAGCCGCATACCCCAGGGAAGGAAGCTGTGCCTGTGTAAAGAAGGAAGCATTTTGTGCCAGCTCCTGTCTGCGAGACTGAGAGAAACCCTCAGTGCCGTATCGCATCTCAAATTCCATCATCAGCGAATCACCCGGCAGCAGAGGAGCAGCCAGCTTATAAATACTGAACTTGAACCTGGGGAAAGCCTCTTTTAAGGTAAATTTTTGATCGAAACTCAGTGCTTGTGTTGAGACTTTAGGGTCAAAATCTTCCTGAATATGGATCTCAGAAATGGGTTGAGCACCCGGGTTTATCATTACATACTTTCCCCTGAGTTTATACCGGTCTTTGTCAGGAAAGAGATCAGCTTTAATGGACACTGCTGTGATTTCCGGCTGTGGCGTTTTTTCGAACTTCTTGAGCAGCTTCTCATACTTATACTGAGATTGCTCTACATCTCTTCTGGTCTGAAAGACATTGATGACTGCTGTATTGTGGTAGATATAGATACCTGCTCCGATCAGGGCAAGCAACCCACTCATAGAGAAGATAATTCTCGTACCCCGCCATCTTGTAATCGCCAGTTTTACGCGTGATTTTATGCCCGTTTCAATACCCCGGATAACAAAAAGCTTACTAAGCTGGTCGATGAGCAGAGCCATTCCCAGCCAGTAAATCGTATAGTAAAGAAAGGACTGAAGGCTGTTGCTTTGGTAGCCGGTGAGATCTGAGTATGCGCCCAGGCTTTGTTTTCCATATTGATAGAGTTTGTGCTCAAGCCCCCAGGCTGGCAGATAGTTTTGAGCGATAATAAGTAAAATGCCCAGCGCGTGCCCCAGAAATTTATGATTGACCAGTACATGAATGAAAAAGGCCAGGGTGATCATAAAGGCCCCGTTGAACAGTAACTCTGTGAAGCAGGTAAAGAAGTATTGGGTGTAATCAATGTCCTGATAGCCAAAGCCCCATTGCGTAGCAATACCAACCATGATCATGGTCAGGAGCAGGCTTACCAATACTCCGTTCATGGCGAGCACCTGACTGAACAGTCTGGTACCTGTCTTATATGGTAAGACCTCCATAAGCGGACTGACTTTGAGTGTGCGTTCACGGGCGAAGAGTTCACCGCTATAAAGGACTACCAGCACCAACAGAGCTGGTTGAAACCGCCTGATAACACCCAGAATTTCATAGGTGGCAGGATATACATCGGCTTCATAGGCCCCTTTGGCCATGAGTGTAAAGGCCAGTTGCAACCCCAGGCCACAGATGACAATGATGATAAAGGGCAGCTCTTTCCAAACTTGTCTGAAGTAAAAGGCGGATAGCATCATGAAGGTTTTTAAGTAATGTTTCATCGGTTGGCTTTTTTAGCAGAATGGGCTTGAGTCGTTGTTTTGAACCGCCAGAAGGTGAGGACCAGGGCCAGTGTTCCTAGCCCGATGTAGATAAGGCGGTTTATTACGAGCGCACCGGTGATGGGTACAAGCTGTGAATTAATCTCTCCGGCACTCCAGTATTTGGTCTGCAGGTTGAAGAGCTGCAGGGTGTAAAAGTCAAAGAGGGTAGCTACCTCTAGGTTTTTGGCAGTTTCTATGACTCCCTCATCCATTATGGAGACAAAGATGAGCAGGACAATTCCCTGGGTGTAGATTACAACGGCTTTCTTGCTGATAGCCCCTCCAGCGAAATACAGCGCGCTGAGAAAAAAAGTGTTAGGCAATACAATGATCAGGTAGGAGACGAAGTAATTTCCTGCACTAAAGGGCAGAAACTCAGCAGCCGGTTTAGAGGATAATAACTCCCCGGCAATCGCTCCCAGTGGAATCGCCAGGCTCAGCAGCAGCATGGTGATAAATGAGCCGATAAATCGCCCTGTGAGATACTGCTTTTTTGTAATGGGGTTGGTAAACATCAATTGCTCGATATGGCAGTCATAGTCTCTTATCACGGCTACTCCCATGATAGCTGAGGTGAGTAGAAGGAGGGGCAGGTTGAGGAGTGCTGTGAGCTGATGAATGATCAGCGGAGCGTTTTCTTTGACCTGCACAGATACATCGGTAATGCCTTTGACCCCCAGCTTTGAAAACAGCAGGGCGATCACAAAGAGGATGATAAAATAGATATAGTTGACGGGCTTCTTGCTTCTATATAAAAGCTCAAAGCGGATGATCTCGATTGTTTTCATGGGCTTGTGTTAAGGGGTAGATTAGTGATTGACATGGCTGAAGTAGACATCTTCGAGCCCTGCCTGGCCGGGTTCAAAACCATTTCCGGGATCGGAAGCTGCAGCAATGCGAACGAGGGTCTGACCGTCATAGAAGCGATCTGAAATGACCTGGTGTGACTGGCGGATGGCTTCCAGTTCGTCAGGACTGACCACCTTTTCCCAAACCTGACCCTGCATGTTCTTGACCAGGTCTTTGGGATTACCCTGGATCAGAATCCGGCCTTTATTGAGAATGGCCATTTGAGTGCATAGTTCTTTCACATCCTCTACAATATGCGTGGAGAGAATGACGATGGTTTCTCTGCCCAGCTGACTCAGAATATTGTGAAACCTGTTGCGTTCCTGGGGGTCAAGCCCTGCAGTGGGTTCATCCACAATGACCAGCCTGGGGTTACCGATAAGGGCTTGCGCAATGCCGAAGCGTTGTTTCATACCTCCTGAGTAGCCTCCCAGGTTTTTCCTGCGGTGTTCACTGAGATTGACCTTTTCCAGCAATTCATCCACTGTTCTTCTTCTTTCCTGTTTGTCATGTATGCCTTTGAGTGCTGCAAAGTGATTCAATAGCATTTCTGCATTGACTTTGGGGTAAAGCCCGAACTCCTGGGGCAGGTAGCCGATATGCTTTCGGAGCTCGTCCTTGTCGTTGAGCATATCAATGTCGCCCAAAACAGCCGTACCATTGTCTGCTTCCTGTAGTGTGACCATGGTGCGCATCAGGGAGGATTTTCCGGCTCCGTTAGGACCCAACAGGCCGAACATACCTGTAGAAATGTTCAGGTTAACGCCATTCAGTGCTTTGGTTCCGTTGGGGTAGGTTTTCGAGAGGTTTTGAATTTTCAGTTTCATCGCTTGATAAATTTGAAGCAATGAAGCCGTGCTGATTTTCTGATTCAAATTACTTTAATGACCTTGTGGAAATCATAAACCAATGGATAAGGCCTGTCAATGAAGCGGGTTCATGTATGAAAGTGACTGGTTCATTAAAGATTGAGATGCGTTGGTTGAAATTATTGGTGAAATCTGATGAAACCTGATATCATCGCGACCACTATGGATGACAAGGTGACGATGTCAAAAAATAAGAGAAGGCTCAGGGCCATAGGCCTGCATGTGTTCAGTTGGTTGTGCATGACCCTGCTGATCAGCTATGGCATTTCTCTTTCCAGAGAGGAGGAGAGGAGTCTGCTTTCTCTGTTTGTGCAGGGAGCTATAGGGATTGTATTGCTGTTGGTGCCCATTGCCTATTTCACCACGCTGGTGCTGGTACCACGGCTCTTTATGAAAAGACGCTACTGGCAATTTGCGCTGAGTGTAGTGGTGATAGCCTTTGTATGGCCACCCCTGCCTATCTACCTGGGTAACGTCATTGATGTGGAGTACTTCGGGGCCGGTCCTGAAGACCTGGACGAACCTTTTGACCGGGTTGGCGCTTTTGTGATGATGGCAATCATGGGCGTCAGCACCCTGGTAAATATGACCTGGCGCTCTATCCGGCAGCAGGGCAAGGTAGATAAAATGGAAAATGAGCGGTTGGTGACGGAGCTGGCATTGCTCAGGAATCAGATCAGCCCGCACTTCTTTTTCAATACCCTCAATAACCTGTATGCGCTTTCTCTTGAGCAGTCTCAGGAAACTCCGAAGGTGATTCTGAAGCTTTCGGAAATGATGCGTTACACGATTTACGAATGTAATGATACCCATGTGCCGGTTTCCAAAGAGGTAAAGTATCTGGAAAACTATATCGACCTGCAGCAGATCAGACATCATCATAAAGCCAAAATAGAGTTCCTGAAGTATCTGGGAGAAAAGGATGTGGAGATTTGTCCGCTGGTACTCATCGTGTTTTTGGAGAATGCCTTTAAGCATGGTGTGGATGGGGCAGAGGGAGATGCTTTTGTCAGGTTGCAGCTGGAAACAACTGATAATATGCTGCGCTTCAGAATTGAAAACAGTATGGCTCAGGCCCGTAGTCTGGATGAACCTGGTGGAATCGGTTTGGAGAATGCCCGCAAGCGACTTGACCTGGTTTATGGCAATCAGTACTCACTGGAGGTAACGGAGGCGCATGATATCTTTTGTGTAGATTTGATGATTGACCTGACCTGATATGCGCTGCCTGATTGTAGATGATGAACCCCTGGCCCACAAGGTAATCCGCAACTACTGTGAGGGGCTACCTCATGTGGAAATTGTAGGGAGTGCTCATTCGGCTATTGAAGCAATGAATTTTCTGAATGCTCAATCTGTGGATCTGCTGTTTCTGGATATCAATATGCCTAAAATTCAGGGGCTTGACTTTCTCAAAACCCTCACGAATCCACCGCTGGTTATTGTGACGACCGCCTATCAGGAATTTGCCCTGGAAAGCTATGAACAGCGCGTGATTGACTACCTATTGAAGCCTTTTTCTCTGGAGCGCTTTCTCAAGGCCATTAACCGGGCCAACGACCAGAAGAAGCTTATCGAAGGGCAGGCCCGGCCTGTTTCAGCACCTGCTCAACAGGCAGCTTCTGCCAACTCACAGCCTGAAACACTCTTTGTCAAAGGAGATAAGAAGGTGCATCAGGTCAGAGTAAGTGATATTCTTTATCTGGAGAGCTATGGCAGCTATGTGAAAATACAACTGGAAGGGGAAATGATTATCACGCTGGAACGGCTTGCCAACTATGAGAGCAGACTGGCCGAACAGGGTTTTATCCGCATTCATAAAAGCTACCTCATACCTGTTAATAAGATCGAGGTAATTGAAGGCAACGAACTGAGCATAGCAGGTCAGAGACTGCCGATCGGAGCGGTCTATCGTCACAATGTAAATGAGCTCTTC
This sequence comes from Roseivirga sp. UBA6061, assembly GCA_002427745.1. Taxonomy (GTDB): domain Bacteria; phylum Bacteroidota; class Bacteroidia; order Cytophagales; family Cyclobacteriaceae; genus Roseivirga. Next base: position 12,647 of record DIYF01000160.1, on the reverse strand, counting down.
AAGTAGACTTTGTGCTTACTTACTAAGCAGGTAATCAATAATATTCATCAACAGTTTTGCGGCTACCGGGTCTTTACCGGCCTGATTTAACTCCATTTCACTGGCAATGATGGTGCCTTTTTGTTCGTCAATTTCAAGCAGGGGAATACCCGACATTTCCGGTAGTTGATCGGTGGGGTTACCCAAATAGACATGGGGTCTGAGGTAATTCACCAGCGGGGTCACCTTCTCTGTAGATTTTAATCTGAATGACCTTCTCGCTGCCCTGGGGCTGGTTCTGCCTTCCTGTTGCCACCATGCCAGGTCTGCCGGTTCCAAGTCATCAAATATCGGGTGTTCCGGAATATGCATATGCGTGACCCTGGCAGTTCTTTCATAGAGGCCACTGATCTGGTCACCATGGTTCCATTGCAGGTGCTTTCCGGGGTGGATCAATAGGGTGTTTAGCCCATTCGCTGCCATTTTCCTCACATCTTCCCAGTTGTAGGGAACTTCATTGTTTTGATCCAGATTGGCTACTATGAGCAAATCAAGGTCGAGTAAACGGATTTGCGTGAGATCTTTCAGTCGGGTATAGCTTAGCTCAAGAGCATCCAGTACTTCATAGGTTTTGCCCGTGATATCATATACGCCTATGGTCTGATTGGAGGTGGCAGGCCTTGTCCAGCTCTTTTCAGCCAGGGTGAGCTCGTATTCGTTTTCAGAGAGTTTTTTGCCCTTTGAATAATACTCCAGTTTCAGGGAGTAGTAGCCTTTAGATTCAAGTAGATTCTCAGGTAACTGAATGGTGAGGGGTACTTTTTCCCTGTCGTAATGTGCTACTTCCGGAGTCCTCTGGGTACCCTTGCTGAGAAGTTCGCTTCCTTTTTGAACGGACCATCTGACTTCTCCTGCCGACAGCGCCTGACCGTCAAGGCCGTTATTGACAATAAAGACATCGGTGTTAAAACGAGTCCCTGCAAAATGATGTCTTCCGAAGAGTTCTGCACTGACCAGTACAGGCTGATAAGCCAGCTTTACTGCTTTATGAGCCGGATACTCTTTGATGCTCGTAGCATCATAGACATTCTGATACCAGGTCAGGTTGGCAAAGAGAGAAATACCGGCAGTGTTAGGGTTGTTTCGCCTGATCAGTTCAGCGAGCTCTTTGGTCATAAAGGCATGCCTTTTTAAGCCATAGGCAGGGTTTCTGTCTTCCCAGGCCCATTGACCTACCCAGGCATGAGGTACGTAGTGTTTAAAAATGTACTTTCTGGTAAAATGACCGTCATCGTTATTCGGGTAGCCGGTTGATGCCTCCTGGCTGAAGAAAGGGCGGTTGGGGTTAGCTCCGGGAGACCAGTAAATGCGTTGGTCCCAGGCTCCGTCATATACCTGAAAAAAGTCGCGGTTGTACCAATTGAAGTAGACGTGCCTGTCGTCAATATCTCCATCGTCAATACCGGCCGGAGACAGGTTTTTGGAGTAATCTTCCTCCACGCGACTATAGCCGGAGTCTGCTGAAATGGGCGTGCCCGGAGTAAGCTTTCTGATTTCTTTGATGACTTCAGACAGTATTTCCCATTTACGAAGCCTCACTTCCGGTGGATCGTTGTGAGAGAACATGGTGAAGTACATCTCATTGTTAATGGTCCATAGAAAGAGAGAGGGGTGGTTTCTGTACTTCCGCACCAGGTTAAGCATCTCATCTTTCCAGATCTTCAGTAATTCATCTGAAGGTATGTCTCCAATCATCAGCCAGGGCCAGGTGCCTTCATAGCTTACCGCTACACCTTGTTCATCGGCTGCCTTCATCCAGGTTTCAGTAAAGGGGCTGCCATGGGAACGCGTAATGGCCTGGTTGCCTTCGTGCATAAGTCTGAAGAAAGTATTTGCCAGCGCTGCATCGTTCGGGGCAATTCCTGCAGGAGGGTGGTTGGCTCCTCTGAGCCAGTAAGGCCTGCCGTTCAGGTAGAACCTGTTTCCTTTGGCGGTGAAGGTGCGGAAACCAATGTCCGTTTTCTGTTGATCCTCCATTTTGCCATCTACCCTAATGCTGGTGGTAAGTGTGTACAGGTGAGGTGTTTCAGGTGACCAGTTCACAGGAGCCAGGTTACTGACCGATATCGTTTCTGTTGCAGTGCTTTGAGGAGCAAGACTCAGGGTTTTATCCTGCTTATGCTGATATAAGAGCTTTCCATTTTTCTTATCGCGAATGGCGATGTCAATCTGCACATTTTGGGCTGTCACATTTTCGTTTTTCAGACTGATGTGAAAGTCACCTCCGGTCAGATGAGTGGCAGCATATTGCTCTGTAATTCTTACCGGATTGCTGACGATGAGCTTAACCGGCTGCCAGATGCCTCCCTCAGTGCCGGCAAACATGCCACTGGGAAGCGAGTTGAGCATGTCATTGGTGATATCGACAGAGACCGCTCTGGCCACATTTTTATCGGCATCTAAGGCTTTTTTGAACTTCCGAACCTTCACGTTGACTGCTATCAGGTTTCTTCCTGTCTTTACCAGTTTGGTGATATCCACTTCGAACTCCCCGAACATGCCCACATGCCCTCCCGCATACTGACCATTGATGTAGACATCAGCGACTTTGGATACGGCATCGAAATGAAGCAACAGGCGCTTCTTGTCCAGGTTTCGGGGTAGGTCGATGTAATGCCTGTACCAGGCGGCATTTGTTTCTGATGAATTGAAGGTGTAGCCATTGGTTCTGGCCTCTTCCTTTTTGCGATAGCCGTCTGACACACCGCTTCCGGCATGGGGCAGGTTAGAATCCTGCAGGTGCAGCCAGTTTCTGACGGGATTCCAGAAATCAGGAACATGGAGTACGTGCCAGCTTTGGTCATCCGCTTCCGGTAAGAAGACTCCTTCCTGTGTTGTGAGTTCATGTTCCGGTTTGAATAGCCAGTTACCTGCCAGGCTTATTTCAGTCCTACCTTTTCGCCTGAGGCTTATTTTCTGAGGCTTGTATCGGAGCCTGTCAGATTTTCTCCGGCTTTCTTTGCTTGCCAGATTTTCAGCCTGCTTTACAGAGGCCAGCATAGCGGAAGCCGGTGTGTAGGAGGGAAGGAGTGGAGTAAGTTCAACATTCCGATATATGGTACTGGTCCAGCCACCACCCAGAATGACTTTGCCGCTAAACCCGGGTTGCTCTTCCCGAACGATGATCAGGGGTGTTTCACTACCGTTGAGGTATACCTCAATCTGGCCCAGATGCAGCACTATCCTGAATTGAATCCACTGACCTTTTTCAGGCTTGAAGTCCAGAGGTTCCAGAGCCAGTAGTTTGTCCTTGCCTGTGCTCTCGTACCTGGCCAGGTAGAGGTCCTGGCTGTTGCCTCCTCTGAGACCCAGGGTATAGTAGTTTTCCCGATCGGTAAAGCCAAACCCTGACCAGATCTGCAGCTGCTCGGCATCCGGGTGTGCCTGTGCCTCAAAGCTGTAGCTGTAAGAGTCTGTAGCAGGTTTTTGTCCCGTGATGAAGGCATCTTTCAGAGTTACCTGGTTCTCTTCCCAGGAGATATCACCTCGTCCGATCAATTGCCAGGACTCCGGATTTAATTGTTGTGCCCGTGTAGCAGACAGGAAGAAGCAGAGGAGTAAAGAAAGGAGTAAGGTGCGTGTCATCAAATGAAAAAATGGTGTTTACCTGTTTCAATCGGGAAGCACCAAATATAGTGAATCACACCTGTTTCAAAGAGAGAAATCTCTATTTAGATAGATTGTTTACGTTAACGGTCTTCATGAAACGAGAAGACCGTTAACGTAATTAAAGATTATTTTGTGGTAACTTTTAGCTCATTGCTCTCTTCTTCTGCATTCAGGTCTTTGAACATGAGCATGTCCAGTACCTGTGAAGAAGCGCCATCGTAAAACCCGGCTTCCGGCATAAAATCTTTCGGGTTTTTGAAAGTACCGAAGAGGATATCGAAAAGGGGTAAATCCGAATAGTTGTGTGCATGTACTCCACGGGCATGATGCAGGCTGTGACTTTCCGGACGCTGAATAATATACCCCAGCCACTGTGGTGTTTTGATATTGGCATGTTGAAACATACCGATAAAGTTCAGGGTGAGTAACACGATGGTAGTCGACTGAGCTGAAAGTCCCATGATGAGGGCGAAGCACAGGCTGCTCAGAAAGGTCCAGCCAATCATATCCAAAGGACTGAAGTAGAAGGCACTGGGAATATCGATTCGCTCGGCACTGTGATGCATCTGGTGGAAAACTCTCCAGAGTCCATCGTTTTTGTGCATGGCTCTGTGCCAGACATATACTCCGAACTGGTAAAGGAATACGCCCGCAATCCCTGCCAGTACAGGATTGATCCCGGACAGATCAAACAACTGATAGCTGGCCAGATAGTTATCCCAGAGCAGGGGCAGGTAGCTGGCCAGAAAGAAATAGAACATAAAGGCGAAGATGCCTCTGAATACCCAAAACTTCATTTTGGGAAGTTTACGTCCCGGAAAAAGTGATTCCCAGAGAAAAAGTGCGGCATAGATCCCGATCACGATTAATGAAAGCGGGTCCATGATGATTTCTAATGGTGTTGGCATTACTATTTGAGTTTTTACTTACTGTTTTGTTTCAAACTCTAAGGCGTAAGCTTTGACCTTACAGTGTAAGGAATGTGTTGAGGAGGGGGGCAGGGGGTAATTGGTCAATGGTCAATAGTCATTGGGGGATTGGTTAATAGTCATTGGGGGATTGGTCAATGGTCAATGGTCATTGGGAGATTGGTCAATGGTCATTGGTATTGAGTAATCAGTAATTGGTAATCAGTAATCAGTAATCGGTGATCAGGGATCAGTAATCGGTAATCGGTATTGAGTGATTGGTAGTGAGTAATGGGTAGTGAGTAATGGGTATTGGGGGCTTATGGTAAGAAGGGGACTGGTTTCCGGGGAATTTGTTGCTCAGAGGAATCAGAGGGGTAAGAGCTTAAACCAGCCAGTCGATTTCTTTTTCCGGCTTGTAGCTGCAGAAGGTGCCGGTTTTTATGGCGCTGGAGAAGTGTCTGGCGAGATCGGGGTGAACACTCTCTATTTTCTTAATGGTGCTCTTTATTCTCAGTGTTACGGCTGACCGCGCTTTTTCTACAGATGACCCCGTTTTTCTGGTTTCTCCGGCCAGTCCGAGAGACTTAGACAAGTGCGCTACCAATGTTTCGTATTCTTCACTGAGTCTGGAAGCCAGCTCCAGGTTGTTCATGTCCTCAGCTTCTGCGAGCTCTTCTCTCAGGTCTATGATCTTTTGCTCATAGTTCTTTCTGGCCTGACTGTCGATTACCTCAGTACCGGATTCGTGTATCAGGGCTGTTCCCATCAGATCGGCACAATGTATTTCCTGATCAGGTTGCGACAGCAGGGTGGCGATATTGTTGAGGCCTTTGGCATCCCGCAAGGTGACCGAACTGCCTGCATAGCACACCTGCCAGAGATCGCCTTCCTGTTTGAAACTATTTGCAGGAGGGGTGATATAATCCCTGTCTTTCGCCACCAGGTCTATGCTTAGGCCATTTTCTTTTTTGAGGTAGTCCCAGAAGCCCTGCAGGTTGGTTTCACCTCTGTACGGGTTGACATTCATAAACCAGTGAATGGCTTCTTCTTCGGAGGCATCCTGGGTATGGGCAATTTTGTTTCTGAACAGTCTGAGGTACATTTCCCATGCCCGGGCCATTTTCTCCGTCTTCCCCAGGTAGTAGTAGGCTGCTGCCATGTAAGCCGGGAAGTCGATCCATGAACCGTCCAGTTTGAGAAGCTCGCCCATGGTGGCACTTTTTTCATAATCACCCAGCTCGAGATAAATCAGTGTGCCGTATGAATAGTACCAGTCTGGCTTGTAAGGATTGATAAGCAGAGCCTTCCGATAAATTTCTTCTGCTTCCCGGGCCAGCCCCAGATAGCAAAAGCAAGAGGCCAGGTAAACGAGATTATCGGCATCGTTGGGGTTCAGGTGCATGGATCTGCGCAGACAATGCTCTGCTTTCTCGTACTCGCCATCATAGAGATAGACCCTGCCCATCACCGCATGTGCCTCATATTCACTTTCATCTCTTTCAATGGCCTTTTGAGCGAATTCTTTGGCGCCTGTTTTACTTACTTCCCATCTGTTCCAAAGCTGACAGCTCCACTCGTTGAAGTAGCTGAGCGACAATCCGGTATAGGCCCTGGCATAGTGCTCGTCAATTTTCAGTGCTTCGTTAAAGTGCTCCCTGGCTTTGAGGTCACTTTCAACTGTGCCCTTTTTCAGCTCTTCCATACCCTTTAACAGGTAATCATAAGCAGCAACCTTTGTCTGTGGTTTGCGGTGGGAATTGGCGACAAGGTTTTTATTGATCTGCTGTTGTATGGTATTAACGATTTGTTGCGTGATGTCATCCTGGATATGAAAAAGGGCATCAAAGTCTTCATCGTGTCTGTCGGCAAAGATTACACTGCCATCCTCATTTCGCACCAACTGCACGGTGATGCGAACTTTATCAGCATAGGTGCGGAAGCTACCCCGGATCAGGTAGTCGGAGCGGTCAGCCTGAGAAGCATCATCTGTTTTTCGTCTGATGCTGAGACTTCCGAAGCGGGAGAGGTCTGTAATAAGGTCATCAGTGAACCCACGTACAAAGTGGTCGAAACCGGTTTTCTCCGATAGGTTGTCGAAGGCCTGTACACCTACCGTAATACGGGTTACCTGTTCTTTAATCACATTCAATTGGTTGAGCGCCAGAGGCTAACCGAAGTTAATAATCATTCTCGAATAATCGATAACCCTCTGTGTTGAGACAGTACGGGATTTCCTGGAGATTGGCTGCTTTTGGTCTTGTAATGGGTGGAGAAAAGGAAGAGAAATTCTCAGAAGTATTTTAACACAGGAGTTTAATCAATCCAGCTTTAGTGTGATGAGGTAGTAGGGTCTGAGGTCTGCAGGTGTCTTAATCTGCTGAGTGGGTTCGTCAAAATTGTCAAGCTGGGAGTTGGCAATGAAGTAAAGTGTATCATGGTCAATGTCCAGTGTTGTGGGAATATCGAAGTATTCGTTGGCTTCGATGAGTACCTGCGCATGTGTAATCTGAGTGCCTTGTTGATTAAGAAAATAGCGCATTACCCGGTGCTTCGATTTGTCCTGCCAGCCATTTTGGATACCAATCAGGCTGTTTTTGTAAAACTTCATGCCGTCAATACAAAAAGTACTGATGGTACTGTCCTGTGTAGCAGTACCGATGATTTGACGCGATTCTTTGTCTACTATCTGGATGCCATTTTGGAAAGTGGCCAGGTAGAGGAGTTTGTTATCATCAGAGATAGCAATGCCATTGGTGTATTGAATAGCGTCTGATGTAAGGAAGGGGAGGATATCAGCATCTTCATTTTCTTTGTAATAGAGGGTTTTATTGTCCGAATCGGTGATGAACAGTTCACCGCTGATACTGATGGCCAGGTCATTAAAGAAGTGTCCCTGATTATCAGGTTGCCGGGTGTAGTGGAGAGCTCCCGTGTGTTTGTTAAAGACAAAGAGTTGTGATTCATGGGGACTGGTGGTGCTGTTACTGCTCAGCACATAGATTAGATCCCGGTAAGTCTCCATGCCCAGCCCCATGGCAAAACCGTGTTCACCACTTTGGCTAAGGTCCCGGGCCTGTGAACCGTCCAGGTGAGCCATGGCCACTTTACGTTCTGATAAGCTGCTCAGGTAGAGCCTGCCATCACTGACGGCAATTCCTTCCGGAATAAGCGTCTTTTCAAATGAAGTCCTGGTAATCCGGGGCTCGGAAGGGGAGTGCGCACAGCCCGTAAGCCAATACAAGGCTCCTGACAGTACGGGTAGGATGAGTCTCTGAAAGGGCGTAGTGCGCATTGCGGAGTCTGAAGGAGATCGTACTTATTAACGTGACGGACAAAATCGGGTTAGGTGAGTTCGTCACGGTGTACAGGTTATTTATCATGTAAAAGACCGGGGGGCGAGGGGGATACCGGCTTTCTGAGAGTACCTCATGAAAAAGCCCTGATTCTGCTATAGAATCAGGGCTTTATATCTGAATTAATACTAATCTAAATCTTAGTCTTTGGCTTAGGCCTCAGTCATTTGAGCTTCGAGCTTGTTAACCAAAACTCCTTTTGGTACTGCACCGATCTGGCTGTCTACCACTTTACCATCTTTGAAGAATAACAAAGCAGGGATTGAACGAATACCGTACTCAATAGAAAGTGCCTGGTTGGCATCCACATCCAATTTACCTACTACTGCTGAATCAGCGTACTCACCAGCGATTTCTTCTACTACAGGTCCAACCATTCTACACGGACCACACCACTCTGCCCAAAAATCTACTAATACCGGTTTGTCTGATTTCAACACAACTTCCTCGAAGTTGTCTGCAGTTAATTCAATTGCGTTTGCCATTATATTTTTAATTTATATTTCTTGTTCTGTTCCTTTTTCAGAGACATGACATCAAAAGTAGCTAAAAAGTTCCGTGACTAAATAACTACTTGAAAATTTGTCAGATACCTGCTTTTAGGCGGTAATCAGGTTGGCTGATTCGCCCATCTCTTTCAAACCATTTATTAACTCATTTGTTGGCTTTACTTTGACGGTTCGCGAAAATAATTCAACACTGAGGTTTTCGTGTTTATCAAAAATATGCACCCTCAGATCGGTTTCTCCTTCATTCTCGCGCGTAAGGGCTACCAGCTTTTCAATCATTTCCTGATCTACCATGCGGGCGTCCAGCCTGAGTCTGATGCCTTTGCCTCGTTTTTCCCTCAGCTCACTCAGCAGCGAAATGGCCATGGGGCTGAGTTCCCAGTCTTCAGGGCTCACATTCATGCCCGGGTTTTCACGCAGTTCTTTTTGCTTTCGCCAGTTGATGCCCACATTGCCCTGGATGTACAGGAACTCGCCTACACGCAGGTATTGGGCATGGTCCATGTACTTTTCACCCATCAGGAAGAGCTCAACACCACCGTTGTAATCTTCTATATGTACTATACAGAAAGGTTTACCTGTCTTGGTCTGTCCGTTTCTCACTCCGTTGACGATGCCGCCAATGGCAATGTCTTGGTTAGGGAATTTGTTGATATCACTGATAGGTTTGCAGAAGCTGGTCAGCTCAATTTCAAACTGATCCAGCGGGTGACCACTGATATAGAAACCTACCACATCTTTTTCAATCTTAAGCTTTTCCATTTCTGAGAAAGGCTCACAATTGGCTACCGTAGGCAAGGGTGTTTCCACACCACTGTCGCCTCCGAACAGGGATACCTGGGCAGCGTCTTTTTCTGCCTGCATGGCGTTGGCATAGCGGATCACTTTTTCGATTAGTGTCTGCTCCTGCTCGGGAGCCCACAGGTACTGTCTGCGATGATAGGTTTCAAAGCAGTCGAAGCCACCGGCCATGGCCAGCGATTCAAAGTTCTTTTTATTGACGGCCCTCAGGTTTACCCTTTCTGCAAACTCGAAGATGTTAGGGTAGGGGCCTTCCTCTTTGCGTTCTTCGATGATGTTTTCAATAGCGGCCTCTCCCACACCTTTGATAGCCCCCATACCGAAACGGATTTCCCCTTTGGCATTTACGGTAAACTTGTAGTTAGATTCGTTTACGTCCGGTCCGAGCACTGAAATGCCCATGCGCTGGCACTCTTCCATAAAGAAGGTTACCTGCTTGATGTCGTTCATGTTGTTACTCAGTACTGATGCCATGTACTCAGCAGGGTAGTGCGCTTTGAGGTAGGCTGTCTGGAAGGCAACATAGGCATAGCAGGTGGAGTGAGACTTGTTGAAGGCATAGGAAGCGAAGGCTTCCCAGTCTCGCCAGATCTTCTCCAGCTTGTCTTCAGCATGGCCTTTTTCCATGGCCTGGCCGACAAACTTGGGCTTCATCTTATCGAGTACATCCCGCTTTTTCTTACCCATGGCCTTACGCAGTACATCGGCCTCACCCTTACTGAAGTTGGCCAGCTTTTGCGACAGGAGCATTACCTGCTCCTGGTATACCGTAATACCATAGGTCTCCGCCAGATATTCTTCCATATCTGCCAGGTCATAGGTGATGGGTTCATCACCGTGCTTTCTGCGGATAAAGGAAGGAATGTATTCCAGTGGCCCGGGTCGATACAGGGCGTTCATAGCAATAAGGTCGGCAAACTCAGTGGGTTTGAGCTCTTTCATGTACTTCTGCATACCGGCAGATTCGTACTGGAAGATACCTACCGTTTCACCACGCTGGAAAAGCTCATAGGTCTTCTCATCATCCAATGGAAAATCATCGGGAATGAGATCAATATCATGGCGTTCCTTGACATTGCGCACCGCATCTTTGATCAGTGTCAGGGTTTTCAGACCCAGGAAGTCCATTTTCAGGAGCCCTGCGTCTTCTACCACTGAGTTATCAAATTGGGTACACCACATGTCTGAGTCCTTGGCTACCGCCACCGGGGCAAACTTGGTAATGTCATCCGGGGTAATGATCACCCCACAGGCATGTATACCGGTGTTTCTTACAGAGCCTTCCAATACCCGGGCCTGGTTGATGGTCTGTGCTGTCAGGTCCGAACCTCTGGAGAGCTGTTTCAGCTCATCGGCCAGTGGAATCTGCTCTGATCGCAGCTTGGCTTTCAGATCGCGCTCTTCCATGCTGAAGAGCTTGGCAAGTTTGATATCGGGTACCAGCTTGGCAATGCGGTCTGCATCGGGTAAGGGCAGTTCGAGCACCCTGGCCGTATCGCGAATAGAGGATTTGGCAGCCATGGTACCATAGGTAATGATCTGGGCTACCTGGTTTTTTCCATATTTATCGATTACATAGTCGATAACGCGTTGTCTTCCCTCATCATCAAAGTCGATATCAATATCGGGAAGTGATACACGGTCAGGATTGAGGAAACGCTCAAACAGGAGATCATACTTGATGGGATCAACATTGGTAATGTTGATACAATAGGCCACTGCGGAACCGGCTGCAGAGCCCCTTCCCGGGCCTACGGAAACGTCAAGCTCAGTGGCTTTGTTGGTGAAGTCCTGAACGATCAGGAAGTAACCGGGATATCCTGTATTCTCAATGGTCTGAAGTTCGAAGTCCAGCCTTTCTCTGATCTCCTCTGTGATTTCACCATAGCGTCTTTTGGCTCCTTCATAGGTCAGGTGTCGCAGGTAGTTATTCTCACCGCGTTTACCACCATCTACATCATCTTCAGGGTCCTGAAATTCTTCCGGGATATCGAACTTGGGCAAGAGTACATCCCTGGCGAGCTGATAGGCCTCAATTTTATCGACAATCTCGTTGGTGGTGATGATGGCATCGGGAATATCAGCAAAGAGCTTCTTCATCTCCTCGGGAGACTTGATATAGAACTCATCGTTCGGGAAGCCATAGCGGAACTCACGACCTCGCTTGCCAATGTATTTCTTAGGCTTGTTTACGGATTCGGCATCTTTTACACAGAGTAAAATGTCGTGTGCTTCGGCCTGCTCTTTGCGGGTGTAGTAGGTATTGTTCGAAGCAATGTATTTGACATTGTGTTTTTCACAGAGGCCAAGCAGAATCTCGTTTACGTGATCTTCTTCGGGAATGCCATGGCGGTTGATTTCTGCGTAGAAGTCATCACCAAACTGCTCTTTGTACCAGAGAAAGGCTTCTTCGGCTTGTGTCTCACCCACATTGAGGATAAGATAGGGTACTTCTCCCCAGAGACCACCCGTAGTACAGATCAGCTCTCCTTTGAATTCTTCAATGTCATTTTTATCGACCCGGGGTACGTAGTAGAAACCGTCTGTATAGGCGATAGAGGCCAGCTTGACGAGGTTATGGTAACCGGCCTTGTTTTTGGCGAGGAGCACGGTCTGGTAGCCGTTGTCCTGCTGCTTCTTGTTATTTCTGTCGCGGCATACATTGAACTCACAGCCCACAATGGGTTTGATTTCTGCCGCCAGTGCTGCCCTTACAAAGTGAAAGGCGGCCATCATATTACCGTGATCGGTCAGGGCAATGGCCGGCATTCCCTGATCTTTAGCAGCGGATACCATGCCGTTTACCTCTGATACTGCCTGAAGTACAGAGAACTGCGAGTGTACGTGCAGGTGGGTGAAGTCAACGTCCTTCAGGTCTTCTGCAGAAGCAGCGGCTGCCTTACCGGGGCCTCCGGTGTCTGCCTGTGTTTCGGCCTGGGCAAAGTTGGCTTCTTCCAGCTCCGGAGCTTCGTATTCTATATTGCCGATCGATACTCCGGCACGAGGCTTGACCACCCCTTCGGTCAGCAGGCCGAAGAAGCAGCGTGCTGTTGCATCCACATCATAGGCCGCATCGTGCGCATCATCAAAGCCTACCCCGAAGAGCTTTTGATGGAGCTCGGTAAGGGTGGGCCACTTGAATTTACCACCACGACCACCGGGAATGGCACAGAAGTCAGTCGATTCATCCTTGGTGTCCAGAGATTCTTTGGCTCCTACATGATTGGGTTTTTCTTTTCGCAGATATTCCGCCCCGACAATGTTGTTGTCGAACTCAATGTTATGACCAATGGTGATTTCCGCTTTTTCAAGGTCAGCGGTGAAGATATCCAGCACTTCGGCCAGATCGTGCCCTTCTGCCAGTGCTCTTTTGGTAGAGATACCGTGTACCTTCTCAGCATTATAGGGAATGGTAAAACCCTCCG
>DIYF01000137.1 GCA_002427745.1 Roseivirga sp. UBA6061 | reverse complement strand
GAGATGTTTGGCGGAGCGGATGTAAGCTTCGATTCAGAAACCATGACCATCGGTCTGGGCGATGCGGAAACTCCCGGTATAGAAATCAATGCTGGTACAGTAGAGAAAGTGAATCTTTCGGTAAGTGCCGATTTCAATATCAAGAGCCTGGCCTTCTCGCCCGATGCTTTAACCTTCCAGTGGGATAGCTCCACAGATAAATTTGAGATGTTTGGCGGAGCAGATGTAAGCTTCGATTCAGAAACCATGACCATCGGTCTGGGTGATGCGGATACGCCCGGTATTGAGATCAATGGAGGTACGGTAGAGAAAGTAAACCTTTCGGTAAGTGCTGATTTCAATATCAAGAGTCTGGCTTTCTCGCCTGATGCTTTGAGCTTCCAGTGGGATAGCACCACAGATAAATTTGAGATGTTTGGCGGAGCAGAGGTGAGTTTCGACTCTGAGACTTTGCTCATTGGCCTGGGCGATGCCGATTCCCCCGGTATAGAGATCAATGGAGGCACTGTAGAAAAAGTAAACCTTTCAGTCAGTGCCAATTTCAATATGAAAAGCCTTTTGTTCAGACCACAAGGCCTGACCTTCCAATGGGACAGTAGCTCTGATGAATTTGAAATGTTCGGCAACCTGGAGGTCACTTTCGACTCTGAAACGATATTAGCTAATCTGGGCAGTGCTGATGAGCCGGGGCTGGCGATCAGCGGTGGCGTGGTCCAGAAAATCAACTTTGGACTCAGGGCCAGTTTCAAGGTAAAAGACCTCCTGTTCAGACATGAAAACCTGAATTTTCACTGGGATAAAGCAGCCGACAGATTCGAGATTTATGGTAACACAGAAGTCTCTTTCGATAGCGAAAACATTTTGGTGTCTATGGGCTCTGATGCCGACCCGGGGATTCGCATCGTAGGGGGAGCCGTTGATCACCTGAACCTGGGTGTTTCGGCCAACTTCAATATGAAATCCATCGAATTCCATGCCAGCGGCCTGACCTTCCAATGGGACAAGGCCTCTGATCATGTAGAAATTTTTGGTAATACTTCAGTCACCTTTGATGGAGAGACTATCGCAGTAGCATTAGGTAATGATGCCAACCCCGGAGTGAGAGTTGACGGAGGAGTGATTGATCATATCAACATGGGTATCTCAGCTGATTTCAATATGAAATCAATTGACTTCAAAGCAGAGGGGCTGACATTCGAGTGGGATAAAGCCTCTGATCATTTCGAAATTTATGGAAATACTTCAGTAACCTTCGATAGCGAAACGGTAGCAATTTCATTGGGTAATAGTAGCAATCCCGGTATCAGGATTGACGGTGGCCTGGTGGACCATATCAATATGGGCATCACCGCTGACTTCACACTCAGGGATATATCATTTGCCGTAGATGCCCTCACTTTTGAATGGGATAAGGCCGGAGATTACTTTATCATGTATGGGGTTGCTGAGGCCACCTTTGACGGAGAAACGGCCAGGGTTACCCTCGGCAGCTCCAGTGATCCGGGTATTAAAATTGAGAACAACGAACTGCAACACATTAATATGAGTGTGCTCAGTAGTTTTGATATGAAAGGCATCAGCTTTACCGCTGAAGACCTGGGCTTTGTCTGGGATAAGGCCAGTAATCACTTTCTGATGTTTGGTAATGCTACCGCTACCTTCGACAATGAAACGGTATCCGTTTCTATGGGTAACTCCTCTGATCCGGGTGTTGTTGTTATCAACAATGTAATTCAGCACATCAACATGGGCATTACGGCTGATTTTGAACTGAAAGACATGAGCTTTACCGCTGAAGGCCTCACCTTTGAATGGGATAGTGCAGGTGACTACTTTGAGATTTTCGGAAGTGCCTCAACTACATTTGATGGAGAAACCCTGGAGGTTTTGCTGGGAGACAGAGACGATCCCGGAATCAAGGTCGATAATGATGTTGTTGAGCATATCAACATGGGCATCACTGCAGATTTTACGCTGAAGACCATGGAGTTTGAAGCGGATGGTCTGACTTTCCACTGGGATAAATCATCCGGTAGGTTCGAGATTTTTGGTAGCACTACCGCTAAGTTTGATGGCGAAGAAGTGAGTATATCCCTGGGCAGTGACAGTAACCCGGGCATTGCAGTTCAGAACGATGTGATCCAACACATCAACATGGGTGTGACCGCCAATATCAGTTTGAAGGCCATGACCATCAAACCTGATAACCTGACTTTCCAATACGACAGATCATCCCGTCATTTTGAGATGTACGGTTCGGCTGACCTGACCGTAGAAGGTCATGATGCAGGTGTAAGCATGGGGGATGATTCTGATCCCGGACTGGTATTCTCGAGCGGAGTATTGAGGCATATCAACATGGCCATTACTGAAGACTTTACGCTAAAAGGCCTTACAATTAAGACGGATAACCTGGGGGTAGAGTGGAGCAAAGGCACCAATCATTACAACTTCTATGGAGACATGGAGCTGGACATTGCCAATGAAAGCATCAATGCCGATATGGGTACCTCGAGCAATCCGGGAATGCAGTTCAGAAATGGCAGCCTTCACTCTATGGACATCACGGTAAACTCAGATTTCAAGATCGGTAACCTGGAAGTAACCACCCGCGATGTGGAGGTAAAGTATACAGACTCTAAGTTCTATATGACCGGAGAGATTGAAGTGGATGAAGTATGGTCAGTGATTGTAGATCTGGGCGAAGATGGTTCTAATGGCCTGGAAATTGATGCCTCCCACCATCCTGATAAACTGAAACTTACGGATTTTAAAATAGAGGTGGACCATGTGGACCTCGGTGCCATTGACTTCAAGAAAGTAGAAATCAGCTTCAGAAATGATGTGATCCATGAAGCTGAGCTGGATGTAGCCATTCCTCCGGGTTACGAGGTGGATGCCACCATGACTTTTGAAGGAAGCCCTGCCAAGCTGAATTCGATCGATATCTCTTTTGATGCTACCAACTTTGATACGGCCATCCCTATTGGCGATACTGGTATAGAACTGGTGCATATTGAGGGAGGCATGTTCAACCTGGCCAACCCTTCTCAGCAGGTAACAATCTACGAGACTATTTTTGGCATGAGAATCCCTATTCAGAGGTTCACTGGTGTATACTTCGAGGGATCTGTAGCCTTTACTTTTGGTGGCCCGGTGTCTCTGGCAGGTCATGAAGCAGCACTGATCTATCAGGAAGATGATGTGACAATTAGCGGTAGCGGAGTCTATCTCAATGCCTCACTGCTGATCGGTGCTTATCGTCATTCGCATAATAACTGGAGGTCCATTCTGGGAGATGGTAGTATAGGAATGAACCTGGTCTGGGGTAGATACTACAGTGTAAATGCTCATATGAAAATACCTTCTGACCCATTGGTAGAGTTTAATGCATCTGCCAAACTTTCTTCCAGTGGTAATTTTGATGCCTTGATTGATGTGAAACTCAAAGTACCTCACAGTGTACCGATAGTCGGAGGCAAAACCCTTGGGAGCGTAGATGGCGGTATTCGTTATAATCCACATCACCTGAGTAGCAGCTATGGTGCTGGTTGGGCCTCTTACTGGTTCTTCGGAAGGCACCATTTCGGAGCGCGCTATAAGTTCAGCAACAGGCATGTAGATGTGATTGGTTCAGGTACGGTGAGTAGTATTGAAAGGGAAATCAAAAATGAGCTGGGTAGTCGTGCCAACCTTGATAACAGTCTGAGGGGTACGGCTAATACCGGCAACGGTATTGATGGCTCGCATGGTGTGGAAGAAACGGTTTGGGTGAAGGATGTACGTACCTTCGAAATACCACCCAACAAGACTTCGATTTTTGTAGAGCTGGATATGGGACAACAGGTAGATGAAGCCTATGTTTCCGTAATCGGCCCTGATGGCTTCTATGATATCTATGAGATAGAAAAGACAGAGGTAGCCGATGACGAACCTCCGTTAATGGAACTGACGGATCGTATAACCAAATTTGAAGCGGACTCAGCGGCAAATCTTCTGATCATCAATCATGAACCAGAGGACGACAGCCTGCAACATCAGTTTTCTACCATGACCCCGGGTCAGTATGACCTGTTGGTTTCTTATAAGGAATCTAACAATGTCGATTCCGTAGGTGTTCGCATCAACTATTTCCACCCGGTTTCATTCGGAGACATAACTGCCGAGAAACGGGCAGACGGATTGGTTGATATCGATATGGAATACTGGGCGCAGTTTCCGGATTCTACTCAGCTGAGTGTCTTCTGGAATGATACAGCGGCTTATGCCGGAGAACATATCGGTACGCTGGACTATGGTATACCTGATGAGAATGGGTTCGCTGAAACCAGCCTGACCTTTAACCCTAAAAATGTTGTAGATGGAGACTCATTGTACTTCTACTTTGTACTTCAGGATAGCTCCAATGCTCCGGTCTACTCCAACCTGACTCCTTATATCAAGCACAATTCACCGGTTGCGGGAACTATTAACATCACCAATGGCGATGAAGAAACTGTACTTGGAGGCCTGATGGTGTTTATAGATGAAAACGGAGACGGGTTTTACGATACGGAAGGCACCGGAGGGGCCTTCGAGCCGAGTAGCATTACTGACCTGGAAGGTAAATTCCATTTCAATAACCTGGTAGTCGGGCAAACCTATACCATCGATGTGGTGGTACCCTTTGGGTATTCATTGGCAGCAGGAGAAACCGGAGCCCGAACCTTTACCTATACCGGGGTCGCGCAGACATTCACTTTCAACCTTATTAAAGACTAAGTCATGAGAAAAGTATTAGCCATTATATTCTTCGCATACGCTTTCGGACAAGGTCTGAAAGCTCAGGAACTGACTGAAGTAGCCCGATCTGCTTCCAACAATCACGAGCACTACGGCTGGTCTATGGCCATGGATGAAAACTGGCTGGTAGTGGGTACACCTCATTCTACCACCAATGCCGGACAGGATGCCGGGAAGGTGATCATCTATCAGAAAAACGGAGATAGCTGGGATGAATTTCAGGTGCTGGTGGATGCAGACGGGAACACCTTCCAGAATTATGGTTTCTCCATAGATATGAAATCCTCCGTGTTGGTAGTGGGGGCTATAGGTACTTTCCAGCAGGGGCCATTTACGGGCAAAGCCCTGGTCTATGAGTATGACGGTACCGACTGGCAACTTACTAATACGGTAGAAGCTTCAGATCCGGGAGCAGGCAACTATTTCGGGCATAGCGTGGCTACCAACGGTAACCGAATCATTGTAGGAGCCATTAAGGCTAATGGCGAAGCGGATGCCAGTGGTGCGGTGTATGACTTTACGAAAGTAAACGGAACCTGGACCTTTGCGAATAAGCTTACCGCAGATGACGGGGCCGCCAACGATAACTTTGGCTACAGCATTGATATCAATGACGATAATGTGGTGGTGATCGGAGCGCCTAACCAAAGCGACTTCATTGATAAAAGCGGAGCGGCTTATGTATTTACTACGGATGGGACCACTTATACCCAAACCGCTAAGCTCAAGGCCTTTGGCAGGACAGAAAAAGACTTTCTGGGCTCCTCTGTGGCCATAAACAGAGACGATATTATAGCCGGTGCTTTTCTGGCAGACGGACTGAGCAATAATGCCGGATCGGCTTACTATTTCAGAAACGAACCTGATGGCTGGAAAGAGATACAGCAGGTGGTCTATGCCGAAGGTGCCTTGAACGACTACTTTGGTAAGTCTGTGGCCATGACCGATTTCAGATTGGTGGTGGGGGCTCCCAAGGTAAATGTAAACGGCAACCTGGATGTAGGGCAAAGTTATTACTACGAAAAGGAGGGAGGCCTCTGGATTTTCAAGCAGGTGCTGGACGATCCCGAAGGTACAGCACACAACTACTTTGGTGCTTCCGTTATGGTTACCGACCTGAACCTGGCAGTCAGCGCCAGAATGGACGATGTAGATCGTCAGGATGGTGGTACCGTATACGCCACGGCACTGCCTGAGGTAGTGACAGGTGTGGAGGATGAGATCGTTCTCGAAGAGGCGATAGAATTGAAGGCCTATCCCAACCCCACGCAGCAATTTGTGAATATCCGGTACAGACTGCTCAAAAGCTCCAGGGTAGCGATTGAGGTATTTGACAATGGGGGTACGCCCATTAAGGCACTACTGCCTGAAACGATTCAGCCGGCAGGAGATCAGGAACTGAGATGGAATCTTTCTTCCTATGATGGATCGCAGGTAGCAAACGGCCTGTATTTCTACAAGCTGTCTATAGACGGCAACATCTTTACCCGTAAGATCATTGTTTCAAGGTAGAGGTAGTGTGTAATAGTGTGTTATAATCCTATTTAAAATTTAAAATAGTCATTCGGCATGAGTTTTGATAACTAGGTGTTAGATAGTTATTAAAAGTTATGGATAAGACGTCAAGAACAGTAATAGAGTCCTTGGTTCAATTTGTAAAAGAAAAACCGAGGTTTGATTCTCTGAATCATGGTAAAATGCTGGAGATGGTGGTGACCAACTATTCCAGGGCACAAGACAAGACATTTAAGAAATTTCTAATGCTTGTTTTAGTGTGGTTTGTAAGTTATCTGATTTCCAGTGGAGGAGTTTCGGAAATTAGCTTTTCAGGTTTCAAGCTTATAGACCTACAATTCTTTCTCCGGTTGAGCCCGGTTATAATAGTATTTCTCTTTTATCAGTTCTGCTCAGGTCTGGTGATGATGGACTTTATGAATAAGGTAATAATGACCACTTTGAAAAGGGCATGGCCGAATTCATTTAGTGAAGAGTTTTGTCAATTGTTAATTCCTTTTTCAGTTATAAACCTTGAGTTTATGGGGACGGATGAGGACTATAATGTTTGGTCTTTTCTAATGGATGCCCCTTGGAAAATGGTTACTATCTTAGGAGGCTTTATTATCCCATTAGTAGCGCTGGGACATTCTATTCAATTGTTGTTTGAAAACCCTCCGAGGATCGCCTATCTGGTTCTTATACTGGCACTGGTACTCGCAATTTTACTCAGAGCCTTTTTTGTTTTGAAGTACATGTTTGTCGAGATAAAGAGAGCTTAGTATTTATTTACTTAACTTAGAACTGCTCGAATGGGGAGAAAACTTAAAGGACCTATTGAGCTCCCAAGTCTATGCCCATCCGTCTGTCCAAAATTGTCTTTATCGCTGCAATAGCCTTGTTTCTCACCCTGGTGGTATTTAACAATGTTACTGACTACTGGTCCAATTTTAAGTTTGTAAAGCATGTGCTGTCTATGGACACTACCTTCCCGGAAAACTCCGGTATGTGGCGGGCCATGACCTCACCCATTGTCCATCATATCTTCTACATCGGCATTATTCTGGGCGAAGCCCTGGCGGCCTTTCTTTGCTGGAAGGGAGCCATAGGCCTCTTCCAAAACCGGCAGGATGTGGCCCTGTTTAAAACGAAGAAAGGTCCGGCCATCTACGGTCTTACCCTCTCTTTTCTGATATGGTTTGTCGGTTTCATTGCTGTTGGCGGTGAGTGGTTCCTTATGTGGCAATCTTCCACCTGGAATGGTATTTCTGCTGCCTTCAGAATTGTAACCATTTGCGGTATCTCACTGATCTATCTGCTCATGCCCGATGGTGAATAGACCTGCCTGTTTTTCCGTTTTTCATTAACAGCCCTTAACGCACCTTAACAGGCGTTAACAACTCATCTGACCTTCACAGATTTATCAAAGTCCTTGATTGAATAGCCCTGCCAGGCTATCAGGGTAAACCCTAGATTCAGGTGCTTTTCAGATAAAGTCAGATATGCGGGCCATTCCCATTGTTGTATTAGCACTCATCATCAGCGTAGCAGGCTGCGAACAGCCGGGCACATTCACTCCTGTGGATGATCCGGTGGGCTTTGATGTTTCAGCACTCGACAGTTTCCATATTGAAAGTGCTACACTATTGGCCGATAGCCTCGTTACCTCCGGCCTTTCACGTATCCTGACAGGCCGGCAGCGACATCAGGATCTGGGCGATCTGGAAATCCGCTCTTACTTCAAGTTTGCCCCCGGTAACTTCCTTGATTTTGAAGGAACTAATATGGTTTACGACTCCCTGCAGCTCATCCTCAATTATGATGGCTATGTGACGGGAGACCGGGAGCAAACACAGCAGTTCAACATCAGGGAAATCGTTGAAGAGTTTGGAACAACGGATGATGAGTTTTACTTCGGTTTTGACGAGCTTAACACAGGGAGAACCTCTCTGGGTAGCTTTGAGTTTGATCACGACTGGGAGGAGGGTGATTCCATTTTTATCTCCCTGGACAACAGTCTTGGCGAGCGCCTTTTTAAACTGGCAGAACGAAATGAGATTTATCCAACCAACCTCGATTTCCTGCGGGAGTTTGAAGGACTGATGCTCGAACCGGAAGGAGAGGAGGCCTATCAGGTATTTGGCTTTGCCAACTCACAAACGGTCAATGATAGCTTTGAGAACAGGATCATTCTGCGCATGTATTACCATGAAGAGGGTGAGTTTACAGAAGCCTATCACTATGACTTCGTGCAGATTCGTGAAGACATCGCCTTTAGCAGCTACCATTCCGATAGAGCCGGCACCGGACTGGCCGGACTGAGTGGAGATGAGGAAGTAGATGCAGAGACAGCCGGAGGTAAGACCTATGTGCAGGCAGGACTGGGCATACAGTCAAAGGTCCGTTTCCCCTTTCTCAAAAAACTTAATGAGCTCGACAAGGAGTATATCGTGAATGCAGCGATACTCCGCATTGAACCTGTCAAGGGCTCTTACCGGGAAATCACAGAGCTTCCGGATTCCCTGGCACTCTTTATTACCAACAAGTATAACCAGATAGGTCAGGTGTTCTTCAATGTTTCGGGAAGTGCCGTCTCTGCGCAATACGCCCACCTTCAGGCAGATGAAGAATTGAACCTCTTTGCCTTTTATGAATTCGATGTCACTGAATTCGTTTTTCAGCAGCTTCAGGAAGAGGGCGACCAGGGACTGGCGCTGGTGGTGAGCCCTACCCCTAATGGTATACTCAATTCGATAAACCGACTGACCATTGGCGGAGCCGGCTATGGCTCTTCCGGTCTGACCTTAAAAATATATATGACCAAACTGATAGAATGATCATGATGAAGTTAAAAAGTATTGTACTGACCTGTCTGAGTCTGTGCCTGATGTCTTTACTGAGCTGCTCAGATGATGGCGTACCCGGAACCCCGGATGAAGGCAACTGGGTAGAAAAATCAGACTTTGAAGGAGCAATCCGCAGCGGAGCAGCCGGCTTTGCCATCAACGGTATTGGCTACGTGGGTACCGGATATGACGGAGATAACCGACTGAACGATTTCTGGCAATACGACCCCGATCGGGATGCCTGGAGACGCCTGGCTGATTTCCCCGGTGTGGCCAGAAGTGCGGCCATGGCCTTTACTGTAAATGGCAAAGGTTATATCGGGGGAGGTTATGACGGGAGTGACGAACTGAATGATTTCTGGGAATACGATCCTGCCCTGGATACCTGGAAGCAGGTGGCTGATCTGGCCGGTCCGGCAAGGCATAGTGCCATCGCTTTCGGTATTGGCGACAAAGGCTATATCGGAACCGGCTTTGACGGTAGTAATAACCTCAAGGACTTTTGGGAGTATGACCCTGCCACGGATGTATGGACCCAGCGCACCAGTGTGGGAGGTTCAAAGCGTATCGGTGCCTTCACCTTCACCATTGATGGCGTGCCCTATGTAGGCGGAGGCAGCAACAATGATATCCTGGAAGATGATTTATGGAAGTATGATCCGGTAGACGATCGCTGGACCGAGCTCAGTGACCTGGATGATACGCAAAGCGGAGATGATGACATAGCACGGTCCAATGCCGTGGCCTTTGTGGTCAACGGAAAGGCGTACCTGTCAACCGGGGTGGCAGACGGAACTTTGGCAGATACATGGGAGTACGATCCGGTAGATGATGACTGGATAGAAAAGACAGGTTTTGAAGGTAGGGCCAGAACGGCTGCAGTGGCTTTTACCATCAATAATGTGGGCTATGTGGTGACCGGCAGAAACGGCAATTCCCGTTTTGATGATATCTGGCTCTTTGACCCCCTGGAAGCATATGAAGAAAATGACTGATTCCCACCATCGGGACCTATTTTGGCCCGGTCCCGATGCAGTCATTACCTTTTTTTGAAAGACATCAAAAACAAAGAAAACACACTCAAAATATCCTTTTTGTTAGTTTGTACCCGCCCTGTTGAGTCCCTAATGGGAGTGATTAAGAACAACAGCATTTCCCATCGGGGCAAGGGTGAGCAAGGAGACAGAACCAAAACAACAAGACATGAAAAGAAACCTTCTTTAGTTCCATAATAGTCAAATCGGAGGCATGTATAAGACTCATGACATATCTTTAAGGCATGCTCCGGTAGCCCCTGGTCGTAGTAGTCCGGGGGCTTTAGTTTTTCTATCCGGCCCGTTTGATCGTGAGTATGGCAACGGGCTCTTTGAGTCTTTGTCTTTCGTTTGCTCCCTGCTGAATTTTTTTCACGATATCCATTCCCCGGGTAACCTTGCCAAAGGCAGCGAAGCCCTGACCATCAGCGCTGCGTTTGCCCCCGAAATCCAGTTCCGGCTGAGGGCCTATACAGATAAAGAAATGGCTTGTGGCAGAGTGTGGCTCACCGGTACGGGCCATCGACAGCATTCCATCCTCATGTGATATTCCGGTCTGACGGGTGGTTTCCAGTCTAATCGCCTCAAAAGCCTTTGACCTCTCCACATTGCCTCCCTGTATCACTTCGATTTTCACGTCTCTGGTCGCTTCATTTTCGGGTGTACATACCCGGTAAAAGCTGCTGTTACTATAAAGACCGGCATCGATATAGCGCAGGAAGTTGGTAACGGTAACAGGCGCCTTTTCGGCATAGAGTTCAGCCTCTATCTCCCCGAGTGAAGTATTGATCACTACCCTGACGGTGTCCTGAGCCCACACGGTCGCTGAGAGCATGAATAGTAAGGTCGCAAAAGCTTTTTTCATGTAAGGAAGTTATCAGAAAGACACTGAGTGAACAATGATGTTTATGAGAGCGGGGAATGAACCTGCCGGATTAACCCTGTGGTACTCTTGTAATGATGAACAGGTCTTTTTCGTCTGTCAGACAAGGGGCAGCCGGTCTGATCCCGCTCATGTTGTAACTATCCAAAACTCAGAATGAAAAAACCATCAGGCACTTTTAGTAAGATTCTATTCGAGATATTCACTGTTTCCATCGGCATCATACTCGGGTTGATCGTGAATGACTGGAGAGAAAACCGAAACAAAGAGCTGAGGGCAGAGAAGACGATGGAAAGCATTAAAAAAGAGCTCAGGTTTAATATAGAGGGTGTTCAGTCAAGGGTGGGATATTACCATGAATTATTGTCCAGTATGCACCGGCTGGTTTCAGATTCTTCGATCAGGAAAGTAAGCCAGGTAGAGGTATGGAAAGGAACGAGGCCTCCCTTGCTGAAAAACTCAGCGTATCAGATGGCGCTCAACTCCGGGGTTTTAAATGACCTGGATGTGGAAGTCACTTCAGCACTGTCGGAGGTATATTCTTTTCAGTCTGCCTTTCAGAGCTTCATCAGCTTTGCCAATACCAATGCGGCTTTAGTGGATAGTGATAACAATTTTGATTTTTTCTACTCTATGATGGGGCTCTTTGAAGAGTCAGCGGATATCTATCTGAATTCCTTTCGTCAGTTTGAGAATCAAATCTTCAATTGATTTCAAATGGTTTCTTACAGGTGGGTTGCCTGTTAAGCTCTCGGCAGCTTCGGGCTTCCTGTTGGTGATTCACCCGGTTATTTTGAGATCAGTCAATAATTACCTAAAATTCACCGCTTGAAGCATTTCAAAACCATATCAGAATACTGTAAGGCCATCAACATCCCGCAGCCGAAACATCCGCATTTTGATATCCGAAGCTTCGAAGAGAACATGAAAACGGTAGTGACTTCCATGGAGCCCTTCCGGCATGAGTTCTATGCCATTGCCATCAAATCTGAGGGGGGCGGTAAGGTGTTCTCAGGCCAGTTTGATGATTTTCCTGAAGGAATCACCGTGTTCTTCAATACCCCTTTTCAGATACTCTCCTGGGACATCATACCAGACTGGGAAGGTTATTACCTTATGTTTTCGCAGGACTTTATTGCCGGGTCCAACTACTTTACGGATATGCTACAGCGCTTTCCGTACCTCAAGATGGACAGCTCGCTACCCTTTGAGATAGGCAAAGAAGACTTCTCCACCATCGCCAACATTTTCAGGAAAGTATGGGAGGAGTACTATGGAGAGGCGCAGGATAAATTTGAGTTTATTGAAGTGGAGGTGCTTTTACTCCTCAGCTATATAAAGCGCTATTTTACAGAGCAGGTAGATGAGGAAACGGCAAAAACCCAAATGCGAACAGCAGACCTCCGGCTCTTTACCCGATACCAGGCCCTGATAGAAACCAGCTTTCAGCCAAACTTCAATAAAGAGACTTTTTCCAACCTGCATTCCACCAGCCACTATGCCGCCCGGCTCAGTGTGCATCCCAATCATTTAAATGCCGTGGTGAAGAACATCACGGGACATACAGCACTGAGCCACATACACAATCATCTGCTGCAGCTGTCTAAAGCTTACCTGGCACAAACGGATTTAAGCGTCAAGGAAATCGCCTATACTTTGCTCTTTGACAGCCCCAATAATTTCAGCGCTTTCTTTAAAAAACACACCGGAATGACCCCGCTGGAGTACCGCAGACGGTGATTCTTTGATTTTCATACTCCTTCATTTGATTTCATAAATCCGGTTGATTTCAGGCTGGCAATCTTTGCATATACCTATTGCACAAGAGATATGAAAACAGCAATAACCACAATTCTAACGGCCCTCTGTTTGGGACTAAACGCACAAGAAATGACAAATCCACAAGAAGTAATCACCGCCCTTTTTGTTGCCACAGATGAGCATCAGTGGAATACCGTAGAGCAGATTTTCAATGATGAAGTAGTACTGGATTACTCCTCTATGACAGGCGACCCCGCTGCCAGGCTAAGTCCTGCGGATATTACCACAGCCTGGAAAGGTATTCTGCCCGGATTCCGGTATACCCATCACCAGCTGGGCAATTTCCTGTTGTCGGTAAAAGGAGACAAGGCAGATGTGAAATGTTACGGAACCGCCACCCACTACCTGGAAGATGAAGGCGGCAATGTATGGACCGTAGTAGGTACCTATGACTTTTCACTGACCCGCTCAGGCGATAGCTGGAGGGTAGACAGCATGAAATTCAACTTCAAGTATCAGGATGGTAATACCGCATTGCCACAGAAAGCCATAGAACAGGCAAAAAAATGAGAAAGTCAGCCATTCTGTTGAGCATCACAGCCATCTCTTTACTGATCAGTTGCAGTACAGAGCGAGTAAACGAAAACCACAAAAGCATGAAAGCCATTGCAGAAAAGAATAAGCAAAGCACACGGGCCTTTTTTAAAGCCCTCGAAAATGAAAATGTAGATGCCCTGGCAGACCTGTTTGCCGAAGATGCCGAGCATATCAACCCTTATGCTTCTGGTATTTTCCCTGAGGGTGCAAAAGGCAAGGAAGCCATCCGCAAATACTGGAGCCCGGTATTTCCAAATTTTGATGGTATGACTTTTCCGATAGACGAGCTGTATGCCATGGAAGACCCATCCATCGTCTTCGTGAAATATACCGGCAGAATCAACCTGAAAAACGGTGCCGGTACTTATGAAAACAACTATTACTCCACTTTCAGATTCAATGAGGAAGGTAAGATTACTGAGTATGTAGAAATCTTTAACCCTATCGTAGCAGCCCGGGGATTCGGCCTGCTCGATCAAATCAGGTAAGCCATGAAAAAGATAGTATTAGCCATGGTCATATTAACACAAATGACCGGGTGCAATAAGCCCGTAAATCAAAAATCAGAAGAAATTAAAACAACAGAACAGATGAGAAAAGTAAGCTTTAAAAGTGAAGGACTGAATTTGGCAGGAGACCTGTACCTGCCACAGAATTATAAAGCGGGTGAACAATATCCTGCTATTGTAGTCTCTGGCAGCTGGACCACCGTGAAGGAACAAATGGCAGGTACCTATGCCAAAAGACTGGCCGATGCCGGCTTCATTACTCTGGCCTTTGATTTCAGGAATTTTGGAGAAAGCGAAGGAGAACCCAGGTTCTATGAAAGCCCGGTCATGAAAAAGGCGGACATTAAAAATGCAGTGACTTTCCTGGAAAGTCTTCCCGAAGTGGATCACGACAAAATAGGTGTCTTTGGTGTCTGTGCAGGTGCCATGTATACGTTGATGGCTGCTTCAGAAGACAGCCGTGTGAAGTCTGTGGTAACTGCTGCCTCATGGCTGCATGATGCCGAGGCAGTGAAACTTTTTTACGGTGGTGAAGAAGGTGTAAACGCCAAAGTGGGAGCGGCTCAGGCGGCTAAAAAAGCCTATGCCGAGCATGGTACAGTGGAGTACATCCCAACCATTTCTACCGAAGACCCCGCTGCCGCTATGTACGGCCCTTATGACTACTACCTCAACCCTG
Organism: Roseivirga sp. UBA6061; assembly: GCA_002427745.1. Lineage (GTDB taxonomy): Bacteria > Bacteroidota > Bacteroidia > Cytophagales > Cyclobacteriaceae > Roseivirga. The sequence continues at coordinate 22,200 of DIYF01000137.1, read as the reverse complement.
AAAGAGGAGCTGTGAAAGAGTGGAGTGCCGATAAGTTTGCAGTAATGTCATGGGAAGACTGGCTGACCACAGATCCTATGCCCACAGCTGCCAATATCTCAGTGCCTATTCTGATGATTCATTCAGACGGAGCCGTATTGCCGCAGTACACGAAGAACTACTTTGAGCGTATTGGCATCACCGACAAAAAACTCCACTGGATGGAAACCGAGCTGGAATCACCTTACCACCAGTTCAGCTATTACGATCAGGAAGCAGAAGTGAGCGAGTCAATTACGGAAGCCGCTCAATGGTTTGCTGAAAAGATGTGATTTCCCCCCCCTCATAGGGGAAATTGAGACTGTTTGAAAAAGAGGTTCCTGTGAAAGCAGGAATCTCTTTTTTTATGCCCCTCCTCCAGAGCTCAGTTTCTCAATAAGAGTAGCAGGAGCGGCCTGAGGCTTGTTTATTTGTCAATCAGGCTACCATTGACTCGTTTGTTTGTAAGTCCAATATATATTTGTTCAGGTCCACCCTGGAGCCAAGTCCCATCCTGATACGCAGTCTTTTCCTGGCTGCTTCTGCAGCCTTCAGAGATACCCCCATTGCCTCTGCCAGTTCTTTGTTACTTGGGTTAAGTAATAAGAAGCATATGACCCTCAGATCATAATTGGTTAGCTGCGGATACATTCCTGACACTTTCCGGAGAAATTCTCTGTTTAGTATACGCATCAGCTCAGGGTCGTATAAACCATTGGTCAGCCTCTTGTCACGTTGGTTAACCATGCTGTTTATCTTATCAATTACTTCAACATCTTTAGCGTCTATGGCCTCTGTAAGACGTTGCTCCATGTCTTCAATGCCTTTAGAGTCATTATAGCTACCGTAACTCATCTTCAGAATGGCTGAAACCTGTTCTTTTAGTTCCTTTATCTTGCCCAGGTTTACTTTCTCATTGGATTGTAACCTCAGGTTCCTTCGCCAAATCAGGCCTGTACTGATCAGGATCAATACCAGCAACAAGAGCCCGGCTACGACAATATGATTATTACGCAACCTGGACTGTGCCAGTGCGGCTTCCCGCAGGGCCAGTTGTTCATTTTTTTGAGAAAGCTGATATTGGGCTTCCATCTTTGCTATTGCTTCTAACTTTTGGCGGTCAAACAGGCTGTCCTTATGAACCATGAGTTGATCGTAGTATATATAGGCCAGATCACTCTGAGTTGCCTTTTTGCAGCTGATAATAAGGTTATTGAGAATGGCGGAAATCAATCGGGGGTTCTGAGACTTATCAGAATATACAAGTGCTTTCTGCCCGTGATGAATGGCTTCCTGAAAGTTACCCAGTAGTCGTTCTGTCATGGCCATTCTGGTATGAAAAGAAGCCACCGAGTATGCGCCCACCAGGTCCTCTTTGACAAGGTGTTGCACGGATAATAAGGCTTCTTTTGCTTCCCCGGGCAGGTCCAGTCCGTTATTGTAGGATGCCAGATTGAGAGTTAGCGTATATACGTTCAGTTCCTGACCTGCTTCTCTGCATATTTCAATCATTCTCACGACTTCTATCTTAGCACCCCGATAGTCTTGTTTTGCACTTAAGTATTGCAGGTGAAGTGATCTTATGTACAGTTCATCAAGCAACCTGGGGTTGTTCGCAAACTTCAGGGCATCTAAAGCTCTGTCCAGATAAACTTTCTGATTGATCGAATCACCCATTGCGTAATAAGCGTTTGAAATATTGGCATACTTTCTCCCCAAAAACGATGCTACTTCCAGGGACGATTCTATATCAATAGCACGGAAGAAAGCTTTAAGTGCCGGCTCGTGATCACCCAGTCTCAAATAGCCCTGGCCTGCATTATCAAAAGCTATGGCAGCTTCTTTCCGGGCATCAATCACAAGAAGGTCAAGGGCTGCTTTTTCCAATAAAGAGATGGCTTCTGATATCTCTCCCGTTTGAAGTAAAACAGAACCCCGGACAAAAAGGGTTTGCGCGTTCCAGTAGGGATCATTCGCCTGATGTGCCAGGGTCTCCATTTGGTCCAGATAGTAAAGAGAGCTGTCTACACTGGTTTCCAAAAATGAAAACACCTTATCATACATCTCCCGAAGCTCGGTTTTTTGGTCTTTGTCCATTGGCATGAAACCAGCTGTCGCTCTGCTTTCATTGGCAACCATGAGAAAACAGGCCGAAACAATAACAGCAATTCTTGTACTCATCGCACTTCTAACATCTAAATACACACTATTGATGAACCTCCTTTACAGTATTCTCTCTTTCAAATTCAGACTGGAAAATGCTCTATAGATTATACAACCACCACAGTTGCTTCAAATGCGCATCGGGTAGACGAAGGTGGCTACGGCAGCAAAACGACAATGTCAGTGGAAAATCGGTGGGGTTTTGTAGTGGGCTTTCCCCCCGGGGAGATTTTCATCAAGTTAATAATAAGTTTCGAATTTTCAGGCAGCTTTCATTTACCACCTCATATTCTTATAGAATACCCTTATAGTTCAAAAAACATGCAGAAATCATGAGGTTTAGGGTTTAAATTCCAGCCCCTGGGGTTTTCCTGGGGTGCGAAAAAATGGCCATTCAGATGGCTCAGACGATGTTTGAGCCATGATAATTTATGTACAAGTCCATGGCATTACAACCTTCACATGGCTGCAAATTCGTCCAGCCGTTTTTTTGTGTTTACTCATCTTTTTGGTTCTGAATAATCTTGTTTATAGCCAAACGCTTCAATATAGTACCGTCATAGATGTATCAGGAGCCAGCTATGCGGGAGCAGGGGAAGAGTTTTCCGTGGATGCCCAGGATGGACAAATACAAGATCTGACCTTTAACAATGACGGGTCTAAAATGTTCGTAGTCGGCCTGGTCTTTGGTGCGGTATCGGAATACACCCTCTCCACCAACTTTGACGTGAGTACTGCCATCTATGCCGGAAATGTAGAACAACTCTCTGTCTTTAATAGGGTCTCCAGCCCTCGTGATCTGGCCTTCAACAATGACGGAACTAAGCTTTTTGTACTTGGTTCTGTTGATGATGCTATCATTGAATATGACCTGACCGTTTCTTTCGATGTAAGTACGGCCGTCTATGCCGGAGCCGCAGAAGAATTCTTTGTGGGTGCCCAGGAAACCTTAGCCACAGGGCTGACTTTTAGCAATGATGGAACGAAGCTTTTTGTGATTGGCTTAACTGATGATGCTATCATTGAATATGATCTGACCGTTCCCTATGATGTAAGTACTGCCATCTATGCCGGAGCAGGGGAAGAATTCTTTGTGGGTGCTCAGGAAGATGAACCCCAGGGTTTGGCCTTCAATAATGACGGATCCAGAATGTTTGTGGTTGGTCATGATGATGAGGCGGTAGTAGAGTATCATCTCTCTGTCAACTTTGATGTAAGTACGGCTACCTATGCCGGAGCTGGTGAAGAGTTCTTTGTGGGTGCTCAGGAAAGCACACCCAGAGGACTGGCCTTTAGCAATGACGGAACGAGGCTTTTTGTGATTGGCAACGATGATGATGCCGTGGTGGAATATACATTACCCGGTGCTGAATATACAGAAGTACCGGCTAATGATGGCATTATTACCTCTCTTAACCCGCTGATCATCAGCCTCACTGGTGATACCTTTAACGATGCAGATAATGATGACTTGCTAAACGTGGGAAGCCAGGTAACGCTGGGTAATGTACCTGCCGGGCTTAGTCCTGTGCTGTCCTTGTCTGATAATGATACCAGAGTCACCGTCACATTTACAGGCAATGCCACTGACCATCAACCTGCAGATGATGTGGCTGATATTACCTTCTCTTTTGATGACTCTGCCTTTAGCAGCGCCACGGCTGCGAGCGTAACGAACTCAGGCGAGGCAAGCCCCTTCAGTAGCAATGTACCCATCAGTTTCTTAGCAAATCCTTCCTTACAGTATGTTACAGGCCTGTTTGATGTATCAGGTGCTATCTATGCTGGTGCTGCGGAGGAACTTTCAGTAAGTGCCCAGGATACTTCGCCCACGGGGCTAGTCTTCAGCAGTGACGGCTCTAAAATGTTTGTGATGGGTGCCGCGGATGCTGCTGTGGTAGAGTATAACCTCTCCACCAGCTTTGATGTAAGTACGGCCACTTATGCCGGAGCAGCAGAAGAATTCTTTGTGGGTAATGAGGAAAATATACCCACAGGGCTGGCCTTTAATAATGACGGCTCCAAAATGTTTGTGACTGGCTTTAACTTTGGTTCTGTAATAGAATATCATCTTTCTGTCAACTTTGATGTAAGTACGGCTACCTATGCCGGTGCTGGTGAAGAGTTCTTTGTGGGTAATGAGGTTAGTTTACCCTTAGAACTGGTCTTTAGCAATGACGGATCTAAAATGTTTATGATTGGCTTAGTTGATGATGCTATCATTGAATATGATCTGACCGTTCCCTATGATGTAAGTACGGCCACTTATGCCGGAGCAGCAGAAGAGTTCTTTGTGGGTAATGAGGAAAATATACCCACAGGGTTGGCCTTTAATAATGACGGCTCCAAAATGTTTGTGATTGGCTTTGACGATGTTGCTGTAATAGAATATCATCTTTCTGTCAACTTTGACGTAAGCACGGCTACTTATGCCGGTGCGGCCGAAGAGTTTTCAATAAGCAACCAGCAGATAGTCCAACTGCGGGATATTGCTTTCAGTGGTAATGGCTCCAAAATGTTTTTGATTGACGATGGGAATGGAGCTGTGGTGGAGTATACACTCGGTGCTGAATATACCGAAGTACCGGCTAATGATGGTAGTATCAATAATAATAACCCGCTGCTCATCAGCCTTACAGGTGATACTTTTAACGATGCAGATAATGATGATCTGCTCAATGTTGGAAGCCAGGTAACCCTGGGGAACGTACCTGCCGGGCTCACTCCCGTGCTGTCCTTGTCTGATAATGATACGAGAGTTACGGTCAAATTTACAGGCAATGCTACTAACCATCAGTCTGCAGATGATGTGGCAGATGTTACCTTCTCTTTCGATGACTCGGCCTTTGGCAGCGCTACGGCTGCCAGCGTAACTAACTCAGGTAGTGGTTCTGCACACAGCAGTAACACCGGAGTTGACTTCTTTAATGGAGCACCGGGTGGGATAGAAACAGATCTGGCCTTATGGCTCAGATCAGATTTTAGCACCAATTCCACCACAGATGGCGCCAGCCTGAGCACCTGGGTGGGACAGTCTGATGCTGCTGTGCAGGCGAGTCAGAGTGTTCCTGCCAATCAACCTGTTTTTCATGACAACGCCATAGATAACCTGAACTTCAACCCTGTTGTCTCATTTGATGGTACTAATGGTTTTCTGGAACTACCCGACAATATTGTAGCTGCTAATGATGATGCCCTGGGTTTTTATGCTGTCTGGAATACCAATGCAGACAACGCAACACAGCGCATACTCTCTTTGGGTAGTACTACTTCAGGTTCTGGGGTTGCCTTACAACTGGGAAATATCGGAAATGCCGGCCTTCAACTGGAAGTAGCCCCCAACAACCAGGGGCTGCTGGTGCCCTACAGCATCAACACTACTTCGCTGCTGACTGCCAATACTCAGGCTTTGTCGGGCAATGATATCATGGTAGCCCTGGCCGGAGCTACCTTTAGTACCGGCAGTGTGGGTAATACTAACCGCAGCCTTACCAATTCCGACAACTACCTTGGTCAGGCCCCTACAGGCACTGAGCGTTTCAATGGGCAAATCGCAGAGATCATCGTGTATAATGAGCCTCAGTCTGCCTCAGAAAGGCAACGTGTGGAATCTTACCTGGCGCTCAAATACGGTATTACACTGAGTAATGATAATGACGGAGACGGTATTCCTTTTGAGACGGTAAGCATAAACGAAGGAGACTATGTGGCCTCAGATGAACTGACTGTCTTTTGGGATGCCGGGGCCAACGCCTCCTATCACAACAATGTTGCCGGTATTGTACGGGATGACGGCTCTGACCTGGAGCAAAAACAGTCAAAAAGCAGCAATGCAGATGCCCTTGTTACCATGGGGCTGGATGATGATACCAACGGCCCGGAACAGACTAATTCTGCCAACAGCGGAAGCTTTCAGGCAGACCTTTCTGCCCTGGTATGGGGGCATGATGGAGAAGCTTTATACGATAATGATGAAAATATAGACTTTGATCCTGTGCAGGTAGCCAGCCGGCTCAATCGTGAATGGCGTGTGCAGGAAACCGGTACTGTGGGCACTGTTGTGGTACAATTTGATGTGAGTAATCTGGAAGGACCTCAGGGCTCCGGAACCAGTGACGAAAGCCAGATTGTACTGCTCGTAGACAACGACAGTGACTTTAGTGCGGGGGCAAGTTTAGTGTTACAGGCGTCTGTTACCAATAATGATGGTCTGGTAAACTTCAGGGTAGACTTTAATAACGGACAGTACTTTACCCTGGCGTCTTCTGAGGAGAATGCCCTGCCCATTACCTTAATCTCGTTTGACGTACACGCCCGCGATGATCATGTTCTCCTGAAATGGTCTACTGCGAGTGAAATAAACAACAGCCTCTTCAGAATTGAAAGAAGTGAAGATGGCAGTCATTTCAGGTCTATAGGCTTCAAAGAAGGGGCTGGCAACAGCCAATCACTCGAAGAATATTCTTTTATCGACAGACAACCTCAACCAGGTAATAATTACTATCGACTGGTAGATATCGACAATCAGGGGAATGAGCATGTTTCGGAAATCAGGCGCATTTACTTTGAAACAGAAGAGGTCTTACTTAGCCTGTACCCCAACCCCATTCAACAAAACAACCTCCTGAAATTTAAGAGCAGCGACCCCTCACTGCATGATATCAGAATTATCGTTGACAGCTCTCACGGTCAAAGGATACTGGATAGAGTGGAAGCAGGGAAGAGCTACCAGGAATTATCAATTGATACGCACACGTGGACACCGGGCATTTATATGCTCAGGGTGTATGAAGATGGTCATTTATACAAAGGACCAGTGAAAATAGTAAAGCAACATTAAAAGAATAATAATCTCAAACTCTGATAGCTATGAGTCTCGAGACAAATAATATCCTTTACAAAGAGAAGTATGATGGTGTTTTATACTACTATCAAGTACATGCTTTATTCAGATGGTTCGTCCGGACACTGGGTTTTACCAGCTACTGTGATATCCCATTGAATATTCTCATGACCTTCCAGATCAGGAAATTCTGGTTGTTCACTGTATTGAGCCTGCATCTTTACTCGCATCGGATTAACAAAAACGATGAGCGGAATTTACACACCAGGAAGGTTAAAATACTCTTACTGCCTTCTTCCAGGCAGTGTTATGAAACGCTGATCAGTTCCTTTATCCAGGTATTGCTGAGTAACCTCAATGCTACGAATATTGGCTTGAAACCTGTTCAGGAAGAGGCCGTTCGGCTAGCCCGGGAGAAATTGTTCTCAATTTCACATGAGAATTTGCTAAAACCAGCATCGGATAAATTGATAAGTACCTATCAATTGCCTGAATGGGATAAAAAACGGAAAGTCATCCATATGAACTCAAACACGCACATAAGTGCCTGATGCCCATCACACCATCATCACTCCGGTAGCTTAACCCGGAAACAACCCAGATTACCCATCATCATTTTCTGAATCCATGGTATTGCCTTTCGAAAAGGGGATCGGTTCACTATTGCCTTTAATAAAAATCCAGAATCAAATGATACTAAATAAAATTTGTAAAATCATATTAATCATGCCGCTAATCTTGACTGGCTTTAACACCCAGGCTCAGGGCAGTTATTATAATCAGTTTGCCAAAAGGCACACGCAGTATATGTCGTTCGGGGTTAGTACCGCGAGCTATTTCGGAGATCTTCATCGGAGGATATTTGTACCACACGGAGGGCTGACTTTCCAGTTTAACCAGTATATCGGACCCCAGGTAAACTTCAGAGCTGCTCTCAACCTTTATGCCATTCGCGGAGATGACAATACCGGACAGCACGATCTGGAATTCAGGCAATTGTCTTTTGAGGCCTATAATGCTGAATTCTCTTCCGGCTTCGAGTTTTCTTTTATTCCTGTATTTGAATCAAAAAAACGCCCTGTTTTTAACCCTTATCTGTTTTTGTCTGTCGGGGTATCTACCAATAACCCAAGGGTAAACTATGAAGGTAAATCTTACAACCTGAGAAAACTGCGTACCGAAGGGGTCAGGTACCCGGGACTGGTGCCTGTTGTGCCACTGGGCGGAGGCATAAGGATAAGATTGCTGGACTACTTCAACATCATCACCGAATGGGGTTATCGCTTTGCCTTTACCGATTACCTGGACGATGTAAGTACGGTATATCCTGACCCTGAAATTCTGAAAACAGATATCGCCAGAACTCTCTCCAATCGAACTGACATAACAGGTGCTTCACCGGGAAAAATTGGGGGGCAAAGAGGCAACCCCAGGGAAAACGACTCATATCTTATCTGGAGCATAAGAATAGAAGGGAAGATATCAGAATTGTTGAACCCACGCAGAAAATGGCGGAGATGAAAACCTTAAGATCAAAAGTTCAGCTCGCTTATATGAATGATGAAAAGTATCCGGGAGAAGCCCGGAATTCGGAGATGTATCTCTCAATGTGGATCTGACATGTTCAGGGTATTGGCAGTTGCCCGGGCTACCGGCCAATAGCAACAATGAATTCAGTACGGATCAACTTAAGATAACAGCAGGAAGACGTCCTGCTGGTGTACCACGCACTATTACAAGGAAGGGGCACCATTTTAATGGTGTCCCGGTCCTTACCCAATCTTTCGCAGTAAAACAATCAGATATGAATCAACTCATCGCTTTTTTAATCCTCTTTTCAACCTGCCTGCAGGAGCCTGAAAAGACATTCACCTCATACCCCGAATGTGGGGATTTTTGTACGGACCTGAAATTTGAGATTTCAAAGTTTGGCATTAAGGTCAAATGGGGAGTTATTGATCTGCAGGAAGTTACAAGGGTCGAAGTCGAACGCAGCAGAGATGCCCAAAATTTCGCAACCATAGCCACTCTTGGTGCTGATGCTGCCGAGTTTGATGATAAGACGGCCATGTTCGGTATATTCTTTTACCGATTAAAAATAAGCACGCTCCAGGAGGTTGTTTTCAGCGAAGTAATCGAATCAGAAGTATATCTGGGACAGCACTCTTCTCAGTTTCTGACCGTAACTGCTGCTAACCCTGAGCGACAAGTCAACCTGATGCTGGGAAATACCTCATTTGCTAATAAAGTCTGGGTAGGTATATACTCTACTAAGGCAGAACTACTGGGACCGTTCCGGCAAGTAGAACTGGAAAGGCAATTGCTCAAAATACAAACGGATAGTCTTCATGCCGGTCAATATGCTTATGTGATCAAACAAGAAGACCTGCCAGTCCGCATTTATCGTCTCGATATCAAATAATAAGCTGATGAAAAAAAATCGCCTTAACGCCAATTCAGTAATTAAGTTTTGGGAGGAAATTACGGGAGAGACTATGAGCTTAGAGAAATTTGCTGAAGTATGCATCATACCTGAGCTTTGTCAGACCAATGGAGTAGTCGTATCAAAGGACATTTGTATTCAGGGTTACTTTGAGGGAAAGCTCGTCAGCACGGGATGGATCATCACGCTTGAGGAGTCCGTTTTGGAGGCTGAATTACAAGCCATGAATATTACCATTGGAGGTTCTTTTTCCGGAGTAATCAGGGCCAAAGGTGTGGTGACCTTATTGGATAACTCGTTTGTCAAAGGAAAAATCATCTGTGATGTACTGGAAATGGAACCGGGTGCAAGATTTACAGGGGCCTTGAAAAGACAACAACATCCTGAACAGTATTTTTCCCCGACAGCATGAATTCATACTGATGCAAACCCTGAGGCACGGTTCATTTAAGGGCTTTTCGAAATTAATGCAACACCGACATCGGACGAGTTATGAGCTAATTGGAAATGTCCGGATTCACTTAGTGTCCGCCATGGCCCCGGGTTGCGCTACAGAAATGTTTTATCGACATTATAATCGGTGTGAAGCTTGAGAGGAATAGCCTATGCCCATTTAGTTTAAGGTAACTGTCCTGCTAAAACACCTCAAAGACTTACAGCCAAAGAACCAGTGGTATCACCACCTGATCAGTCGCTTGTCTCTGTAAAACCCTCCGGAGGGTCCATTGTCCGGAAGTGTTGCCAGCCAGATGGCTGTGGCAGCTCCTTCTTCTGGCGATCGGGTAGCACCTGCTCCTCCCATATCTGTTTTTACCCAGCCCGGGCACATGGAATTGACTTTAACAGATTGTGGCAGACTTTGAGAAAGTGTCAGCGTGAGGGCGTTCAGTGCCGCTTTGCTCACGGCATAGGCAGAGGGGCCGGTCAGGCCTTCGTCAAAACTTCCCCAGCCTGAAGAAAGGTTTACGATGCGGCCGTACTTCCTTTGGACCATGCCGGGGGTAAGTAGTCGGATCAGGTCAAAGGGGGCTTCAAAATTGACCCGGGCAGATCGGTAGAACTGCTCTTCGCTAATCTCCAGCAGGCTGCCATACTCCAGAATACCGGCATTGTTGACCAATACGTCAATGGCAGGGTGATTTTCAAGAATTGACTGAACCTGGTTTTTGAGGACCTCTCTGTCGGATAAATCCAGCTCCACCGGAATTACATCACCCACCATGGTCGAAGCGGCTTCTTTGCCTGCCGTCAGATTGCGGCTGCCCAGTAATACACGGTAGCCAAGTTTTGCCAGTCCCCGGACAATGGCTGATCCGATACCCCGGTTTCCTCCGGTAACCAGTGCTGTTTTTTGCTGTTGATCCATCATATTGGTAAATGAATTTAGCAGACTTTGAGAGCAAATAAAAAGCCGTTCAGCGAAATCACCGAACGGCTTTTATAAACTCACTCATACTTTTTAACTCAGTTTTTTGATCAGGTTCATTTGCGACATCCGCTTCTGAAAAGCCAAATTTTTTATCCAGGAAGTGGTTTTTTGTTATTTGTCTGATTTTCAAACCCTTATAAAGGATCCCTATGAATCAAGACACATTTCCTGTCCTGAAGAATATCTCGTTTTATAGGGGCAGTCTTTAATAGAGTATGGCCCGGATACATTTGCTCAAAATCAGTAACAGCTTTTGTACGACAAGCAGTGAGCAGATGAAACCGACAGTGTATCAAACAATCAACAGGTATTCAGTGACATGATTGTTTGACATCATCAAAGGTTCCATGTGACCACTAACACAATTATAAAGCACATGAGACTAGTAACCATTATCGGGCTATATACTTCCATTTTTTTATTCAGCTGTGTGCCACTATCGTCACAAGAGCTGGACCTTACCACTTTTGTGTCGCTTGTAAAGACGCATAATGGCGACTTGAAATTGAGTGCTAATGAGCAAAAAATCTCAACCCGGGATGTCTCGATGGCCAAAGCGCTGTTGCGACCGAATATCTCTGTAGAAGGCAGCTACCAACGGGATTTCAATAAGAACTTCCTCTTTATCAATGATGGGTTTGGAGGTATTTCTGAATTTCAGACCAATTTCAACAATACGGTAGATGTAAGTGCGGTGGCCAGCCAGGTGCTGTTCGATGTGGAAGCAGTGGCCGGCATAAAACTGGCCCGGCTGGCGGAGGAGCTCGCCAAATTGAATTATGAGCATACCAGCGCAGAAATTGTTGCTCAGGCTTCGGCTTTGTACTGGCAATCCATTTTCATAAAAGAGAGTATTGCGGTTTTGGAAGCCAATTCCGATTTGGCAAGAGAGCAGTTTGAGCAAATAGAAGAGATCTATGAAAAAGGTGAGGTAAGTCTGCTCCGGTTACACCAGGCCAAAGGGCTTTACAAAAGCACCCTGCCACCTGTGAATAATGCCAAAACACAGTATCAAAACCTCTTAGCCGAGATCAAAATACTGGCTGACATTCCTGCCGGAGATAGCCTGATCCTTACAGGCAATCTGGAAGAGCTGCAACTGACGGGTTTTAATCAGGTAGAGGAAAGCCTGGAACTGCAACCCGGGATAAAGGCTGCCAGAAAGGAAATTGAAATGGCCAGTCAGCAACTTGAAGTGCGGAAAAAATTCTGGCTACCAAAAATCAACCTGGTGACCGCCTTCAATTATAACGGCCAGGACGATGCTTTCCGGTTTAAAAACAACCGAAACAAACTGTTTTTCGGGCAGGTCAGAATGAGCATCCCCGTTTTTTCGGGAGGGAGCAATAAAGTCAAAATCTCTAAAGCTGAGATTCAAAAGGAGAGTGCGCAGCTTCATCTGGATAACAGGCGCAAAACCTTGTTAAATGCTCTCAGAAAAGCCGAAAATGACTATAGCAGGGCGCTGGAAAATATAGAGCTGAACAAAGAGACCATTGCTTTGAACGAAGCTGAAATAGACATTTTCAGAAAGCAGCTAAGCCTGGGGGTAGTTACACCACTTCAGTTTAAGGAATCCCGGTTGCAGCTTACTCAAAACAGACTGGCACTCCTGAACAGCTATCTGGACCTGCAAATCGCCAGAATTCAAATCAACAGAATCTTAGGAAACAATAATTAACATCATCAGAATGAAAACGATAAAGTTTTTCTTAATCACGCTACCTCTGAGCCTGCTCTTCTCTTGCGGGGAGTGGGAAACACAAACGGAAACAAAACCGGTAGTGGTGAAACCCATTGCAGTGACTACCACTACCGTAAAAAGTGATTCTGTCAAAGCAACCAAAGCCTTTTATGGCACATTGAAGTTTTCAAAATCAACGGATTTTATAGCGCAGCAGGCCGGCATTCTGAAAGAATTGAGCCTGTCCCCCGGACAAAAAGTGAGTCAGGGACAGGTTTTGGCTGTATTTCCGCCTGAAAATCATGAACTGCAGGTGGCACAGGCCAGGATTCAGATCGACAAAACGAAAGATGATTACAAACGTCAACAGGAGCTGTACAAGATCGGTGCGGTAGCCAAAACATCACTGAGTGACTTGAAAGCGCAATTGGAAATAGAAGAGAAGACACTGGAACAGCTTCAAAGTGTTAATACCATTCGGGCGCCTTTTAGCGGCACCATTACACAGGTGTATACTTCCGTAGGTCAGGAAGTCAGTATACAGATGCCTCTGTTTAGCATGGCACAAACCAATACGGTAACGGTAGAGTTTTATGCCATTCCCGAAGATGTGTCGGATATCCAGCTAAATGCTCCGGTTTATTTATTGAGAGACGACCAGAGGGTAGCAGGGAAAATTTCAAAAAAAGCGATTCAGATAGACGAAAGGCGCAAAGCCTTTTTGATCACAGCAAGTTTTGAAAACAGCCATATCCGTTTCGCGGGAAACACAGTGGATATTCTGGTTGAAACGGGTACCACCGCAGAGAGCATTCAAATACCGATTGATGCACTGCGAAAGCAGGGCAGCTCCTACTATGTATTTCTGATGGAAGAAGGAAAAGCCCTAAAGCAAACCATAAGCATTACCGGAAGAGACGAAGAAAGGGCACAAGTCAAGGCAGGCTTGCAGTCCGGTGACCAGTTGATCGTATCCGGAATTGATAAGCTGAAAAACAACGCTGCCGTCAGCAGTATTCAAAACTAAATACGTCTATGAGACTGACGAGACTTGCAATAAACAGACCCATTACCACGACCATGCTGTTTCTGGCTTTGGTGCTGTTTGGGTATATAACCTACACTAAGCTGGCGGTAAACCTGTTTCCCGATTTAAAGATTCCGGCTGTGGTGATCAGTACCTACCATGTAGGTGCCACCCCCGAAGAGGTAGAAAAAGAGATTACAGATAAAATAGAAAAGGAAGTAGCCACACTAAGCGGACTCAAATCGCTCAGATCCTTTTCTATGCCCGAATCATCTGTCATCACCATTGAATTCAACAATGGCCTTGACCCGGATAAGGCACTGAATGAGGTGAAAACCAAACTGGATCTGGTGACTCCCTATTTACCTGAAGAAGCTGAACGCCCCCTGGTGTATAAGTATAAGCTGTCAGATATTCCGGTAATTGATTTGGTAGTATCATCTGACAAACTCCCGGGAAGTGAGCTGTATGACTATGTAGATCGCGTGATTAAGGCAAAGTTGAGTCAGCTCGAAGGTGTTTCTAAAATCGACCTGTATGGTGGTGAAGAGCGCGAAATAAGAGTGCTGGTAGACAAAAAAGCCATGTACGATATTGGTATGAATGTTCAGGAGGTTTCACAATACCTGAAGGCGGTTAATAACAAAACATCCGGTGGAAGCTACATACACAAAGACCGCGTGTCATCAGTAGAAGTAGGGGAGAATTACAAAAGCGTAGCGGATGTGGAAGATTCCTACCTGCCTACTCCGTTCGGGGTGAGAAAACTGACTGAATTTGCTGCTGTAAAAGACTCTGTGAAGACCGTAAAAGGCAAAGCGATTTTTTATGATATGGAGCATGGAAAGCGCTATGAGAACATTGTGAGCGTGGGCATTATGAAAACCGCAGATGCCAACGCAGTGAAAGTAGCCAGAGATGCCAAAATACTGGTGGCTGAACTTCAGCAGGAACTTCCGGAAGAGGTTGCCATCAGCATTCCCTTCGATACCTCAGAATATGTAGAAAGTGCGGTAGATGATGCGCTTACCAATATTATCCTGGGAATTATCATTACGGGAATCATCCTGTTTTTCTTTCTGAATGATATACGCACTACGCTTATTGTGAGTATCTCCATTCCCGTGTCACTTATGGGAACCTTTGTGGCCATGCGCCTTTTCAATGGCTCTCTGAATATGATGACTTTGATGAGCTTTTCTGTCGCGATCGGGGCCCTGGTATCCAACTCCATCGTGGTGATTGAAAACATCATTCGGCTCAGAAACACCGGAATGAATATCCGGGAAGCTGCAGTACAAGGTACTCAAGAAGTAATGATGGCTGTGATAGCCTCCACAGGCACCAATCTGGTGGTGTTCCTGCCCATTGCTTCCATGACATCGTCTACCGGTGCGTTTTTTAAAGAATACGCCTTAACCATCTCGGCAGCTACCATATTCTCGTTAGTCGTTTCGTTTATGCTGACCCCGATGCTGGCCAGCGTTTTATTGAAAAAAGAACGCAAGCCCAACAGACTGGCCCGACTCTCAATGCGGTTTTTTGACTGGCTGGAAGGGGTTTATGAAAGATCACTCGTCAAATTGCTATCCAGGAAATGGAAACCCCTGGCTCTTTTCGGAATCATGTTCATACTCTTTCTCGGCACTGCCAGCCTGTTACCCTATATAGGGTTTGAGTTTGAACCACAGGAAGACAACGGAGATGTGTTTGTTGAAATGGAAATGCCTTCAGGGACTACCGTTGACCGATCCGAACAGATTATCAGGCAGGTTGAAGAGGAAATCAATGGTTTTGAAGGTGTCACCTCAGTATTGACCATAATAGGGCAGAAAAACAGCAGTGCGACCGGAGAGAATTTTGCCAATGCCAAACTCAAACTGGTTAAAAAGGAACTTCGCACGTTTTCCAATGGAGAGTTTGCCGGGCAGCTGGGAGAAAAACTGGAAAGCATACCCGATCTCAAAGCCTCCGTGTCTACTGTAAGTTCCGATGATGGCGCCCCGATTCAATTCATGTTAAAGTCTGACAATCAGGGCGATTTACTGGAGGCCAGTGCCATGGTACTGGATAAGCTGGCTGAAATTGACGGGCTGCTGAATTATGAAAGCAGTGTGCGAAAGGGAAACCCTTTAATTCATTTCAAGCCGAATAACCGACTTTTGGCAGAGCTGAATCTGACCTCACTGGAGGTAGCCATGGCCGTGCGAAACGCCATAAACGGGGCTAAAGCTACGGTACTTAAGGAGAACGGAAGGGAGTACGATATCACAGTCAGCTACCCGAACGATGCCGTTAATTCAGTTGAGAAAATTGAGCAGCTACCCATTTTTACAGCTCAGAACATGTATACCATAGGACAGTTGGTCAAAGTGTTCTATGAAGAATCTCCCTCTCAAATTCAGCATGATAACAAAGTAAAAACAATCGATCTTTCGGCCAATCTGGCTCCCGGAGCATTACAGGGTGATGTGCAAAACAGCATTCAGGAGCTTATGACCGAAATGGAGCTGCCCCCTTCGGTAAAGTTTTCATGGACGGGTAACATTAAGGAACTCAATGAAGCGACCAACGACATGGTACTTACATTTGGCATTGCCCTGCTGCTCATGTATATGTTGCTGGCCTCTTTGGTAGAAAGCTTTTGGCAGCCCCT
This sequence comes from Roseivirga sp. UBA6061, assembly GCA_002427745.1. GTDB lineage: Bacteria > Bacteroidota > Bacteroidia > Cytophagales > Cyclobacteriaceae > Roseivirga. Next base: position 5,937 of record DIYF01000137.1, on the reverse strand, counting down.
GGTAATTTTTACTACCGTGCCTATGGCCATGATTGGTGTGTTTCTGTTTATGTATTTCTTCGGCTCTACTATGAATATCATGTCGCTTATGGCCATCATTACGCTGCTGGGCCTGGTAGTGAATGATGATATACTGATTCACGATTACACCGATCACCTGATGAAAGAGAAGAAAATGGATCTCTATATCGCTACGATCACGGCAGGCAGAACCAAAATGAAAACGGTAATTATGACCACCGTTGCCATTATCTTCGGTATGCTGCCCAATGCTTTGGGTATTGGCGATGCCGGTGCTGAGCTGCGGACACCTATGGCCATTGTTACCATTGGTGGTATGATCACCTCCACCGTTTTAACCCTGTACTTAATCCCATCAGTTTTTTATGTGATTAAAACCAGTTTTAAAAAGAAACGACATGTGGTGAGCACTTAGAAAATCTCTAAGTCACGGGTTTGATACGTTGTTGTTAGATTGTCGATTATAAACAGGGCTTTGGCCCTGTTTTTTCTGCTTTATAATGCACTATTTTTGCACTGATGAAGCTGTTAAGCCTGACCCCTCTGTTGGCAACCTTGATAGGTACAATACTTTTTGTGTTTGTGCTTTTCAGAAAGTCAGGTTTAGGCAAAAACAAGCGAATACGCCAGGTGCTGGCAAGCCTCATTTTTATACAGACCTTCACCGCTTTTGACCATTATCTGACCATTAGTACCGATGGTACAAGTGGTTTCTATGGCTTGTCTTACCTCTTTATCCACCTTACTGGTTTTCTGCTTTATTATTTTGTTGTGCTGTTTACCAGAACAGATCTGAAGGTAAAAAAGTGGCTTTGGATAGTGGCAGGATACACGCTGCTGCGATGGATGTTTTTTTATCCTCTGTTGGATTACGACAACCTGTATCAGTTTTTAAGCTGGGGAGGGGAGGAAACCGAATACAATGATTGGTTTGAGCTGGAATACCTCATTACCACCATCATTAACATCTCACTGACTTTTGCGGCTTTTTTCAGGCTGAAGAAGGCCCCTCTGGTACTCAGTTTAAATGACAAGCAGAACTTTAGTCTCAAGTGGGTGAAGTTTGTATTTGTAGCCTTTGTTGTGCTGCAGATGGGAGTGCTGGCCAAAGATTCCGTTGTGAGTTATACAGTGGAGAATTACCAGGCCTATATGAAGATTGAAACACTGATGATCAGCATTTTTTTCTTCGTGTTTGCCTATTCCATCATGCACTTTCCGGTATTTGCCTTTAGTGGCGATTTTGATGATCTGCCACAGGAAACCAGGCAGAAATATGCCAATTCTTCGCTGAAAGACTCGTCTGTCCTCTTTAGGGAAATTCAGGATTTGGTAGTACAGGAAAAACTCTATCTGGAATATGACCTGAAGCTGAATACCATAGCCGAAAAACTGGATAAATCGGTGCACCACATTTCTCAGGCTATTAACCAAAGCTCTGGCAAAAACTTCCCGGATTTTATCAATGAATTCAGGATTGAAGCCGCCAAAAAGAAGCTGTTAGAACCCAAGCCTGATACGATTTACGCGATCTCCTTAGATGTGGGGTTCAACAGCAAAGCCGCCTTTTATACAGCATTTAAAAAAGCTACTTCTCAAACACCAACGGCCTTTAAACGAGCGCATAAAGAGCGTGCCTAGGGCTCAATGGTCGGCCTCATTTCTAAAATGATCTTCGGGAATTGACTCTGTAATAATTAATTGATTTCCAGTTGTTTATTAGGGTTCCCTATAAATCAAGACACCTTTTTGAGTACAGATTTATAGGGAGAATCAGTATTGCTGTCTGCTGCGATACCTTCACTAAAAATATAGGCTCGTGAAGAAGGATGATGACATATGGTTAAGTGATGAAAAGGAAACGGTTGGCTGATTTTATTTTGGTCAACCTGGTTTTCTGGGTAATCCTGGCGCTGTTAACTCATTATCGCGTAGACTCATCCTGGGTTTGGATTCTGTTTTTAGGTGTATGGTTCTATGTTGAATCAGACTTCAGATTCAAACCCGCTTTTTGGTTGGTCTACTTCCTGGTGACTGTTGTATTTCTTCTTCTCATACTAAGTCTGTAAAGCATTAGAAAAGCATACAAAATCAAAGCATATGGAAGAAATTATTGTAAAAATGGAAGACCATGTCGGACTTGTTCTCGGGGGCATTTTCATCTTTTCAATTGGTCTGGCAGTAGTAGAGTTTTTTTATGAGCTCTACAAAAAGAAAATCACCAAATGGAGGTTGGGAGAAATGTGGGCCAGTTTTTCTGTGTTCATTGTAGCACAGCTTTTCGAAAAAATCAGCACGTTCATATTTGCGGGAGCTTTTTTTGTAGTGGCCGAATTTATTCCCTGGCAAATTCCGGTAAATATATGGACCACACTACTATGCCTGCTGCTCATAGATTTTATATACTACTGGGAGCATGTCATTGAACATAAGGTGAGAATTTTGTGGTCATATCACAGCATTCATCACAGCTCGCCTATTTACAATTATACCACGGCTATGCGTGTTTCCTTTATTGATAGTTTTATTACCTGGGTATTCTATTTACCCGCTATTATCATGGGTTTTCATCCCTACATTGTATTGCTCACATTTTTGCTCGTATTGGGCTATCAGTTTTGGTTACATACTGAGATCATAGGAAAACTGGGTTGGTTCGAAAAGATATTCATGACCCCTTCTCAGCACAGGGTACATCATGGTTCGGATGAAATGTACCTGGACAAAAACTTTGGAGCACTGCTAAGCATTTGGGACAGGATGTTCGGGACATTCCAGGAAGAGGTGCACAAGCCTAAATACGGCCTGACCAGGCAAATCGAGACCATCAACCCTGTCAAAGTACATCTGCACGAGTACATCAATATTTACAAGGATCTGAAAGGAGCACGCAGTTTAAAAGAAGCCTGGAACTACCTGGTCAAAGGTCCTGATTGGAAGCCGGAAAGACTCGAAAAGAATCTGACTGAAAACCAGGTCTGATGCATATCAAGTCATTGTTCAGGCAGTATAAGTCCCGGTTTTTATTAACGTTCCTGCTCATTCTTGCCGAAGCCGGTATTATGCTCCTGTTTCCATTGTTCATAGGCAATGCCATTGATGGTGTGATAAGCGACAGCAGGGGAGGTGTATTTCAATTGGGGGCTCTTGGTCTGGCACTGCTTATAGTAGGAGTAGGAAGGCGGGTGTTTGATTCGCGGTTTTATGGTAAGATTTATGAAGCCACCGGAAAAAATATGATCGGTAAGATGAGTAAGAATCAATCTTCGGTAAAAACAGCCCGTCTCAGCATGATGCGGGAATTTGTTGAGTTTCTGGAAAACGCCTTGCCTGAACTCATCAACAATATCATCGGACTGGTCGGGGTGGTCTTGATTCTGTTTTCCTTGAACATCAAAGTGTTTTACGGAAGCCTGGTGGTTACCACAGTTATTTTTCTGGTGTATTGGTTAACAAGCCAAAAGACAATGGACTACAACGAAGCATCCAATAATGAAATGGAACGTCAGGTAGATGTGTTGGAACAAAACGATCCGAAAGCACTCAAAAACCATTTAAAACAAACCGTAAAATGGAACATCAGGCTTTCTGACCTGGAAGCTTTTAACTTTTCTGTTTCCTGGCTGGTTGCCCTGGCATTTCTGGTTGTTGCCATTGTGGTTGCTGTAGGAGATGGTGTAGTACAATATGGTGCTTTGTTTGCTTTGGTAATGTATGTATTCCAGTATATCGAAAATGTACTGAGCCTGCCTCTGTTCTACCAAAACTGGCTGCGGCTAAAAGAAATAATGGTTCGGTTGAACGGGAGCTGACAATGTCCTCAGGCAGGACTTTCTAGTTGAGATGATTTCTGTATTCCAAAGGGGTTTCTCCGGTCTTCTTCTTAAAAAGCCGGCTGAAATAAGGCGGATGCTCAAAGCCGGCACTGTCGTGACCGGCTCATTTTGTTGTAGTCCTTTATCAAAGGGCCATGAGTTTAGTTCAAATGCTGATGTTCAGGTCAGCGTTTAAACAATCATGGGCATCATGAAATGACACCAAGTGGTTTGGTAGTTTCCCAGCCTCCGCGTGTAAAGTCTGGGAAGTTCTGAGGAGCTCCACCATTGGCTACAGAAGCTTCGCTGAGAGGCCCTACGGCACTCCAGAAACAGCCCTCGTAGAGGTTCTGGTCCAACGGAAGCCCCTTTCTGAGACATTCTACAATGCGATAACGCATAATGCCGTCCATTCCGCCATGTCCACTGTTTTTTGTGCTCTCATTCAACTTCTTGTATAAGGGGTGATCATATCTTTCCCTGAGTACAGCCAGGGCTTCCTGACCTTCTGCCCAGCGGTGGTGGTTGTCTGTAAGCCCTTCCACGCCACCTTCCAGGGCGACTCTTGTAGGGAAACCAGCCAGTGTGCCGGAAGTTCCCTGGATCAGGTTAAGCCGCGAATAGGGTCTTGGGCTGGTTTCATCCCACTGCACCATCACGGTTCTGCCCAGGTGGGTTTTAATGATTGAGGTATTCAGATCTCCGCCATTGTAGGTCAGCTTGTTCCATTTATGGTCGGCTGCATAGTTCTTTTCCGCATACTTTTTTCTGCCCAGAGCCGGTGTCGAATAAGAAACAAGCGTACCGAATGAGTCATCGGTTCTGCCAAGGTTCATGTACTGTGCTACAGGGCCAAGGCCATGCGTAGGGTAGAGGTTACCATTTCTGTTGGCATAATGATGTGTTCTCCAGGAACCCGTTCCGCGCTCCTGTTCTTCCATCTGGAAGCGTAGCTCGTGAATATAAGAAGCCTCGCCATGCAAAATGTCTCCTATCAGGCCCTGGCGACACATATTCAGGAACATGAGCTCATCCCGGCCGTAGTTCACATTCTCCATCATCATGCAGTGCTTTCCGGTCAGTTCTGAAGTGTCTACCAGCTGCCACATTTCCTCAACCGTCACAGCAATCGGTACTTCAATAAATGCATGGGCTCCCTGCTTCATGGTCTCAATGGCCATGGGTGCATGGTTTTTCCAGTTAGTGCTGATGATCACAGCATCAGGCTTCACCTCGGTAAGCATTTGCTTCCAGAGGTTTTCGTCACCATGATACAATTTAATATCCTGATGCCTGCTTCCCTGGCCTATCTCTTTACAGCGGTCGGCCGAACGTTTTGCCCAGTCCTCATATAAATCAGAGATGGCCACAATCTCGGTACCCTCAAGGCTCGCAAAATCACGCGCATGCCCGCTTCCTCTGGCTCCTACGCCTATAAGGGCTATTCTCACGGTATCCAGCTTTGGTGCAGCAAAATCACCCATGTACCGGGCACTGGAAGGGCGTTCTGATTCCTGAGGTTCGGCACAGGCAACAAAAGCAGATGCCGTGGCCACAGCAGCTGCAGAATAAGAGGTTTTCTTTAAAAAATTCCGTCTATCGAGACTCTTCATCTTTCTTGATATTTAATTAAAAATCAGGATTGACGATGGCTTTTTTAGCCTTGACACCATCCTGTAATATAGCTATGCAACACTTGCTTGACCGACAGCCAAATTATCTAAATGGATAGATTTAAAAAAGCCCTTTTTGATTACTGTGTTCGAACATACTATGTGCAATCTGTCAGAAAAGCTCGCTTAATCAACCACATCAGTTTTCACGGTAGTTCTGATCAGGTGGTATTTTAGATTTCGGCTTTTTCATCAAAAATCAAAGTGCTGAGTTCTAAGCCGGGTTCTTTTGCAATGTCTTTGATAATGTAGGTTTTCCTTATGGGGCAATCAGCACCCTTTTTATCAAAAACGTAACCGGACCTGGATAAACTCATAACTCCATAGAGGAGGGACATATCGTAGACAGATGGAAATTTTAGGATATGGCGGCTTCATATAGGAGGACGAAGTTATAAGTGGGGGGGCTCTGGAAGCTAAAACCTGCT
>DIYF01000081.1:439-29680 GCA_002427745.1 Roseivirga sp. UBA6061 | reverse complement strand
TTATAACCTTTACAGATGTAAACCTGTCTGACAAAGAGTACCTGGCATTGGGCACCGGCTTTGACCTTTGTAGCCCGGGAGGTGTTTCTACTAATCTTAAGGTATGGCTCAGAGCCGACAAAGCGGTATATAACACCGGAACTACGCTGGCCACCGATGGACAGACCGTAAACTCATGGGGAGATCAAAGTACCTCAGCAGCTGACGCCTCGGACCCTGATAACCTGACTACCTACGAGACCAATGAAGTCAACTTTAACCCCGCCATTGAGTTTAATGGCGATGCCACTTCACTTGAAGGTAGCTTTACCACTACCACCGCTGGGCTTACCTCATTTACTGCCGCTTATTTCAATAGCTCCTCGGCAGATTTTGCCGCTATTTTTGAGCTGTATAATACTGCTTCTGGTTCCCCGGACAATGCACGTGCCTGGTTTGAAGGTTCAAGGTATGCCAGTGTCACCACATACAATGATGGGCTGATAGCTTCCAATAGCTGGAATTTCTGGTCCCTGGACCACCCATCAGGATCTACCGCTAACATTTATGAAAACGGGGGCGTTTTCCAACTGAATTATTCTACGGACTGGTCCATGGCCCAATCGGGCAACTACATCTATTACCTCGGAGATGATCAGACAGGAGGTAATGAACTCACAGGCCTGATTGGTGACCTTATTGTCTACGAAGGCACCATGACTGCCTCTGAAAGACAACAGATAGAAACCTATCTGGCCATTAAATATGGAGTAACGATGGATCAGAGCGATGCCAAGGATTACCTCTGGTCTGACGGCAGTACCGTCATTTGGGACGCTTCTGCAAATACTGCCTACAATAATGATATTGCCGGCATTGGTCGGGATGATGCTTCGTGCCTGTCACAAAAACAGTCAAAAAGTGTAAACTCATCGGCTATCGTCACCATAGGACTGGGCAGTATTCAAAGTGACAATGAAAGTAATGGCAACAGCTTTGGCAGCGATGGCGATTACCTCATATGGGGGCATAATGGCACCAGTGTAAGCACCACCCAGAGTTCAGATCTGCCGGGTACAGTCACCACCAGACTCTCACGGGTCTGGCATGTGGAAGAAACAGGTACTGTGCCCAATACCAGTGTTGCTTTCAACCTTACCGGCCTCGGCCTCAGTAGTACTGCCTCTGATTTTCAACTGATCATATCTTCTTCAGCCACCATGGCATCCGGGTCAACCATCGGAAACGGATCACTTGATGGAAACATATTGACTTTTGATAATGTCAATTTCTCTGATGAAGATTACTTTACACTCGGCACGGCACGTTCTACCTGCGGACCCGGAGGTATTACCACCAACATGGCACTTTGGCTGCAGGGAGATCAGGGAACAAATACCACAACCGATGATGGTAACATTACTTCCTGGTCAGACCAAAGTGGCAACAGCAACAATGGAAGTCAGGCCAATCTGGGCGGTTCCATTCTGCAGCAACCCACTTATCAGGGCTCAGTATTTAACTTCAACCCGGTAATACGCTTTTCAGATCCACAATCTACCAATGGTACTTACATCACTACTTCTTCCAACGGAGTCACGGGTGACATGACGCTTATCAGTGTATTTGCCAGTGGTCAGAATGACGGATCAGGTACTGGTTTTGAAGATTCCCCGGCTCTGATTGGCGCAGGTTCATCTTCCAGTACACTCGACTACGGGCTGGGTATTTCGGAAGGACAGCTCCACTTTAATGCCTCTACCGGCAGTTCACTGGATGCCAGGAGTACTGCCAGCTATAGCGATAATATGCCAAGGATCGCTACGGGCACAAGGGTTCAAGGGACTTCCGGGGCTATTGAACTCTATGTTAACAGTGCCAACGTGGGTAGTGGCACGTCTGACGCGAATTCGCTGAATGCCGCCTCAGGTTTCGGCATCGGCAATCACAGCTCGGGCAATACTGCCTCACAGTTTCAGGGTGACATTGCCGAAACCCTTGTATTCTCATCGGTACTCACGCCTGACCAGCAAAACAAAGTAGAGTCCTATCTGGCACTAAAATACGGCATTACCCGAAACGCTACTGACGATACCAGTACAGGTAGTATAGACGAAAGAGACTACAGAAGCTCCCAGTCTACTGTGTTCTGGGATTACTCCCTACAGTCGGGACTATACAATAATAATATAGCCGGCATAGGAAAGGACGATAATTCCTGCCTTCTGCAAAACAAGTCAAAAAGTGTGAATACTAATGCTATTGTGACCATGGAAGTCAGTTCGTCTATTTCAGATGACGACTCCTTCCTCGTGTGGGGAAATGATAATGGTGCCATTGAAGCCGCCAATAACAGTGAGAGGCCGGCTGATATTTCAAGCAGACTAAACCGGGAATGGATGGTACAGGAAACCGGTAACATAGAGACCGTTAATATCACTTTCGACCTCTCATCAGTAACCGGCCCGTCTGGAATAGCTACCAATAACCTGACACAACTCCTCCTCATGATAAGTGCAGATAATAATTTTAGTTCGGGTGTCACGACTTATACTCCCTCCTCATTTAATGACACAGACGAAACAGTCACATTTTCAGTTGATCTTGCAGACGAAACCTTTTTCACTTTAGGTTCCACCGAAGTAACTGCCTTACCGATAGAACTTATTCATTTCGATGCAGAAGTTACTGACCATCAGGTAAACATTAAGTGGACCACCGCTTCAGAAACAGACAATGCTTTTTTTACGATTGAGCGTAGTCAGAAGGGACGACATTTTGAGCCTATAGCTTCCCAAAACGGAGCAGGCCAAAGCCAGAGTCTCAGGTCTTATACTTATTCAGACCTTTCCCCCATACAAGGCACCTCATATTACCGTCTTAAGCAGACTGATTTCAACGGGAGATCCAAATACTCCGAAGTGATCAGAGTAGATGTAGATTCCAAGAAAGGAGGTACCACATTATCTGTTTATCCAAACCCTGTGCAAGCCGGTGAAGACCTGCATATTTCATATAGTATTGAGCATGACCAGGTAATGCAATTCAATGTCATCAGCCCCAATGGCCATATACTTCACAGCGAGAAAAGACTGGTGGTGGCTTCCGAAAAGGAGATAGTACTTCCCACCCAAGGTTTCAAAAGCGGCTTGCATATACTCAGGGTAGTAGATGAAAATCAAAACCTGATCAGCCTCAAAGTACTGGTTCCTTAGGGCGGTACACTGCGGAAAATATAAGTCCTTTTCGGAATATGGTTTCGCGGCTCAGCACCATTTCAATATCTGCGAAATACGATCTGAAATCCAATAACCTATTTGCTTCCAGTGAGGCGAACAAACGAAAGAAGCGATGCATAAGCCAGATCAGAAACCGATGATGGTATTTACCCGAATCCCTGAAGTCTGTGCAGAACCAGACACCTGTTGCCTTCAGCTTTTCTTTCATCAAGGTCATGGCAGGAAGTAGCTGCTCCCGGGCAAATACGTCTAAAAAAAAGTTGGTGATAATGCAGTCATAGTATTGCCCGGGGATTTCCTGCTCCGTACCGTGAATAAAGGTAACATCCGCCTCAGCCCTTACCTGAGTTTTGGAGAGGTCCAGCATTTTCTCCGAAGCTTCTACATAGTGAATGACAAGCTCCGGGCGTCTGGACAAAACCTCGCCAAGTATCCATCCCGCACCACCTCCTATAATAAGCACTACACCTTTTGCGGGCAGCTCATCGAGCAAACTTTGCTGGGCTTTCCTCAAATCATTACCAAAAACAAGAAACGACAAGGTGTCGTAAATTCCGGCTACGCTATCAAAACCACCTTTCTCCTTCATGTCTCAGCTTGACTTTCGATAAGTTACATCCCATTGGATAATCTCCCCCATTCACTCCTGTTTTTTTCGCCCGAAGATTCAGGCCAGGTACCTTAAGGCAAACCTAAGCGCATGAAGTATCTAACTACAATCCTGACTTTATTGGTCTGTCATGCAACCGCGTACAGCCAAAGTTTTTACGCACACCGTTTCGAGGACCGGAATTATTTCTCTTTCGGCCTCGGAACTTCAGGTTACTATGGTGACTTACAGCATCAGCTGATTATTCCGTACCCCGCAGCCTCTGTGGAGCTTTCACATAAGCTGGCTCCCCAGGTAAAGCTAAGGGAGACCTTGTCCGTTTTTCTACTGAGAGCCAAGGACTCGAACCAAAAGCAACAGGATCTGATTGACAGGAATCTATCGTTTACATCTGCAAACGTTGAATTTTCATTGACCTTTGAGTTTCTCCTGCTGCCTATCTATAGTTACCGGGGAAGACCCAAGGTCAACCCCTTTATTTTCGGGGGCATTGGTGGTGTTACAGTGAACCCTCGGGCTACGCTCGATGGCAAAACTCATAACCTGAGGAAATACAGAACTGAAGGAAAAAAGTACTCAGGGCTGGCACTGGCCATACCTTTTGGGGTAGGGATAGAATTTGCCATTGCCAAGTATGTCACTTTCATCAGTGAATTTGGGTACCGGGCTACTTCAACCGACTATCTGGATGATGTGAGCACTGTGTATACCGACCTTTCCCCAAACGATGGTATACGGTTTCAGCTGGCCGACCGGGCTCCTGAAATGGGTATGAACCCCAAAAAGGCAGGCATGACAAGGGGTAACCCAAAAGTCAATGACGGTTACGCCATTCTCAGCTTTAAATTCCAGTATAACCTTGCTCAAATATTTTAAGACATTGAAAAAAGTTGAAAAAGGACCCGTTAGCTGTATCGGAGAGGGCACGGTTTTTAAAGGAGACATCGATACGCTACAATCACTGACTGTCAGAGGAATAGTCAGAGGCAACATCAGGGCAGGCTCTGTGATCGTTTCAGGGCATGTCACCGGAAATATTGAGGCTCTCGATTTACTGGAGCTTACCGAAACCGCCAACATCTATGGAGATATATACGCCCGGCAGCTTCGGGTACTCAATGGAGGTATGTTTAATGGAAGCTGTTGTGTATCAGGCACCGGCTGAGTTACAACAGCCCCAACATTGGAATAAAGAAGATACCATCTCCCAGCCAGCGATAGAGCTGTCTGTTTCTGAATTGCTGCGGCCAGATCAGCAGCATGACCAGGACCAGATTCATAAGCACAAATACATATTCCTGACCGCGATGAGGCAGGCCAATCATGGACCACAGGGTCAATGCTGCGTGCAAAGCAAGTAGCAGGCCCACTAACCTGGTAGTTTTTTTTCGTCCTGTATTTAATGCTATGGAAGCGATCTTGTCTTTACTGTCTATTTCCATTTCATAAAGCGGGAAGAGGAACAAATTGGCCGTGACCGGAAGTAGAAACAGACCGAAAAGTATCAGATAACTCCAGTCCCAGACTGTCACCAGGCTCAGTGGGCCTGCAAAGATTCCTGCCGTATAGATCAATGCGGCCAGGAGTTCTTTGAACCGGTGCATGGCACTCAACTTCAGGTAGATAAAGTATATACCGCAGAGACCTCCCAGAATAAGGCCTGCTTTGATGGTACTCAGCGGTAGATAGAAAGCATTTGCAGTTCCCAGTAAAAAAACGATTATCGCTGACACCAGCATGACTCTCTGATGCCTCAGGTGGAAGGCATGTCGGGGATTGGCCGTCTCACTTCCTGACCTGGCCGCATCTTGTAAATGATCGATGGTATATATCAACCAGATGGCGATACCCAGCCCCAGCATCATTTGGGGGGAAGGGTTTACCTCCAAATACCTGCATACAAACAGACTGGATATCACTGCACCGGCCGTGACATCCAGACTGAGATTCTGTATAAATGCGGAAATTCCGGACATAAAAAAACCCTGACCATTTTTCAAAAGTCAGGGCTCAAATATATTTAAATTCTATATGCTCTTAGCTATCAGCAGCCAATGCTTCAGCACCACCCACAATCTCGAGGATCTCTTTGGTAATGGCCGCCTGACGTGTTCTGTTATAAGTAAGCTTCAGCTCCTTCAACAGTTCACCGGCATTATCTGTAGCCTGACCCATAGCCGTCATACGGGCACCATGCTCAGAAGCATTGGATTCCAGTACCGACTTGTAAAATTGAATCTTCAAAGATTTCGGGATCAAATCCTGAACGATGAACTCCTTGTCCGGCTCGTAGATATAATCTGTGTTGGTAGTAGAACCACCTTCAGATTCGCTGGCCACTACAGGCAATAACTGCTCTGTACGCACAATCTGAGTTGCCACATTTTTGAACTCATTGTAGACCAGAAATACTTTGTCGTATTTACCTTCTACAAAAGCATCCATCGCATACTCAGCAGCTTCTCTCACTCTATCAAAACTCAGATCACCAAAAATGGTAGAATAGTCTCCGATATGAGTGAAGTTGGTCTTCTTGTAGAAGTCATGTGCTTTTTTGCCAATAGGCAGGACAGACACCTCTACTCCAGACATCTCGTCAGAATTAAGAAGCTGTCTTACACCTTTGAAGATGTTTGAGTTGAAAGCACCGCACAGACCTCTGTCTGAAGTTACAGGTACAATCAGCACATTCTTTACTTCTCTTTCAACGGCATAAGTATCCATTCCCTCCTCGGTACTGCCAGAAGACACATTGGAAAGGATGGTAGAAAGTTTCTCTGAGTAAGGACGAAGCTGAACAATACGGTCCTGCGCTCTTCTCAATTTAGCAGCCGCCACCATTTTCATGGCTTTAGTGATCTGCTGCGTTGAGCTTACTGATTTAATCCTTTCTTTTACCTCTTTTAAGTTTGCCATTCTTTATCAATCAAAGGGAGCCATGCTCCCATGAAAACTTAATTAATATCTGCTTGACAGATCTTTGGCAACTTTCTCTACTGCTGCGGTAGCATCAGCGTCAAGTTTACCAGAACGGAATGTTGAAAGTGCATCTTCGTGCTGAGTTCTCATTACCGCAAGGAAGTCATTCTCAAACTCCTTTACTTTCTCAACAGGTACACTGTCCATCAGACCTTTAGTAGAAGCGTAGATAATCGCTACCTGCTCTTCTACCGGTGCAGGAGCAAACTGACCCTGCTTCAGAATTTCCTGGTTTCTTCTACCTCTGTCAATCGTCAGCTGAGTAGCGGCATCCAGATCAGAACCGAATTTTGCAAAAGCTTCCAGTTCACGGAACTGAGCCTGATCCAGCTTCAAAGTACCAGATACTTTCTTCATTGACTTGATCTGAGCGTTACCACCCACACGTGATACGGAGATACCTACGTTAATTGCAGGACGCACACCTGAGTTAAACAGGTTGGTCTCCAGGAAGATCTGACCATCCGTAATAGAAATTACGTTGGTAGGGATATAGGCCGATACGTCACCTGCCTGTGTTTCGATAATCGGCAGAGCGGTTAACGAACCACCACCTTTTACTTTATCTTTCAGTGATTCCGGCAAATCGTTCATAGCAGAAGCGATTTCGTCAGAGTCATTTACTTTCGCAGCTCTTTCCAGCAGTCTTGAGTGCAGGTAGAATACATCACCAGGGTATGCTTCACGTCCCGGAGGTCTTCTCAGAAGAAGAGATACCTCACGGTAAGCTACCGCTTGCTTGGAAAGGTCATCATAAATTACCAAAGCAGGACGTCCTGTATCTCTGAAGTACTCACCGATAGCAGCACCGGTAAATGGAGAGAAGAACTGCATTGGAGCAGGATCAGAAGCACCTGCCAATACAACAGTAGTGTAATCTAAAGCACCACCTTTTTCAAGGGCTGCTACCACACCTGCTACAGTAGAAGCCTTTTGACCTACGGCAACGTAGATACAGTACACAGGCTCACCTTTATCATAAAATTCTTTCTGGTTCAGGATGGTATCGATTACCACAGCAGTTTTACCTGTCTGACGGTCACCAATAACCAGCTCACGCTGACCTCTACCAATCGGAATCATAGAGTCAATCGCCTTGATACCAGTCTGCAATGGCTCAGTTACCGGCTGACGGTAAATTACACCAGGTGCTTTTCTTTCCAGTGGCATCTCATAGGTCTCACCTTGGATAGGACCTTTACCGTCCACAGGGTTACCCAGGGTATCAACCACACGGCCAACAATACCTTCACCTACATTTACAGAAGCGATTCGGCCTGTTCTTTTAACAGTATCACCTTCTTTAATTCCAGCTGAGTCTCCCAGCAATACCGCTCCAACATTGTCTTCTTCAAGGTTCAAAACCAGAGCTTTCAAGCCGTTTTCGAACTCAAGAAGCTCACCCGACTGTGCTTTAGACAATCCGTAGATTCTGGCTACACCATCACCTACTTGCAATACGGTACCTACTTCTTCGAGCTCAGCCTCAGTTTTGAAGTTTGAGAGTTGCTCTCTCAAAATTGCTGATACCTCATCAGGTCTTACATCTGCCATTTTATGATACAGTTAATGTTAATACTTTTATTAAAACTCCTTTACGTAAGGGTTTTGGCTAAATTTCAATTTTAATGCGCTCAGTCTTGAGCTGAGAGAATCGTCAATCTGACGGTCTCCTATTTTAAGAACAAAACCTCCCAGCAGGTTTTCATTGACTACTTCGGTCAACTCAACTGCCTTACCAGAGATTTGCGTCACGATAGCTTCAAATTCTTTTCTCAGCTTCGCGTCCAGTTTAAAGGTGGTGGTTACCGTAGCTTCCTCTACCCCTTTTCTTACATTGTACTGGTGGTGAAACTCTTCAGCAATAGCCGGCAAATAAGCCTCTCTCTGCTTGCGGGTCAGAATCTGGAAGATGGATAAAGTCAGGTCATTTACTTTACCCGTAAACACCTGATTCAGAATCACCAGTTTCTTGTCATGTGCTACCACAGGACTTTTTAACATCAAGACCAGCTCGCGGTTCTCTTCAGCCAGCTGTGAGAACATCTGCATGTCTTTGTTTACCTCTTCCAGCACGCCTTTCTCATCTGCCAGGTCCAGCAGTGATTTTGCATAACGGGAAGCTATTCTATATTCAGACATCCGGTATGAATTAGTTCAGGTTCAAATCTTTCACGTACTCGTCTACCAGCGCTTTTTGCTCTTTTTCGCTGCCGAGTTGCTTTCTCACCAGTTTTTCGGTGATTTCAAGAGAAAGCATAGCCACTTGTGTTTTCACATCTGCCAGTGCTGCTCTTTTTTCGTTTTCGATAGTCGCCTTGGCATCCTCGATCATTTTAGAAGTGATCTTGGTAGTTTCTTCCTTGGCGTCTTCTTTGATTTTGTTAGCCGTAGTCAATGCTTCTTTCAACATAGCATCTCTTTCCAGACGAGCTTCTTTCAAAAGCTTCTCATTGTCTGACTTCAAAGAAGCCATTTCATTTTTAGCTTGCTCAGCGGCTGCCAATGACTCTTCGATACCTACTTCTCTTTCTTTCAATGAAGAAATGATGGGTCCCCACGCATACTTTCTCAGCAATAGGATCAATGCTAAGAAGATAATGGCTTGCCAAATAATGAGACCTGATCCTGGGGTTAGTAATTCCATCTTATATAAACTAGATTTTACTTAATGCTTTAATGAAAGAGTCTGGTGCAGCCTAATGCTAACACCAAACTCTTAAGTTTTTGTACTACTTAAGCTGCTCCCTGGAAAGAGATCAACAAGCAGATTACAAGACCGAACAGAGCAGCAACCTCAATCAGGGCGGCAATGATCAACATAGCACCTTGAATTTTACCAGCAGCTTCTGGCTGTCTTGCGATACCTTCCATAGCAGAAGCACCAATTTTACCAATACCAATACCAGCGCCAATTGCAGCCAGTCCGGCACCGATACCAGCACCCATTACGCCCATGAAGACATCCATCAAAATTGAAAATAACATAGTGTATTTATTTAAATATTAAACTTATGTTTCTCGTCTTAGTGATGCTCATCGTGATCTGCAGTGGCCAGGCCAATGTAGAGTGCTGAGAACATCGTGAATACATATGCCTGAATTCCTGCTACCAAAATCTCAATGAGGTTGATAAACAAAACAATCAGGGAAGAAGCGGCACCCACGGCAACACTTCCGAATATAAATGCAAGTGAGATCAGACTGAGCATTACAATGTGCCCTGCCGTAATCGCCACGAAAAGTCGTACAGTTAAAGAGATAGGCTTGGTAAAGATACCAATGATCTCAACCAGAATAATCAGAGGCTTCAGAGCCACCGGCACGCCTGGTGCCAGGAAAATATGCCCCCAATAGCCTTTGTTTCCTTTTACATTGGTAATGATGAAGGTGAACAGCGCCATCACCAAAGTCACAGCAATGTTTCCGGTCATGTTAGCCGCACCTGGCAGCAGACCAATGATGTTTCCGAAAAGGATAAAGAAGAAAAGCGTCAGCAGATAAGGGAGATATTTCTCATAATCCTTACCAATGTTGGGCTTGATCACGTCATCTCTCAGGTAGATCACAATAGGCTCAAACACAGCCTGAATACCTTTAGGTGCCTTACCATGATTCTTTTTGTAACCCCTGGCTACTGCTCTGAATACCAGGAACAGGATCAGCGCATTCAACAAAAGCGTAGCTACATTCTTGGTGATAGACAAATCAAGCAGAAAGCCTGCTTCGCCATGCTCACCGTGGCCGTCACCTACTAAATGTAAGCCGTGCTCTAAAGAATAGCCTTTGTATTCCACCATATTGTGGTGGTCATCGTAGAAGTTTTTTGAAGAAAAGACATCAAAGCCTTTTTCGCTCGAGTAGACAATTACAGGCAGATATAAAGTACCATAATGTCCATCGAAGAAGTGCCAGATATGGTCGTCCAGTACGTGGTGTACAATAGTTTCGCTGGGGTTAAATGGTTCTGCTTCGTGCTCAGTGTCAGAAACAGGGTCTGAAGCGAAAACAGAGGCGGTATTTGCCAGTAAAAGCGTGAAAGTTAAAAGACTAACGATCAGTAATTTAAGCTTGCTCAATCTAGGTTTTTCTGTCATTGTGGATCACCCTCATTCGAAATCGCGCGCAAGTTAGACATAATGGTATATATTTCAAATACTAAGTAGAATAAATAGACCACGAAGAAATCGCCAATCCATACCAGTTGATTTTCCAGTCCGAGGTAAAAAATAACGGTGATAAAAATGATGCTCAGCAGCATCCGAAAGGCAGTCGTTGCCAGAAAAACATTGACCAGGCCCAGCTGGCTACCCTTCTTCACAAAATACATATTGACAAAGGCTACCCCAACTCCCACGAGAGCCGAGAAAATAACAATCGGCCAGATGTCATCATGTATAATACTTTCAAGCCCCAGTGCTCCCAAGCCCAGAATAAGCCCTACAATCACGGCTGTTAGTATCAGTATTCTCACAAACTGCTGCGCTAAAATATTCATGGCGCAAAAGTAGTAAAAGCCTGTCAGCTATCCATATAGTGTTCAGAAAGGAGAAATGGCTATTTGCCTTTGGTGGCCCGGTAAAGCTGATAGAACCCGCCAACGGTACCCAGAAAAATCATAATGATCACAAAAAGGGGTTGGCCCTCCCGCCAGGACTGGTCCATTTTATATCCCAGCCAGCCACAAATGGCAATGGTCAGGAAAAACTGCATACCTAACCCTGAATACTTAAGCAGGTCATTGGGATTTTTTTCCGGCATAGCTTGAAATTACAAAATGAGGCGGACATGCCCGGTCCCCGCGCTGTAACGATTTTGCCAACCTTTACTTTCGGGCACAGCGAAACATTACCTTACTATCAGGAAAGGTCGACTGGGTTCCGAAAATTAAAAAGGTGAAGGTGGAAATGTAGTTCAGATCAGGCGCGCTTGATCATCTTCTCCTGAGAACGAGGCTCAGGGGTGTTGATTTCGATCTCTTTGGCCAAATGACCCATTTTACAACCACCATTAAATGTGGCTCCTGGTTCTACTACCAGTTTGTTGGTAAGAATATCTCCGTTGATCACTGCACTGGGCTTTAAAATCAAAAGCTCCGAGATTTCAATGTTGCCGGTAATCTTACCCGCTACTTCAGCGGTACGTGCCATCACGTTACCATCTACAAAGGCATCGCTACCCATCACGAATTTGGCTTTTGCCTTAGCATTGCCAAACACCCTCCCCTCAATTCTGATATTGCCTATAGATTCTATGCTACCTTCCAGCAGTGTTTCTTTGCCGATGATGTTGCTGGTAGCACTCAGATCTTCACCGGACTTTTTTTCTTCTTTAGAAAACATATATGGCTGAGGTTAAAGTTATTCTCTAAAACGATATAAACTCCTCCGGATTTACGGCACTGCCATTATACCAGAGTTCAAAATGCAAATGTGGCCCACTCGTCAACTCCCCGGTATTACCTATAATGGCAATGATCTCACCTGCACTTACGAAGTTACCAATTTCTTTGGTTAAGGTGGAGTTATGTTTATAAATAGATACCAGGTTGGCCTGATGCTGAACCGCTATCACATTGCCCGCCTCCTGCGTCCAGGCGGCAAATACCACGGTTCCATCCGCAATGCACTTAACCGGCTCATCCTTCTTGGAAACCACATCTATTCCATAATGTTCACTCTTTGGGTCGAAAGCCGCTGAAATATACCCCGAGATGGGAGAGAAGAAATAAGATTCACGCAATTCGAAGTCGCGTATCGACTGGGTCAGTAAAAAGTCACCTCCTCCTGTTTCAAACTCAGACTTAAAGAGAGAATCCACTACACGGGATTCATTGTTTTGCTGAACCTGCACTGCCCGGTTCTGCCTTGGTGTCAGGTCTTCCTCACGGGTGCTGGTATCTCCCTCCAGCCGTGCCATGATCATGTCTATATAGGTATTGCGCTCCAGCAGCTTATCTTCCAGAGAATCCAGAGAGAGTTGTAGCTGAACCAGATCTTCCCGTGTTTCACGTTCTGCAAACCGCGGGTCAAACCATTGAGCCAGAAAGGTATTTACCATATAAAAGCTCAAAGCCAGCACCAGCAGAAAACCGATGAAAGCAAAGAGAATGATCCGGGCGTAGGTAAAATTGTAGGTACCCTTTTCAGAGAAGTCCTCTTCATTCTGAATGATCAGAATGTGCCGGTTGTTAAGCCAGTTGGATAGGGTTTTCTTAAATCGCGCCACTTTAGAATTTCAAGGACAACAAAATTATATATTAATAGAGAATCACATTGGTTTTATTGTATTAATTAAGCCTTAATTTCGTTGCCTTATTGGGTTTGTAGAAAATTGAAAGTCACTCACTTACATATAAAACACTTTTTGGCCATTCTGATAGGATTACTCATGCTTTCGGCCTGCGGAGGCAAGGGCTATCAGAACATGACAGCACGCTACAATGGCTACTTCTATGCCGATTTGAGATTGAATGAGGTATTGAAAGCCATTGATGATGGTTATCAGTATAACTACAATGACATTCTTAAAATCTACCCCGAGATAGACTCAGGTGTAATTAACGGGAATAAAAGTAAGCTCGAAGATGCCTTTAAGAAGGCTTCACAGGTAATAGAATGGCACAAAAGCAGTGACTGGGTAGATGACAGCTACCTGATCATAGGCAAAATCAGACATCTTCAGGCAGAGTTCGGACTGGCTGTAGCCACCCTTCAGTACATCAATCAGACAAGTGATAATGAGGACACCAAACATGCAGCACTTATCACGCTTATGCGCACCTACATGGATGCCAGTGATACCAGCAATGTGGAAGAGGTCATCAATTACCTGGACCTGCAAGACCTCTCTGAAGAGAATCTGATCAACTATAAAATCACCTCGGCCTTCCATCATCAGCGAATGGGAGAGGTTGCTGAGATGACCCGGGACCTGACTCTGGTGAGCGACTATGTGAGAAATAAAAACGAACGCTCGCGTATCAATTTCATTCTTGGACAGATATCACAGGCTGAAGGAAGAGACAATGATGCTTTCAATTATTACAAGGCTTCTCTGGCAGGAGCACCTCCCTATGAGCTTGATTTTCATGCCCGGCTGAATATGCAGCAGGTATCTGCTTTTAAGAATAGTAGTGACATTGAAAAAATCCGTAGTGTTTATGCAAAGCTCCTGAAGGATGGCAAAAACAAGGAGTATCGTGGTAAGATTTACTATGAGATGGGTCAGTTTGAGAAGAAACAGGCCAACTATGATGAAGCACTGGGCAACTACCTGAAAGCCGTGAGTGTGGAAGAACCCTCACCCCGTCAAAAGTCTCTTTCCTATCTGAGGGCCGGGGAACTCTACTATGACATCTACGAAAAATTTGAGCTGGCCAGCAATTACTATGACAGTACCATCAGTGTCATGCCTAAAGATGAGGAAGGATACGACCAGATCTTGAAGAGACAACTTGTCCTGAGCGACTTTGTAAAGCAACTCAATATTATCCGTGTCAATGACAGCCTGCTCTCACTGGCTGAGTTAAGCCCTGTTCAGCTGGATGCTTATCTGGATATTTATCTGGATGAGAAGGAAGCTGAAGAGAAAGAGGCTGCCCGACAGGAAGCTCGCCTGAATACAGGCGTGGCTGCCCCCCCAGCCAACAACAGTAACACCTTTGGCGCCAATGCCGGTGCCCCGGGGCAGTGGTATTTTGCTAATGAAACCGCCATGAGTCAGGGAGAGTTACAGTTTCAAAGGCAATGGGGAGATCGCCCACTGGAAGATAACTGGCGAAGGTCCATTAAAGAGTCAATTCTAAACGAATCAGGAGTAACAGAGGAAGACGACCCGGCACTTCAAGCCAAAATAGAAGAAGCAAAGGTAGAAGAAACAGGGGCCCGACAAGCTGAAAAGGATAAACTCCTGGCCACCGTACCTACTTCTCCCGAGGCAAAAGCAGAGCTGGGACTGGCATCACAGGAAGCTTACTTCAAACTGGGTGAGATATATCGCTTTGGACTGGAAAAAGTAGATTTATCCTCCACTACCTATCAAACCTTATTAGAGAAGTACCCCGATACGGAGTTCAGGTTAGATGCACTTTTTGCTCTCTATTCGATCTATCTGCCCACTGACATCAATCGGTCTGACTCATATAAGAATCAGATCATTCAGGAATTTCCAGATTCACTTACGGCTAAACTCCTGATCAACCCCCGATATCTTGAAGAAAAAGAGGCAAGAGATGTAAGGCTACAGGGAATCTACGCTTCGGCCTACAAAGCTTACGAAAATGAGGAATACTTTAAAGCTGATCAGATTATCAGAGGTGCCCTGGCTTCTTTTAAAGATGTTGATTTTCTGCCGACTGTAGAGTATTTCGGAGCTATTCTCAAAGCACATACTGAAAATCTCGTTTCCTATAAAAATGCACTTCAGGAATTCTCTGAAAAATATACCGAGGGCCCCTTGCATGATGAAGCTATCAAACGCATAGAAGCACTCACTCCTACCAAATCAGGGCCTGTGGACGATGAGTTTCTGTACAGTGAAGATTTCAAACAAATTCATAGTGTGGTCTTAATGTTTAATTATGGACTAAGTGATAAGGACACGCTAAAAACAGCCATAGAGGACTACAATGAAAAGAACTTCAAGGACAAAAAGGTTTTCGTAGGCTGGAGCGACCTGGACCCTGATCGCAAAGTAGGGCTCTTGTTTGTGTCTTCATTTAAAACAAAAGAAGAAGCAGAGGCTTATCATGGTCGGTTTAAAAGAGATGTAAGCTCTTTGCCGGTGCAGATCGACCCGAATTTTAATAATTTTGTGATATCCAGAGATAACTTCAGAATACTCTTTGATGCAGGCAAAAGAGACGTTTCGCGTTATCTGGAATTTGCCAAACGCTTTTATAAATAGGTTGTCATGTCAGAAGCAGTAGAAATAAAGCCGAAAAAGAAGCTTAAAAAGTTTACCCGCGTAGTTTGGGTACTTTTCCTGGCTGGTATCATAGGACTCCCCCTGTATATATGGGCGGTAAGTAGCAACCTGGGCAATCTTTTTGGAGAGCTCCCCTCCTACAGTCAGCTGGAAAACCCCAAGCAGAACCTCAGTTCCCTGCTATACAGTGCTGATGGCGTGATTCTGGGCAGCTATTATCGTGACAACCGTAATCCGGTGACCTATGACGAGCTTGGCCCCAACCTTATCAATGCCCTGCTGGCAGCAGAAGATATTCGCTTTGAAAACCATTCGGGTATTGACCTCGAAAGCATGGGCCGTGTTGCCTACGGTGTACTCACCTTTAGCCCCAAAGGTGGTGGTAGTACCATCAGTCAGCAATTAGCCAAACAGCTTTTTTCTACCAGGGTAATTCTGGAAGATGAAAAAGGTAAGCTGGAAGGTATCACAGGTTTCCTTGATCAGTTGATCTATAAGACCAAGGAATGGATTCTGGCAGTAAGGCTGGAGAGGTCCTACACCAAGGAAGAGATCATGGCTATGTACTATAATACCGTTGAGTTCAGCAACAATGCGCACGGTATTATGTCTGCTTCCAAGGTTTACTTTAATAAGGAGCCGCATGAGCTTACTGTTCCTGAGGCTGCTGTTCTTGCGGGTATGCAAAAGCAGGTAAATGGCTATCGACCTGATAAATATCCGGAACGCTCAAAAGGCAGAAGAAACGTGGTAATGAATCAGATGGTGAAGTATGGATTCCTCAGTAAGGAGGCCTACGACACTTTGAAAGTAAAAGACATCGTTCTCGACTTCAAGAAGCAAAATCACGTGACGGGCCAGGCACAATACTTCAGAGAAGAAGTAAAGAAGGACCTTCTTAGAATCGGCAGGGAGTACGGTTTTGATCTCTTTGCTGATGGAGTAAGAGTATATACAACTATCGATAGCCGTATGCAGGCCCATGCAGAAAGAGCCGTAGACAGTACCATGCGCAATGTACAGAGGCTCTTCATGAACTCGCTGAAACAGTCAGACGGCAGCATGCGTGAACCCTGGATTGACAGAGACGGGCGTGTTATCAAAGACTTTATTGAGGAACAGGCATTGCCCAGAACACAACGCTACCGGGATTTAGTAAAGAAGTATGGCCGGGGATCTGACTCTGTGGACATAGTACTCAACACAGCGGTACCTATGAAAGTATTCTCCTGGAAAGGGGAAATCGATACGGTACTCAGCCCTATTGATTCTCTAAAGTATTACAAACACTTCCTTCACGGAGGCGTCATGGCAGCTGACCCACACACTGGCCAGATTAAAGCCTGGGTAGGAGACATAGATTACAAATATTTCAAGTTCGACCATGTAAGACATGGTAAGCGTCAACCAGGTTCTCTTTTCAAACCCATGGTTTATGCAAAAGCAGTAGAAAACGGGTATTCTCCCTGCGATATTTTTTACGATCGTGCTTATACCGTCAACATACCGGGTTATGAACCCTGGACTCCGAAAAACTCTGATAAAACCGGGTATACAGGTGACGCGATGCCATTGAAGAGAGCTTTGGCCAAATCTGTAAACTCCATCAGTGCTCAGATTATTGATAAAGTAAAGCCGGAAAACGCCACGGATATGGTCAAAAGACTGGGGATCCAAAGCGAAATTCAGCCTTTCCCTTCGATGGTGCTGGGCACGCAGGATGTATCGCTACACGAGATTGTAGGCGCCTATGGTACTTTTGTCAATAAAGGAACCTTTATCGAGCCTCATTTTATCACACGCATTGAAGACCGGTTCGGGAATGTGCTCTATTCAAAGGTTCCTCA
This sequence comes from Roseivirga sp. UBA6061, assembly GCA_002427745.1. Lineage (GTDB taxonomy): Bacteria > Bacteroidota > Bacteroidia > Cytophagales > Cyclobacteriaceae > Roseivirga. Next base: position 12,098 of record DIYF01000081.1, on the reverse strand, counting down.
AAAGAGAAACAGTATCAGTGAGCAAACAGCCTATGTGATGCTCAATATGCTACAGGAAACGGTCAAAGTGGGCTCTGGTCGCAGACTTAGTTTTGAGTATCAGCTGCTCGTACCAAGTGATAGTAATCAAATAGGGGCTAAGACCGGTACCACACAAAACTCATCGGATGGCTGGTTTGTTGCCGTTACTAAAGACCTTGTGGTGGGAGCCTGGGTAGGAGGTGATGACCGGGCCATTCACTTCAAAGACTGGGCTGCAGGGCAAGGGGCCAGAACGGCTCTTCCGATTGTAGGACGCTTCCTTCAAAAAAGCTATGACGACCCTGACGTAAACCTGGAAAAGGGTTACTTCCCTGTTCCCGAAGAGCTCAACATTGTGATAGATTGCCCCAGGTTTGATATACTCCCCGATACTCAGGATAGTGTAGCCAGAGATTCCGTTATCTTTGAAGACGATATCTACAGGCCTAATTGATGGAGCATACCCGACTATCTACAAAAGACATATCAAAACTACCAGATAGCCCCGGAGTATATCGCTATTACAACCGGGATGAGGATCTTATTTATGTAGGCAAAGCCAAATCTCTGAAAAAGAGAGTTGCCAACTACTTCAGCAAATCGGCAGGAATCAACCGCAAGACCCTTCGTATGGTCTCAGAGATTGAGAGCATTGAAGTCACCCTGGTAAACTCAGAGTTTGATGCCCTTCTGTTGGAGAACAACCTCATCAAGGAGAATCAACCCAAGTACAATATCCTGCTTAAAGACGATAAGACCTTTCCCTACATCTGTGTGTCCAAGGAACGGTTTCCGCGGATTTACAGCACCAGAAAGTATATCCCTTCACTAGGCACCTACTTTGGACCCTATACTAGTGTAAAGGCCATGAATAATGTACTTGGCCTGATCAATACCCTCTTTACACTGCGCACCTGTCGATACGATCTCTCTGAAGAAAATATAGCCAAAGGAAAGTTTAAGGTTTGCCTGGAGTATCACATTGGCAACTGCCTTGGGCCTTGCGAGGGATTGCAGACCGAGGAAGACTATTTGCTTGATGTAGACCAGGCGGTAAATATTCTGAAAGGAAATCTGAATATTCCCAGGAACTACTTCAAGACGAATATGCAGGAAGCGGCTGCTTCTTTACAGTTTGAACTGGCTCAGAAATACAAAGAGAAACTCGAGCTCGTTGATCGTTTTCAGGCCAGATCTATCGTGGTCAGCCCTAAAATTGCTGATGTGGACGTCTTTAGCATCGTGTCAGATGAAAAGTATGCTTTCGTCAATTATCTGCGAATCAAAAACGGTACGATCAACCTGAGCAAGACCACTGAGATCAAGAAGAAGCTCAATGAATCAGACCAAGACATTCTGGGCCTCATCATGATTGACCTTAGGGACCAATACCAGAGTACCTCAAAAGAAGTACTCGTCAACAAAGACCTCGACTTCAAAACAGACGAGCTATCAACACATGTACCGCAAAGAGGAGATAAAAGGAAACTTGTAGAGCTCTCGCTGAAAAACGGCATGTTTGCCAAAAAGGAAAAATACCAATCCCTTGAAAACGTCAAAGACAAAGGGAACCGTGTACTCAAACAACTTCAGGCTGACCTTCAGCTAAAGGAACTACCTGTTCATATTGAGTGCTTCGATAATTCCAACATTCAAGGGACCAACCCTGTGGCTTCTATGGTGTGCTTCAAAATGGGACGTCCCTCCAAGAAGGATTATCGTCATTACAAAATCAAAACCGTGGTGGGCCCGGATGATTTTGCCTCTATGACTGAAGTGGTGGGAAGGCGTTATAAACGGCTCCTGGAAGAAGAACGACCTCTGCCTAAACTCATTGTAATAGATGGAGGCAAGGGCCAGCTCAATGCTGCCTGCGATGCCCTCCGCGAGCTGAGCCTCTATGGCGAAATCCCCATCATTGGCATCGCCAAAAGGCTCGAAGAAATCTACTACCCAGAAGATCAGTTCGCCCTGCACATCGATAAGAAATCAGAGTCACTTAGGCTCATCCAAAAATTAAGAGACGAGGCCCACCGCTTCGCTATTAACTTCCATAGGGATTTGCGAAGTAAAAACAGCTTTCAGTTTGGCCTTGAAAATGTGAAGGGAGTGGGCAGAGTCACCGTGGACAAGCTGCTCAAGGAATTCCGTTCCATGAAGAACATAGAAGAAGCTGACCCTGATAGAATCATAGAATTGGTGGGTGAAGCAAGAGCCCGCCTTATTGCTAACTACTTTATACAAGAAAAAGAGGCCAAATGACCTCCTTTCTATATTTATCTTAAGAACCTTTTCGGATCAATACTCCCACAGGTTATGCTGATACTCAAGAAGCTTACGCTTAAACTCCTGAGACAACTGCAGAATACTTAATCTACCCTGGTCAGAGTTTGGGTTACCCAAAATTTCCTGAAGGCCTAGTCCCCCTGTATTAGAGTACTTCGTAATCCATGCATTAAACAGTCTCAAGTCAAAAGCATCTGCAAAGCTGATTTCTCTTTTTCCCGGATTGTTGGAGTTGAACCAGAAGCCTCTTTCCTGATCACTTTCAGCATATACCTTTCTCAGGTAACGCGCTAAATCCTTGTACCTTACCCTCACAACTTCAACATCAGTAACGGCTGTAGGCCCCAAAATATCTACGGTAGCAATAACTGTTACTGTCTGAATATCCCACTTAGAAGTAGAATGGTTTCTGTCAAAAATCAGATCTTCCTCAATTTCAAGCGTTTTCAAAGTACCGGGTGCAAAGCGTTCTCCCTGAGCTCCTTTTATATCTTCCTGTCGAATTGCCTCATCAATCTCAGCCTGAGTAATATTAGGATTATCAAGCTTCAAGTTTTGAGTGAACAGGTCAATAGCATTTTGATCCATATTCCTAGTTGTCTTGGTCTTAGGATCAGCAATATTGCTTAGATACTCAGCCTCATCCAATATATCTGCTTCCAGAAAGCCATCCGTCAATGCAGAAAAAGGTTGGATACCAGCAGTATCAGCCGAAGCTGATTCAGCAGACTGCTTGTATTCTTCATACCACTTTTCAACTCCTTCAAAAATCAACTCAATGATCTTGGATTTTTCAGAATCCCAGGCATGGTTGATTTTCTCTCTGAGATCCATCCGTGATACCACGCGAATGCTATACATTACATCCTCATCTCTTACCGGTCTCAGTGAATTAGGGTTGTGCTTACGTGAATTGGCTAAATCCTCGTAATCCTCTACTTGCTGTGCGCGCACACCAGTAGCCACTACCATCACAATCAAAAAGTAATATAGCTTACGCATTATGATCATCTTTTAGTTTATCGACATTACCCTCAATTCACCGAAAGTGAATTTCTCAGGCGTGTTCTCAAAGTTATATCGGGTTATTTCTTCTACTTCTACTACGATCCTATCACCAGAGCGAGCAATGGCTCTGATTTGTGATAAATCCACAGATAAAGTCCTTCCATTAATTGGAATTCGTCTTACAGCCGTTCTTCCTCTGGCCAATTGTACTTCACCTTTGGTAACAAAGAACTTTGCATCATCTGGATAAGCTGTTTTAAAGTCGGCATCAGCCACCAGGAAAAGTGTTACCGCAGACGGTGCAGACCCTAATCCCACTTTAGGATCGTAGTCTCTACCACTAACCTGAAGTTTAAACGTAGGAAGTGGAGCTTTTCTTGCCGAGAAATCCACACTTCCGATATCAACACCACTACTGGCAACTGCAATCTTCACAGCTCGCTGATCCGGTACAATCATCACATCTCCTCTGGTAGCGCCAGGAATCGCCTTACCACCCGTTACGGTAAATCTGGGCTGGTAATTGGCACCTAACGTAGGTACATCAATTTTCAGGTTATTCGCACAGTTCAGATAAAGAGCTGATACTGCATTCAAACCTACCTGAATGGTTGGTTTTGCTACAGTGTACTCATGAGTAATCGGAATTGTCTTTTCTTCACCACCGTTATTGTATTTAATCTCAGCGGTAAAAGTCTTTGTGGCAAGTCCTGTATTCTTATCATAATCAGCATCTCTGGCAGAAGCCTTAAATTTGATCTTACCTCTGCCGGCAGCATCAACTGTAAGCTTTTGATTGCCCATAGTCATCTCCGGAGCCAAAGCTGAGTTGGCAGCTGTCAAAAACATTTCTGCTTCAAATTCAGTACCGGCTGTCACTACATTGGAAACAGGCAAAATCATACCTGAAATCACATCAAAACCCTTAATGGATTCGGCACCTACCTGACTACCCAGTGCTGCTAAAGCATCTGATTCACGAGCGTAAATCTGGTTTTGAAAGAATGTTAACTGAGCCAAAGTAGAAGCCAATGGAGTTTTGTAAAAATTCAACTCGCCAAAGGTTTTTCTCTTCTCTTCAGGATTATCCTTATAGAGATCCATTTCACTCGCATCCAAAGCCAGTGTTTGCCAGTTTCTTGAGATTTCATGTCTGCCTATAAGACCCAACATTTCCTGATTATAAGCATCAAGCTTCTCTTTCAGCACATCGGCATTCTTCTTCTCTACCATATAGTGAGAAGGTTCCTCATACTTCTTAAGAACACTTCGCTCTTTTGCTTTCTCAGGGTTACCACCAGTAGCCGCATCAACCAAATCAGCCTTCATATCATCAATGAAGGTCATAATTTCGGTAGTCTTACTTCTAACTTCCTTGGCAGTAGCGACAACTGCTACGTCCTCTTCTTTGTTACCCTGATCAGCCGCTGCTTTTTCTATAGTAGAAACAGTGGCATTACTCTTTGTTTCAAAAGAGGAATTGGAAATCTCAAGCCCCTCTTCCATGAGGGTAAATTTCTCCAGTACGGTGTCTTTAATCTGTAAGGCCAGCAGTGCGGTGAGTACCAGGTACATCATACCGATCATCCGCTGCCTTGGGGTTTCTTTTCCTCCTGCCATATTAGTTAGACTTCATTGCAGACAACATAGCGCCATACACCTTATTCAACGAATTAACATTGGTGTTTAGTTTGGCCATTACCCCTTTAAATTCTTCTGCCTCTTTAGAAGCAGCTCCTACACCGGCAAGTGCCGTGTCGATATTAGCATAGAATGACTTGATCGCCTTCACATGAGCCTGTGAATCGTTCAACTCTTCTTTATATACATTGTTAAGAGCAGCCAGTTGAGTAGAAGCATTTTTCAACTGCTCCTGATACTGACCAACAGCCGTCTTCAACTGCCCCTGGAACTCACCAGCGCCCTTGGCGTTCTTAGCCATTTCACCAAGAGCAGCAGCTGTATTAGCGTAACTCTCATTCATTTTGCCCAATGTGGCCGAAGCTTTTTTGGCATTGTCAGCGTAGGTAGATGAGGCTACCGCTGCATTTGACAAATCAGCCAGACCTTTGGCAGAATTGGACAGGTTATTCATGCCAGCACCAAGGTTTTTGAAGTCCTCACCAGTGATATTGGCATCTTTCAACATTTTCTTTAAATCAACTTTATCTCCCTGTGGAGCCTTTTTTACCTCAGGTTTGGCTGGAAAGCTCTTTTCCATGATCTCAGCCAAATCCTTACCCTTAGGTTCAAATGCACTAAAAGCAAAAATCAAAGCTTCTGTAGAAAGTCCTACGATCAACATAGGTGTCGCGCCTGCCCATCCTTCGAGTTTGAACATCGCTCCCACAATTACCACAGAGGCCCCGAGGCCGTAAATTTTGGGCATTATGTTGCCGTAAAAATTTTCTTTAAAAGATTTATTAGCCATAAGTATTGTATGTTAGGTTGAAGATTTTTTCAAAGATTTAATTCGCACCGAAATCATCGCCAGCGCGTCCGAGGTAATCCATCGCACACCTGAAACCGATAGAAGCAGACGCTACGTCTTTGTATTCGTAGGTACGGGTTCCTGTTTCGAGGTAGTGTGCAATATCATTCCAGGCACCGCCTCTCACTACTTTCTTACCGTAGTGCGGGTTCTGGCTTTCGGAATCATCGTATAAAAACAGCGGGTTCAAATCCCATACAAGTGGATTGTAAACAGGAGAGTAGTCATCGCGGCACCATTCGGCCACATTACCCGCCATATTATACAGGTTAAAGTTATTGGGTAGAAATGAGTTTACCGGAGCAGTATAAGGATAGCCATCATCATCATAGTTACCACGACCTGGCTTAAAGTTAGCAAGGAAACAACCGTTTCTGTTTCGGGTGTATGGTCCACCCCAGGGATACTTAATGATCTCACGACCACCACGGGCAGCATACTCCCACTCAGCCTCGGTAGGCAATCTGAAGTTTGGAAATCTGGCTTCAACAGGCAGTGTACTCTTAAAAGTAGAGTTAGCGGCACCGCCCTGTTGCCCTTGGGTATTACCCTGAGCTCCAAGAGGCGCAGCGCCTATCGGGGCACCAAAAGGATCATCGGCCGGATCAGCTTGTTGGTTCTTTTTCTTTTTTCCTCCGAAAAGTCCACCAAGTCCGCCACCACCGGTGCCGAAGTAATCATCTTCACGACCAATATTGAGGTGCTCGGTTCTCCACTCAGCGAATTTCTCAGCAGATTCCCAACTGATCCCCACAACGGGGTAGTCATCGAACGCCTGGTGGCTAAAATAATACTGCACCATTTTATCCCCCATGTGGTATGCAAACTCCTCATTCCAAACCTCAGGGTTAGGAGTTACCTCCTGCTTTACCTGAGCAGTCCAGTAAGTTTCATTTGGATTTTGCAAAAGGGTATCAACAGCGTTCAGAAACTGGCGATACTCATTATTAGTGATCTCCTCCGAATCCATCAAAAATGAACTCACAGTGATTTGTCTGTTGAAATTGATCTGCGAAGCCGCAACGTCTTCATCTGCCTGGCCCATGTAAAAGGTACCACCAGGAATTTGTACCATTCCAAACGGAGTTTCCTGATACCAGCCCTCACGATCTGGGACACCCATAAGCTGGCCCTGCGCGTTCAGTTTCTCTTCCTTACTACCTCCGCCTCCGCCAAGAAACCCCTGGAACATTGAACACCCTGATGTTAGCACCAGAAGTGACAGTGATGCCAATCCTAAAGATATCCTCCTCATTGATATTTGTTTCATAGTTTATTCAAGCTCAGCTACTCTATCTTATTGCTGCTCAATCAAATAAAGCGCGAAAAATAACATTTTAAAGCGACTAATCCACTGACCAGCCGAAATTTATCAGAAATTTATCCAAAACTTAATGATTGCTAAACTTCAGTTTTAGTAACGATATCTTGGGGTTCTTATGATACTCCTAGGTGTTCTTACAACTGATTTAAAATTGTAAATCAGCATAAGTTCCTGAGAAGTAGGCTCCTTGCTATCCCTGTCAGATATCACAAAATCAAAAGCATATGCCAGCGTCAAAGAACGATCTTTTAACAATTTATAACCGAACATCGCTGATGCCGATTCCGATTGTCTGTAAGCCAATCCCGCCCACAACTTATCGTTGTACTTGCCAATAACGCTTAAATCTACATTGTAAGTATTGAAACCTACAGATTTAAGTAAAAGGCTCGGGGTGATCGTTAATTGAGGGGTTAAAGAATAGTCATAACCCGCTGTCAAATAGTAGTGTCGATTTAATTGATTGGAAAGTTGGTCTTCTCCGAAGTCAAACTCTGGTTCAAGTAAGTGATTTGCACTTAAACCACCAAAAAAATTTCCTTTTCTATAAAGAATTCCAATACCTACATCGGGCCTTAGCTGGGACTCTTTACCTGAAAGATTGGCAACCACATCTGAGGGGTCTACCAAAATGAGTTCATCAAAATCAAGTGCACTGGAGAAGAAACCTGCATTAACCCCTATGCTTAGCGAAGCCCCGTTGGGCAATGCGAAATAGCGGGCAAAAGAAGCCTGCACCTGAAGATTATTACTTGGTCCTAAGTTATCATTGCTCACATAGAGTCCAACACCGCCATTGAATCTGTTGAGCCTTCTGTTGTAACTTATTACCTGTGTATTGGGAGCACCGGCCTGATTGAGACTACCATCGTAACCAAACCACTGTGAGCGATGAATGGCCGTCAGGGTAGTTCCACCGTCTACACCGGCAAAAGCCGGGTTGTAGTACATCTGGTTAAACATGTACTGCGTAAACTGAGCGTCCTGTTGGGCGTTTGCATTGAGGCCTGCGATGGTGGCCAATAGTGCGAACAGATACCTTGGGAATTTGTTCATAATCTCGTAACGACAAATTTAAGCGAATTATTTAATCAGCTCGGATATATTACAAGATAACTCGGAAGCTCCCTTATGGGTTTCGCTAATTTAATCCAGCTTATTGGCCTTTTTTACATAAAGCTCAAGTGCGCCTGTCATAGATGGAGCATTGGGCAACGGTGCCTCAATATCAATGATCAGGTTTGCCTCACGGGCTGCCTTGGCCGTTGTAGGGCCAAAAACGGCAATTCTTGTATCGTTTTGTTTGAAATCAGGAAAGTTTACAAACAATGAATTGATACCGCTTGGACTGTAAAAAGCGATAATGTCATAGTACACATTATCCAGGTCTGACAAATCACTGGCAACTGTCTTGTAGATGATAGCTTCTGTCAATTGGTACCCATTGTCCTTCATGAAGTTAGGAATGTCTTCCTTCCTTATGTTGGAGCAGGGGAAAATGTATTTCTCGTTTTTGTGCTTCTTAAGAATTTCAATCAGATCCTGAGCAGTACGACTTCCGGTAAAAATCTTCCTTTTTCTTACTACTATATACTTCTGCAGGTAATTGGCAGTTTGCTCAGAGATACAAAAGTATTTCATATCTGCAGGCACCTCAATTTTGAGGTCGATACACATCCTGAAAAAGTGATCCACTGCATTACGGCTGGTAAAAATAACTGCCGTATGATTAAGGATATCAATCTTCTGCTTTCTGAACTCCTTAACAGATATAGGATCTACCTGAATAAAGGGCCTGAAATCTACTTTGATTCCAAATTTATCTGCGAGTGTATAATAAGGTGATTTTTTACCTCCCGGCTTAGGCTGTGAAACTAGAATACTCTTTACCTCTTTAAGCCTCTCTTCTTGCTTATTTATTGACATAAACGTCCTCTGCTAAATCTACTCTCTTGGGGTTATTTTGCTACGAAATGTAACCCTATGAGTATGGGTATAAGTTCCGTGGTGCAAATGTACGAAAATATAAACAACTTACTATAAGGACTGAGCTGTAAGAGTTTGATATAGAGCAGAACAGTACGATAAAACAGAAACAGCACGATGATCAGCCCTACGGTTTTAAGGAATACTTCGTTGGAAATAAAGGTGGCATATGTACCCATAGCCAGACAGGCGGTAACCAGTATATAAAAGAGGGAAGAGGCATTGATATAATCAGTAAAATGCCTGCCCACTACCTGCCTGGTATGAAACAGCCAGCCTGCCAGTGCGATAAGGACGTATTTCAAATAGATGGTAAGATTCACAGCGATACCGAGTAATATCCATACAAGAATTCCATACCATATAGTATCAACCAAAAGTATCTGAGGAACTGATTCCCTCAGTAAAGAGCTATTGACTACATACAGTAGCACAAAAGAAAAGTTGAAGGCAAAAAGTGCAGTAAAATAAATGTGCTCAGTACTAAAAGGCCTCATAGTACTACCCAGGTCTTCTTTAATACGAAAGCCGAAAAGCTTGTCGAAAGAAATACTCTCAACAAACAGCTTGGGAAACACAACTTTAGAGACAGCAAATACGCAGAGTAGTATAATAGACAATACGATGAACAAATCACGCTGTATCATAGCTTCTGATAGCCCCAGGACAGTATTGAAATTTGATATAGCTGAAATCATCAGAATCTGCTGGTAAAGCCGAAGTGTATTTTTGACTGATTAAGCGACAAAGAGCCCGCAATATCAGAACGACCAAGCGCATACACAAAATTAAATATACCCGCATCGGTAGAAAAACTTATGCCTGCGCCTAAACCAACAGGATAATCTGTAACAGGTACTTCTGAGAAGTCTTCATAAACCACCCCAAAATCAGTAAAAAGAGAAAAATAGCTGAACTCATCAAAGAAGAGTCTCGCCTCGGCTGTAGTCGTGGCATAGCGGGTGGCAAAGAAAAAGTTTTCGTTGAAACCACGGATACTATTCAGTCCCCCCAGCCGTACAGCATCGTTTCGCAGCAGACGGTCATTGAAGAGCAATCCTCCATTCAGCTTATTGAACAAAACTAAATTCTGACTTATGGCACTATGCTTCTCCAGAGAAAAAGACAGTATGTACTGAAGAGTTTTCAAGTCAACCCCTGTCAAAAGATCACTGGGGATCTCGGAACTCGGTCTGAGCTTTTTATTGCCTGCAGAAGCACTCAAAGCGAGACGCATTCCTCTTTTAGGAAGGAAGATGTCATCCAGAGAATTCCAGTGAAAACCGACACCGTAGGAGGCCAGATCGAAGTTAATTACATCAGGAAGTCGGGTAACATCAGCCAGGTGTTGAGTGGAAATAAGATTGGCCGCCTGCTGGCGCGTAAAGACGGTAAAGCTTCCACTACCCCCGAGGCGATAGCTTATCTCCAGGTTGAGGTCTCTTGTGGTAAACAGCGTGTCCTGTTTGAGAAAGTCGAATTCGACCCTCGCCCCCAAAGGACTTCCCAATAAGTTAGGGTGTTCATATTCCAGACTAAGTGTCTGCGTTTCTACATTCTGCTTGCGCCAATGCAGGCCTATCTTCTTTCCTGACCCAAAAGGGTTGTATAGTTCTATATCAAACTGACCCGTGACCAATAGCTTATCATCATTATTTGCATTGGGTAAAAAGCCGATAATACCGTCAATCTGATTAACTCTCCTTTTGGCAAACTTAAGATGGAGGGTCGCCTCGCTGTTCTGAAAGGTAAGGCTGGGTGCCCCGGAAAGTTTGAGATAGGGAAGAGATGCCAGTGACCGATTGAGGGTCTCAATCCTTTTGTGATTGTAAGGGCTACCCATCTTGATATCCAGGAAGTTTCCCAAAAACCGTGAACGTATGAACATCTCACTTTTTACATCCAGGGAATCAAATAATATGGTCGGACCGGGTTCAAAATTCAACACCCCCCCTATCTGATTTCCTGAAATATGTAGTGAATCAATTCTTGTCTGCGCAAAAGGGTACCCGTTCTGTTCCGCATAGCTCAGGAGTCTGTCCTGCAAACGGGCCACCTGCGAATACCGAAAGGCCTTTCCTGTAAACAGTCTTTCACGAAAACCAGCCCTCCTCATCAACCCCTTATCCAGGTTCCCTGCTTTCAACACCAACCACTCAAAACGCTGACCAACCTCAATTAAGGAGAGGAAAGACTGGTCTTCTGACCGAAACCGTGTCTGCTGTGCCAGTAAGTAACCATCATTGTGTAAAGCTGAAAGCACATCCTTCACGATCTGAACTGCCGTGAGACTATCGGTCACATTGCGTTCGTACCGGTAATTTCTGAGAACAAGGGCACCCTCTCCCCCGGCCTCAATAGTAAGCTGATACGCTGTCTGTGCGGGGGATGAGATATGGAAAAAAGCCAGAAAGAAGAGGAAAGAAACGGGCTTTCCGTATATCTTGGACATTGATCTCGTTTAATCAATAAAAGTAACGATTCTTTGGCCGGATTATATATCCATATTCCCTTTTGCAAAAAGGCTTGTCACTATTGTGACT
>DIYF01000081.1:0-365 GCA_002427745.1 Roseivirga sp. UBA6061 | reverse complement strand
GTCACTATTGTGACTTCCATTTTACACGCAATGTGAAGCAAATGGACGATATGGTGGACGCCATTTGTGAAGAACTGAAGTTACAGTTCGATTTTCTTGAAAGAGAAGCCATTAACACAGTCTATTTCGGTGGAGGCACACCCTCGTTAATGAACGAGAATCAGGTAAGGCGCTTAATGCGTACCATTCGTTTTGAGCATGACCTTTCAAGCAATCCGGAAATCACCCTGGAAGCCAACCCAGACGATCTCAGTGCAGATAAGCTGGATATGTTTTATCAAAACGGCATCAACCGCCTGAGCATAGGGGTACAGACTTTTCATGACCCTCATCTGAAATGGATGAACCGTGTGCACACTTCAGAG
>DIYF01000166.1 GCA_002427745.1 Roseivirga sp. UBA6061 | reverse complement strand
TTCACCTTTACTTCTGACGGCAACCCCGGTGCTGCCAATCATGGCGAGGGTATAGCTGGTAATTATACCATTACCGTCAATCAGTAGAAGGGACTATTCGTCTGACCACTCAAAGTGGTCAGACGAATAAACAAGCAGTCATCAGGTTAAAAGTACTCTCCCGGACTCTTGCCAAACCTGTTCTTATAAAGTCGGGAGAAGTAATTGACAGAAGTGAAACCCACGGCCATCGAAACCTCCTGTACCTGAAGGTATTCCCTCTTTTCGAGGTAGACCCGGGCCATCTGAAGCCTTATTTCTTTCAGATAGACCCCCGGGGTATAGCCCGTGGCCGCCTTCAGTCTTCTTTGAAACTGTCTTTGGCTCAACCCCAGCTTTTCAGCAATACTGCCGATGTTAAAGTCTACTTTGTGCACATTCTCCTGAGTCAGTTCTTTTACTTTCAAAAGCCAGTCTTCCGTAGCATCTCCGGGTACCTCATCATGGCTGTAGTCGACCTCAGTTACCAGATTGGCCACTCTTCTCGATTCTGAGACTTTTAACAGGTTCCTGATCCTGGCCGTTAGTTCATCAATCGAAAAAGGTTTTACCACATAGTCGTCAACTCCAAGCCGAAATGCCTCCAGTTTATCAGCATCGGCCGTTCTGGCCGTGAGCATAATTACCGGAATATGCTTCAGGTCCTCCCTGTCTCTGATATTTTCGAGAAGTTCTATGCCGTCCATTTCAGGCATCATCATATCTGTAATGATAACTTCGGGTTTCTGATCTGCCTTTTTTAATGCCAGCAGTGCTTCCTGTCCGTTGCCTGCTTCTATAGAGGAGAACTGGGGCATAAGATTTTCAACAATGAAAGCGCGCATATCTGCATGATCTTCCACGACCAGAATCCGGTGGCGCTTCTTGCCTGCAGCCAGTGCTTTGGTGCGATCTCCTTTGGTTTTTTTCTCCTCCTTTATCCCGGAAGATGCGGGCAACATCCCGGCATTGATATTAGGCAGGGTCAGGGTGAATTTGCTCCCCTGACCGGGATGGCTTTCTACAGTCAGGTCGCCCTCCATAGCCTGTGCCAGTTCTTTGCTCAGGGCCAGTCCAATTCCGGTGCCTCCGCTTGCCGCTCTTTGAGAATCCTTAGTCTGAAAGAAACGATCAAAGACATGTGGCAGATCTTTTTCAGAAATACCGATGCCCTCGTCTCTGACAGCCGCTTTCAATTGTTGAGTATCAATTTCGATATGCATCTCAATCTGCTTTCCCGGAGGAGTGAATTTGAAAGCGTTGGAAAGCAGGTTATTGAGAATTCTTTCTGTCATGTCCACATCCAGAGCAAATCCTGCATCCTCTCCCTTAAAGGTAAAAAGGAACTGAATACCTTCAGATTGGGCTTTAGACTCAAAGTTATTGTGCAGCCTCGAAAAGAACCGGTTGGGACGAATCGCTTTATAGTGAGGAGAGACCTTCTTGTTTTCCAGCTTGGCAAGATCCAGTATTTCCTCCACCAGTTTCTCAATCAGCTCGCTGTTTTTCTTTACACGGAACAGGTCCCTCTTGCCTTGCTCATTGATACTCGGGTTTTTGATCAGGTTGCGAATAGGAGCAACTACCAGGCTCAAAGGGGTTCTTAGCTCATGAGATACATTGGCAAAGAACTTTGATTTGAGCCCGTCAAGCTCTTTTAGTTCATTGGCCTGTTCCTGAATCGTAAGGGTACGCTTGTCAATCTCCTGCTCCAGAAAGAGCTGTCTGGCCAGCAGTGACCTTTCCCGCATTTTGATCAGGAGGAAAGTAATTCCTGCCAGAGCAATGAGCAGAGTTACGATGAAGGAGGGGGTGAGATAAAAAGGACGTAATACGCTAATGGGTATTGAAACCACCTCGGACCATAATCCCTGAGAGGCCTGCCCGCGTAACATCAGCGAATGTTGGCCATAGGGCAGAGCATTAATGCGCACAAAAGGCTCGTTAATATAGTTCCACTCCTGGTCAATACCATCAATCTTATAGGAATATCTGTTTGACTCAGGGTCTGAGTAGTTCAACATGCTATAGCCTATCGTGAAACCTACTGTATTGGGTTCAAGTGAAATGCCCTGCTCCAGATTGAATTGAGAAAGGCTGTTGGTATAGAGACCCGTCTGACGTGACTGTTTTTCAAAACGGGTAACCAGCAAATTGGCGTTTATATTCTCCGGTCTTTTAAAATCCCTGGGATCAAAAGCCGTAACACCATTCAGGTGCCCGAAAAAAAGTCGTCCGTCTTTTGACTGAAAATGAGAGGTGGTGTTGAATTCTTCCTGAACAAGGCCATCTCCTCTGAGATAGGTGGTGATGGAGAAGTTGGTCGTATCTACCTGCATGATTCCCTTATTGGTAGGAATCCAGAATCGTCCCAGATGATCGGCATAGATGGCATAGGTAGTATTGTCAGACAGACCATCCCGTTCTGTGAATTGTTGGTAGGAGCCCTGATTTGTGTTGAGCCTGATAATACCTCCTCCTTTACTTGCCAGCCAGAGAATACTGTCGCTGACCGCATGGATATGAGCAATGGAGTTATGGGGAATTACTGATCCCTGTGCTCCGTCACGATGGTAACGCTGGACAATTTCATAATCCTGGTTCATTTTATATAAACCGGTCTGCGAGGCTATCCAAATCGTGCGATCCGTTTCATGGAAAGCAACTACCTGTGATTTCTTCAACTCGGGAAAATCCTCATAGCCCGAATATCGTTTCACCGTACTGTCCCCGGCATCCAGATAAGACAGGCCCTCATCTTTACCAAGCCACAGACGACCCTTGCTGTCAATAAAGCCCGACCAGTGTATCAGGAGGGATGCTTTTGCAGGGTCGGCTTCGTTCAGTGCTTTTTCTTCCTGGCTATATGTGAAGTCCCGGCCTTCACCTGTAAAGAGGTTAAGTCGGGTTATGCGATTACCTTCATCAGTATACCACAGGTTATGGGCATCTCCCAGTAATGAGAGCCTTTTTCCCTTAACCTGATCTCCCCAGTTGGCAGCATCATAAAAGCCAGGGCCCGGTCCGAACTCCTCCCGTTCACCGGTATAAAGGTTGATTCTGTATGAACTACCGAGTCCATTGGTATACAGATAGTTGTTGTCATCAACATAAAGTCCGCGGGCACCATAGCCATTGGTTCCAAAAGTGTTGACATCCGTCAGATAGTTGGTGAATTTCGACTGTTGCAGGCCTATGATATTTACCCTGCCATTCCGATTGGCCCAACCGTTGCCGAAACGATCAAAATAAACGTACCTGGGGTAAGAGAAGAAACTGTTATCTCTCCTGAAGCGATGTACCTCCTTGAGGCTCTCATTGTAGATGTAGGTATTCTTGTCTTCATCATCATACCAGATGTGTCCCCTTACAGGGTCAAGGCCGATAAACCTCTTTTCAAGCCAGAAAGATTCGTCTGAATTACCGAAAGGCCTGTTCGCAGACATAATCACGGCCACTGTAACGTTATTGACTCTTTTTCCCGTGAGGAATTTACGATAGTAGACATTATCAAACCGGTCCAGACCATAGAAGTAAGTTTCATAGCCCGGGTCTGTATCGATCTCCTGAATGAGTTGGCCATCGGGGTTGAACAGGCTGAGCTTCCCCCGTTCACTCAGCCATACACCTCTGGCACAGGCTTCCAGATCATCTGCCTGCAGCTTCTTTTGCAATACCAACCTGGGAAGAGCCGACTCGGAAGCATTATAGACAAAGAGCCCCTCGTCAGTAGCAATCCATAGATTTTCTGAGCCACTGAAAGAAGAGATTTCCTGAACGGTCGTTGGTCTGAAAGGAAGCTGATCGTTGAAGTAAGATGAAACAGGAATGGCCCTGCCTGTCAGCGGATCGAAAATCTGTAAAGCCGATTGATTTCCCAGATTTGGATCCCTGCCAAGCAACCAAAGCTTCCCTGAACCATCTTCGGCATACCACCTCACGCAGTTGGACACCAGCTGACCTTTTTCACGGGTAAACGTACTGATCTCGTGTCCATCGTACCGGTTGAGTCCGAAGTCGCTCCCCATCCAGATCAATCCGCTTCGGTCTTGAAAAAAGCTATTAATATTCCGGCTTGTGAGACCATCTTCTACGCCAATGGATCTGATCTTAAAACCGTAATCCTGTCCCCACAATACAGTGCTGATGATCATAAAGACACCGGTGAAAATTAATGAACCCAAACGCTTTAAAAGAGGTGTGACCATAAAAACGGACAGCTGGCTTAATCCTTACAATGCTACAAAATCGAAAAGATAAAGCGTAACAGGAAGGGATATGTTAAATATTGATATTTTATATAACTATCTGTTAATCAATTTTTTAATAAAGTGTTGTCCATTTTTTTATGGTAGCATGTCCATTTTTTGAAGCACCGCGCTGAGGTTGTGTCCTCCCGGGTGTCCTACCTTCAATTACCTCTTCAAGCAGATGGTGTCAGCAGACCATCAAATGAGATCAAATCGTATGACCTGCCCCCTGTCCTGTGGGTCACAGGGCCCGTACGAACCTAAACGTGTGTTATGAAATCCCGATTGCTTTTCTTGCTTGTCCTGCCATTGTTTGCCTTTACAGGAGATCGCTCGCAGGCCCCATTGTTCACATCCACTCCTGTCACATCAGTCAAAGAGACGGAGCTTTATCAGTATCTGGTAGATGCTGAAGATGCAGATGGAGATAGTTTTGAGTTTATTGCCAAGGTACTACCTGGCTGGCTTAGGTTTGGTCCGGATGATCAGCCTCGCGTAAGCACCTTTCTCACGATCAACCAGATTGAAGGAAACCAGGCCAATCCTTCCTCCCGCGAGCCCAAACATATAGCGGCCGATGCACATGGAAATATATACATGGCCGATGCCGGACATCATGTAGTTCGTAAAATCACTCCTGGCGGAAATGTAACAACATTGGCGGGCTCGGGTCAGAATAAGTACCAGAACGGTACCGGTACGCAAGCCAGCTTTGTAGACCTGCAGGGGATTGCGGTGGGGCCTGACGGCAATATTTACATTTCCGAAGCGGGTAAGGGCAGCGATGGTAAACTCAGTCATCGTGTACGAAAGATTACTCCGGAAGGAGTGGTGAGCAACTTTGTCGGACGTGAGTTCATAGGCGATTTCGACTTTCACCTGGGTACTTCTGCCACTTTCAATACGCCCATGGGGCTTGTATTTGACAGCAAAGGCAATCTCTATATAGCTGATTCAGGAAACCATAATCTAAGAAAGGTAACCCCGGATGGAGCCGTAACCACCTTTGCCGGAATAGGAGAGGACCCGCCATTGGTTTTCGAATCCGGAACACTGGAGGGCTTTGCCTCACTTGAGTACCTGGCAGTAGACTCTAATGACAATATTTATGTCACCACCAAGGCAGAGAACCGGGTTTTGAAGGTCTACCAGGATGGAGTCATTGAAGTCTTTTCAGGCGTGGCGGGCATAGGAGATACAGAAGACCTGGAGGGTACTGAGCAGTTTATTAAATACTGGGAGCCTATGGGCATTGCTATTGACCGTGATGACAATGTGTATATCACGGATATGAACATGAGGGTCAAACGTATATCGCCTGATGGCAAGAGGGTGAGACATCTGGCTGGTAACGGCACCTGGGAGCATAAAGATGGCATCAGTACACAGGCCGCTTTTCAAACTCCTTATTCACTAACGTTTGACAGTTTTCAAAACCTGTATGTGGCGGAATCCGGAGGGCATAACCTAAGAAGACTATCCGGCAGTACGCTTTCCGGAAATCCGTTGGGCAATGCAGGAATTCATGACGTATCAATTGAGGTAGTGGATTCAGATGGCAATAGCTCTACCCAGGACTTTCAAATTGTGGTAACAGACGAAACGCCTCCCGTTCTGGAAGTAATTTTGCGGCAAACCCCCACTCAGGAGCAATTAACAGGCAATGAAGCAACCTTCAGGGTAGTTTTTAATGAACCGGTAATCAATGTCGATCCTGCTGATTTCAGCATCAAAGCAGACGGTGCGGAAGGGGTAATCAGTACCGTTACCATGGTAGATGCCAAAACATATGATGTGCTGGTAACCGGAATTAACCTGAAAAAACTACTGGACCTAGATCTTGAAAACAGCACTGATATTGAGAATTCAGCCGGATTCAAAATAGAGGAATACAATGTGACAGGTGTTGAAGAAACCTATTGGGGGCCTAATACAGCTCCGACCTTTGTTACCACACCCGTCACTGAGGCTGCCGAAGGCGAAAAGTACACCTACAAAGCCGGAGCTACCGATATAGACGGGGAAATTGTAGGAATATTCGGTGTGACCATTCCCGACTGGCTGGAGCTTCAGGTGCCCTATCTGAATACCGAAATCGCGGAATTACCGTCAACTTTATCAGGCGTAACCACCACTACAGATGGAGGAGCCTATGTGGGAGTCGTCAGTGATGATTTTACCGGTATCAAGCGGGTTTTGCCGGATGAGACACTGGATGACTTTGTGGGAGGAGCTTCAGGCTTTGCAGATGGATCAGGTACTGCGGCTCTCTTTGGAGGAGTGGATGATATCGCTATAGACCCTGAGGGCAATATGTTTGTTGCTGATGGTGAGAATCGATCAATAAGGAAAGTAGATACAGATGGAAATGTCACTACGCTCATCGGAGACGGTCCCGGTTCAGGCCCTTCAACTCTGGTAGACGGAGATCTGGCCGAAGCGACTGTCAAAAAGGCCATGGGGCTGGTCTTCAATCAGACGGGGGATCTCTTCTTTACAGATGCCGGTTTTTATAAAGTAAGAAAGATAGGGAGCGATGGCCAGGTAACCACACTGGCAGGTAACACCAGCGGATTCAAAGATGGTACAGGAACGGAAGCCCGGTTTGGGCTTTTGGCTGGCATTACTATGGACCCTGCAGGAAACCTCTATGTCGTTGACGAGGGTAATCACAGTATCAGAAGAGTAACGCCTGAGGGAATGGTGACCACGCTGGCAGGCAACGGAACCAAAGGAGTGACAAATGGAAAAGGTGAAAATGCCCGCTTTAATGCACCTACGGGGATCACCATTGACAAGGGAGGTAATCTCTATGTAGCTGATACGGGCAATGGCAGAATCAGAAAAATAACGCCCGATGGAGTGGTGTCGCATTATGAGATGTCATCGCTAAGTCTGAATGCTCCTGAACGCATAGCGGCCTCAAACAACGGAATCTTTTACATCACAGATGCCGGCCTTAAAAAATCCAGACCTTACAGCCCGACACTGACAGGGACTCCTGAAAACGTAGCAGGAGGTATTCCGGTAGAACTGATAGCGGCAGATGGATTTGGGGCTTCTGTCACTCAGAGCTTTACCATCGTGATTCCAGATGGCGTTCCTCCGGTCTTTACATCCGGTAAGGCTGAGATTGTGGCCGAAAATGTGACCGGGGTCATCCATACGGTAATGGCCGATGATCTCGCTATCCTCACTTATAGCCTGGGCACCACCCGGGATGAAGGTCAGTTTACCATTGATCAGCAGACCGGGGAAGTCAGTTTTCTCGAAGCTCCTGATTTCGAAAACCCCACTGATGCCAATACCAACAATGTCTATGAAATAGAGGTCATTGCAGACGATGGAAGCCATCAGGTCAGCCAACTGGTACAAATCAAAGTAGGCAACCTGAACGACCCGCCCGTATTCGTATCAACACCTCTGACTGAGGTTAAGGAATCAGAGGTATACCTTTATGACCCGCTTGCCGAAGATGATGACAACAGTTTTCTGATATATGAGGCCGTTACCTTGCCCGATTGGCTGAGTCTTGAAAAGAAACCGGAAACAGAAGTTGAGACGCAAGCTGGTTCCGGGACTGCCGATAAGAACAATGGCGGTTTGGAAAATGCCGACTTCAATCACCCTTTTGATCTTGAGTTTGATCTCAATGGCGACCTGATTGTTGTTGATCGCGATAATCATATGGTTAGGAAAATAGGCAGTAGCTCCGTCAGTACATTGGCCGGTAATGGTATAGCCGGTTTTAAAGATGACAACGGGGTTTTTGCGCAATTCAACCAGCCATCGGGAATAGCCATTTCTCCTAACGGCACCATTTATATAGCGGATGCGGGCAATCACATCATCCGTGAAATCAGTAGCTCGGGAGAGGTAGACACATTTACCGGTGATGGCACAGCAGGTTATATGGAAGGGAGATCATATGAGTCCAGGTTCAATACCCCTATGGGTATGGCTGTCCGGGGTAGTGACCTGTATGTTGCCGATCAGCAAAACCATGTAATCCGTAAGATCAGTAATCTCGGTACGGTAAGTACTTATGCAGGCTCGGGAAGTCCGGGTTATCAGGATGGCGAAGCGACTGCAGCCGGCTTTAACCTTCCCACAGACATTGAATTCGATTCGAACGGGAACCTCTATGTGGTTGATTCAGGCAATAACAGAATTCGTAAAATCAGCACCAATGGTACAGTTTCCACAGTAGCCGGTAGTGACCTGACAGGTCAGACTGACGGAATAGAAGGACTGTTGGATGCTCCTCTGGGTATTACCATAGATGCCGGTGATAACATATTCTTTTCAGAATCGGATAGTCACCTTATTCGCAGGATAAGTAGTACTGGTTTATTGACTACCTGGGCAGGAAAAGGAGAAGCCGGGGCCACCGATAGTGAGTCTGAGGTCGCCACTTTCAACGGTCCGCGAGGACTTGCCATAGATGGTGCAGGTGATCTGTTGGTTGCCGATGAACTTAATCACAAGGTCAGAAAAGTAACTAGTAGTGAGGGAGGCTTCCAGTTGATAGGAGCTCCTGTCGGACAGGTAGGCGAACATACTGTAAAGCTGACAGCATCAGATGGAAAAGTTACAGTAGACCAGGAGTTTATTATCAATGTGATCGATGGGATACTGCCAAAGTTGGTAAGCATAAAGCGTGAAAGCCCGGTCAATGAAAAGCTAACGACAGCTACAGCCGTATTTCAGGTCATTTTTAACGAGGCCATGAATGATATTGAGACCACTGATTTTACACTGAAAAATGAAAACTCAGGCCAGGTTACCCTGATAGAAAGAGTGTCGACTACCACCTTTAATATCACGGTGAGCAGCATCGGTGATAATACCAAGGTTGAACTTGAATTTCACCCTGACCATGAGATCAGTGATATTTTTGATAACAAGGTAAACCGCTTGCTGGAAGCTACTGACGGACCTGATGAGACATTTACCGGTCCTGATCCGCTAGCCATTGTTTCGATTAAACGACATAACCCTCTGGAAGAACAGCTAACCGGAAATACGGCTGTTTTCAGGGTCACATTCAGTGAAGACGTACAGGCTGTAGAGGCGAGCTATTTCGAAATAAAGGCAGGTGGAGCCACAGGAACCATAACACAGGCGGTACAGGGGGCAACGGCTAATGTATATGATATTACTGTTTCAAATGTTGTTGGAGGCAGAGCGCTGGATCTGGATGTTTCTGCACAACATGACATTAAAGATCTTGATGGTAATGTTCTGAACGACATCGTCCCGGCTGAAGAGGAAACCTATACAGGTGTTAACTCGGCACCTCAGTTTACTTCTGTTAATGAAATTACTGTCTATACAGATGAGGCCATAGACTATAATCTGGGACTGTCAGATTTGGAGAATGATGACTTTGAACTCATCATTCAAAATGCTCCTGACTGGCTGTCTTATGAGGCCCAATTACAGTATATAGTCACCAGACTAGTACAAATCAGTGACCCTACTGATGACGCAGGACGAACAAGTACAGCAGACGATCCCAGTGGACTGGTCCTGGACTCTGATGATAATCTTTACATTATCGACCGCGGAGAGGAGGCAATTAAGAAAATCACTGTTGAGGGTAATGTTTCTGTTTATGTGGACTATAGCCCAATAGAACATATAAGTCCACGATTTCTCGAGTTCGATCAGAATGGAAACCTTATAGTAGCCGGACTAAAACATATCTACAGGCTGAACGACCAGAATCAGTTCGAACTCTTGGCAGGAGGAGGTTCTGGCTTTGCAGACGGGACCAGAGAAGAGGCGAAGTTCGCATATATAAATGGCATGACTCTCGGAGATGATGGCAACCTGTATGTGTCGGATTTAGAAAACAGAAGAATCAGAAAAGTTACACAGGATGGTATTGTCACCACCCTCGCGGGTAGCGGACCTACCAGCGTGGGACAGGCAATATTTGGATCTTACTTTGAAGATGGTGACGCAGAAACGGCAAAATTCAGCTCACCCAGAGAGATTATTTCTGATCAGAATGGTAGTCTGCTTGTAGCCGATTTATTTAACCATAGGATAAGAAAAGTAGATATCACAACAGGTCAGGTATCGACTTTTGCTGGTTCAGGAACATCCGGAACATCTCCGGGGCACGCCTTGGAAGTACATTTTGAAAAACCCAGAGCCCTGGCCAGAGATTCGGATGGCAATGTTTATGTAACAAAAGAAGGCGCCAGGGGGATCAGGCGTATTGATGTGGATGGTAACGTTTCGGCTATTGTGGGGTCCGGAGCTCATTCCGGAAATGTTTCGGGCTTCTCTCTTATAAATAGCCTGGTGGTTAACAGTAGCGGAGAGCTATTGGGAAATGACTTCGAAGACCATGCAATAGAGAAGATTAACCCTACGGCTACCGGCTATCAGCTGACAGGAACAGCACCCAGTGAGCCGGGGGAATATGTGTACACGCTTAAAGCCACTGATGAAAATGGAAAAAGTTCAGAGACTCAGTTGGTGATCAATGTACTTTCCAAAACTCCAAAACTCCTTAAAGTAGAGCGGAGTGATCCTACAGAAGAGTTATTTACACAAGATGGCAGCAAAATCACTTTTAAACTGACCTTTGACAGAGAGGTAACGGCACGAAGAATAGATTTTCGAACCAAGGAGGGCAATGTCGAAACACATACAAACAGTATAGATTTTCCTGCCACTGCGGTGGAAAACGGGTCAGGTGAAAAATTCAGCAAGGAATTCACGGTTACGATGACTGTGAATGGTGGCTTCGGTCCGGCAGAATTGGAAATCCCCGAAAACAATACCGTTTTTTCTCTTTTACATGACGCTCCAATGGTGGACCTCACACCTGCAGAGTTGAATGAAACTTATATGATCAGGCCGATGGTGCCGGATATGAGTTTGATTTTTAATCCTACCGGGAGAGAAGGAGGAGTCGGACTGGATTTCGTCTCGGATATAGTCGTGTCAAATCAGATACTCCTGCTAAGGGGAACGGCAGATAAGGGGGCGCTCATCAAACTATTTATCAAAGGGCTCGGATCAACGGATGTATATGAAACCATCAATCATACAGGTACCTGGCGATTTCAAATAAATACAAGTGAAATAGGAAATGGTACCCGCATCCTGACGGCACAGGCGTTTTCGAATGATGACAATAACCTCGAGAGTGATGTAAGTGAGCCCAAAACATTGATCTTTGATCTCACACCTCCAAACCCTCCAACTGTCAGCATGGATGAAGACACCGGGATAGATGACACCGATGGTATAACCAGTGATAAGGAGCTGGTCTTTTCCGGAACGGCCGAAGCGAATTCTACCATTGAGTATTTTGACGGTAATAGTTACAGCACGGTAGCCACCACCGATGAAAATGGCAACTGGTCGTATAGTCACCCGACAATACTTGCAGAGGGAGAATACGAATTTAGCTTCCGTGCCCGGGATGAAGTTAATAATCAGGGATCCCCGACCAGGCTTGATGTTACAGTTGATAACACACCTCCGGAAGCTCCTGAGATCACCTCAGTTGCAAAAAACGGAGGCACCAGTACGACCGAACAACTGATTAACTTCAATGATGTTGTAATTGTCGGTACCACTGAAAAATCAGGTTTGGTGGATATTTTCCTGGATGGGGCACAGGTAGCCACAGGGGTAAAAGCTAACCTGAGTGGACAGTGGGCGCATTTTGGACTGGCCTACACCGGTTTAAGTGACGGGGAATACATGATAACAGCCAGAACGACAGATTTGGCGGGTAATCAGGGCCCCGAGACGGATGTTTACACCATCCGGATTGATACTGAGCTGGCTGACCCGGTCTTATCACCCGCTGACGATGCAGTGGACATTCTTCCTGATGCCGGTCTTACCATGACTTTTGCAGAAAATCTCACGCTGGGCTCCGGTAATATTATCATCAGACAAACCAGCGATGATTCTATCCTGGAGACCATTGATGTAAACAGTACCCAGGTCAGCTTGTCCGGGGCTGCGGTTACTATTGACCCTGATAACTTCCTGCCCCCCGATACGGAATTCTATGTAACGATAGATGCTGGCGCTTTTGAGGATGCTGCCGGTAACGCTTATACAGGTATCTCTAACAATACCGACTGGACCTTCACCACAGTGGCGGCATCAGTGGTGGATGCTGTAGAGGTTCCGGCTGATGGTACCTATGGTGTGGGGGATGTACTTGAGTTTACGGTGAATTTCTCTATTCCGGTGACTATTACAGGAACCCCGGGTATTCCTGTTACAGTAGGTTCGACACTGAGAAATGCTACACTTACCGGGGCGGTTACCAATAGCAGCTCTGCCACTTTCAGCTATACTATTGTGGAAGGTGAAGTGGATGGAGATGGCATTATGCCGGGAATGACCATAGACCTCAATGGTGGTAGTATTCAGGACGCTGATAATGTGGATGCTGTTCTTACTCTGAATGGAGTAGGGCCCACGACAGCCGTATTGGTAGAGGCTGTTCGGCCAGGAATTGTGATCAGTACCACTGACGGTGATCCTACCAGCGGGGCCTTTATAGCTACCTTTGATTTCGATGAACCGGTAACCGGTTTTGAGTCAGGAGATATATCCGTTGGCAATGGCAGTGTAAGCGGACTTTCTGGCTCAGGAGCTCTCTACACCGCGACAATCACTCCGGCATTGGATGGCACGGTTACAGTTGATGTAGCAGCAGCAGCGGTGCAGGACCTGGCGGGTAATGATAACACAGCAGCCAGTCAGCTCAGCATTGAAAATGACGAGACCGCCCCCACTGTTTCCATTATGAGCCTGGCCAATGACCCTATCAATGGAGCCTTTGAGGTAACCATTACATTCAGTGAAGTGGTTACAGGGCTGGATTTGTCAGACTTCATCCTGGCCAATGGTACAGCCTCAAACCTCACAGGTTCAGGAACCCTCTATACTGCTACCATTACTCCGACAACTGACGGAGTCATCACAATAGACCTGGATGGTGGGGCTATGGATGCAGCGGGTAATAACAACACAGCTGCAGCACAGTTTTCCATACTGGCAGACCTGACAGCACCTGTTGCTCCCCTGATAACCGATATATCTGATGATAGCGGCAGTGATAATACAGATCAGATCACCAACGACAATACAGTGTTGTTCAACGGTACCTCTGAAGCAAACAGTACGGTAGAGTTATTTATTGATGGTGCCAGCGCAGGCACAACCACTGCCGATGGCTCGGGTAACTGGACATTTGACCATAGTGCTACAGTACTGCCGGATGGTGACTACAGTATTACTGCTATAGCCACCGATGCGGCCACAAATGCCAGCAATCTGAGTACTGTTTTGACCCTGACCATTGATACGGTAACCCCGGTTGTCCCGTTATTGACTGCCATCTCAGATGATACCGGCATCAGTAACACGGATATCATCACCAATGACACCCGTCTTGTATTTTTCGGTACAGCAGAACCTTTTGCCTCGATTGCCATGGGCTCAGGCCCTTTTACGTTGTTGACTACTACTGCCGATGCCAATGGTGACTGGGTAGGAGATGCCACTTTCAGAGCTTTTACCAGTTCGATTAGCCTTTTTATCACCGCGACCGATGCTGCAGGCAATGTCAGTTCGGGTAACAACACTGTCTTAATCGGAATAGATACGATTGAACCTGTGGTACAAAGCATCGTCAGAGCGAATCCCAACCCTACCACGGCCAGCAGTGTGGATTTTACAGTAACTTTTAGCGAAGAGGTGTATGGCCTGAGTACAGGTAATTTCTCGCTTGATTTCACCGATACACAGCAGGCCGATGTGGCGGCTGTTTCGGCAGCTTCGGGTACAAGTATCACGGTGACTGTCAACAATATCACGGGTTCGGGAACCTTCGGTTTGAACCTGAGTGACCTTACGGGCGTCATGGATGTAGCCGGTAATCCACTGGGAGGCACTTTTACAGGAGAAGTGTACAATACCAACTTCTTTCCTACTGATATCACGCTCTCGGCCGGCAGCATACTGGAGAATAATGCCATAGACGATGTAGTAGCCATGCTCAGCACAACAGATGCCGATGCCGGAGATAGTCATACTTATAGTCTGATAGCCGGTGTCGGAAACACAGATAATGCTTCCTTTAGTATTGTAGGGGATGAACTGAGAGCGGCTGAGGAATTCGATCTGGAAACCAAGTCGAGCTATGATATTCGCATTCAGACGGACGATGGGAGAGGAGGGACTTTCCAGGAGGCCTTTACCATCACCATAGACAATGTACCGGAGGCTGACTTGCGTATTACGGGAGATGGTAACCTGCCCACTACCCCAATCAATATCACTACTTACTTCGATATCACAATCCATAACGATGGCGATGCAACTTTGGTGGTAAACAGCATACTCTACCCTGCGGCTTTCGGAGGTCCTGTATCAGGTATTACCGTAGCACCGGCATCCAGTGAGGTGGTAACCATGACCTTTACGCCCCCGGCAGCACAGATGTATACAGGCGACATCATAATTAATACGAATGGCGGAACCGGAACTCTTGCTATCAGTGCTGATGGAGATGTCATTACTTCCATAGACAATGGTTTGTTAAAGGCAGAGGCTATCAGCGTTTATCCTAATCCGGCTTCTGATATCATCACGATAGATCTGTCGGGGTATCATGGAAGAGCCCTGGACATCCAGCTCTACGATATGTCCGGTACAAAGGCCTTTGGTATCAGTAACTATCAGGATGCCAGCCTGAAGCTGGATGTATCCCGCTATCATAATGGAATTTACCTGGTGCAGTTTACGGATGGCAAAAGTACGGTTCAAAAGAAAATCATGATCAGAAAATAAGAAAGCATGAAAAAGCAAAACAGATATTCACCCATACAGATACTCCTTATGTTAGTTTTCATCGTCTTCGCCACAGCCTGTGGTGGAGATGATGATCCTACAGCTCAGCAGCTGGCCTTTGAAAAGCTGTCTGGTAGCTGGGACCTGAGCCAGGGAGGTAGTATTATCATTGACGGGCAGGACGCCACGGCCAACTTTACAGGCTTTGCCTTTACCTTCACTGATGGTACGTACACCACCACCAATGCCGGAAATATGTTCCGGGCCTCCGGTACCTGGGAGTGGACCGATGAAGAAGCTCAACAGCTATCAGTAGATGATGGGAAGACCATCACCATCGTCACCCTGACGGAGACCTTGTTTGTCTTCACCTTTACTTCTGACGGCAACCCCGGTGCTGCCAATCATGGCGAGGGTATAGCTGGTAATTATACCATTACCGTCAATCAGTAGAAGGAATTGTTCGTCTGACCAATTCGTCTGACCATTTTGAGTGGTCAGACGAATAAGGAACAAGGTGTCAGAAGGGCAGAGAGATTAATATGTTAGCGTAATAAGCATTAACATATTAGTATTCTTTAAGATATATGGTTGAAAAGTCATGGTAATATGTCGTGTGTACTTGATTGAAGGAGATAGAAAGATGGCCGTTAATGTATCTAAGGCCTTGAAAATCATGTCTGTACACGATTTTTTTGCTTATTCATTGATCATGATAGTTGGGTTCTGTATATTTGATGTTCCTGTAAATGCCGGATGAGTCTTGTTTCAGGCTCGCATTTACAAGAAACCAATCACGTAGCTTCCCGAAAAGCCTGAAGGCTTTTTGTAATTCCCAGTATCAGGAAGCTCTAAATCACACCTCGACTTATACCTGATCTTCCCCGAACCTGTGTTCGATCATGGAGATGATATGCATGGCCTGCTCGCAGACTGAAGTAGCCGCACATGATATTTAAGACTAATGATAATTACTTAGCTAGACAAAGTAAGAGTCGAAAGGAGAAGCCACCGTACGGGTGGCTTCGTTTTTTTATACAGACTACTTGCGGATTCTACGCCTCAATCCGCTTTCATTAATATGGTAGTCCGTGTTGGTTGAATGATCTCTGATTACCAGTATGTAGCCATGAGCATAGCCTTTCAACTGTTCTATAGTCACCCCTTCCATCATGCCGGAAATATCAGCATCAATATTCAGGTCTGCCATTTTACTGGCATAGGTTCTGTGCTTTCTGAAATAGCCGCGCTGAGCACGATGGATCGTATAGAGGATGGAGCGGATGCGGTGTTCAGATTGTGATTTGTTATCGAATGCCACCTTTTTATCAGGAGTCATCGCTGTAAACTGTATTACTCCCCAAAACTCCGGCTCATGCATATTGATAATTCTTTGCGGAGACCAGACCCAGTTGTGCTCGGGCAGATTCTTTCCCGTATCAGGGTTTTTCTTCTTCACATATTGGCCGTCAATAATTTCTGTGTCCCATTGTACTCTCGAAAAATTGATCCGCCATTCGTCTCCTTCTCTTGGATGGACTTTTGATCGGGTACCATCTCTCAATGCTTTCCATGGAATAGCTACCTCTACAGACCAGCCCTTGTCGAGGTCAGAGGGATCGTTCAATGTGCCATTCAGGTGCACGGCCGTCTTCAAACCTTTAAAATCCCAGTCTGTCAGGGGGCGTCCGCCATCGCGATAGGGACGGGTCAGCAGTAAATCCCAAACCGTATTCATTGCATTTAGCTCAAGTTCATGGTAGTTATGCGTGTCGCCATCCGGGTCTATAAAAATCTCAAAATCGTTATCATAAAAGATGACTGCATCTTTCTTCGTAATCTTAGCCCACAAATGCGGCTCTTCCATTTCTGCATAGAAGTAGAGGTAACTGCTGTCCCA
The DNA here is from genome assembly GCA_002427745.1 of Roseivirga sp. UBA6061. Classification (GTDB taxonomy): domain Bacteria; phylum Bacteroidota; class Bacteroidia; order Cytophagales; family Cyclobacteriaceae; genus Roseivirga. Next base: position 31,149 of record DIYF01000166.1, on the reverse strand, counting down.
GAGCATTTTAACCCGCGTGTCAAATTCAGGTTTGGGTTGCTTGTCCCCCTCTATATCTGTAAAAAAATCCGTAAAAGGAGCATCACCCCAGGCAGCCTCCAGGGCCTGTCCATCTATCTCCATCGGGGAGAGGGTCTGATGACAGACATAGCCTTTGGGGTCCGGCAAGGTTTGTCCGGACAGTTTGAGTACCAGTAAAGACGCCAAAGCGCATAAAAAAAGCCTCATGGCGTCAAAAGTAAGACTCCATGAGGCTTTTTCAATACCGTTTATCAGTTAAATGATGCTGATACCAAAGAACTTGAAAAGCACAGTCAGAACAAACAAAACACTTAGTACAGCGGGGGCCAGGTAACCTACAGCAAAGTTCATGTACTTCTGTACAAAAGAGCCTTTGTAGCTGGGAGCTCCGGAGGCCAGTTCCTCATCAAGGTTATGTTTTTTCCAGATATGTGCCGCGAAGAAGGCAATCATACAACCACCCAGTGGGAGTATACTGTCATTCGCAATGGAAGCAATGAATGAGAGGAAATCCGTATCGGTACCACCATCCTTATAAGTAGTGAAAGCCGTGCTGAAAAAATCAGAATAACCGAATCCCAGCAGGGAAGGAATGCCTACAACGAAGATCACGGCTGCCACAATCCATACAGCTCTTTTTCTGCGAATGCTCAACTCATCTACGGCATAAGCTACAGGAACCTCCAGCAGAGATACCGTAGAAGTCAATGCGGCAAAGCAAAGCAGTACAAAGAAGATGGTACCTACCAGAGGACCGATGGACCCGAGTGTTCCGAAGATTTGCGGAAGCGTCACGAAAATCAGACCAGGTCCGCCAGCCGCACCTTCCATAGTACCACCACTCATAAACCCGATCAGCGGGAAGATCATCATACCCGCGATAAATGCAATACCCACATCAGCCAGTGTAATCAGGGCTGCGGCAGACACAATGTTTTCTTTCTTATTCACATAACTACCGTAGGTAATCAGGGCTCCCATTCCCAGCGAAAGTGAGAAGAAGGCCTGTCCCATAGCACTGTAGATCACGCCCGCGTTGATCTTGCTGAAGTCAGGCACCAGGTAAAAACGGATACCGTCCATGGCATTGTCCAGAGTGAGTGAGTAGATCACCATACCCAGCATCATTATAATGAGTGTGGGCATCAGCAGCTTGGCAGCCTTTTCGATACCACCGGAAACACCCCTTGATACAACAAAGGCCGTGGTGGCCATAAAGAGCGCACCATAAGCACCTACCTTGAAAATCTGTACAGTATAGGCCCCAAACTGCTCACCTCCACCAAAGTGCCCCATGGCCATTTCGAAGATGTAGCCAAAAGCCCAACCGGCAATCACGTTATAGAAAGAGAGGATAAGCACACCGGCCAGAATACCGAGTTTTCCCACCCATGACCAGTTTTTATATCCCAGGGCCACAAAGGCACCTGCCGGGTTTTTCTCAGTTTTTCTACCTATGGCAATCTCAGTGGCCATCACAGGGAAACACAATACAAAACAGAAGAACAGATATACCACTACAAAAGCGGCACCTCCACCTTCACCTACTTCAAAGGGGAACCCCCAGATATTTCCCAGACCAACGGCCGAACCCGCTGCTGCTGCAATAAAACCTAATCGACTTGAAAAGCCTCCTCTAGCTGCCATAGTTACATTTTTTCAAAACCCGAATATATGGGATTATCTCAATGGGCGCATGTCATTTAATAGAAAATGTATGTTTGATGTCGGCATAGTCCGGGCCATCATGATTCGCGGCTTCCTTACAGGATATTTCGTTTGATTCTCGGCCGGAAATATTAGTTTTATAGATTGTGATCAAACAAACCCTCATTCATGGAACCCCTTTTTACCAATGATGCTGTAGTACTGGGAATACTCTTAATGGTACTGGCTTTCGTTTTCGTGACCTCTTCTTCCAAAGAAAAAGGCTGGAAGCGCTTCTATACTTTTTTCCCTTCCGTACTGGCCTGTTATTTTTTTCCGGCTCTGCTTCACTGGCCCCTGGGACTTATCTCTTCTGAGTGGTTTGATAATTCCCTGCTCGACTATGTGGCGGGCATTGGTCTGGAAATACCCAAAGGCGCCAGCTTTGCTGAGATTAAAACCTTTCTGGAGACCAGTGGGGTAGACCATGATACCATTGCTTCCTATGAAAGAAGCTCCCAGCTGTACTTTGTGGCCTCAAGATATTTATTGCCGGCAAGTTTGGTGCTGTTATGTCTCAGTATTGATTTCAAGGGGATCATTAACCTGGGCCCAAAGGCATTGATTATGTTTTTTACGGCTACACTGGGTATCGTCATCGGTGGGCCTATTGCACTGATGCTGATTTCCTATATCGCTCCTGATGTAGTTTCCGGAGCCGGGCCTGATGATATCTGGCGGGGACTGTCCACCGTAGCCGGTAGCTGGATCGGAGGCGGAGCCAACCAGACAGCCATGAAAGAAATTTATGAGGTACCGAATTCACTCTTTACCTCTATGATCGTGGTGGACGTAATTTGTGCGAATATCTGGCTGGCATTCCTGCTCTATGGAGCCAACAATTCTGCCAAAGTAGACAAGTGGCTGAAAGCTGACAGCTCTGCCATTGAAAGCCTCAAAGAGAAGGTGTCCAAATTCCAGAGTTCTGTAGCCAAAATACCCACTACGGCCGAGTTTATGACTTTGCTGGCGGTCGTTTTTGCCGCAGTAGCTCTATCTCATTTCGGTGCAGATGTTATCAGTCCCTGGATGAAGTCCAAACAGGAATTTCTCGATAAGTACAACCTCAATTCCCTCTCTTCCGGTTTTTTCTGGCTCATAGTTATTTCTACCACCATTGGCCTTGGAGTATCATTTACCAGATTTAAGAAAATGGAGGGCTACGGTGCCTCTCGTCTGGGTACCATTTTTATCTACATACTCGTGGCTACTATCGGTATGCATATGAACATAGGTGATATAGCCAGAAGCCCCGGACTCTTTGCCATTGGTCTTATCTGGATGCTCGTGCATGTGACACTGCTGTTGATCGTAGCAAAGATCATCAAAGCACCATCCTTCTTTGTAGCAGTAGGCAGTCAGGCCAACGTAGGAGGCGCGGCTTCTGCTCCTGTGGTGGCGGCTGCTTTCAGTCCTTCGCTGGCGGCAGTGGGTGCCTTAATGGCTGTGCTGGGCTATGCGCTGGGTACTTATGGCGCAATTATCTGTGCAGAACTTATGAGAATTGTAGCTACCTGATAGTAGGTGCTCAAGGTGTAACGGGTGAGTTGTGTGGTCCTTATCAGAGAAGCAGGCGGTTAGGTGCATGAAATATGCCTCTTACCTCTTACTTCCTACTTCTTACCTCCTGCTTCCTCCTCCTCACCAACTCCCGGTACTAAGCCTGTGGCCTGGAATCGATCTCCGTCTGGATTTTCTTACGAATGGGGTTGAAGATAACCAGTGGCAGGGCAATGCCGAACGTGATCAGAAAGGGGATCAACTGAAACACCTGCATATTATCCTTCGTCACAGCAGCTACAGAAATGATGATAATGGAAATGATGGTCAGAATGAGCATCCGCACCTGAAGCTTTTTAAAGTAGCTTTTCTTCTTTTCTAAAACCTCCAGACTGTAATGCGAAAATTCGTTGGCTTGTGACATAATCCTCTAATGGCCTTTTGATATGCAGTAATGAATTGAGCAGCGGTATTGTTTAATAATTTTCCAGAATCTGAAACAGCTCATCCAGCTTAGGTGTCAGGATAATTTCCGTTCTACGATTCAATGCCTTGTTTTCAGCCGTATCGTTTTCTGCTACTGGCACATATTCCCCTTTACCCGAAGCGGTTACAATCTTAGGGTTCACGCCATTGTCTACCAGTATTTTTACAATAGAGGTGGCCCGCATAACGCTCAGATCCCAGTTGTCACTCATATACTGAGACTTCCGCGAGATCGGCACATTATCCGTATGGCCTTCCACAACTACATTCAGATCTGAATTGCCACTCAATACGCCCGCAAGCTGCTTGAGTGCCGTAACGCCCTTGGCATCCACTTTAGTACTGCCAGAACCGAAGAGGAGCTTTTCAGCCAGAGAAACATATACTTTACCATTTTTTACCTCTACCGAAAGATCTCCTTCGCTAAAATTGAGCAAAGCATCGGTTACCTTTTTCTTAAGCTGCTGTACGGCCTGATCCTTTTCTGCTATGATACGCTCCAGTTCTGCCACTCGTGCTTCTCGTTTAGTCAGGTCGGCAGCCAGCTCTTCGTTTTTCTTGCGTTCTACTTCCAGGTCATCTTCAATGGCCAGTAGCCTTTGTTGCTGTTTGCCCAGGTCCCGGTTAAGCTGCCCGCTGTTAGAAAGCAGGTTGTCGTAGAGTTGCTTGATGCGATTGTATTCAGACTTAACCTCTTTTAGTTCCTTGTCTACAATGTCAAAATCAGACTGAAGGGCGTCCTTGTCTTTGCTCAGATTGTCCAGTTGCACTTCCAGTCGATTGAGCTTTTCATTGGCAATGTCCATTTGCTCTTCCAGCGTTGCCTTTTGATTCTCGAGTGTGGTTTTCTCATTGGCAAGTGCATCGTATTCCTTTTGGGCCACACAGGAACTCATGGCCAAAACGATAAATAACAGAGAGGGGAGGTAAAACTGTTTAATCTTCATACTAATGTTATTGGGTGAAGCAAATATCCGCAATATCAATCAATTAAGCACCCCAAATACTACAGGATCGGTTGCAGAAGGCAATTTTGTGATCAGGACAATCAGATAGGTATGCTCTTTCCTACGACTTTGAATCAAATGGGTTCAGCTTATCGACATTATTGGTCGCTTATCGAAGAAATTATGCTGCATGCATAATATTTTTTATATTTCTGCTTAACCTATAATGCATGAAAACAGACGGAATGTTAAGAGATGGAGCTCTGGAGGGGCAGACCATTATTGTTACCGGAGGAGGAACCGGCCTGGGGAAATCCATGGGAAAGTATTTCCTGGAACTTGGAGCCAACCTGGTAATCACCAGTCGTAAAATGGAAGTACTGGAGGCCTCGGCCAAAGAGCTGGAAGAAGAAACCGGTGGAAAAGTACTGGCAGTTCAGTGTGATGTCCGGGAATACGACCAGGTAGAAAATGTGATCAAACAGACAGAAGAACACTTCGGTCAGATTCATGGCCTGCTCAACAATGCAGCCGGTAACTTTATCAGCCCCACAGAAAGGTTATCGCACCGGGCCTTCAATATCATCATTGACATTGTGTTGAAAGGAACGACCAATTTTACACTGGCTTTGGGCAAGAGCTGGATTAATGCCAAACAACCCGGTACCATACTTAACATCGTGACCACCTATGCCTGGACCGGTTCTGGTTATGTAGTACCTTCTGCCTGTGCCAAAGCAGGTGTGCTGGCCATGACGCGTTCACTGGCAGTGGAATGGGCCAAATACAAGATCAGACTCAATGCTATCGCTCCGGGGCCGTTTCCGACTGAGGGAGCCTGGAGCCGACTGCTGCCCGGAGATCTCGTAAAGAAATTTGATCCTGCCAACTTTGTGCCTGTAGGCAGAGTGGGAGAGCATCAGGAACTGGCCAACCTGGCCGCCTATCTGATGTCGGATTACTCGGCCTATGTAAATGGTGAAGTGGTTACCATTGACGGTGGCGAATGGCTGATGGGGGCTGGAGAGTTCAGCCATCTGGAAAAAATTCCACAGGAGATGTGGGACATGCTTGAAGCTTCCCGCGGAAAAAAGGGATGAGCCCTAAGCTACTCTGGGGCTACTTTAAATCGAAGTACAAGATGCGGAATCTTGAATTTTAGAGTAAGCGAAAATATTAATGCAAAAAGGACCTCCCGGAGAGGTCTTTTTTATTTATCTGCCTCAGGGGGCAAAGTGAGATGCAGAGGAGCACGGCTGTAAGATACACCGACTTCTGAGAGCAGGATGAATCAGTTTACAATTACTTTACACTACCGAAGTACTCAGGTAATATTGCGCAGTACCTTGCAGAGATGATGTTTCATCGCTTTTGCTGGGGGCTCTGCTTTTTAATGATGAGTGCCCATCTGCTTGCACAGATCAGAAGTACCAATAGCCTGGTACCTACTTCGTCTAATTCTGCCAACGCGCTGTCATTCCAGATTCGTTCGATTAATGAGCTGGGAACATTTTTTACTACCTCTGATCCCGATTCATCTTTCTACCTGGCCAAACTGGCTGTAGATCGTGCGGTGGCAACCGGAGATCCCATGCAGGTGGGCCTGGCCAAGAGAAGAATGGGAGAGCTGTTCTACCTCCAGGGAGTCTATGATTACTCTATGGCCTATCTGAGTGAGGCACTGGAAGAATTCAGAGGTCTCGGACAGCAGAATGAAATAGCCAATACCATGCTTTCCATCGGGGCAGCCTACCAGTTCCATGACCTCTGGAGCGAAGCCCTTAACGGCTATCGCCAGGCATTAAAGATTTACAGGCAAATTGATGATACACTGGGGCTTGCCGAGACCTATGGCCTGCTGGGGCATTTTTATGAGAAGAATGCCAGCTACGACAGTGCATTTTTCTATCAATACAGATCACTGGATATTTATAAAGCACTGGATGATGCCTATGGCAAGGCCATCATCTACGACAACATCGGGAGTATACACGAAGACCTTCAGGAGTTTGATAAAGCCTATCAGTATTTTACTTTGTCGGCTAAATACGATTCGGTAAGTGGAAATATGCCGGCCCTGGTGAATACCCTGAACAACATAGGTGATACTTTCCGGAAAAGGTGGATTTATGATTCAGCGGTGTTCTATACGAATTACGCCTTGAGAAATGCCCTGAGCCATGACCTTAACTATGAAGTACTGAGTGCCTATAATGATCTGGCTAAGCTCAACAGGGCATTTGGCAAAGAAGAGCTTGCGCTGGTTTACTATGATAGCGCCAATGAATTTTCACAGGCTCTTTTTAACTCTCAGATCGCCAGTCAGATAGCCAACTTTCAAACCCTCTACCGCACCCGGGAGAAGGAGCAGGAAATTGCCTTACTGGAAAGTCAGAAGCAGATCGAGGAGAATACCAGAAAGAGTATTCTGATCGGAGCACTTGGGCTCATCGGTTTTGCCGGTGTTTTTATTCTTCAGCAGCGGAATAAGAACAAAAAGAGTCGGGAGTTTTTTGAAGCGGAGCAGGCTTTGACGGAGGCGAAGCTGAAAAATGTAAGGCTCAAGGAGGAGGCCTTGCAGACAGAGCTGGAGAACAATCGGCTGAGAGAAGAACGACTGCATGCCGAGCTGGAAAGCCGGAGCCAGGAACTAACAACCAAGGCACTTCACATTATCCAGAAGAATAAACTGCTTCGTGAACTCAAACAGCAGATCACTGAAATACAGCGAGAGGCCAGACACAAAGATCTGATGAAGGCCATGAAGCGACTGTGTGGTCTGATAGACCAGGGCTTTCGTTTCGATAAGGACTGGGATGAATTTGTCAGCAGCTTTGACCAGGTACACCCTGAATTCTTCAAAAAACTAAAGAGTACTTTTCAGAATTTGACGGCTGCCGAACTCCGGCTGGCAGCTTTGATCAGACTCAATCTGAATTCCAAAGACATGGCAGCGATCCTGGCCATTTCACAGGATAGTCTGAGGATCAGTCGCTACAGGTTGCGCAAAAAACTGGCGTTGGAAAAAGGAGAAAGCCTGTCGGTTTTTGTCTCGCAACTGTAGAAACCGCTGAAATGCTTGTTTACAATGTTAATTTTTTAAGTATCTGTTTTTCAGGGGTTTATTTTTTGTTGTTGCCTTTTTGTTTACGGTAAAACCCCATTCGTTGCCTTTTTCATAACCTGTTAGCAACATTCAGTTTTTATCTGTTTTTCAGTTTTGTCGCAAACGAACCCAACCTAATCAAAATTCATGAGACGATTTTTACAAACAGTTTTACTGACCGTACTTTTTGCCCAGGCTGCACTTGCGCAGAATGGTATTGTCAGTGGAAGAATTACAGATGAGATCGGACTTGGACTTCCGGGTGCCAACGTGTATATCGTTGAGGCCGGTAAGGGAGTACCAACCGATGTGAATGGTAACTACACCATAGTAGAAGTACCAGCAGGAGAGCATACCATCATGGTGTCTTTTATTGGTTATAAGAGAATCGAAAAAAAGATCACCGTTACAGCCGGTCAGACCACCGTATTTTCTACGAAGATGGAAGCAGGTTTTACTGAAAACGGTACAGTATTAGTAATAGGTGACCGACTGAAAGGTCAGGCAAAGGCCCTGAACCAGCAGCGCACCAATGCCAACATCACCAATGTAGTAGCTGCCGATCAGATTGGTCGTTTCCCGGATGCCAACATCGGAGACGCTCTCAAGCGTATCCCGGGTATTACCATCCAAAATGACCAGGGAGAGGCCCGAAACATCATTATCCGTGGTCTGGCACCACAACTGAACTCGGTAACACTGAATGGTGAGCGTATTCCTTCTGCCGAAGGCGATAACAGAAACGTGCAGCTGGATCTGATCCCTGCTGATTTAATCCAGACCATTCAGGTGAATAAAGCGGTATTACCGGATATGGACGCTGATGCGATCGGTGGTTCTGTTAACCTGGTAACCCGTTCTGCACCTACCGGCAAACGCCTTTCAGGTACGCTGGCTTCTGGTTATAACTTCCTTTCAGATAAACCTATCTGGACAGGTTCTATCATTGCTGCAGACAGATTTGCCGATGGCAAGCTCGGAGCAGTGTTTTCTGCTTCTTACAACGACCACAACTTCGGTTCACAAAACATCGAAGCCGCCTGGTTTGAAGGAGATAACGGACAGGCCCTGATCGAAGAGTTTGACATTCGTGAATACCGTGTTCAGCGTGTCAGAAGAAGCTTCAGCTTAGCACTTGACTACGAGATCAACCCGAATCACAAACTGTTCCTTACCGGGGTATACAACTGGCGTGATGACTGGGAAAACCGTTTCAGAATGCGTGTTTCTCAGATCGATGATGCCTTTGATGACGGAGATGCCGTATCAGCCGGAGCCAACCAGTGGACCCTGCCAGCCCGTGTTCAATTCCAGACCAAAGGAGGTATTGGAAATGACAGAGTAGATAACCGCAGACTGGAAGATCAGAGAAACAGAAGCATTGCCCTGCGTGGCGAGCACCAGATGAGCAAGCTGAGACTGACCTGGTCGGCTAACTACGCCAGAGCATCTGAGAAAAGACCTAATGAGCGATACCTGAGCTTCAGACAGAGCGGTCAGGCAGTAAGCCTCGACCTGAGAAACCCGGAGTTCCCTCAGGCGCGTTTGACCAATCCTGCAGACAACCTGAACATCGAATTCCACGAGCTGACGGAAGAGTTTCAGGATACTTACGATGAAGACTTCAACGCACGTTTTGACTTTACGCTGCCTGCTTCTGAAAGCGCCATGCTTAAGTTTGGTGGTAGATTGAGAACCAAGAAAAAAGTGAGAGAAAACTCTTTCTTCTCTTACGAGCCTGTCAATGCTGCTTCTTTCGGAGAGACACTGGGTGCGGTGCCTAACCTGGATTACAGCGACAATGACTTCCTGGCCGGAAGCCAGTTCGCGGCCGGTAGATTTGCTGACCCTAAATTCCTGGGAGGCCTTGACCTGACCAATGCCGGTCTTTTCGATCAGTCAGATGAGATAGGAGAGTACCTGCCGGGTAACTACAATGCTGATGAAAACATCTATGCTGGTTATGCGATGGCTGACCTGCAGTTTGGTGAGAAGCTTTCAGCAATCGTGGGATTGAGATTAGAAGCTACCAGCATTGAGTACTCAGGTTTTGAGCTGGATGTAGACAATGACACATTCACCAGAGAAACGGCTTCTCAGAATTACACCAACTTTATGCCGGGTGTTCACCTGAACTATAGCTTCAAGCCTAACTCTATCCTGCGTTTTGCCTGGACCAACACCATTGCCAGACCAAACTACTTCGACCTGGTACCTTATGCTGAGTTCAGCCCTGACGATGAAGAGTTGGTAAGAGGTAATCCTAACCTGGAACCTACCACTTCTATGAACTTCGACCTGATCTTCGAAAACTACTTCGATAACATTGGTATCGTTTCAGGTGGTGTTTTCTACAAGGATGTCGACAAGTTTGTATACAGCAGAGTGATCGAAGATTTTACGGATCCTCAGTTCGGTCCTGACCTGGAGTTCGAAACTTTTGAGAATGGCGGACAGGCAGAGATTTATGGTCTTGAAGTTTCTTTCCAGCGTCAGCTTTGGAAAGGTCTGGGGCTGTACCTGAACTACACTTTGACTGAGTCAAGCACTGAAGGTATTCAGGGCAGAGAAGGTGAGGACATTGACCTGCCTGGAACTGCCAACAACATGTTCAATGCATCACTGTCTTATGAGACCGACAAGCTCGTTTTCAGAGTATCTCTCAACTATGCCAGCGATTACATTGATGAACTGGGTAGTGAGGCCTTCGATGACAGGTTCTACGATAAGCAGACTTTCCTGGATATCAATGGTTCATATGCTTTCAGCGATAACTGGAGATTCTTCTTCGAAGCGAATAACCTGACCAACCAGCCTCTGCGCTATTATCAGGGCATTAGCTCCCGTACTATGCAGGCCGAGTATTATAATGCCAGATTCAATGCTGGTGTGAAGTTCGACCTGTTCAACAATTAAGAAACTTCCTTTCCTTTCCGACCTCAGGCCCCTCTGTTCGCAAGAGCAGGGGGCTTCAGGTCGTTATTATACTTTTAGCAAATTACTATGACTTCCAAATACTTTTCACAGTCACTTTTGGCCCTGCTGACTCTGTTCGTTCTTGCCTGTAGCGGTAAGCCGACTACAGATCAGCCCACAGCCGAGAGTGAAGTAGTTAAACCGGTTTTTGTAACAGAACCTACTAAACATGATACAGATGATCCCGCTATCTGGGTAAACCCGGATAACATCGCGGAGAGCCTTATCATCGGTACAGATAAGAATGTAGACGGAGCTTTGTATGTGTACAATCTGGAAGGCAAAATCCAGCAGGATAAAGTGGTCAGGAACCTGAAGAGACCCAACAATGTGGACATTGAGTATGGCCTGACCATGGGAGACAAATCTGTAGATATTGCTGTTACCGGTGAGCGCCTTACCCATAACATGCGTGTCTTTACTTTGCCTGATATGAAGCCTGTAGATGGAGGAGGAATCCCCGTATTTGAAGGAGAAGCCGGGGTGGAGTACAGAGACCTGATGGGAGTAGCTCTATATAAAAGACCTTCAGACGGAGCCATTTTTGCTATTATGGGCAGAAAGACCGGCCCTACGGATGGTACCTATTTGTGGCAATATCTGCTGACAGGAAATGCGGATGGTACGGTCAGTGCCGAACTCGTAAGAAAGTTCGGTAAATACAGCGGCCTGAACGAAATTGAAGCGATTGCTGTGGATAATGAACTTGGTTATGTCTATTACTCAGATGAAGGCGTGGGGCTGAGAAAGTACTATGCAGACCCTGAAAAAGGCAATGAAGAGCTGGCTTTCGTGCCTAACGAGGCTTTTGCCGAAGACAATGAGGGAATTTCCATCTATGATGCCGGTAACGGCAAGGGATATATCCTGGTGTCAGATCAGCAGGCCAATGAATTCCATATTTATCCCAGAGAAGGAAGCGGGGGGAATCCTCACAATCATCCATTGCTGAAGCAGGTAAAGGTATCGACCAATGAGAGTGATGGCTCAGAAACAAGCCACCTGTCTTTCAATGAAAATTTCCCGAATGGCCTGTTTGTAGCCATGTCTGATAATCGCACTTTTCACCTGTATCGCTGGGAAGATATAGCAGGTGACCTGTTCAAAAAGAAATAAGAGGTAGCCCAGAGCTATTCATGTAAAAAATGGTCTTGGCCTTCGGCTAAGGCCATTTTTTCTTTAGGAGTTCATTCTGGTTAGCATAGGACAGAGAAAGAAACGAACCCGTCCAAAATGGTGTGAGGAGAGAATTAGTCAAAGTATTTCGCCATGCGTTTCCTCACATACAAAAACCGGATTGTGCCGATAACGAGCAGAACAATGCCCATAGCGATAAAGGCATAGCCCAGAAAAATCAGGTTTTCCAGGGCATCTACCTTGAGTATCACAAAACCTGAGCTGATAAAGACTACAAAGGTTCTGAAGTAGGCCAGAAAAGTTCTTTCATTGGCCAGTTTGGTCCTCTCTAAAGCGAGATAGTCGGTTCTGCTGATATGGTCCTGAGTCATATGGGCCGGGTTCCTTTTAGTCAATATTCAGAATATAGTTTTTTGCCGCATTGGCATGAATCCCGGTCGTGTTGAAAATTGGAACAGCGACATCCTGTTCTGAGATCATCAGTGGGAATTCAGTACAACCCAGAATAATTCCTTTGGCACCCCGGTCAGTCATGGCTTGTAAAGTATCGAGCACAAATCCCTTAGAAGCTGCGGTAACCTTCCCAAAGGTCAGTTCTTCTACAATAATCCTGTGAAGCTCATGGATGGCGGATGGCTCTTCAGGAGCCAGTACTTCAATGCCATACAGGGCAATTCGTTCGAGAATAAAGTCTTCCTGCATGGTGAAACGCGTCCCGATAAAGCAGACTTTGTCTATGCCCTGTTGCTGTATGGCCATGGCGGTGGCATAGGCAATATGAATAATGGGTACACTCAACTCCTTTTGTACTACCTCATAAACTTTGTGAGGCGTATTGGCGCAGAAAATAATGGCTTCTGCACCACCCCGTTCAAGCCTGTTTGCTCCATCCAGTATAAGATCAGCGATACCCTCCCAGTTATTCTCAGCCTGATATTGCCGAACCAGGGCATGATTGAGATTGAAAAGCAGGAGGGGAGGGTTGGTGTTATCCCCGAAATGCTCGTTGACGGACTGATTGATCAGCTTATAGTACTCAGTGGTAGAGTGCCAGGAGGTGCCCCCGATCAGGCCCAGCATCTTCATGTTTTTATCCATCATTTATGTGTTTAACAATATCGTCTCAGTCTGTCGTTTCAGAACAATTCACTAGTATCTGAATACCAGGAAGAAACTGGCTCCCTGGCCCTGTTCTGACTTTACCCTTAAATCTCCTTTATGCTTTTTCATAATCTGTTTGGAGAGACTTAACCCAATACCAGACCCCTGCTCTTTGGTAGAGAAGAAGGGGATAAAAATCTGATCCATCTTTTGCGGCTCAATACCGCAACCATTGTCTGTAATCTCTATGATCTTCGACCTGTCTTCATAGTAGGCTTTAATCTTTACCATGGGATTTTCTACCCCTTCCACCGCATGCCGGGCATTGGTAAGCAGGTTGATCAATACCTGTGCCACCAGCTTCTCGTCAATAGCAATTTCAAAGTCGCTTCGGATATCGGCCTGCAGGCTGACGTTGTCTCTTTTGAACTCAGATTGAAGCAGGTTGGTCATATCCTCTATCACCGCCTTAACCGGTAATTTCTCGAGTTCCAGTTGCTTGATCTTGGTGAGCCTGCGGTAGTCATCTACAAAATGCAGGAGGCCTTCACTGCGTTTTTGGATCGTATTGAGCGAGAAGGTAAGGTCCTCCATATCTTCCTCCGTCACCTCACTGATAGGTTTTTGCTGCTTGTCTTCCGTCTGCAGAAGCATAAGCATGGTCTCGGAAAGCGAAGTGATCGGGGTTACCGAGTTCATGATTTCATGAGTGAGAATACGGATCAGCTTGTGCCAGGCCTCAATCTCCTTTTGCTCGATTTCACTTTTGATATCCTGAAAGGTGATGATTTTATAGCGGTAATTCAGAATTTTAATCTTGGTCAGGTGGACGGAGATCTGCAGGGAATCATCTTTGATATTCAGCTCCATCAGCTTGCGTTCATTGTCCTCCATATGGCTGATTTCTTCCGCAAAATGGGGGAGAAGCTGTTGAAACTGTTTCCAGTAATTGGGCACAGTTACCTTCAGGGTATCCATGGCAGACTGGTTCATCAGCTCTATTTCATAATCTTCCTTGATGGCGATAATACCCACATTGATATGGTCCACGATCACCTTGAGAAATTTGAACTGGGCCTCTTTTTCAACTGATACCTTTTTGAAGGCATCGATGATTTCTACAAAAGCTTCCTGCAACTCCTGAAAAGACTTGCCCCGCTTTTTTCCCTTAAATGAAATAGAGAAGTCTGAATAGCGAATGGCCAGCAAGAGCTTGGCGAGTTCCCTGTTGGTATAAGTAATAAAGCGAATCAGCTCTGATACCTGAATGATAATGACCGATACCAGGATAATCTGGTTGAAAAAGAGTTCGGTCTTAGCGAAAATAAAGGCGAGGGCGGTGAGCGTGAGCATTAGCAGAGCAATGCGGATGATAACCAGGAGAGCAAACCGTTTTGAAACCATAGGCTGTGACCAATCTTTAACCTTGAGGCGTATCTTACCTCGCTTGTCGGTGAAGTTAAGGCTTATCCTGAAAAGCAAAAAGCCACCCCGAAGATCAGGGTGGCTTTTCTGTCAACCTTCGTGCTACCGAAGATTTCCCCAACTATTCAACCCGTATCACTTTATGCCGGAGTTTATGCTTGCCGGATTTATCTTTTATCATCAGCACGAATATGGACTCTCCTATGGTAGAGATATCTTGTTTATAGTTTGACTCGGTTTTCAGAATGTTTATCTGGCTCATGATTTTACCCTGGAGGCTGATGAGCTGAATCACATCTCCCCGGGATACTTCTGAAATCATCAGGTAATCCCGGGCAGGATTGGGATAAGACCGGATCACCGGAGTTAACAGTGGTTCATCCACAGCCGTGACCACCAGTGCCTGAGAGGCTGAAACAGTGCAGCCGTTCGCGTCTCGTACGGTCACTGTATAATTACCGTTACTCAGGTTGGAGAAAGTGCCGGAACTCTGAAAAGTACCGTCAATGGCGTACTCGTAGGGGGCTGTTCCTCCGGTTGCTGTGGCGGTGATTGTATTGAAATTGCTCAGATTTACCGTCACAGAAAGGGCATCGGGTTGGGTAATGGTCGCAGTAGCTGTATGGGTACAGCCATTGGCATCCCGTACCGTGATGGTATAAACCTCTGGTGCCAGGTTGCCAAAACCAGCTGCAGTCTGAAAGCTGCTGCCATCCAGGGAGTACTCATAAGGCCCGGTTCCTCCGGCTGCTGTCAGCGCTATCTGACCATCTGCCGCTCCGTTACAGGTCACAGGGGTCGCGGTAGCCGCCAGTGTCAGGGCATCAGGTTCTTCTATGATAATCACCGAAGTCACCTCGCAAAGGTTGGCATCGGTTAGTTTGATATGGTAATTGCCCGGAGCCAGCCCTGAAATCTGGCTGCTCTCCTGTATGACATCGTTTATTCGAAGGGTCAGCGGTGCCGTGCCGCCAGCCGCTGAAACACTAAGGGTTCCATTGTCCAGGCCCTTACAGGTAACATCTTTTTTGGTGGCGTTTATCGCCAGCAGGTCAGGCTCGGCTATCGTAATGCTTGTGGAGCTGGTGCAGTCATGAGCATCCCTTACCAAAAGTGTGTAATTACCCGGGGACAGGTTACTGAATACTCCGGTCTGAAAGTTGGTGCCATCCAGACTGTAGCTGTAGGGGGCTGTTCCGCCTGAGGCAGCTCCGGCTATCTGGCCATCGTCTGCTCCGTTACAGCTAGCGTCCACTTTTTCAAAGGCCAGGTTTAAAGAAGTGGGTTGGATGATGGTCACGCTTACCGATGACCTGCAGTCTTTTTCATCAGCTGCTACAAAGGTATAGTTGCCGGCAGTCAGGCCTGTAAAGGTACTCTGGCTTTGGAAAGTGATACCGTCTATGCTGTAGGTCTTGGCGCCTGTACCTCCTGTGGCCGAAAGCGTAACGGCTCCACTGCTGCCACCTGAACATAACACATCTGTAACACTGGCAAACTGTACGATCAAGGCATCGGGCTCTTCCACCAGAAAGTCTTCAGTCGTAATGCATCCGTTGGCATCTTTGACGGATAGGGTGTAGTTGCCCGGAGCAAGATTATCAAAGCTGGAAGTACTGCCGAAATTTCCACCATCGATGGCATACTCATAGGGTGCTGTGCCTCCTGTAACTGCATTGATGGAGATAAAACCGTCATTGGCTCCCTTACAGCTGATATCGGAATGCGTACTGCTCAGCCCGAAAGGGGCGGGTTCATCAATGTTGATATTGATGGTGGCTGTACAATCATTTTCGTCTTTCACAGTGATGGTATAAGTACCTGCCGACAGACCGCTGAAGGTACCACCTGACTGAAAACTGCCCTCGTTAATTTGGTACTGGTATCCGGTCGTACCGGGAGTACCGCCCTGCCCGAATACCGTCACAGCCCCATTGGCTGCCCCTCTGCAGTCGACATCTGTAAGGCTGGTGCTTTGAGCTGTCAGCACTGTCGGGTCGGTCAGTGTTCCTGAAAGGGTGGCAGTACAGCCATTGGCGTCTTTTACGGTCAGCGTATAATTGCCGGCCGTCAGGTTATCGAAAATATGGCCGGTACCGAAATTGACCCCGTCAATGCTATACTCATAGGGAGAAGTACCACCTAAAGCTGCCACATCTATCAGACCACTGGCCTCGCCTGCACAGGAAGGATCAGTCGATGTATCTTCCAGTAAAAGCAGGACATCCGGTTCGGTGATTGTTACAGAAGCCGTGGCAGTGCAGCCTTTGGCGTCTTTTACAGCCACATCATAAGTACCTGCGGCCAGTAGAGTAAAGTTGTCCACCGTGCCAAAACCTCCTCCGTTAAAGGAGTAGGTATAGGGCCCTTCTCCACCGGTGGCGGCCATCTGAATGCTGCCATTTTGTTCTCCGTTGCATTGTACATGATGAATGGTAGGGGTCACAGTAACCTGGGTTGGCGCCTGTATCTGAAAATTCATACTGGCCACGCAACCGTCCTGGTCCTGCACCCAAATGGTATAACTTCCCGCAACCAGACCAGTGAAGGTGGGAGAGGACTGACCGGTAACTCCGTTGATGCTGTACTGATAGTTGCGTGTGGCAGCATCACTCGCACTGACGGTCACAGAGCCATCATTGTCTCCTGTACAGGTCGGGCTGGTGGTGTTGACGGAAAGTGCAATGGGATCAAGCAGATTGAGGATGGTGGTGTTGACCACAGAGTCCTGACCTGTCGCCCTGCCAGCGGTAAAGATATCCTGATAGGTGCCAACGGCATCATAGGTAGAGTTGCCTACCTGAACCGTACTGCCATCGCATAGGTTAATCCGCTGGTTGTGTACGGCCACATTATGTAGGCTGGTGATGTAAATGTCGCGCCCACCGGTAATCCCGTTTTTGACCACTCCATTGGTATCGAAATTAAAATCGACATCATCCTGTACATAGCCGGAAACATAGATGTTTCCCGCAGGACTCGCGGCCACAGAATAGGCCCAGTCTGCCATATTACTTCCAATAAAGCCTCCTGCCCACTGAAAGCTGAGGTCAGGGTTATACTTTGCCACAAAGACATCGAACTCACTGGTACTGGAAAAAGGAATAGCCGTGATGCCATCGGGGTCAGGATCAAAGTCATTGCCTGCTCCTTTAGCCACACCGGTAATGATGAAATTGCCCTGTGAATCCAGCGCGTGATTCAGTGCGAATTGCTGATCATCACCTCCCAGCACATGGTTGCTGATAGCCGTGCCGTCAGAGCCGTATTTGGCTACCAGTATATTGGGTGTGGAGTCTACAGACACGGTGTTGCCAGTGAACCCACCCAATGTGACGGTACCCTGCACAAATCCGGCCACCGTCAGATCTCCGCTTTCATCGATTACCAGTGAATAGTAACCTGACCGGTCTACACTTCCGGTATGTGACCCGTGATGAGCCCACTTGAAGCTGGCATCGGACTCCAGCTGGAAGATGAAGGACTCTGGACGTACCCCTACGCTACCATTCAGGTTAGTGCCGTTTTCAAAATCCAGTGCCTCCCAAAGCCTCCCGACCACATATACGTTTTCGGAGGCATCCGCTTCCATATCGTCAATAGAGTTGCTGGCACTGTTACTGGCTACACTATGTACCCAGTTAAGAGCACCCTGATCGCTGAATTTGGCCACAAAGAGATTGTTGACAGAGCCGGTCTGTGTTTGATTTGCCTGGTTGGCGGTAATGTCAAAATCGGCAGTCCCTTTAAAGGAGCCTGCCAGCAGGAGGGAGTTACCACTCGGCTTTACATCCATGGGTTGTTGATTGCCGGTGCCTTCTATGACACCACTACCCTGAAAAGCTCCGTTACTTTTGTCAAAAGAGGCGATATAAATAGTACTGGTGGTACTGCTCAGAGAGTTTTTCACCGTGGTGGTACCAAAGGTCGCTGTATCGGTAAAGGTACCGGTCACAATTACACTTCCTGCTGCATTGAGGGTAATGTCAGTGCCGCTGTCTGCGTCTAAAGCTACAGCCCAGATAAAGGCTCCCGTCTTATCGTATTTGGCCACATAAACCCCCAGATTACCTACTGGAGGAGCGATGGTGAAATTCCCTGTCGGATTCATATTCACCGGCCCGTGCAGCTCTCCGACAATGTAGATGTTCTCATCACCATCAACTACCATGTCATTGGCAATCTCGTCCGTCATGCCTCCCACAGTTAGTGCCCAGTTGAGGTAATCCTGTCCCTGGCAAAGTAGTCCAAAGCAGGGTATAAGGGCTGTTAACAATATCAATCTTATCGGTTTCATAGTTTATTTGGTCAGGGTGAAGGTGAATGATCCGGTAATGCCGGCTGCAGAGCCACTGCCTGCACTGTTGATGTTAAAGCTCAGTACCAGTAGGCTGGTAGTAACTTCTGCTATGGCAATGTCTACATTGTCATCACGGGTCACCCGGTCAGTCACTGTGGCGTTTGGAAAATCGAAAGTACCGCTGGCAGGCCAGGGGTTCCCGCCATTTGTAGTGCTGTAGGTTTTGTCTGTCGTAAGCGTCAGCGTGAATTGCTGGTATTGTGTGGAAACATCGGTGCCATCGTTGATCACGCTGCTCAAAGTCCAGGTGCCGGCCAAAGCCTTGATTTGTTCTTCCTGCGGATCGGGGTCATCTTTTTTGCATCCGCTGGCCAGTAAACCAAGGGTTATGCAGGCGCAAAACGCCAGGATCAGTGAAAATCGGGTTTTCCTCATACTTGATTAAAGGTTTGTTGTTTGACTGCTGTACGGTCAGACTGAGAAGTATCAGAAAAAATAACCCAGCACCCATCTCTGGTTTTGAAATCCCGTTTCAGATGGAGTTTCTGTACTCTCTTCAGCCTCAAAGACCGAACAGACAGATACTTAATTGTGCAGAAGCAATATGAAAGGAATCAGTGCGTGCGGGCAGATGGATTTATGAGCAAGCTCTTTTTCTTGATAACTGTCAGGCTCTGCTTGATATGAGATCAGATGCGCGACAGAATCTCAGCAAGCTGTTCTTTTTTGATAGAAACAGGGATGGCCTTATCAGAGGTGAAAACCAGGATGCTCTCGAATTTGTCATAACGAACTACATGATGGCAGTTAATCAGGTAAGAGCGGTGTATCCTGTAGAAATTATGTGGCTTCAGCAGCGCCTCATATTCTTTCAGATTTTTAGAAACGACAATTTTTTTACCATTGACCAGGTGGAAATAGGTATAACTACCCTCTGCACTACACCAGAGCACGTCATTTACCATAATGACGTGAACACTTCCGGCATCTTTCAGAACAATGCGTTCGGAAGGGGACTGGTTGCCCAGGTTGTTACCGAGTATGTTCATTTGCAATTTAAAGGTATCTGTTTCAATACGGTCTTGCGCTTTTTCAATCGCCTCTCGCAACTCGTCCAGATCAATTGGCTTCACGAGATAATCTATGGCGCTGTATTTGAATGCATTGAGTGCGAACTGATCATGGGCCGTAACGAAAATTACGTGTGGGTAAGAGGAGGGGAGTGCATTGAGCAGGTCGAAACCGGTGCCATCATTCATTTGAATATCCAGAAAGATCAGGTCAGGCTTTGTGTCGTTGATGATTTGTACGCCCTGTGCAACACTCTGAGCGTTACCCACTACCTGAATTTCCTGCCCGGTATGCTGTAAAAGAGCTCCGAGGGTACTGTGTACATGGAGCTCATCATCGATGATAACGGCTCTCATTGTATAGGCAGGTTGAGCTGAATTCTCGTGCCGCTGGCTTCAGGGTTGAGTGTGGAAAGATCCGCAATATCAATGCTGGCCGGTTTTCCCGTTCTTTTTGAGAGGAATTTGAGCCGGTCTTTCGTGATTCTGATGGCCATGGATTTTTCTTTCTTCTTTTGAATTTCCAGCGATGAGTCTATGCCTATGCCATTGTCTTCGATCAGAATGCTAAGTTGATCTGCCGATTCTGTAATGGCAATTTCAAGCTTGTTATCTGTATGGGTGCCTTTAACAAAACCATGCTCCAGAGCATTCTCTACAAAGGGCTGGGTAATCATGGGGGGAATTGAAATGAACTCTGCCTCCATATCCTGAGGTATGCTGATGTGGTACTCAAATTTGTCACCAAAGCGAAGTTTTTGCAGGTCGAGGTAATTTCTGAGAAACTCTATTTCGCTTTCGAGAGAAATGCTCTCTTTTTCTGTGAAACTCAACATCTGTCGGGTCAGCTTGGAGAATTTGGCCACATAGCGTGAGGTTTTGACCGTGTCCTGGTTGTCCAGGATGAGCTGCTGAATGGCACTCAGAGAATTATAGAGAAAATGAGGGTTGAGCTGAGCATTCGAAAGCCTTTGCTTAGCCAGTATTTCGTTGTTGCTTGCTTTGGTTACTCGCTGTCGATAGATGAAGTAAATCAGCAGAATAAGCAGGATGGCAGCAAGCAGCCCCACCATGATCAGCTGATTTTTTCTCGATAGCTCAGACAACTGGCTGGTGGCAAGCCTTTCCAGGTCCTTGATTCTCTGATTCTTGAGCTCTGTCTGGTATTCGAGCTGGAGGGCATTGATGCTGCTCAGGTTTTCCTTGCTGAAGAGACTGTCCTGCAGCTTGTCATAATCCAGGAAGTAGTCATAGCCGGTTTTATAATCTCCGCTTTCCACATAAATGTCAGAAGCAAGTTTGAGCGATTGTGCCAGAAAGCTGCTGACCTTCTCTTTCCGGGCCCGGCCAATCACCTCGTTTATGTTCTTGATGGCCTCATCATAGTCACCTTCCAGCAAAGCCACCTGGGCATAAGCCTGGTCCAGCTTGAGCCTTGATTTCACATGTTCTTCGGCAGTAAGCTCCTCAGCCAGGGCCAGGTAGTGTCTGGCACTGTCAGTTTCTTCGCGATAGATAAAGAGCCTGCCCATTTCAAACAAGACTTCCCTAAGACTTGTATTACCCTGAGCCCGGGATATAATCAGTGCTTCATGATAAAAGAGCAGGCCTGCATCAAAGTTCTTTTTCTCAGTGGCTATTTCAGCGAGTCCCAGCAGGGCCCAGGTCTTCAACTGTCCGTTTTTGACTGAGTCGGCATAGGAGTAGACTTTTTTGAAGCCGGTCTCTGCTTTCTCAAACTCCCGCATGGCATAGTTGGTCTTGGCAATGGAAAACTCATAGAAATTGCCAAGCTGAACAAGGTTGTGCTCGATGCTCAGCTTATAAGCCCCGACAAAATAGCCCATGGCTGTCTGATAATCTCCCTTGTCTTGTGCTATCAGGCCCAGGCTTTGGTAAGAATTTGTAAGGGCCATGGTCTTTTGAGGAGAGTCGGGCTGTGCCAGGAGTATGGCATGACTTTTTTCCAGATAGAAAATGGCACTGTCAAGCTGACCAATGTTTCTGTTGATATTGCCAAGCGAACCATACACGAGCATTTCGCCTATGTCATAGCCTATCATTCTGGAATAGTGCAGGGCGGAGTCGAGGTATTGGCGGCCCAGCGCCTCATTTTTATACCGGTAAGAGCTTCCAAGCGTGTAAGTGAAATAAGCCAGCTCTTTGATATTACCCTCCTCTCGTGCCAGGTTTCTGCCTTTTTGTATCACAGCATGAAGAGAGTCGGGCAGCCCGGCATTGAGCAATTGGTTCACGAGGTTATGCAGTCGCTTCAACTCGTCATCTGGTTTTAATGACTGGCCTGAAGCCCGTTGTCCCGGCATACTGATCAGTAAGGCAAACATCAACAGTCCGGCCGTTAGGTTTCTACCCGGGATGACAGATGTGATGTATTTCATGAGATCGATAGTTTGACAAAAAGCACAACTAAAGTAAGAGCAAATATTCAAGAATCGAAAAAGCACCGATCAGCGGTGCCCTGTAAAAAGAAAAGGCCAGCCCCGCGGTATCTGCCGCTTCGATCCGTGCCGGTTCCGCGAGAGCAAGGTACCTGATAGCTGAGTCGTATTCCTGAAGCTGATCAAAAGCAGAAGCCTGCGCATTATAAGCTGCTCCCGGCAAGAGACCAGCAGGAGGGTAAACAATATGGCTGTAAAGAGCCTCCCGTGCATACTACAATTTTATAGAAGCTATAAAAGAAAGCGAAAAGCACCAATTTTATCTAATGGTCAAAACGAGCGAACTGTTTCAATTGAGGAGCGTTGGCTTTAATGAAATGAGCGTAAGAAAGGCCTTCTGGAGCAGGCCGATTGTCTCATGACACACGAGGCCTGTACTGAGAAAGAGAAATTGACTCAGGAAGAGAGAAGATGTTGATTTAAGTATTCACTTGGCAATTTGCCGAAACGCTCCTTAAAGAGTTTGGAAAAATACTGGGTTGATTGAAAGCCAACAGCATGCGAAACTTCATGGACAGTCGTATAAATCCGTTTTTCCAAATAAGATCGGGAAAGCTGCAAACGCAATTCCTGGAGATATTGATTAGGTCTTAGACCGGTTATTTCCTTGACTTTTCGCTGAAGCTGCCTCACGCCAATATCAAAAGAATCGGCCAGTACCTGCATAGAAAAATCATTATCGGTGAGGTGTGACAGGGCGACTTTTTCTATTTGTTTGATCCATGCCTGATCAGCGGCAGAAGTAATCGTTGCATCCACTTTTTGCATCAGATCTTCAGGATACGGTGAAAGGTCTGATTCATCTTGCTCAGTTGGAGTGGACTGGACTGCCTGCCGCAACTCATAGTTACGGAGTAAATTCTTTACCCTGGCCAGCAACTCATCGGTTACAAAAGGCTTGGTGAGATAGTCATCGACTCCGATGGTCAATGCACTCAATTTGTCTTCTTGTTCTGTAAGCGAGGTAAGCATGATTACCGGTATAGTGCGATAGATGTCCTGACTCTTTAGCTTCTCCAGCAGGGTGAAGCCATCCATTTCGGGCATCATTACATCTGAAATAATCAGGTCTGTTTTCTTCTTTTTGAGTGCTTCCAGTGCCTGTAGACCATTATCGGCAGTGTGTACATTATAGTTTTCAGTGAGCAGGCTCACTATATAATCCTGCATATCAGGGTTGTCTTCAACCAGGAGAAGACCGGGCTTTTCTGTTTTAAATTCGGAGTTTACCGGGAGTTTAGGTAAATGTGCGAGCGGGTCTTCTACAATTTCAGGCTCCACATGCTTATCCGGAATCACCTCTTTTACCGGTAGGAGTAATTCAAACCTGGTACCTTCTGATATACGACTCTCTACTGAAACAGAGCCATTCATAACTCCGGTAAGTTCTTTTACCAATGCCAGGCCTATACCCGTACCACCTTTTACCTTTCCCAGGTCTTCTTCCTTTGTCTGATAGAAACGGTCGAAAATATAGGGCAGATCTTTTTCCGGGATTCCTTTTCCCGAATCTTCTACTACTAGACAGAGCTGGTCATTACTAAAAGTAGTTTTAAACTTTACAAAGCCACCTTTCGGTGTGAATTTTAACGCGTTTGAGATCAGGTTATTGATGATTTTTTCTGCCTTGTTGGTATCGATTTTTACCACAAGTTCACTGTCCAACTCTATTTGGGAGATGTAAACAATGCCTCTTCTTTCTGCCATTGACTCATAGGCAGAAAAGATACGGTTCAGAAGATGGTTAATTCGGACAGGAAATTCGTGTACTTCCAGCTTTCCGGCCTGTAACTTTGAAAGCTCCAGAATTTCTTCCACCAGGTTGGTGAGGTTATGCCCGTTGCGGTACATATTCTTGAGTTGAAGGGCATGTTTTGCTGTGAGATCCGGATCTTTGATCATTTGATCAACCGGCCCCATGATCAATGTCAGGGGAGTACGCAACTCATGAGAAATGTTGGCGAAAAACTGTGATTTCGCTTCATCCAGCTTTTTCAGTTCAATGGCCTGCTGCCGAAGTTGTTCTGCCTGTTCCCTGGTTTCCTGTGTGCGTTCCAATACTTCTTTTTCCAGCCTTTCTTCATTGCGTTTAAGTCTCCTCAACCTGATCCTGAATGCCATATAAACACCTCCCAAAAATAGTAAAAGACAAAGGCTTATAAACCAGGTTTTCATATAAACGGGCCTGTTTACAATAAGCGGAACAGACATGGGAGTGGTCCATAATCCATTACTTTGCCTTGCCTTGAGCAGTAAGTTGTGCCTACCATATATCAACGGATTTATCCTGATGCTATTCGTATTGATATAGCTCCAGTCCGCATCAATACCTTCCAGTAAGTATGCGTATTGTTTATTCATTTGAGGACGGAAATCCAGGTGACTGAATTGCAATTGAAAACCCAACTCTCCCGGCTTCAGGTCAATTTCCTGATCCCTGAGAAAATCACTCGTATGCTCTCGCAATATGCCATCTTTACGACTTTGCTTTTGAAGACCGGTAATCACTACCGGAGTAAATTCTCTCGTTTGAGCCCGGGCAATTTCATTTGGATTAAAAACATTGACCCCTTTCAGCCCCCCGAAATAAAGTGTGCTGTCCCGGCCACGATAATGAGATATAGTATTGAATTCGTTATGACTCAGCCCATCGGCTACTGAAAAGTGATTTACCTCAAAACTTACTTTATTGAACTGGTTGATCCCTTTATCGGAAGGAAGCCAGAGGTTCTCGAAACTGTCTTCATATACTGCATATATAACATTATTGCTGAGACCATTTTCAACAGTAAATTGTCTGTATTGACCTGTGGAAGGGTGCCATCTGATTAGCCCGCCACCTTTGCTGGCAAGCCAGAAAACCTCGTTCTTATCTTCATAAATATGTGCAAAACTATTGTGTGGGAGTCGTTTTCCGGGAGGAGCCTCAGTATGGTAATGTTCCAGAATTGCCCGGTTTACAGGATCAAAGAGATAAATTCCCTTGTTAGTGGCCAACCAAAACCCTGCATCATTTTCATAAATATTGATTACCGTGGCCCCTTGCAGTGGAGACATAGCTCCTTCGTTGGTCAGAGGTACCAGGTATTCTTTTTCCCGGTCCAGATAGGACAGCCCATGAGTGTTTCCTGTCCATAGTGAGCCTTGTCGGTCAATATGTATGTCCCAGTGCTGCTTTGGAAAAGAGATTTTGGCAGAACCGGGTTTATCATTCCAGCCGTTGTAGCGATAGGTCATTGAGTTGCCTCCGTTACTCGCGTCATGAAGATGTATTTTTGAACCTTCGAAAGAAAACCAGGTTTTCTCACCTTCATTGGCTAAGGCAAACCCTAGCCTGATTGATTCACTCTCAGGCTCAACAGAAAACGAGATTGGCTTTCTGCTTCCATTGCTGGTATTGATTTCCTGTGATTTGCCCAAACCGTTAATAATGAGTTTGCCATTATTTGTCTCAATGATACCGCGTGCTCCAAAGTCTACTCCGTAATAAGATTTATGATCGGCCAGATATTGACTGAAAGGCGATTTTTTCCAGGACAGAATGACAATAGAATTTTCATTATAAATCCACAGATTGTTTTGTTGATCAAAAAAGAGGGGACGGGCATAAGTCCAGTTATAGGGCACGCTTGCCAGGACTTGTTTATCAGGTGAAATCAGGTTAATGGATTTGTCATTGGAAGCTGAATTAAACATCCAAAGTTGATTTGCGGTGCCTGGTACGGTGGTAATAAAGGCTGATTGGACATCCGGGAACTGTACTTGCTGTTTTACTCCGTTTTTATAGTAACCCGAACTCATAATCAGCTCAGAACCTGTAAGGTTCTGATCAAAGCTCCTGTAGTGAATATTGCCCATGCCATCTTCTTCAGGTGATAAGAGTGGAGCCCTGACATGCTCTGTTTCCGGGGTGTACTGAAAGTAATTGATATAGTTATGAGTGTTTTTGAAAGCCCTTTCAAGTTTCCAGTCCTTGTCAAGTTTAATTGTCTGATCCATTGTAACGATCCAGACTCCGGTATCGGAAACCAGAGAAATATTATGAATTTTCTGACCGTTCTCTTGTCGGTACTTTAGTAAGACGCGATCAGATGAAAGTTCATAAATCGCTCCGTCAACTGTTGAAACCAGAACACCTTGACTGGAGGAGTTTATGATGGAGGTAACATCTGTACTTTGAAAAGGCAGAGGATAGGGGAGGTAGTCTTTTAGCAGTACGCTTCTCTCATCGGCAGAGAGAAAAATCTCCACGTCATAAACCATACCTTCTGATTCAGCGCGGCTATAATGAAGCCATAGATTACCATTGAAGTCTTGTAACATTTTATCCGGAACTGGTTTAATACCGGATTCCTGTCTCGAAAAATGTTTAAATCTGCTGCCATCATACCGGTCGAGTCCATAGCTGGTCGATATCCAGATAAACCCTGCCTGATCCTGAAAAGCGGTATAGATTGTGCGGCTGGACAGTCCTTCTTCCACACTGATTTTCTGAAGGTCCAGTGTGAACTCCTGGGCCTGGCTGTTAATCCCAGGACATAGCAGTAAAAGGGACCAGAAGAGCGGTCTGAAGTAATGCTTGATCTGTGATGTCAGAAATAGAAAGAAGACTAAAAAATACCTCAACGCAACAATTAACAACAAAACAAGACTGAAGGCAAAATCGGATATAGGTCGGCAAGGCTATTTTATAAATCAATCAATAAAATCTTAAGAGATATGTTTTTTGTCATATATGTCCGTTTTTTATGGGTGAATATGTCGTAAATGAAGCGATAGCCAGAAGCAATGACTGGTGGAGGCTGGACTAATTTTAATGCATTAATCTGAATGCTCTTTGTTCGGATATCATTAACCAGAACACTATGTTATTTCAATCTTCGCTAGTGAAGCGATCCAATGAAAACTCTGTCATTGGCTCACGCTTAAGACAGGCTTTTCTTTCCATATTTTTTCTCACCCTTACGGGAATTTTTACTTCCAAACTCTACGGTCAGAACAACCCTGTTTTCACATCAACTCCGGCAACCTCGGTTAACGAGCGAGGCAGTTATGATTATGCGATTGTTACCGATGATCAGGATGAAGATCAGGTGACGGTTACCGCTCTGACAAAACCCGCCTGGTTGAGTCTGAACTCGTTGGTAGGCAACAGCGTGACTACGTTTGCGGGCTCGGGTAGTGCAGAAACTACTAACGGTACAGGAGTGGCCGCCAGTTTTAACGTGCTTCAGGGAATAGCGACAGACCTTGCCGGAAACATTTATGTGACCGAGATAGGTGATTTTTTTAGTGAAAACCATGTAGTCCGCAAGATCAGTCCATCTGGTGTGGTTACCACTTTTGCAGGATCGGGCAACAGGGGCAGTGCTGACGGTACAGGTACGTTGGCTGATTTCAATAACCCTGTGGGAATGGCAACCGATGCTTCAGGTAATCTATATGTTGCCGATAGAGGTAACCACCGTATTCGTAAGATCAGTCCGGCCGGAGTGGTAACCACCTTTGCCGGTTCTGGTAACAGGGGGAGCATTGACGGTACAGGTTTAACAGCCAGTTTTAGTTCACCTTCGGCCGTTGCCACCGATGCATCCGGTAATATTTATGTGGGCGATATTGGTAACCATAAAATCAGAAAAATCAGCCCGTCAGGAGTGGTTACTACACTGGCAGGTTCAGGTAACAGAGGCAGCTTTGATGGTGCTGGGACTGTAGCCAGTTTTAATAGCCCTGCAGGATTGGCTGTAGATACAGAGGGCAATGTATATGTAGCGGATGAAGACAATAACCGTATTCGTAAGATTACTCCTTCGGGCGTGGTAAGTACTTTGGCAGGGAGGTCTCGTGGCGATTTGGATGGAACTGGTTCTCTAGCCAGATTTTACAGTCCTTACGGTTTGGCGGTTGATGTACTGGGTAATGTTTTTGTGGCGGATAGAAATAATCACAAAATCAAAAAAATCACGCCATCAGGAGTGGTGACTACCCTGGCGGGTTCAGGTAGCTATGGTAGTACTGACGGTGTAGGTACCGCTGCCAATCTTGCTTCTCCCTTAGGTATAGCTCTGGATGCTTTTGGCAATGCTTACATAGCAGAATCAGGCAATAAAGTCCGCAGGATTTTGAGAGGAGCCTATCAGTTAAGAGGAGACCCGACAGGTCAGGTGGGCAATCATGCTGTAACGCTGGAAGCCAATGATGGCAACGGAGGTAGCGTGCAACAGAGCTTTAGTATTCAGGTACTGGCAGCCCCCACAGTGACTACCAGTACAGCCGCAGGAATAACCGGTAATGAGGCTACCCTTCAGGGAGAAGTAGTAACCGAAGGGGGAGCAGCGGTGATTGAAAGAGGTTTTGTTTATGCGCTCACCACAGATAATGATGCTCCCAGCCTGGATAAGGTCGATGGAACCACTGTGATCAAAGTACCCGTAGCCGGTACTTCCGGAGTCTTCAATACCCAATTATCAGGTTTAGCTGGAAATACACAGTATAGCTTTATTGCCTATGCGGACAACGGTGGCCTGACAGAAGGAACCGTGCAGACCTTTACTACTTTGAATAATGAACCAGACTTTACTTCTGTTGCACCTACTACAGTAAGTGAGAGAGGGGCTTATTCTTACAATATTATTACAGATGATGTTGATGGAGATCCGGTGACCGTTTCTGCTCTGACAAAACCTAATTGGTTGAATTTAAAATCTTTGGTAGGAAACAGGGTGACCACCCTGGCCGGTTCAGGCAGTGCAGGAACTGCCGATGGCACTGGTACAGCAGCCGGTTTTAGTTCTCCTCAGGGAATAGCCACTGACCTTGCCGGAAACATTTATGTCACCGAGGTGGGTGACTTTTTGGGAGAAAACCATGTAGTCCGCAAGATTAGCCCGGCCGGAGTGGTAACTACTTTTGCCGGTTCAGGCAACAGAGGAAGTGCCAATGGCACAGGTACAGCGGCTGGTTTTAATAACCCTGTGGGAATGGCAGCCGATGCATCAGGTAATATATATGTAGCAGATGCCGGTAATAACCGTATTCGTAAGATTAGTCCGGCCGGAGTAGTGACGACCTTTGCCGGTTCAGGTAACAGAGGCAGTTTTGACGGCACAGGTTTAACAGCCAGTTTTAGTTTTCCTTCAGCCATAGTCATTGATGCATCCGGTAATATTTATGTGAGCGACCTTGTTAACAATAAGATTAGAAAAATCACGCCATCAGGAGTGGTAACTACACTGGCAGGTTCGGGCAACCGAGGGAGCTTTGATGGTGCGGGGACTGCCGCGAGTTTTAATAGCCCTGCCGGATTGGCTGTAGATACTGAGGGCAATGTCTATGTAGCGGATGGAGGCAATTACCGTATTCGTAAGATCACTCCTTCGGGTGTAGTAAGTACTTTGGCAGGGAGCTACCGTGGCGATATTGATGGAACAGGTTCACAGGCCAGGTTTTCCAGTCCGAATGATGTGACGATTGATGTGCTGGGTAATGTTTTTGTAACGGACAGAAACAATAACAAAATCAAAAAGATTACTCCATCCGGAGTAGTTACTACGGTAGCTGGTTCAGGTAGCTATGAGAGCACTGACGGTATTGGTACAACGGCAGGTTTTAGTGGCCCTGTAGGCATAGCCCTGGATGCTTTTGGCAATGCTTATGTAGCAGAATCCGGAAATAAAATCCGAAAGATTTTAAGTGGGCAATCTCTGTTGGCGGGAGATCCGGCAGGTCAGGTAGGGAACCACAATGTGATACTGGAGGCCAGTGATGGTAAGGGGGGAACAGCACAACAAAGCTTTACCATTGATGTAATTGCCGCGCCAACGGTAACTACGGAGGTAGCCGTTTCAATTTCTGCTACAGGAGCGACACTGCAGGGTGAGGTAGTGGCTGAAGGCGGAGCAACTATTACTGAAAGAGGATTTGTCTATTCACGTACTGCAGACGATGCTTCACCTACCCTGGCAGAGGTGAACGAATCAACTGTGCTCAAAGTAGAAGTCAGTGGTACTACCGGAAATTTTGATGCAGCTTTATCTGATCTGTCAGGAAATACAGAATACAGTTTTATCGCCTATGCGACTAACGGTGGAGCTACCGAGGGAAGTGTACAGACTTTTACCACTTTAAATAATGAACCGACTATTACGTCATCCGCACTCACCTCGATAAATGAAAAGATAACGTATACCTACCAGGTGGATACCGAAGATATTGATGGCGATCAGGTGATGGTCACAGCCTCAACCAAACCGGCCTGGCTGAGCCTGATACCGGTAGCCGGAAACACAGTGACTACACTGACCGGTTTAGGAAATATAGACGGTACGGGTACGACTGCGGGCTTTATCTCTCCCCGGGGAGTAGCGGCAGATCTTGCCGGGAATATTTATATCGCGGATTCAAGGGATGCTGCCGGTGGGACCGGAGATGGAGGAGATTACCTGATTTTTAAGATAACTCCATCCGGAGCTGTCACCACTTTAGCGGGTTCGGGTCAGGGAAGTGTCGATGGAACAGGTACAAATGCCCGTTTTAATGACCCCAGAGGGTTGGCTGTGGATGCCTCCGGCAATGTCTATGTGGCGGACAGAGGTAACAGCAAAATTCGTAAAATCAGCCCATCAGGTGTAGTAGTTACATTCGCAGGAAGTCTTTTCCCCGGAGATAGTGATGGTACAGGAACCGCAGCCCGATTTAATGATCCGGTAGGAATAGCTGTCGATGCTGCTGGTAACGTATATGTAGGAGATACAAACAATAATAAAATCCGCAAAATCAGCCCCTCTGGTGTGGTCACCACATTGGCGGGTACAGGTAGCCGGGGAAGTGCTGATGGCGCTGGCACGGTCGCCAGTTTTAACTCTCCAAGGGAGATAGTTGTGGATAGTTCGGGTAACGTTTTTGTGGCGGATAG
>DIYF01000045.1:1358-3434 GCA_002427745.1 Roseivirga sp. UBA6061 | reverse complement strand
TTGGGTATAAAAAGGTCGAAGCTATGCGCTATTTAATTTTTATGTTTTGCCTGATGTATATATCAAACCAGGCCAGTGGACAAAGTCAATATCAACTGACAATTAAGGTTACCGGTATTAAGCAACTCAAAGGCAAGGTGGGAGTCTGTCTCATCACTGACCCGAAGGAGTTTTTGAGCAATTGCAGTGATTATACTGAGGTTCCTGTCAATGCTCAACAAATCACCTTAAAGAAGGAAGGAGTGAAGCCGGGTATGTATGTGGTTACGATTTACCATGATGCCAACAGCAATGGTGAGCTGGATACCAATATTCTCGGTATTCCCAAAGAGCGCTATGGGTTTTCCAATAATCCAGGTAGCCGCTTCGGACCTCCGGGGTTCAAAAAATGCCTGTTTGAAATAAGATCCGATACCATCATCACTATTAGGGCGAGGTAGCAACCGGGCCGGAAGAGCAACAGACTCAACACCTGGTATTCAGATCCTGTTTAACTGGCCCGAGAGCTTTTTGTGGCGCTCCGTAGAGTAGCGGATAATAATATCTACAAATATGGAACATTAATTTCAGTCTTTCGTTAATGTCTACAAATATGGATTATATAGTCCGGTTGATATGAAAGGAACAAACATTGGTGAGTTTGAAGAGCTCGTGCTCCTTGTGGTGGGAGTGCTTCACCCGGAGGCTTATGGGGTGGGGATCAAGAATGCCATACTCAGTCGCACAGGCAGGAAAGTCACTCTGAGTGCGGTGCATGCCGTATTACAGCGTCTGCAGGAAAAAGGCTTGGTGAAAAGTGAGTTTGGTGAATCAACCAGGGTAAGAGGGGGTAAGCGCAAAAAGCTCTTTGAGATGACTGCTGAGGGCTCAAAGGTGTTGAGTGATACCCGTGATATTCGCAATGAGTTATGGGGTGAAATCCCGTCAGTGGCTTTGAAGACCTCTCATACCTAAATCCGATATGCCTGCTCATCCACAACCGCCAAAGCTGGCGCGTAGATTTTTGTACTGGCACTGTGCTCCGGAACTCCTTGAAGAAATAGAGGGCGATCTCAATGAAGAATTTGAGGCGGTCTTTCAGGAGAAAGGGGCCAGAAGTGCCCGCATTTTTTACTGTCTCGAAGTATTGCGCTTTATGCGCATGTACAAACCCCGCAAACGAATCAGAACCTTAAGCAACCTTGATATGCTCTATAACTATTTCAAAATTGCCTTTAGAAATCTGGCCAAGCACAAAGCCTATTCCGCCATCAATATTGCAGGCCTCGTAATTGGCATTACCTGCTCGTTTCTGATTTTCCTTTACGTGCGGGCTGAGCTGAGTTTCGATCAGTTTCACACCCAGGCTGCCAACATTCACAGGATGCAGCATATCTACAGTTTTATCGGGGCACCTGAGGGACCTGCCTACAAAGAGAGGTTTCCTGAGGTAAGAGACTATGTAAGGGTACATCCCTGGCAGGAAGATACCAGGGTGCAGCTTCCCAATCAGGATGAGTTTTATGATGATATGTATATCGTAGACGCCAACTTCCTGGATGTGTTTTCCTTCGAAATCGTTCAGGGTGATCGTGAGAACCCACTGGATGCTCCGGACAAAATGGTGATTACCGAGTCGTTGGCAAAACGTTATTTCCCCGGTCAGGATGCTGTAGGGCAGTCACTGAAGGTGAGAGGTGTAACAGCCACAGACTGGAACATGGTGGTAAGTGCTGTCATCAAAGATGTGCCCTATAATTCTCACTTGCAGTTCGACTTTCTGGTACCCATGCAGCTCCTTAAAAATGACCCTGCCATTACCATTATGGATAGCTGGATCAATGATTGGCTGGCGACCTATCTGGTATTGGAAGAGGGGGCTGATGTAAGGAAGCTCGAGAAAGCGAATGATGCCATCTGGCAGGAAATGACCAACACGGAAATCACGGATCGTATTCGCCTGATGCCCCTGGACAAGATCCATTTGCATTCAGCCTATCTGGAGGTAGATTTTGCCTCTCAGGGAGATATAGGGCAGGTGAGAATTTTCGGAGCAGTTGCGGTAATCATCTTACTTATTGCCTGTATCAATTTTAT
>DIYF01000045.1:873-1283 GCA_002427745.1 Roseivirga sp. UBA6061 | reverse complement strand
AATTTTATGAATCTGGCTACCGCGCGCGCTTCCAAGCGCAGCAAGGAAGTAGGGGTGAGAAAGGTCATGGGAGCCTTCAAAAAGCAATTGATCGTACAGTTTTTGAGCGAGGCCCTGCTGATTACCTTTATATCTGCTACGATAGCCACAGGATTGGTATGGTTGCTTATTCCTTCCCTTGAAAACATGTCAGGTTTGTCCTTTGCAGGCTTTCTGGACGAGCCGGCTAAGCTTCTCATTCCTTTTATAACCACAATATTCATTACCAGTCTGCTCGCGGGGGCCTATCCGGCATTTGTACTCTCAGCTTTTCAGCCGGCTGCCATTCTTAAGGGTAAATCGGGCAATTCAGGCAGGTCTGTATTACTGCGAAAGGGGCTGGTGGTATTTCAGTTTGCTGTATCCATTGT
>DIYF01000045.1:0-803 GCA_002427745.1 Roseivirga sp. UBA6061 | reverse complement strand
TTTCAGTTTGCTGTATCCATTGTGCTGGTTCTGGGGGCTATCGTGGCCTATAACCAAATGCAGTATGTCAGAAATAAATCACTTGGTTTTAAGCCTGAGCGGGTGATTTCCATGTACTATGGCAACCCGGGACTGCTGCGGCAAAAATGGAATATGATCAAAGGCGAGTTGGAAGCGATGCCTGCCGTTAATGATGTGTTTGCGTCACGAATGATTCCCGGAGATAATGCCTATAGCTGGGGGTATAAGTTCGAAGGTTTTACCGAGGACCCGCATGGTGAGGGCTGGGCAGGTTACTACCTGGGGAATGGTGCCATAGAGGGTTTTGGTATGGAGCTTATTGCTGGTCGGGGCTTTTCAGAAACAGTCAATACAGACAGCACCGCCTGGATACTCAATGAATCTGCCTGGAAACAGGCCATAGAACGCTATGGAGATTTGTGGAAAGATCCCATCGGCAAAAAAATAGAGTATTATACCACCAACAGTGGCGACTGGCGTATGGTTAAAACCGGTACGGTTATCGGTATTGTGAAGGACTTTCACCATCACTCACTTCAGGACCCGATAGAACCTCTGGTCATCCACAATGCATCAAGCAATAAGATACTTGTGAGAGTAAATGAAGGTGAGGTGCAAAATACGCTGGCAGTACTGGCCGAAAAATGGGAGTCCTTTGGCAGCATTTCTCCTTTTAACTACAAGCTCATCGATCAGGAGTTCAATCAGCATTACCAAAAGGAGGACCAGTTCAGCCAGCTGATTCTCATCTTCTGTGGGCTGGCGATTTTTGTGGCCTGTCT
>DIYF01000078.1:56767-65334 GCA_002427745.1 Roseivirga sp. UBA6061 | reverse complement strand
ATCTTACTCTCAAACATTTGCGTACGCACCGACCCCTTGAAGGGGTCGATATTGCCCCAAATAGCTGCATGATAAATGTTTTTATAGTCGTCTCCTTCATCTCCCGGGTCAAACCAGGGAATCATGTAGAGCAGCAGATAAAAAGCCGCTGAGTACATGTTTTCGTCCCAGCTGTGCTTTTGGTTACGGAGGATCTTCCACAATTGCATGATGTCGAAGTTCTGATTTTCGAAGATGAAAATATCTCCCAACTGCAGATCGGATTCATATAGTTCTTTCATAATACCTTTATTTTCAGGCGTCTGCAGTTTTTACCCTTAAAGCATCTGCAAGCGTCTCACGAGTTCATCTTTATGCGCCCTACCGAGGGGTATTTCTCTGTCGTTAATCCGTACTATGAAAAGGCTCAGGTCTATGTCTTCAATTTCATTGGCATTCACAATAAAAGACCTGTGCGTCTGTACAAACACTGAGGGGTCCAGCTTTTGAGCCAGCTCTTTCAAAGACTGCCGCAATGTAAATTTTCGCTCACGGGTATGCAGCATACAGTACTTATCTTCTACCTCTACCCAAAGGATCTCTTCAATTCTGATCTTAATCAGGCGGTTCCGGTCTTTCACAAAGAAAGAGGAAGAAGCCAGTATTACTTCTTCGCTGTTTTCAAACACCTGCTCCCCTTCTGCAAAGGCATGCTGAAATGCCAGTTCCATGGTACGCTGCAGGGTATCCGGTTCAAAAGGCTTGATCAGATAGGCATAGGGCCCTGTCTGCTTGGCTTTAGCGAAAGTTTCGGGATCATCGTATGAAGTAATGTAAATGATGGGCGTTGGTTTTTGTCCCTGAAATATTCTGGCCAGATCAATGCCGCTCAACTCGCCTTCCAGATGGATATCCATTAACACCAGATCGGGTAGTTTTTCTTCAAATACCGTCAGTGCTTCCTTGCCGCTACCCGCTATTCCCGCAATATCATAGCCCAACTCATCCACAAACATCTCCAGGGTGTCTGCATAGTTAGGTTCGTCTTCCACGATCAGGATTGTCATCTGGTCTGCCTTTTTCTGATTTGCTTTTGACATTTTAAAAATATTCAGGACTTGATTTTAGTTTTAAACTTCTGTCGCTAACTACCGCCTGCTGTGCGCCAACGGCTCATATCGGGACGGGAACGCAATCAGGCGGAGTGCATACTTCGCTCAAGCCCCAGTGGTTTTGAAGGTAATAACACCCTTATACAGGTACCTGCCCCCCTCTTACTTTCAATTTTCATGACTCCCCGGTTGATTTCCACAAATTCACGGCAAAGCTTCAGCCCCAGGCCAAAGCCTTTTTCTCCCCTGGTGCCGGATGAACTGCCATAACCACTTCCATGCATCACCTTATCGATGAGCTGATCGTTCATTCCTGCACCATGATCGGTGATACTAAGCCATACCTGACCATTTGACTCACCGCTTTCCAGGAGTACTTCGCTGCCTGCTTCTGTAAACTTAATCGCATTGCTGAGTAGATTCCGGATTACTGCTGATGTGGTGTTCACATCTGTATAAAGTTCTGCTGCCTCAGTCTTATCAACCAAATCCACCGATTTGGCCTGTGCCAGTGATTGATACAGCCTGATATTTTCCTGTACCAGTGCCTTGAGGTCATGCTGCTGCGGGTGGTGCGGGATTCCACCGGTCTGGGAAGAAGCCCAGTTCAAAAGGTTGTTAAGCAGGTGGTTCAACTGATCTACCGACCTGTCTATCTGACCACCAATCTCCAGCAGTTTTTCCTGTTTGTTTTTTCGGATATAGTATTCCAGTTTTTGCCCTACTCCCTGCAGACCGATCATCGGGCTTCTCAGATCATGTGCAATAATAGAAAAGAACTTGTCCTTGGTGCCATTCAGCTCATCCAGCTCAATATTCTGTCTTTCCAGCTGCCTCTTTACCTTTCTGATCTTTATGTTGGAATAAATGATCAATGCGGTCAGGGCCGCTACGATGGCAATAATGATGATTAAGTTTCTGGTTCTGGCCTTTTGAAACCTGATTTCCTCGTCCTTTCGCTGATTGTCGAGGGTTATTTCCCAGTCCTTCACGCGATCAATCATATCGGCATTGATCCTTTCATCCCGATAGGAATGAAACTGCCGGTAATAGTCCAGTGCTTCCTTATAGTTCTCTCTTTCCGTTTCGAGCAAGGAGAACCCCTCGTAAAGTTCTATCAGTGCATCGTTCGCCTCAATGCTCCGGGCAATGTCAAAGGCTTTATCTACATATTGTCTGGCCTTGGCCTCATCTCTGCCAAAATGATACCTGCCCAGGTTGGCATAAGTGAAAATCAGGCCTACGGAATCACCCCGGGATTCTTCTATCTGCATAGTCTGTGTCTGGTAGCGAATAGCTTCCTCCACCCTGCCTGTTTCGTATAAGACAGTGCTATAGTTATTAAGCACACTAGTCAGGTCTGAGCTGTCTCCGTCAACCGTACCCAGTGTGAGGTTCCGCTCCATAAAGTAAAGAGCCGAATCGTAGTTAAGGTTTTCCTGGTAGTACTGCGCCAATCCATCATATGCGGCCATAAGCCCTGTGGTATCCTCTTCCTGTAAAAAAATGGCTATTGAACTGCGATAGTTATCAGCTGCCAGTTCCAGGCTGTCCAGTGAACTATACAGATGCCCGAAACTCAAGTAAAAGGCACTCAGGTTATAAGAGTCATTTGCCTTAGAAAGCGCAACACCTTGTCTGAGGTCATTCAGACAAGCTTGATAATTACCCAATCGATAGTAAGCCCAGGATCTGTGCTCCAGATAGTAGACCTGCATTTTTCCTGAAAACCGGTCAAAGTCTTCTCCCAGCAACTCAAATTCAGCAACCGCTTCCTGAGGGTTTTGCTCGGTGAGCTCTATTAGTTCTACAATGCGTTCACCCAACCGGATATGTTGAAGGCTATCCATTTGGGCATTTAAAGGACATGTGCCAATCATCAGGGCAAGGCCTGTCTGCAAAAGTAAAATGAGATATGACTTTAGCCGTCTCCGCATTATTGGTCCGACTTCAATCTAAGTATAAAAACCGTCCCTTTGCCAAGCTCGCTTTCTACCGTTAAGCTGCCCACGTTGGCTTCGGCAAATTCTTTGCAAAGTTTTAGCCCCAGGCCAAAACCCTTTTCACCCAATGTGCCCCGGGTACTTGCCAGTTGATTGCCAAACAAAGCATTGATTTTATCGGCTGCCATACCCTCACCCTGATCTGAAACAGAAAAACAGGCCATGCCCTCTGATTCGAAGAGTGAAAGCTTCACCTGTGAATCAGGGCTCGTAAACTTTATGGCATTGCTTAACAGGTTTCTGATCACTGTGGCAATCATGTTGATATCGCCTGTTGCATAGAGCGGCTGGTTCTCGTTGATCAGAGTCACGTTTTTAACCTTGGCAAGAGATGCATAAAGCTCTGCGTTTTCATCTACCAGTTGCTTGATATCTATCTTTTCAGGGTGATAAGGCACACTCCCTGTTTCCGTTGCTGCCCAGTTAAGCAGGTTGTTCAACAGGTGATTGAGCTGATCTATCGATTCGTCTATCTGCCCTCCCAGTTGTAAGAGCTTTTCCTGCTTGTTTTTCTTGATAAAGTATTCCAGCTTTTTACCGGTCCCCTGCAGGCCCACCATCGGACTCCTCAGGTCGTGAGCGATGATAGAAAAGAATTTGTCCTTGGTGGCATTGGCTTGTTGCAGCTCTTTGGTACGCTGATCCACCGTCTGTTCCAGCAGTTCTTTTTGCTCTTCCAGCAGGCGGGTTTTGAACTGTTCTTTTTCCAGTTCCTTTTCGGCAATTTCTTTGCGCATTCCTTTGATTCTGTCTGCCAGGGCAAATGACAGCAGGACAACCTCCAAAGCACCTCCTGCCTCAATAGAAAAGAGTACCCATTCACTGTCGGGAAACCAACTTGCGCCATGCAGGGTGCGAATGAGAATACCCAGGATATAAGGCAGCCAGGCAATGATATAAAACAGTGCGGGCTTGAAGCCTTTTCTGTAAACCATCCAGCCAACCACGATATAGGTGGGAAAGGACAGTAAAACGATCCATCTTACAAAACCCAGGATCTGGTCTAAAGTAAAGAACAGGGTCAGCAGGGTTATCAGCAAACTCAGCCCTGCAATCAGCCACATGAGCTGGTCGAGTCGTTTACTGTATTCTTTGAGGTTCAGGAAAACGGCCGCAAAACGGCTGGAAAAAGCCATGCTGATACCTGCAAAGGTGACATAGATCTCAGCATCCAGGCCGGGACGATCCGGCCAGAAATACTGCTCACCCAAACCATTGATGGCCAGCGTGGTAAGGATGTTAAAGACCACTACTCCTACATAGAGGAGATAAGCCTTATCCCTGAGTGAGAAGTAGAGAAGCAGATTATAAACGGCCATGACCACCATCAACCCAAAGAAGATACCCAGGATCAGACTGGAGGGGTCAGTCAAAGCCGGACCGGGAGATTGAATGGAGCGGATGGTTAAAAAGTGCATGATTACCAGCACGAAAAAATTCTGAGAATTAGGTTTGACCTTTCCTTTGTGTGGAAATTATTCAGAAAACAGAGGGATACCAAACGAGAAAAGGACTCAAATATAAAAGAGACACAATGCCCTCTAAGGGTACACTACTCTCCCGGTATTATTATAATCATCCACTTACTATGGCTCATAGTTTTATGAACGAAGTACCCTATCCCTATGCTGCCTTAAGTACAACGATCTGCTGTTTGGTTTGAGGAAACCCCACAGTGAAGGTCGTGCCTTTGCCTGGTGCGCTTTCCACTTCAATGGTGCCCTGATTCAGGTCTGCAAATTCCTTACACAGTTTTAGTCCAAGTCCGAAACCCGCCTCCCCGTCAGCTCCCGGGCTACTTTGCTGATAACTGAAGAGCTGTTTCAATCGGCTCTCAGCTATACCGGCTCCCTCGTCCTGAAAGCAGATAAAGGTGTAGCCCTCGCGAGCTGTAGTACTTATCCTGATGAGCCCTGAGTCCGTGCTGAATTTGATCGCATTGCTGAGCAGATTTCTGAAAATGGTAGATACCATATTACGATCAGCAAAGAGCGGACTGTCCTCCAGTTCCTCTTCAATGCTGATGTTCTTAGAAGCCGCCAGCCCTCTGTAAAGGTCTATAGTTTCTCTTAGCAGGTCAGAGGTATTGTGCTCTTTGGGATTTTGTGGTAACCCGTGTGACTCAGTGGCTGCCCAATTAAGCAGGTTATTGAGCAAGTGATTGAGCCTGTCGATAGAGGAATCTATCTTACCTCCCATTTCCTGCAGCTTGTCATGACGGCCTTTCCGTATAAAGAAGTCCAGCTTTTTGCCAATGCCCTGCAGGGCAATCATAGGGCTTCTTAAATCATGAGCAATGATGGAGAAAAACTTGTCTTTGGTCTGGTTCAGCTCTCCCAGTTCCCGGTTTTGAGATTCAATACGCTTCTTATTTCTGGAAATCTGCCACACCAGCAGCAATACAATGATCAACAGAATGCCTACAGCAATCAGGCCTGTGCGGTAAGCCTGCTTTCTTGATCTTTCCAGGGCTTCTTTTTCTGATAGCGCAGCGATTTCCTGCTCTTTTTTAGCCGTTTCGTATTTAGTCTCGGCTTCCGCTAACTGTTGCTGAGTCTCCAGTTTGAACAAAGAGTCCTTGCTGGCAATATAGTCCTGATAGTAGTCTACGGACTTTCGATAATCACCTAATTTATCGTAGCTCTCTGCCAGTATTTTCTGAGCATCCAGGATATAAGGCAGATAACTTGTGTTTAGGCCTATTCCCAATGCCTGGTCTGCATGCTCTACCGCCTCATCGTAACGCTCAAGTTCCCAGTACAGCCTGGCAATGTTATTATGGGTATTCGACCTGTCACTATCAACCATATCCCGTGATAAAGCGAGTTGATACAACTCTATACACCTCTGATAATCCTTTAAGGTGAAATACAATTCGCCCATGTCATTCAGGTTCATGGTAATGGCTCTGTCAAGGTTGATTTCTCTCGACAATTTCAATGAGGCTTCCAATGTTTCTTTGGCCAACTCATGCTTTGACCCCTGATAGTACACTACTCCTAGTCGGTTCAGATTATAAGCCAATGACTCATCCATGCCTTTTTCCCTGGAATGATCAACTGCTAGTCTGAGGTAATCAGCTGCCCTCTCCAGGCGTTCTGCTCCCCGTAATATTTCTCCGGCCGTTCTCAATAGGGTATTATAACGTCCGCCATCCAATGTTTTGAGGGCCTCCAGGTTTCTCGTAGCTGCCTCCACAGACTGATCAAACTGCCCTATCATATAGTGCGTTACGGCAATATCGAAGTCCAGCCAGGAGGCCTGAACTGTATCTCCCGTTGATATCAGGATATTGTAAGCTTTATTCAAGGTCTCCAATGCCTGATCAACATCTCCCTGTTCTCTGTACTGTAATCCCATCAGGTCTAAGGACAGCCCCCTGACTTTCTGATAGTTATAGTCAACTGCTTTGGATTCTAGCTGTTTGACCAGTTCCAGTAAATCTTCAGGTGCAAGGTCTTCTGTTTTGATCTCGGTATAGATTGCGTACATACCAGATGTGTCGCTCAGGTTCCTGATTTTCTCCTCTATAGAAGGTACATCCTGACCGAAAAGAGATAAACAAAGGAATAGCTGCAGAACAGACAGCAAAAAAAACTTCTTCATGACGATGAATTGGTGAATTGGCTCATTAATCTAAGATGAATAAGCCACTTCACAAGGCAAACAGGTATAGGTGGCTTGTGCAGAGAAGAATATACCTGATAGATAATAATTGAGATTGGTAAGATACTATATGACAAGAGCTTAAAGCCGGTATGCCCTTCCGACAGTATTCATATTTGTTGGCCTGGAAGACCAATAAGGCCGAGGAAAGGTTAACAAGAATGAATACAAGCTATATTTGCCAATATCCGATAAACATAATTGCACTTTCATTTTCAGATACTCCTAACAATGAATGATAAACTCACAACAGTCTTAGAAAACCTGATGGCCAATTCAGAAGATAGCTTTGGCGAAGGTGTCATTATCGATTCGAAGCAATGGCACTCTCTGAATAGTAAAATGGGGCAGATCATTCCTGAATGGCTGATTGGTTTGTTTACCACATACCCTTTGTCTTATGCCATCCTAGAAATAGCCGATGAAGATGATCATGAGATGGAATATGCATTAGAGTTTGTCTGTCCTGAATCGATGGAAAACGAATCAATGGAAGCATATCCCGGATGCGCCATACTTGAACTTGGCTACATCTGTATCGCTGAAGACCCTACAGGCGGTGGAGACCCTTACTTCATAAGCGTTTCCGAAGGTGACAATCCTCCTGTATATCAGATTTATCATGATGTCGGTGATGTTGGGGAGGAAATACTGGCCGAAGGTAAACAGACAGTAGCAAACAGTCTTTCTGAGTTGTTTGAGCGAGGGCAACTGACGGGCTGAAGGTAGGCTTCTTGGTGAGTCAAGTTGCATAAACGAATCTGTAATTCTGAGAGGTCAGCTTCGGAGATCCCCTACCAAGCCTTGGTAGACAGGTTGGAAAAGTCTGACTGTCCTTTAATGCTTTAGCTTCACCCCTCAGTCCACAGGGCTATCGGTCAAATTCAGAGCTCTTCGAGGACAGCTCCCCTTAGAGGGGAGCATTTGCAGCATTGAAAACACTAATGAGTGTTCTATTTCTCAAGTGTCACCACATAATTCCCTGCGGTGCCAGCCGCTGTACCTCCTGTTCCGGTATGGGTGAAGGAGAATTGAAAATCAGTCTCTGACAGATCGATGATGGTTACCTCCTCCCCTGTATCCAGGATCACACTGGTGGCCATTTCTCCAGACCACTGCCAGGTCCCGGATGCTTTGAACAGGTCTCCGGCATTGGTGGTGTTATAGGTGCCATCGGCAAAAGACAGGGCAAAGCCAGGATAATTGAGGGTAATGTCCTGTCCGTCCAGCATAATGGTGCTACTGCTGCCTAAGGCCCAGTTACCTGCCAGTTTTTCGAAAGTCAGGTCCTGAATGCTGGGGCCGTTCGGGTCGTCCGGCCTGCACGAGGCCAGACTAACGAACAGTAAAAGTGTGTAAAGTAAATATGTGTAGCTGAATGGTTTCATTTTGTCTTATTTTCTGATGATCACTTTTTTCCTGAGGATCGATTTACCATCGGTAAACTGCATGATATACAGTCCGTTATCCAAGTCACTTACCCGGACGGACAGTTGCTTCTCACGATAGTCATTCCAGGTATTCACTGTTTTACCGGCTGCATTAACGAATGTGATATCCAGTGCCTGAGCATGTACCTGAGAGAGGTCGATATTCACCGCATCACTGGCCGGGTTTGGATAGAGCCTGATCTCATTTTCATCGATCAGCTCATCATCAATTCCCGTCACAATCGCTCCGATACCACTGACCGGTAGTGTAGCTTGTCGGCCATTGTAAGTGAATACCAGACTTCCTAAATAAGTAGCCTCCTGCGTTGGAGTGAAATTGACATTGACTTGTCGGCTCTCTCCTGCCATCAGGACAA
>DIYF01000078.1:0-56645 GCA_002427745.1 Roseivirga sp. UBA6061 | reverse complement strand
GGAGCTTCTCCAATGTTACTGATCGTAATCGTAGTACTAACAGTGATGCCCAGCTGTGTTTCAGGGAAGTCAACCGTTCCGCTTACTGTCACCTCTGGCTCTGCGACATTGTCGATGCTAATCGTGAAGTTCTTTTCGAAGCTTCCTCCCCTGCCATCATCTGTTTTTACACGGATACTGTAGCTGGACTGCGTTTCGAAATCGAAAGTACCCAGAGCTTTCAGGCTGGCTCCGTCAATGGTAAAGGACGCGTTATCCGTATCTCCTGCTCCGGCCACCAGCATGTAGGTATGACTATCTGAGGCATCCGGGTCAGTCGTACCGAAATCGCCAATGACCGCTCCTGTCTCATTGTTTTCATCAATCGAAGCATTGGACAGTGTGATATCCGTAGGGCTGCTATTGAAGATCAGACTTAGCTGTGAAGCGGCTGTATTCTCATTACCGGCAGCATCAGTCGCCACTCCGGCAGCAATATCCACTGTAGCGGAAGGGTTCTCAGAGCTCACAGAGAAGGTATAAGTATCACCATCTACCGTGGTAAAATCACTGATTGTACCTCCGGTGACCGTTATATCTCCCTGGGCAAAACCGACAACCGTTTCGCTGAACTGTGCGGTGACTAAATATGCTCCTGCATTCAAATCTCCGGCTGATAAGGAAACTGACGGGGCCGTTTCGTCATTGATCAGGGTAAACTGTACTGCCGCCTTATTAAAGTTTCCAGCCAGGTCTAAGGCCTTGTCTGCCGCCACATCAATCGACACCTCTCCATCAGTGGATGGATTTATGGTGGCGGTATAGACAAGTGCACTAGTCGTTTGGAAATCACTGGCTACACCATTGCCCACAGAAACATCATCCAACTCAAAACCCGTCACCTCTTCTGAGAAAGTGAAAGTAGTCATAAAAGCTCCACTCTGAGGGTTACCGGCATCACTGGCGATGGTGAGCACCGGTACGGTTTCATCGTTGGTTACGCTCAGTTGAGCCGCAGCCAGATTGCTATTCCCTGCAGCATCCAGCACCTGATCAGCGGCTACATCCACTGTTACTTCTCCATCGGCCAATGGCGTTATGGTGGCGGAATAAACCTCGGCACTGGTAGTCTGTAAATTGCTGGCTGCCCCGTTTCCTACTGTAATATCTGCCAGTTCAAAGCCAGTTACCTCTTCTGAGAAAGTGAAAGTAGCGGTAAAAGCTCCGCTCTGAGGATCACCGGCATCGCTGGTTATAGTGAGTACCGGCATCGTTTCATCGTTGGTTACGCTCAGTAGAGTCGCAGCCAGATTGCTATTCCCTGCTGCATCCAGCACCTGATCAGAGGCTACATCCACTGTTACTTCTCCATCGGCCAATGGCGTTATGGTGGAGGTATAAACCTCGGCACTGGTAGTCTGTAAATCGCTGGCTGCCCCGTTTCCTACTGTAATATCTGCCAGTTCAAATCCAGTTACCTCTTCTGAGAATGTAAAGGTGGCTGTAAAAGCCCCACTGGTCGGATCTGCCGAGGCGGTGATCATGGCAGTTGGTGCTGTTTCATCATTGGTCACACTCAACTGAGTTGCAGCGATGTTTCCTAAACCGGCAGCATCTATAACCT
This sequence comes from Roseivirga sp. UBA6061, assembly GCA_002427745.1. Classification (GTDB taxonomy): domain Bacteria; phylum Bacteroidota; class Bacteroidia; order Cytophagales; family Cyclobacteriaceae; genus Roseivirga. The sequence goes on along the minus strand of DIYF01000078.1, from coordinate 55,042 downwards.
TGTCGGCCGCAACATCTATGGTCACAAGACCATCAGCCAGTGGGGTTATGATGGCAGTATAGACTGAGGCACTGGTAGTCTGTAAGTTGCTGGCAACTCCGTTTCCTACAGTAATATCCGTCAGTTCAAAGCCTGTCACCTCTTCTGAGAAAGTAAAAGTGGCAGTAAATGCTCCACTTTGAGGGTCACTGGCATCACTCGAGATGGTAACCGTGGGCGGAGTATCATCTACATCCTTGACGATAATCACAAAGCCACGCGTATTATCATCATTGAAAGGCTCAGCACGACTTGCTGTTATATCAAGCTGGTATTGGTTGTCAGTATCCGAATCCCCTGGTTGTTCAAAGTCCGGTGTCTCTTTAAAACGCAACTCACCGGTTGACTCATCAATTTCAAATAGCGCGCGATCTGCACCTCCGGAGATAGCATAAGTAATGCCTTCTTCAAAGCTCTTAGGATTTCCTCCAAAAGCATTTACATCCACCACATCCAGGTTATTTTCATTCAACCGAACCGTGTCTTCCACGAGAAAAATTCTGTTGTCGCTGTCTATAGTGGGCAGACCATACGTCCACTCCAGACTATCGTTTCTGACTCTTTGCTTTCCATGATAACGCTGCAAACTGTAGGGTTTGGCAGCACTCACCGGAGCGTATACATCCAGTTCATCAAGCAGTATTGGTACATTATTATCATTAAAACAAAAACTGATATTGTACCGGTCAGTCAGCTCTTCGTTGGGGTCATCGCTTTTCTGAAGGTTGGGATCTGAAATGTCTCTTAGCTCAATCAGATAGTAGCCATTGTCATCTGTAGTCAGGGTGTTATTTGGAAAATTACCAGCTCTTTCAGCGAAGACCATAGTTTTAAATGGTACGACCTCTAAAGAGTCAAAGGTTTCGATACGGAAAAAAGGACCGGCCGTAGCGTTTACATTTCCAGCTGCGGAACCTCCTCCAATAGTCAGATTGCCAATACCTCCATCATATAATTCGATATAGTCAATAGAATCCGGGTAATCGGGATTGAAACCGATTTCATTAATCATGATAGGCGGCAATGGGTACTCTATTTTTCCTAATCTGTTATTGAGGACCGTTACCAGGCCCGCAGCCGCTAAATTCAGTTTGAATTGCAGTAGAAAAGTATTGACGGGACCGATATTCGTTTCGTTGATAATTACGGAGGCGAAGTTCAGGGAAGAAAGAGTGTATGTCAAAACTTCCCTGCCATCAATACCTACCTGACTCCTGGCTGCACCTACTGTTTCCATTAATCCACTGAAAACCAATGCTTTTTCATATTGTCCCGTAGTAGATGACAAGGCATAAATAGAAGCAGTATAATCCATATTCCAGGGAAAGTTCTGGAAACCATCATAAAAATGTCTGTTCAGGCTGAAGCCATCCAGACTCAATTCAACCCGAACAGGAGCGTTTGGATATACGCTGTTAATGGCAGGTACCAATGAGGCAAAAGAAGGGGCATTTAACTGGATAGGACTATCTTCCGGAATATCGTCTCCTTCCAATACCATGGTAAACACACCTGAATGTGTGTCATGGGTCAGGTTGGTCGTGTGTATCTGATTGGCACTGTTATCATGGACCTTCAGGGCATTGCCTGCCACATCGCTGATGTTGTGGTCTTCTCTCAATGAAAGGCGAAGTTCCTGGTCTCCTGTATTGTACAAAGACCCTTCCACCAATACATCCACAAGCACTTCGGTATCAGTAATATGAGTTGCCTTCGATACGACACCTGAACCGAAGCCTGAAACCAGAGCCATTTGGAAATCATCTATCGAAACGCTGTCTACTTTTTCGGTAAAAGTGACCTTATATTCGATCACGACATCTCCTTTTTCAGGAGTACCTTCCAATAAAACACTTACGATCTCCGGTGGTGTGAGGTCATAAACCACCACAAGCTGATTACCTGCTTCATTTTGATTTCCGGCAGCATCCTGTGCTATGGCAGCAGGCACATCAATAGTTACATCTCCTAAGGCTGCTGGTGTAATTAAAACAGTATATAGGCTTTCGCTTACGGCATTGAATTCACTTGCCACCCCATTAACCACCTGAATGTCATCCAGGGAAAAACCAGTCACAGCTTCGGAAAAAGTAAAAGTCACGGAAAAGTCGCTCTTTGTTCCTTCCCTGGCACTGGTAATAGCGAGTGTTGGTTTTAGGTCATCAAGATCAGTCACGGTCACGGTAACTACCCAGCTGGCCTGGTTGTCGCTGGGGTCTTTGGCGACCACGGTGAATTGATAAATGTTATCCGCATTGTTGTCTGTAGGAAATTCAAAGTCAGGGGCCACTTTGAAAGTAACCTTTCCCGTACCTGCATCAATGTTAAACTGGCTTTCGTCTTTGCCGGTACCAAGGCTATAGGTGAGGGTATTGGTATCAGTTGCTGTAGCAGAATAAACGGTACCCGTACCATTTTCCTCAAAACTTACCGAATTACCGGAAGTGATAACCGGCTTAATGTTGTCGGTAATGGAAATGCTAAAAGTTTGGGTAGCCGTTCCCCCATTGCCGTCATCTGCTTTGAGTACCACTTCATAATCGCCCGACTGCTGCCCCGTGCTGTTTCCGCTTATTACTGATCGGGAGTTGGTGGTAATTCTTCTGATACTATGGCTGGATTCAGCTGCAACATACAAGTTCCCAGATGGATCTACCGCCAAACCGATTGGCACATTAAACGAGGCCTCTGTGCCTTGTCCATCTGTCTTTCCAAAATCCCCGGAACCAGCCAGGGTGGTCACCACAGCCTGGGCAGTAATCTTTCGGATCACATTGTCAAGGAAATCGGTTGTGTAGAGGTTACCTTGCGAATCAATGGCGATTCCCGTTGGACGGCTGAAGCTGGCCGCCTCCCCGGTTCCGTTTTCTACTTTGCCTGTGCCAGATCCTGCAAAAGTGGTAACATCACCGTTAGCAGCAATTTTTCTGATCAGATGGTTCCCCTGATCAGTGACAAATAAATTACCTGTACCGTCAAAAATCAGATCATAAGGGTAACCGAAACTGGCAGCTGTACCGTTGGCATTTATACTCCCTATAGTGCCTGACCCCGCCAGTGTGGTCACATCTCCATTGGTATCTATCTTACGAATTTTGTGATTGCCGAAATCAGCCACGAACACATTACCCGGGACATCCACCACTATACCTGTGGGCTGATTAAATTCGGCATTAGTGCCATTGGCGTTGGTATTGCCAACGGTGCCAGAACCAGCCAGAGTGGTTACCTCTCCTCCCGAGGTTATTTTCCGGATCCTGTTTCCGTTTTTTTCAGCGACATAAAGATTGCCGGCTGTATCGAAAGCAATACCCGTGGGATTATTAAAACTGGCCTGCGTACCACTACCATTCACTCCTCCTTCAGTCCCTGAGCCAGCAAATGTGCTTACTTCATCATTGCTAATTTTTCTGATGACATGGTTTTTCTGATCTGCCACATAAATATCTCCGTCAGGAGCAACGGCTACATCGACCGGAAAATTAAAGGATGATTGCAACCTGCTCCTGTTTTCCAAACCTGAGATTCCATCAAAACCGGCAAATGTAGTTACCTGACCTGATGCAAGGGTTGATTGGCTTAACCAGGTCGGTAAAGTTGTAGCCGTTATTGTAACTTCATCTCCATCTGGGTCGGCCGTCTCGACCTGATAGCTATAAGCCTCCCCTTCTGATCGTGTGGTAGACGGGGACGAAGTAAATTCCGGATTGGTGTTCTGAATTGATATGGATACCAGGGCGAAAGAGGTGAATAGCATTGAAAATCTTCTGAATAAAAAAGATGTACGCATAGTTTGGAAGCCTTTTGACGTGGCACAAATGTGCATTCATTTCTTTCTAACACTCTCATTATCAACATTTAAAATCCTGCCAATAACAATCAATATTCTGCCATAACGGCTTTCAACATGAAACCAGGCCTGTGCATAAAATTAAAATCTGACTTACCTTTAACCCATACTGTTTTTTAACATACACTTATATTGAAACGGCTACTAGCCTTACTACTCTTCCTACTGATCTGGTCTGGAGTCAATGCACAGGAGCTGATCCCACAGCATCGGGTAATTTCCACAGAGGATGGTTTGAGCAGCAATGGCACTGACCTTTTCCTAATGGACCGGCAGGGCATTATGTGGATGTCTGGCGGGCGGGGCCTGGATAAATTTGACGGACTTCGCATCATTAACTACAGCTTTGAAGATGACGCGTTAAAAAGCAACGAGGTTATCGGTATGGCAGAAGACTTTGAAGGAAAACTCTGGCTGCTTACCAGCAGAGTTACCGCCAATGGTCAGTACGACCTCCAAATCTTTGACCCCAACCTGAAAAGCAGTCAATGGCTAAGTGACTATCTCACCAATAGCTCGGTACCACTCCCAATCCGTTCTCTTTACAATGATCGCTGGCACGATGAATTGTGGGTAGTTCACGACCAGACTGTTGATGTGTACGGTGCCAAGGGGTATTCGTCTGTTTACTCCACCCCACATACCATTAAGCAAGCCTACCCTGCCCCTAAAGGGTTATGGGTCAATCATGCTGGTGGTTTTGACTTGATTGATACACAGGGAAAAGTGCTCAAATCTTTCACAGCCCCTGAAGAAGGTACATATGAGATTATTGGTGTAGATTCTGAATCTCATGTCTATCACTTCAAAATGATGGACCAGGAAGCCATGCACCGAAACCGGCTGTATAAAGACGATTCGTTGTTTGAAGTAGACGGCCAATACCTCTGGAATGACTTTCCCTTGTTGGCGATCAATACCCAAAATGATTACACGATTACTCGAGAGGGGTATCACTATGTGATGCGCGACCTCAACCAGGACGAAATATCCCGCGTGCTGCCGGAAATCGACTTCTATACTTTCCCCTTTGAAATTTATTTCGACCACTACGGCAACTGGTGGCGCTATTTTAATAAACAAGTACATGTTTTTAACTACCGAAAGCCGCAATTTCAAAACTACCTGACCGACTTCCTGATTTTTGGAGAAACCGGATTCAATGCCAGAGGTATATCGCCCGTGAATGATTCAACCCTTTTGGTTAGCGGACTTGGAGGAACATACCTGGTAAATCCAAAAACCGGTGAAAAAGAAGAGCTGAAAATCCCCTACGAATTGAGAACAGGCTCTTTGCTTTTTGACTACAGGAGGTTAGACATTGCCCGAATCAGTCCTAATGAGTTATTGATGAGCACAGAAGGTGGACTGCTGTTTGTCTATGATCTAAGCGATAAATCGTTCAGGAGCATTGATTCCGAACAAATCAGCTATGATGCACAAGGCGCTATCACCACTGAACCTATTGAGATGAACTGGGTGGTAAAAGCCGTAGACAGTGTTTTCTATATGGGTCAGGCGACAGGTTTGTCCGTCTTTAAAAAGGGTGATAAGACCTACAGTAAGTTCAGTGCCTACAACGAATTTCCTGAGTTGGCCAACACCTCTGTGTTTGATATTTATGAAAAAGCCGGGGTATTGTGGCTGGGTGCCGAAACAGGTCTTTATCAGCTCACTCCGGGGCAGGGAATCACCGGAAAAGTAGATTTTTCCGGTACTACAGTGGGCCTGAATCCTTCCGTAAGACATATTAACTCATTTCACGACAGCACTCTGCACCTGGCTACCAGGTCGGGTATTATAGAGTATAATATTGAACGTGGTGAATTGGTGAATTTTTGGAACCCAACCAATGGCATGTCTGACCCCATGTCATATGCCGTATATCAGGACCATCTTGAGAGACTTTGGGTTCCTACCAACGATGGGATTAACCTTATAGATCCTGCCAGTCATGAGGTGCGTGTTTTCCGTGAAAGCGATGGCCTTGCCAACAATGAATTCAATACCACATCTCATGCACAAGACGAAAGAGGCGTACTGTACTTTGGTAACCTAAATGGAGTAACTCGTCTGGACCCACGTGATTTCAGCAGGAACAATCAGTCAGATGGACTCTTCCTTTCAAGCCTAAGGTTACAGGAAGCCAGCGATGGGAAGTTTACCGAGCTTAGTTTCGATAAGAGCTCGCTGAACACAGTGACTATGAAACCTCAACATATCAGCTTAGAGCTGAAGTTTGGTCTCAGGGATTATATCAATCCTGCTCTCAATTCATTTTCATACAAAATCGAAGGCCTGGACAGTGAATGGACATTTAACTCCTCACCCGAAATCAGGATCAACAGATTGCCTTATGGCACCTATACCCTGGCCATTCGTGCGCAAGGCAGCTATGGTGTGAACTATACCGAACAACACCTGACGCTGGTCGTTTCCCGCCCCTACTATCTTACCTGGTGGTTCCTGACTTTAATGTTGGCCCTGCTGGTGACGGGTACTGTTGTGATCATACGGTATCGCGAGCGCATGTTGCAGGCCCGACAGAAAAAGCTTGAAGAAGATATTGAGGTGGCTACCGAGGAGATCAGACAGCAAGCTGAAGAGTTAAAAAGCCTGGATGAACTCAAATCGAATTTTTTCGCAAATACATCCCATGAGTTAAGAACTCCTCTGAGCCTTATCCTGGCTCCTCTTGAAGAGGTGATAGCACGCGATAACCTGTCTGTCGGAGACAAAAACACACTTGAGCTGGCCAAAAGAAATACCGAGACTATCAAAAGCCTGGTTGATGAAATACTGGATCTGAGTCGTCTGGAAAACGGTGTGGCCCAGCCTCGGTATGCCAGGGTCTTTGTCAATGCCTATTTCAAAAACCTGATTGATAACTTCAAACCCAAGGCAGATAGCCAGGCAATAGCGCTGCGTTTTTCGAGTGAATTAGGGGAAAATGATCATTGGCATCTCGATACGTCCATGGCCGATAAGATTATCAACAACCTGATGTCCAATGCGCTCAAGTTTACAGCAAGCGGTGGACTTGTTGAGGTCCGTATTTCGGCAAAGGAAGGACTTTATATAGAGGTAGCTGACAACGGAGAAGGAATAAGTACACAAGACCTTCCCTACGTTTTTGATCGCTTTTTTCAAACGAAAGACCCTGACCGTAAAACGGAAGGAGGTACAGGAATTGGCCTGGCGCTGAGTTATGAGCTGGCAGCTGCTATGAACGGTGAACTCAGCGTTGTAAGTGAGTGGAGAATGGGCAGTACTTTTAGTCTGTGGCTCCCTGAAGTGAACGGGCTGGAATTTGCCAGTCCTCTGCCATCAGAACAAGATATTCCTGAGGACCACCCTACTCTTTATTTCGCTGACAAGCGCATATTGCTTGTAGAGGACAATACCGACCTCAGTACATTCATCAGTATTAATCTAAAAGAGCTGTTTCGCATCGAAACCTGCAGCAATGGTATAGAAGCTCTGGATTATTTAAGGAACGAGAAAAATGAGCCGACAGACCTCATTATTTCAGATATGATGATGCCAAAGCTCGATGGTTTAGGCATGCTTCAGGCCATCAGGTCAGATGAGCGATTGTCATCTATTCCCGTGGTGTTTCTAACAGCCAGAAGTGCTGAAAGAGACAAACTGGAAGCCTTTCGCCTGGGTGTAGACGATTATTTACTCAAGCCATTTTCACTGGAAGAGCTCAAAGCAAGGATCAAAAACCAACTAAAAGTTGCTCACCTTAAAAGCCTCCAGCATCAGGGAAGTGAAAGCAATGGTCAAGGTGGAAAAGAGATTTCATTGCAGGAGAAATGGCTGGTACAGGTAAGAAGGCAAACGGAGGAAAACATAGGCTCCATAGAATTCAATGTGGCTCTACTGGCTGAAAAGACAGGAGAAAGTGAAAGAACCTTTTACCGAAAACTAAAGGAGGCAACGGGTTATTCTCCCAACGCCTACATCAAAGAAATCAGGCTGCAAATGGCCCGTAGCTATTTAGAACGGGGTGAATTCCGGGATCTTGGTTCAGTTTCAACGGCCATTGGCTTTTCTTCTAAAGCCTATTTTTCCCGACAGTATAAAGAACGCTTTGGCAAGTTCCCCTCTGACTATTTCAAATACGCCTGATCTGCAAGTCTGACGTACCGTATGACTTGGATGGTGCTTGATACTTAAGCTTACGAAAAAGAAGAAGCTCCAAAAATGTATCGTCATTGCGAACGACACGCTTGCGCTGAGTCCTTCGCCAAAGGCTTTGGCCTCCGGTGAAAGCTTCAGCGAAGGAGCAGTGCGGCAATCCCCTGTGATGACCTGCAAAGGAACGATGAGATCACCTGCCTATGCCGCAGGCAGGCTTCACTGCGTTCGTGATGACGATTTCATTGATTTTTGAGACTTCTTCTTTCTTACAGAACTAAGCTACTTCTCAAGTGTAACCACATAGTTACCTGCCGTACCGGCTGCAGTGCCTCCTGTTCCGGTATGGGTAAAAGAAAACTGAAAGTCAGTCTCTGACAGATCGATGATGGTTACCTCCTCCCCTGTATCCAGGATCACGCTGGTGGCCATTTCTCCAGACCACTGCCAGGTGCCGGATGCCTTGAACAAGTCTCCGGCATTGGTGGTGTTATAGGTGCCATCGGCAAAAGACAGGGCAAGGCCCGGGTAATTGAGGGTAATGTCCTGTCCGTCCAGCGTAATGCTGCCACTGCTCCCTAGGGTCCAGTTACCTGCCAGTTTTTCGAAGGTCAGGTCCTGAATGCTGGGGCCGTTCGGGTCGTCCGGCCTACACGAGGCCAGACTAACGAACAGTAAAAGTGTGTAAAGTAAATATTTGTAACTGAATGGTTTCATTTTCTTTTATTTTCTGATGATCACTTTTTTCCTGACTACCGATTTACCATCGGTAAACTGCATGATATACAAGCCGTTATCCAAGTCACTTACCCGGACGGACAGTTGCTTCTCACGATAGTCATTCCAGGTATTCACTACTTTACCGGCTGCATTAACGAACGTGATATCCAGTGCCTGAGCAGGTACCTGAGAGAGGTCGATATTCACCACATCACTGGCAGGGTTTGGATAGAGTCTGATCTCATTTTCATCGATCAGCTCATCATCGGTTCCTGTGACAATCGCTCCGATACCACTGACCGCTAGTGTAACTTGTCGCCCATTGTAACTGAATACCAGGTTTCCTGAATAAGTAGCCTCCTGCGTTGGAGTGAAATTGACATTGACCTGCCTGCTCTCTCCTGCCATCAGGACAACCGAGCCCGGAGTCACTGAGAAGTCTGCCGGAGCTGAGGAAGCAATTACCTCTACGGGAGCTTCTCCAATGTTACTGATAGTGATCATAGTACTAACAGTAATTCCCAGCTGTGTTTCAGGGAACTCCACCGTTCCACTTACTGTCACCTCTGGCTCTGCGACATTGTCGATGCCAATCGTGAAGTTCTTTTCGAAGCTTCCTCCCCTGCTATCATCTGTTTTTACACGGATACTGTAGCTGGACTGCGTTTCGAAATCGAAAGTACCCACAGCTTTCAGGCTCACTCCGTCAATAGTAAAGGACGCGTTATCCGTATCTCCTGCTCCGGCCACCAGCATGTAGGTATGAGTATCTGAAGCATCCGGGTCAATCGTACTGAAGTCGCCAATGGTGGCTCCCGCCTCATTGTTTTCATCAATCGAAGCACTGGACAGTGTGATATCTGCAGGGCTGCTGTTGAAGACCAGGCTCAGCTGTGAAGCGGCTGTATTCCCGTTCCCGGCAGCATCAGTTGCCACTCCGGCAGCAATATCCACCGTAGCAGCAGGATTCTCAGAGCTCACAGAGAAAGTATAGGTACCACCGTCCACTGCTGTAAAATCACTGATCGTGCCACCAGAGATAGTTATATCTCCCTGGGTAAAACCACTAACCGTTTCGCTGAACTGCGCTGTTACCGTATAAGCTCCTCCTGTAAGTGCTCCCGCAGATAAGGTTACTCCCGGTGCGGTTTCATCGTTCTGAATACTGAACTCTGTAGCAGCGGTATTTTCATTACCCGCGGCATCCTTTGCTGTGGCTGCTGCAATGTTGATTGTCACAGCACCATTCGATGCTGGTGTGATATCAGCCGTCCATTCCTTACCGGCAATGACACTGGTAAAGTTGCCTGCTGTTCCATTGGTAACGGTGATATCCCCTACCGCAAAGCCTGTAACAGTTTCACTGTATGCTACAGTGACAGTAAATACGCCAGAGGTGATTCCCAAAGTCTCACTACTAATATTAACTGTAGGAGCTATCTCATCTGCATCAGTTACGGTGATCGTCACGTCCTGATTGACAGAGTTGATGCCATCACTGGCGATTACATTAATGACATAAGTATTGTTAGCATCTCCATCAGCCGGGTTTTCGAAATCAGGAGCGGTCTTGAAAGTGACCACCCCTGAGTTCTGGTCCATATTAAATAGTGTTTCGTCTTTTTGACTGCCCAGGCCATAGGTCAGTGCATTGACATCCGTAGCTATTGCGGTATAAGCCGTACCTGTACCGTTTTCGACAAAGCTAGCTGTGGTTGCAGAAGTAAATACAGGATCAGTGTCATCTACATTGGTGACCGTGATCGTTACGTCCTGATTGACTGAATTGATGCCGTCACTCGCAATCACATTGATTACAAAGGTGTTGTCTGTATTAGCATCAGCCGGGTTTTCATAATCAGGAGCAGCCTTAAAAGTGACCACTCCTGATCCCCCGTTCACGTCAAATAGAGCTTCATCATTACCACTACCCAAGCTGTAGGTCAGTGCATTAGCGTCAGTCGCCACAATCGTGTAGGCAGTACCTGTACCGTTTTCGACAAAACTGGTGGTAGTGGCAGAAGTAAATACCGGATCGGTATCGTCTACATTGGTCACTGTAATAGTCACGTTCTGGTTTACTGAGTTGATACCATCACTGGCGATTACATTGATCACATAAGCATTGTCTGTATTAGCATCAGCCGGGTTTTCAAAGTCTGGTGAAGATTTGAAAGTTACTGCTCCAGAGGTACCATCAACATTAAATAGAGCTTCATCATTACCACTGCCCAGACTGTAGGTCAGTGCATTAGCGTCAGTCGCCACAATCGTGTAGGCAGTACCTGTACCGTTTTCAGCAAAGCTGGCTATAGTGGTAGAAGTGAATACCGGATCGGTATCATCTACATTGGTCACTGTAATGGTTACATCCTGATTGACTGAATTGATACCATCACTGGCGATTACATTAATCACGTAGGCGTTGTCTGTATTGGCATCTGCCGGGTTTTCAAAGTCTGGTGAAGCTTTGAAAGTCACTGCTCCAGAGGTACCTTCTACATTAAATAGAGCTTCATCATTACCACTACCCAGGCTATAGGTCAAAGCATTAGCATCAGTCGCCACAATCGTATAGGTAGTACCTGTACCGTTTTCGGCAAAGCTGGCGGTAGTGGCAGAAGTAAATACCGGATCAGTATCATCTACATTGGTGACTGTGATCGTTACATTCTGATTGACTGAGTTGATACCATCACTGGCGATCACATTGATGACATAGGCGTTATCTGTATTGGCATCGACCGGGTTTTCAAAATCTGGTGAAACTTTGAAAGTCACTGCTCCAGAGGTACCATCTATATCAAACAGAGCTTCATCATTGCCACTGCCCAGACTGTAGGTCAGTGCATTAGCGTCAGTCGCCACAATCGTGTAGGCAGTACCTGTACCGTTTTCAGCAAAGTCCACAGCGGTGGCAGAAGTAAACATCGGATCAGTATCATCTACATTGGTCACTGTAATAGTCACGTCCTGGTTTACTGAGTTGATACCATCGCTGGCAATCACATTGATGACATAGGCGTTATCTGTATTGGCGTCTGCCGGGTTTTCAAAGTCTGGTGAAGCCTTGAAAGTCACTGCTCCTGAGCTTCCGTCAACATCGAACAGAGCTTCATCCTTACCACTGCCCAGGCTATAGGTCAAAGCATTGGCATCAGTCGCCACAATCGTATAGGCAGTACCTGTACCGTTTTCGGCAAAGCTGGCTGTAACTGCAGAACTAAATACCGGATCGGTATCGTCTACATTGGTTACGGTAATAGTCACGTCCTGATTGGCCGAATTGATACCATCATTGGCGATCACATTGATCACATAGGCATTGTCTGTGTTCGCGTCAGCCGGGTTTTCAAAATCCGGTGAAACTTTGAAAGTCACCACTCCTGCCATAATATCAAATAATGCTTCATCATTACCGGTACCCAAACTGTAAGTAACCGTGTTTACATCAGTTGCTGCAACTGTATAAACAGTACCTGTCTCATTCTCAGCAAAATTGACTGCTGTTCCTGAAGTGAACACTGGATCGGTGGCATCATTCACTGTGATGGTAAAGTTTTGTTCTACTGCATCATTTGTACCATCGTTGGCAGTCAGACTCACATTGAAGGTCCCTTTCTGCCCCACTGCACTCCCCAAAAGTCGGTGGCCCCGGTCAATGTTAACCCTTCGCAAGCGCCTGCTCCACTCATTAAACACCAAATTCTCGTTATTGTCGATGGCAATCTTTTGTGGACCCGAAAGTCTGGCTACATCGAAGGTACCATCTACGTAGTCATATGCTCCTCCTCCCAACAGCGTGCTTACTACGCCTTCAGGGCTGATTTGCCTGATTCTATTGTTATCACCGTCCGCTACATAAACCACACCCTCACTATCTACTGTCAAGCTTGTGATATAGCCGAACTTAGCCTCTATACCGGTACCATCTGCAAATCCAGCGTCAGACCCTGCCAGCGTAGTAACTACGGCAGAAGGAGTAATTTTACGGATTCTTCTGCTGCTTGCTTCAGCTATATAGAAATTGCCTTGATTATCTACGGCAATGCCCTGTGGGCTATTAAAACTGGCATTAGTTCCTGAGCCGTCATCAGAAGCAGCCGTACCTGACCCTGCAAATGTGGTTACTACTCCATCCAGTGTCACTTTTCGAATCTTGCCGGTCCTGGCATCAGTTACGAAAAGTGCATTCGTGGTAGCATCATAGGTGATACCAACAGGTGCGGAAAAACGAGCGTCAGCACCGGCACCATCCACATCTCCCTCGGCCCCGTTATCTGGACCAACAAAAGTGCTCACTACTCCTTCAGGGGTTACCTTTCTTATGCTGTGATTACTGGTGATATACAGATTCCCCAGTGGGTCCATTGCCAGGTCATTCACTCCCAAAAAGGCGGCATTTGTACCAGTACCATCTTTATGTTCAGCCGTACCGTTGCCCGCGAGCGTGGTCACCAGCTTATTCTGATCCACCTTCCTGACGGCATTTGCAATGGGATCAAGTACATAAACGTTTCCTGAAGCATCAATAACGATTCCTCCTGGATTTCCAAAACCAGCTTCTGTACCAACACCATCTTTGGGTACTCCCGTACCCGAACCGTCCGTTTCTCCCGAACCTGCTATTGTAGAGACAGATTCTTCCTCACTCACAGACAAGCTCAACCAATCTGGTTTCGTTGCTGCAGCAATGGTCAGGGCATCTCCTTCAGGATCATTGACTTCTATGGTGTAACTATAGTTAGTATTATCATTTACACTCGTAATGGGTGTAGAAGTGAACGAAGGGGCTTCGTTGACATTAGTCACTGTAATCGTCACATCCTGATTGGTTGTATTGCTGCCATCAGAAGCAATTACATTGATGACATAAGCATTGTCTGTATTGGCATCTGCGGGACTTTCAAAGTCGGGTGAGGTCTTGAAAGTAACCGTCCCGGAGGTTCCATCAATGTTGAAGAGTGACTCATCATTATCTGTACCCAGGCTGTAAGTCAGGCCATTGGTATCGGTGGCCGTAACTGTATAGGCAGTACCTGTTCCATTTTCAGCAAAGCTGGCGGTAGTAGCTGAGGTAATGACCGGATCAGTCACATCATTGATGGTGATGGTAAAGTTCTGCTCCACTGTGGCTCCATTGCCATCATCTGCTTTGAGGGTCACATCATGTGTACCGGTTTGACCGGTGGCATCGCCTGAAAGCTTTAGAGAAGGAAAAGTGATTTTTCTAATTAATGGCACATCAGTGATCAATAAATCTCCGTTCGGATCGAACCCCAATCCAAAAGCGGTTCTAAGTCTGGCAGTGGTGGCATCGATGCCATTTCCATCCGAGAGACTCTGCCTATATCTCTCACCGGCAATGGGAGTTATGTCCCCGTTCTTAGAAAATCTGTATACCACTGAATATTCTTCAAGAAAGTATACATTCCCGGCATGATCCACTTCCATACCGGAGCCTACGTGTAGAAAATCTCCAGTGTTTAAGGTACTGACTATTCCGTCCTTAGATATTTTTCGAATTCTATCCTGATTTTCCAGCAGATAGATATTTCCCTGTTTGTCTACTGAGATGTAATTAATTTCACTTGAAAAACGTGCTTCTGCCAAGGGCCCATCTTCATGACCATCCAAAAACGAGACGCCTCCAAGAGTACTTACTACTCCCGCAGGAGTAACTTTTCTAATGACCGCACTTTGGCCAACATACAGATTGCCATCAGCATCAATTGCCAAAGCGTCAGGGAATGAGAATGAGGCTTCCATACCGGTTCCGTCTTGGGAGCCACTATCACCCGAACCCACAAATGTACTCACTACACCCTCTGGGGTGATTTTCTTGATCTTATTGTTACCGCTATCTGTAAAATATACATTACCCGCTGCATCCACAGCAATGTCTCTGGGGGTATTCAGCCTTGTCTCTGAGCCCATTCCATTTTGGTCACCTGACATGCCGTTGACACCCGCAATGGTGCTTACCGTGCCATCCACTGATATCTTTCTCACTATATGTTGAGAAAATTCTGTTACATAAGTATTGCCCTGCGCATCTGTTGCCAGATTCCAAGGCGCACTAAAAGTACCATTGGCGCCATCTGTTGAGGTATTCGTACCTAGAACTCCTGCCACGGTTGAGACTTGCCCTCCAGAAGCGCTACTAAGCTCCAACCAATCTGGTTTTTGAGTAGCGGTGACGGTCAAAGCATCTCCATCAGGATCAGATGGGGTAATTCTGTAACTGTAGGTAGCATTGTCATTGACCGCTGTTACCGCAGTAGAGGTAAAAAATGGAGTTTCATTGACATTGGTTACTGAAATGGTCACGTTCTGATTTGACGAATTATTACCATCACTGGCAATCACATTGATCACATAATCGTTGTCCAATTCTTCATTGCGTGGTTCTTCATGATCTGGTGCAGACTTGAAGGTGACAACTCCCGCATCGATATTAAAAAAGTCTTCGTCATTTCCAGTACCCAGGCTGTAGGTCAAATCATTAGCATCTGTGGCCGTTACAGTATAAGCCGCGCCTGTACCATTTTCAGCGAAATTCACCGTGGTAGCGGAAGTAAATACCGGAGCCGTTACATCATTGACCATAATGGTAAATTTTTGCTCTATCACACCGCCATGGCCATCATCGTTCTTCAGGGTAACTTCATGTGCGCCCTTTTGCCCTACAGCCGATCCAGATAAGACTGCCTGTGCTTGAGCTGGCAAAAACTTGATCGTGTTATTGTTGAAGTCCGCAATGTATAGGTTGCCTTGTTTGTCTACTGTCAGGCCTTCCGGATTGGTAAGGGTATTGGTAGCGGGTGCTACCGTTGCCGATATTGTAGACACAAAACCATTTTCAATTCTACGAATACGACCGCTTGTCAGGGAATTTTCGGTTACATAAATAATCCCATCCGCATCAATCGCTATGCCTTTAGGGCCATCCAGGCTGGCAAAAGAACCAAAACCATCTGTACTGGCAGCCGTACCCGATCCGGCCAGGGTAGTCACCACTCCGGCAGGAGTAATTTTTCTGATCAGTTCATTACCCCAGTCTGCCACATATACATTGCCATTAGCATCGAGGTCCAGTCCTGCAGGCCCGTTAAAGGTGGACGCGTTACCGGTTCCATCATCTTTTCCCGCAGTACCAGAACCGGCCAGGACATCCGTAAGTCCCGAACTTTGGAGGTATTTGTAGATTTTATTACCCGAAAGGCTTGAGTAATAAACATTTTCCTGAGCATCTACTGCTATTCCATAAGGAGCGGTCACGAAATCTATGTTACTGACAATGCCATCTTTGGTGATTTTTTTAACCAGATTATTGAAAGTATCCGCTACATAAACGTTACCGGAAGTGGCCACTGAAATACCAGCCGGTCCATTAAACCCTGTGGCAAAAACAGAGACCTGACCATCGGTAGTTATTTTCTTTATCACATTATTGCCCTGGTCTGCCACAAATAGGTTTCCTTCTGAATCCACCGCCACATCGTTGGGAAATTTAAAACGCGCATTGGTGGCAAATCCATTGGTATTTCCAGTTTCCAATGCACCGGCAAAGGTATGAAGTGCGCCTGCGGGTAAAGTAGACAAGGTCAACCAGTCAGGTTTCACCGAGGCAGTAACATTCGGGGCATCATCTTTATCGGAAATCTGCGGATAGTACCGATAGTTATTATTGTCATTGACACTGGTGCCCGGAGTGCTGGTAAACTCTGGTAGTTCATTACTAAAGTATTGAATGTCTACCCCATCGGTATTAGTACCACATAAATCGTTCGATGCGGTAAGTATGAGTGTATACCACATGCCTGAGGTGCCTGTGAAGCTTGAGGTAAGGCTGGTCGGATCACCCAGGACACCATTTCCGTCACCTCCCTGAATTGTCCATGTTCCGGTTGATCCCTGGCTGACAGTACCTTCTAAATTGCCAATGCCCCGAATTTGCTTATCGGGCCCTGCATTGGCTATAGGATCGTTTACTAAAGTAATCAGTACATCATCGGTGCTGGTATTCCCCCCTTTTGTAAGAGTCCATCGGAGCGTATAGGTATTTCCGCCACGTCCGGAAAAGCTGGTATTGGCATTGGTCGCATCCCTTAGAAATCCATTTTCTCCACTGATAATGATCCATTCGCCTGTTTCACCGTTGGCAGCATCGGGAGCATTCCCTGATAAATTCAGACTTCTTCCACATACGGTTTCGTCTGTCCCTGCATTAGCTTCGGTCACATCATTATCATTGATAGTGTAGGTGTGTACATTCTGATTGCCCAGATCAATGCCTACCCCATTCGAAAGTGTGAGTATAATAGTTTCACCCGCCTCAATCTCTGTATCATCTATGATACCTGTGATGGTGATGTTTTTGGTAGTTTCACCCGCTGCAAAGGTCAGAGTCCCTCCTGTAAAGCTGTGATCTACTCCACTTTGGGCCGTGCCACTGATGGCATAGTCTACACTGGCCTCAGTGGTAAGGGCTTTATTTAGACTTACGGGAATGTCTGCAGTGCTCTCAGATTCGTTTCCATTAGAAGCGGTGCCGTCAAATTCAACTACATCGCTCACAAAAATGCTGAACGACTGAGTGGCAGTGCCTCCTTTTAAGTCATTCGCGTTCAGAGTAATGTCATGCGTGCCCTTTTCTGCAGATGCATCACCTGAAAGGGTATAAGATTGAGGACTAATGCTTCGGATTTTCAGGTTGGATTGATCTGCAACATAGAGATTGCCATATGCATCAAAATCTAACCAGCCAAGCGAGGAAAAACTCGCAGAAGTACCAGGTCCATCTGAGGCACCATTTGTATCATTACCGGCTATTGTGCTTACAATGCCTTCTGGAGTCACCTTGCGAATACGTCTACCACCAAATTCCGATACAAACAAGTTCCCTGCAGCATCTAATGTCAATCCCACAGGTCGATAAAAGCTTGCCTCGGTTCCGGTACCATCAATAGATGAGGCCGCTCCGGAACCTGCCAAGGTAGTTACGACTCCCTGCGGGCTCACCTTTCGAATGCGATGGTTGTTCCAATCTGCTACATAAATGGTCCCTGCATCATCGACCTTAATTCCATCCAGGGAACTAAAACCTGCTGCACTACCAGTACCATCATCAGCACCTGCCGTGCTACTGCCGGCTAAAGTGGTAACAACTCCACCTGGTGTGATTTTTCTTAGGGTATTCCCTTTCCCGTCTCCCACATAGAGGTTTCCTGAGTTGTCTATATCCAAATCCACCGGTTGTACAAAGCTTGCCAGAGTTCCTGTACCATCTACAGCCGCTGAAGTTCCTGATCCGGCAAAAGCCGTAGCCACTCCCTCAGGAGTTACCTTCACAATATTATTATTACCGGCATCGCAAACATATAGATTACCACTGGCATCCAGGGTAAGGCCTCTAAGGGCATAGAATTTGGCATTGGTGCCCGTGCCATCCGAACGGCCTCTGACATCAGCACCGGCCAATGTGGTTACCACACCACTGGGATCAATTTTCCTGATTTTGAATTCATCGGTAATGTAAAGTGTGCCCGAAGCGTCAATGGCGATACCACGAGGCCCTATGAAGGTTGCAGAGGTACCAGTACCATCTCCCAGACCATAGCTACCTGATCCGGCAAAGGTATTTACAACCCATTCTGTATTGGCGCTGGCCTGTAACGATAACCAATCGGGTTTAGTCGTTGGCTTTACCAGGACACCATGATGGTCATTATCGGAGGTCATAACGGTGTAACTATACATTTTATCCTGATCTACACTGGTTTCAGGGCTAGACGTGAATACAGGAATGTCATTGACACCTGTAATATCAAATGTAACAGTAGCCGTATTAGAGTCGGCCTTACCATCATTGGCCACAAAAGATATAGTAGCTACATCGGTACCACTTAGGTTGGGAGTTGGAGTGAATGTTGCGGCATCCATAGCCGTATTCAAATCTGCCACGGACCCCTGAGCTGTAAAGGAAGCCGACTTGTTCCCACTTCCCCCAAAGGTAATGCCGCCTTCTCCCAGGCTTAGCGTACCCCCGGTGATCGTAAAAGTCAGCGTGTGTGCATCCTCCAGGTCAGCTTCTGCCAATTGAATGTCGTCTGCTATGGCCACATCAACTGCGTCTTCAGTGACTGTGGGTGCTGTAGGAGCCGTAACTAAAGGGGCTACATTTGCAGTTTCTGAAGCAGCACTGAACACGAAATCATCGAAAACTGCGAATGCAAAAACTGATGCACTCAGGACTACCTTGTCCACATCAGCCAGAGAGGCAGCCATATCTACCTTACCCGAATTGTTAACATTTACTCTATTAGTCCCGGTAGATAAGCCATTTTTGAAACCCTCGATGCTTGTAAAATCTATATTCCCTAAGATTGATGGATTGACATAAAAACTCTCAAATTGAACCTCTGATCCATCAAGGGTTTCTATCGTGAGCAAGGTACCAGCAGGCCTTACACCCTTAGTAGCTCCATTTCCCTGATCAGATACGAGAAAGACACCGTTTGTCATGGTAAACCTAAAGTTACCTGAGGTATATACCGCACCAATGTCCGTATCATTAGCATCGGTGATTTCATTAAAGTTGATGGTCTGAGCCCATATACGCTGTGAAAAAAAAGCAAGGATCAACAGCAGTATGATCCGTTGCCATCCATGGTGCCTCATGGATTCGGTAAATGGTTGGTAGAGTCTTTTCATTTTACACACTTTTTGGTTATATCCTGGTGAGCGCCCCAAGGGAGCTATCGCCAAAATGAAAGTATGTACCTGCAGCGGAGGGCTAAAAAATCATTGACCAGACTCCGAAGTTGGTGGATGAAAGTGGAAAAGCCGGGGATGAAATTTTACTGGAAATGACAAATGATGAGTTTTAAATGTTGAATTGGGCGGTCACCCCGTCAGCATCGAAGATCAGACGGATGAGAGGAACAGGGGAACCAGGGGCGTGAACGAAAGATTAGGAATTGGTGGATTGGTCATTGGTCATTAGTTCAAGAAATGGGGAATAGTTTGAGAGTCGTCATAGTGAGCTAAGAAATGATGAATTGTGAATGGTGAATGATGAATTGGGATTGGTCAATAGTTGAGAAATGAAGAGTAGTTTAAGAATCGTCATAGCGAGCTATGCGGAGCTATCTCCTAAATAGGTTCACGTATTTGTAGTACAGAGTTGCCTATTGAGAGATTGCCACGGTCACAGTCAGACTATCGTCTGTCAGTTTCCTCGCAATGACGTTTATTATCGTCATAGCGAGTGCAGTGAAGCTATCTGTCGGAGGTGTTCGCAGTATTGGAAATGATGGAGAAATGATGGATTATGAATTTTGAATGGTGAATCAGGGATCAGGAATCAGGAATCAGGGATCAGGGATCAGGGATCAGGGATCAGGGATCAGGGATCAGGGATCAGGGATCAGGTAGGAAACGAAGGATGGGAAAACGGGTTTGGAATACCCGTCAGTATCGAAGATCAGACGGAACGATGTATGCATAAACTTTTTAGCCACTAACCGGATGATTGATTCATCGTCATTAATGAAATAGCCCTTCCCATCTAAGGACAGGCAGTATGCGAGATATATCGTAAGAAATGGCGAAATATCTCGCATGTTACCAGGCATTGGTCAACCACCCCTAACCCCTCCTGTCCATGAGGGGAATTGTTCGAGAACTCCTCAGAGATATACAGATCAACCTCTCAGCATCAGCTTCAGAACACAACGTCATAGCGAGCGCAGCGTGGCTATCTCGTTGTTGTATTATAGATGTTCAGTAATCAAGAGATTGCCACAGTCGGCTACGCCTCCTTCGCCATGACTTCGCAATGACAGATTAGTGGAAATATTATTTGTTGGCCTCACCCCAACCCTCTCCTAAAGGAGAAGGGCCCATGGTGTTTCCATTAATCTGTCATACTCTCAATTCTGTTTTGAAATCAAATGGTTAATCCAATTCTACACTGCGAATTTCAGTGTAAAGCTTGTGCCCTCTTTATTATCAAAGGTATATTCTCCTTCCAATTGGTCGCTGAGCATACGGGTTAGCCTAAGGCCCAAAGAAGAAGACTGAGTGGCGTTCAGGGCTTCATCTGGAATACCTGTGCCATTGTCTGAAACCGTCATTTCGTATTGTCCTTCATTTTGTTCCAGTTTGACAGAGAACAAGGCTCCACCCATTTTATCGGTGTAAGCGTATTTGAAAGCATTGGTGCTAAGTTCGTTGATAATCAGCCCCAGTGGCACTGCTGTATCTACATCAAACTGAATGTTCTTGGCTTCAATGTGCAGATCTACCCCTTCGGCTGCGGCTCCAAAGGTCTTCTTGATTTCGCCTACCAACTCGCTCAGATAGTCTTCAAAGGGAATATGTTTGAGGTCATCATTTTCATACAGTTTTTGGTGGATCAATGCCATAGAGCGCACCCTCCCCTGGCCTTCCTCCAGGAGTTTTTTCACACTTACATCATCAGTCTTGTCCGATTGCAAATACAACAGACTGGCGATGACCTGTAGATTGTTTTTTACACGATGGTGAATTTCTTTGAGTAAGCTTTCTCTTTCGCTCAGAGCCTTGCCCAACTGCACATTCTTTTCTGATATCTCCTGAGCGGCCTGAGTTTTCAGACGGTTGTTTCTGTAAATGAGAATCACAACCAGTATCAGTACCGCGGCTCCACCTATGGCTATATTTCTGACCAGACTTTGGCGAGAAATTATGGCGGCACTGGTCTCTAACTGAGATTCCTGCAGGGCAATTTGCTGGTTCTTCTTTTCCGTTTCATACTCAATCTGTAATTCACTGATGGCCTCAGATTTGTCTATATTGAAAAGTGAATCTCTTAAGGTATAGTGCCCTCTCAGGACTTCGTTTGCTTCTTTATATCTTCCCAACCCCTCATAGGCATCAGCAAGGTTGCCTTTTGCTATCGAAAGTTCCCTTTTTAACCCTGTTTCCTCATAATATGCTGCTGCGCCTGAAGCAGTCTCTAAGGCCTTCCTGTAGTTCTCCCGTTGGTTATAAATCTTGCTCAGATTGAGTTGGAAATTGGCTAAATCTGTGGTGAATCCCTGTTTTTGTGCCAGCCTTATACCTGTATTCATGTAATAGATTGCAGAGTCCAAATCTCCCGCTTCTTGCCTCTCAAAATAGAGCGCCATGTTGTTTAACGCCTGTACCGTTGTAAGTTCATTGTTGATTGATCGAGACAGGTGAAAGGCTTTTTTGGAATAGTAATAGCTTGAATCGAACATTTCTGCATCAACGTATACCGCACTCAATGTGATCATACTCCCAACCACTTCTCTAACCTCGTTGAGCTCTTGCCTGATTCTTAGTGATTTCCTGGCATAGACAATCGCCAGGGAATCTCGATTTAACCTGGTGTAAACACCTGCAATATTGTTAAGCCAATTGGCCTCGCTCTTTTTCAATCTTGGTATCTTTTCGACCATTCGCAGTCTGACTAAAAAGCTCTCAAGCGCTCCTTCAAAATCACCGAGATTGTACCTGACAATGCCCAGGTTGGCCATAATCATTGACGCCTGTAGTTCCTCTCCAAGATCAACGGCTACCTTATGCGCCTTTTCGAAGTAGTAAGCAGCCGAATCCAGCTGGCTTTCTCTCATATACTGCCTTCCACTCATATTATAAGACCTGCTCAAGCCAATGGGTACTCTTTTCGCTTCGGCTTCCTTTGCCAACAAGCGAGCGTAATAATGAATAGAATCCGTTCGGTTATTAAAGTGCCAATACAAAACCTGGAATAACGACTCTACTTGCAGGGAGTCACTCATATTAGGCATTTCCCTTTTCAGGCTGTCCAACCGCTCAGTTTGAGCACTCAAGACAAATGCCGTTAACCACAGCAAGGTGAATAGGAGTATTCTTCTAAGGTTGATCAATAGTCTATTCTTTTTCGGTGATCCCGGTGTCCAACAAATTCCTGAGGCTATCGATTTTCGCGTTTTGAGCGATGGACTTTGTACCCAAATCCATCGTAAGGAAAATCAGGATGGCAAGCATCAGTTTTTTAGTGATTAATTGAGTACTGGCTGGCAAGGCCTCAGTTATTTTTAAACGGCAAATTTCAATTTAAAACGGGCGCCTTCAGCATTATCAAACTGATATTCCCCTTCAAGTTGATCACTTAACATTCGCGTAAGTCTAAGGCCTAATGATGATGACTTTGTGGCACTCAGTACATCTTCAGGAATTCCACTCCCATTGTCAGACACCGTCATTTCATATTGACCTTCCTTTTTTTCCAGCTTTACAGAGAACAAAGACCCACCCATTTTATCGGTGTAAGCATATTTGAAAGCATTGGTACTGAGTTCGTTAATGATCAGCCCGAGCGGCACGGCAGTATCTACATCAAACTGAATGTCTTTGGCTTCAATATGCAAGTCTACCCTCTCGGCTGAAGCTCCAAAGGTCTTTTTGATCTCCCCTACCAGCTCGCTGAGGTATTCTTCGAATGGGATATGCTTCAGGTCTTCGTTTTCATACAATTTCTGATGAATCAATGCCATAGAGCGCACCCTGCCTTGCCCCTCTTCCAAGAGCTTTTTCACGCTAACATCATCCGTCTTGTCAGATTGCAGATACAAAAGACCGGCAATGACTTGCAGGTTGTTCTTTACTCTATGGTGGATTTCTTTCAACAGCGCTTCCCGCTCTGATAAGGACTTGCCTAACTGATCGTTTTTGGCCGATATCGCCTTGTTACTTTTCGTTTTGATGCGATAGATCAAGAAGGCAACAATACCCAGCGACAGCGCACCAATTGCCGCAAAATTTCTAAGCGTTTGTTGCTGCTGTAATTCCGATTCTTTCTCTGTGAGTTCTGCAGTTTGAATCGCCAGTTCTTTGTCCTTTTTCTCCGTTTCGTATTTCGTTTGCATTTCTGCAATTGCCTCTACGCCATTCTTTACATAAAGAGAATCACCCAGTGATTTACTCTCGACTAAAAGCTCATAGGCATCGGCATGTCTTCCGAGTTTATTCAAATCCCTGGACATTAGCCAAAGACACCGGCTCGTTTCCATTTCATCACCCTTTTCAGCAAAAAGGTCTTTGGCCTGCTTATGCATATTATAAGCATCCTGATATCTGCCTTTTTCATAATAAGCAGTGCCCAGGCCCACCATAGAGCCACTCACCTCATTGTTGCTTCTGTTGCGGCTAAAATATTCCACAGAATTTTCGTAATGAAATAGCGCGGAATCGTAATTCTCTTGCTTAATATATAAGTCACCAATCATACGACTAAGCTGGGCCAGAGAGCGTTCCTCGTTATTTTGTCGACTCAACTTCAGGCCCACATCAAAATAGTAGATTGCCGAATCGACCTTATTTCTTTCAATATAATTGGACCCAAGGTTGGTGTAGGCCCTGATCAATTCAATGGTTCTGTTATCGGCCTTGTAGATGTTAAGTGCCTTAAACTGATAGTCCTGTGCCTGTTCGTAGTTTTTTAAATTATGATAGACATTTGAAAGAACACTATAAGTATTCGCCAAAATATGTGGCTGAATATTTTCATTGCCTTCCTGAACCTCTAATGCCTGTAACAAATAGCCAATGGCTTCTTCATATTTGCTCTGTCCGAGAAGTATAATACTTGCGTTAGTCAGGTTACTGGAAATTGCTGCGTCATTTCCTTTTTCTCTGGCAAGAGCAATATTTTGGTTGATAAATATCAGGGAGGAGTCAAAATCAGCCTTGTCGTAATAATACATTGCATAAGCAACATTCACATTTTCTTGTGCAACAGAATTCTCTCCTTTCTTTGGGTTCTCATCGAGTTGTTTTGCAAAATGAGGGAGTGAATCCGGGTTGTGACCGATATACTGATTTATCAGATCTATGAGCACTCGAACTTTGATGCTATCGGAGGAGCTTGTGGCTAATTCTTTCTTGAGTTGATTTATTCTTGGCGTTTGGGCCTGAAGGCTTGAAAACCCAAAAATGATCAAGAAAACGATGGTTAAGTATCTCATAATTGGCTGATGTAGATGGTTAATAGTCACTAGGTTGTAATGGGTTGGTGGTTAACTGTTTAGGCGAAGTGTCCAGGGCAATGAAATCATGGCAGAAGGTTTAGCAATTCATCTCTTTTATGCTTGACAATAGGCAACTCAGTACCTCCCACTTTTACAGAATTACCGGTAATGCTTTCTATCTTATTTACATTGATCAGGTAAGAACGATGCGCCTGAAAAAAGTCTCCCTGGGGCAATTTAGCCTCCATGTTCTTCAATGTTTCTTTCAAAACTCTTTTGGCTTCCCGGCTAAAAATCTCCACATAATTGCCATCAGACTTGATATAATCGATGTCTGACAATACAATCTTTACATACTGGTACTCGTCCTTGATAAACAGTGCGTCTTTGATGGCCAGTGCCCGATTTTCCTGGTTCCCGTTGGGTATGGGTTTGGTGGCGTTTTCATGGCTGAATCGCGCAAGGGCCGTTTCTATGGCTGCATACAGGTTTTGGGCTTCAAGTGGCTTGAGCAGGTAGCCATAGGGCATCGTAGCAGTTGCTTCCTCTATGGTCTTTTTATCGCCAAAGGAGGTTAGGAAAATATAAGGGATATTCAGTTCCTTTTTCAGCTCACCTGCGAGCCAGATACCAGTTTCCTCTCCTTTCAGGGTAATGTCCAGTAGGGCCAGGTCAGGTTTTAAGGCTCGGGCCAGGTCCAGCCCCTTTTTAGCGCGAATGGCGGTACCTACGCATTCATAGCCCATTTTCTCTATCATGCTGATGATAGCATGGGCCGTGATCACCTCGTCTTCTACGACAAGAATTTTAACTTTTTCCATTGAGGGTTACTGAAAATCCCCAGCATGTTACCCGGTAAGCCCTTGAGGTAAACACACTTTCCACATACACTTATACAATGAAAAAAATGTATTTCAGTTCTATTTCCAAATAGTAAAAAAACAGCAAAATCAGGCCGGAGAGCGTGAATTGACTAAAGTTTTGATAGGCTCTCAGAGAAAACTTTAAATGAAATTTGTTCTTAATGGAATAGTCTTATTTCATTAAAGTAAATCGCTACTTAAAAAATGTTATGAATAACGACTTATTGTTGTGAATTCGTTTGTGTGAAGCCAAACCAACTATTCAGGTATAGCAGGTCTTCAACCTTCCTAATTGTCCTTGATAGCCTTAATAATAAAGCTCAGCACCACTACAAAGAGACAGCCAATGGCATTGTACCATAAAAAGCCCATGGTGAATATGCCGGCAGTGCCTTCTACATTCAGATAGTGAATAAGAATGACCAGTACCTGACTGATAATAGCGGCTATAAATACCGCATTGCTCTTAATAGACTTGAAGAAGAAAGCCACGATAAAAATCCCCAATACAATGGGATAAAACAGCGAACCAATAAGGTTGACAGCCTGAATGAGATTATCGAATAGGGACAAGGTAGAAGCCACAATAATAGCCAGAATACCCCAGCCCAGGGTAAAGAGTTTGGAGTACTTCAGATAGTGATCATCATCGCCATCCTGTTTCACCCTGCGCTTATAAAAATCGATGGTGGTGGTACTCCCCAGGGCATTGAGCTCTGAGGATGTGGAAGACATGGCAGCTGAGAAGATCACAGCAAACAAAAGCCCCACGATACCCACCGGCATCGTCTTCATTACAAAGTTCATGAAGATATAGTCGGTGTCTTTGGTCTCAGCACCCGGAACGGCCTCTCCTACCAGAGCAATTGCTTTTTTCCTGAGAGTATCGGCTTCCGCCTGTAACTCATTCACAACAATTTGAGCTTCATTGATCACTTCTTCATTACCGGCCCTCACCGCCATATTCAGCCCTTCTACAGCCTGTAGTTTTTCATCAAATACCTTGGTGTACTCCTCTTCATAAGCCCGAAAGTCATCGGCCCGGTCTGTTTCATATACTTCGTTTTTCAGGGTCTCATTAAAGAAGATTGGTGGCTCGTTGTATTGATAATACACGAAAACCATCGCCCCTATAAAGAGAATGATAAACTGCATAGGTACCTTTAACAGCCCGTTCATCATCAAACCTAACCTACTCTCAGACAGAGACTTACCAGAAAGATAGCGCTGAACCTGAGACTGATCTGTGCCAAAATAAGACAAGAAGAGAAAGACGGCTCCGGTCATTCCGGACCAGAAACTATATCTGTTTTTCAGGTCAAACTCAAAATCCACCACATTGAGTTTGCCCATTTTACCGGCCACATGCAGGGCATCTCCCATCCCAACACCGGAGGGTAAGGCATTGAGCACCATAATTCCTGCGAGGATCATGCCACCCATCATCACGGCCATCTGGGTTTTCTGGGTTTGGGTCACAGCCTTGGTGCCTCCGGACACAGTGTAGATGATTACCAGTACTCCAATGACGATGTTGGTTGCCCGCAGATCCCAATCCAGTAATGATGACAGAATAATGGAAGGGGCATAAATGGTGATACCCGCAGCCAGTCCTCTCTGGATCAGAAAGATAAAAGCTGCCAGCATCCTGGTCTTCATATCGAAGCGGGTCTCTAAATACTCGTAAGCGGTGTAGACCTTAAGTTTGTAGTAGATCGGTAAAAAGAATACCGAAATAATGATCATGGCTACAGGCAGACCGAAATAGAATTGCACAAAGCCCATTCCTGATGTATAAGCCTGACCCGGAGTAGACAGGAAGGTAATGGCACTGGCCTGAGTAGCCATAATGGAAAGGCCGATTGCCCACCATTTTACATCATCGCCCCCGCGCAGGTAGCTGTTAATGTCTTTGTCTTTTCTGGTTTTCCATACACCATAGGCTACAATGGAAATAAGTGTGCCGAAAAGCACGATCCAATCAATGGTATTCATGAATAGTGCTGAGTAAGGAGGTAAAACAGTGCTACAAAAACGCCCAATACGCCCATAAGGAGCCAGTACATCTTGGACCAGGAATCAAAAAATGGAGGCTTGTCGTCAACAGTCTCCTGAGATTTATCTGTCATTTCCTATTATTTTCTACCGTATTGAGCGGAGCACTTTTCGGTTTCTCCTGCCCTATAGAGATCATATTGGTGAAGATACGAAAAGCACCGGGTACGCCTGCAGGGAGCTCTCTGAACCAGGAAAACCCCGAGTAAATGAAGTATCCATCACCATACTCAGCCACAAGCAGTCCTCCGTTCTTGGGGCTTTCCCCGGGATCATTACTTGAAAGTATAGGCGTGTATTTATCGTCCCAGCGGTTGGGGAAATACAGGCCACGCTCCTGTACCCAGCCTTCAAAGTCTTTTTGCGTGATCTTGTTAGGACCATTGATCACCGGATGATCAGGAGCCAGAATTCTTACCTCTGCTCCTTCAACGGTAACACGATCTCTTGAAATACTGAAAGGATACGGTCCTATCTGTGGTTGATTTCGCATGGAGGTATTGTACTGGTTGATCACCGTGCCGCCTTTCTTAACATACTCCATGAGTTCAGGCTGTACAAAACGCATTCTGTCGATGGTATTATAAGCCCTGACACCCACAATTACCGCATCGAAGCCCTCCAGGCCGGCCGCATTGATATTGTTCGGGTCAAGCAAGGTCACCTGGTAGCCAACCTGTTCCAAAGCTTCCGGCACGGCATCTCCCGAGCCCATAATGTATCCCACATATTGCCCTGTCTTATTCAGGTTTACCCGGGTAACTTTGGTATTACTTTTCGGGAAAATCGTCTGGATAGGTATATGATCATAGTTGATCACTTTGAGCCCACGGTCATAAACCTGACCCTGATATTCCGCTTGTACGCCTATATAAGCTTCCTGCGGGTCGACAGGTGGCAGTACCTGAAACTGATAAGTTGCTTCGGCATTCTTCTCTTTTAGATCGTATTCTACCTGGGCCGGGCTGGATTTCCAGCCATCAGGTAAATTCAGTTTTACCTGCCCTTTTACCCCTGCCTTACCGGCCGTTACGACTACATTCACCGTTTTCGGTTCGTTATCAGGAAAAACCAAAACACCTTCTTTTATGTTGGCCATTACCGGAGGCGTGATTACAAAAGGTCTGTAAAACTCACCCTTTACCCGATCATTTCTCTTAAACACCACCTCTGTCTCATATTGAAATGGCTTACCATCAACCTCCAGTAAGAAGGTGGCAAACAGGGCTGCCGGATTCTCAGGTAAGCCAATTAGCTTCTGATCATCCACGCGGTACATGCCTAAGGTAGCATCTTTTTCAAGCCAGTAAGGCTGCGAAGCGGCTGTACTGGCGTCAATGGTAATTGTATCATTCTGCAACAGGCTCTGATTATTGCTCAAATCCTTATTCACGCCTAGCTGATAACCCAGGGCGGGAATACCAACTGATAACAGCCTGGCCTTCACGTCAGATCGATTGGTAGCTTCAAAGTACATGGCTACACTCTCACCAGCCACCGCACTGAATTCGCGGGTAGCCACTTCCAGGTAAAGGCCCATTGCTGATTTGATCACCTGATCGATTTCCTCCAGCTTCACCGCAGTCCAGTAATCTTCGTCCAGATCGAGCATCAACTCTCTTGCCTCCATTAGCAGCGGCACTACAGCAGAGGGGTCTTCTATACGATAGCTATCGTTGGCCTTTTTGATGAGCGCCCCAATCTTCTTTCCTCCCTTAATACGGTTCCAGCTGTTGTCTATGTTGGCAAAGATGTCACCCCTGGGTGCCTCTCCCTTCCAGTGCATTAAGAACTCCTTGTAGCTACCTCTGCGGCCTGTACTGCCAAAGCCCTGCGATTTGTGCTGGCTGCGGCTGATAGCCGAAATTTCATCATAAGATTTGCCCAGCAATGGATTGTAGGCTCCCAGGTCAAAAGTATAGAACCCTGGCTCTCCTTCATGGTCTGACCGGAAATTGGCTCTTCCGAAATTATAGGTGTTCCAATAAAGACCTTTGGGCTGCCATGGCTTTACATACTTCAGTTGCTCAGGATATACATTGGGGTCATTGGCAATATCAAAAGCTTCCTGTGCGAGTAATGCGGATGCGGTATGGTGACCGTGCATACGTCCACCGGGTACCCTGGTTGTATCAAATCGTGTTATGATAACATCAGGACGAAATCGTCTGATATTCCAGACCACATCAGCCAGTGCATCATCTTTATCCCAGATGGTAAAGGTCTCGTCCGGGTTTTTAGAAAAGCCAAAGTCATTGGTACGAGAAAAAAACTGCTCACCTCCATCTCTTCTCCTCGCTGCCAGTAACTCCTGCGTACGGATAATCCCCAGATATTCTCTGATCTCAGTCCCTACCAGGTTTTGACCGCCATCGCCACGGGTCATGGCCAGATAGCCGGTTCGCATCTTGAGCTCATTGGCCATAAAGGCAATCATACGCGTGTTTTCATCATCGGGATGGGCTGCCATGTACAGCACCGATCCCAGTACCTCAAGCTTGTTCAAGGCTTGCTTTATTTCCGCTGCATTGAGCTTCTTAGGTGCCTGGGCCTGGGTTGAGAAAGTAAAGAGTGTAATGATTAATCCGGCCGTAAGAGTTTGCCTGAATCGGTTCATAGTTTGTAAAGTGAGTGATCTCGGTTTATAACGGGGACGAATATATGAAGTTGTGACAATGTTGCCGAAGGTAATTTTGTGGATGGTCACCTTCGCTCCTGCGGAGCTTCGGTGACCGAGGGTCTTTTAAGGTCATGCAGGGTACTCTTTAAGAAATTCTGATGGAGTAGCGACCAAGAGTTGCATTGGGGCATACAGGGTCCACTTCGCGAGACCCTGATGCGGAATCTATAGACTATCGACTGTTGACCATGGACTATCGACCCTAGACTACAGACCATAGACTATGGACTGTTGACTATTGACCATGGACTACAGACTACTTCAAACAACAATGCTTGTACTTTTTGCCGCTACCACAGGGACATGGACTATTCCTGCCCAGGGGTTTCGTTTTTACCTCCTTTCGGGCCAGCAGCTGAGAGGGGTCCTGATTAAAGGTTTTTACCATCATCTGATAGAGTTCCGGGTGTTTTTTCTGTAGTAAATGAGGGCGCTCAAAGAAGTATTCACCAGCTACCGCCAGAAACTCCTGTCTGTTGGTTCCTCCATAATCCCTGATTTCAGAATCATTGCTATGAATGTCGTTTATCTTACCTTCTATAAGTTTAAGCCAGGGCAAAACGAATGACTTATCTACAAAGGCTTCCGGAACTCCGTCAATCACCCCGTCTTCTTTATCATAGAGATGTATAAACTCATGGATACCCACATTGTGCTTGTCCTGAGTATTATCAAAGCCTATGTGCAGTGCTTTTCTTGAAAGGATCATTTTTCCCTCCATGGGGCCATTGCCTACCATGCCGGTGATGAGCTCTTTGGGGTTTTCGAAGTTGAATTCACGATCAAAGTGGCCCGGGTAGAGAATAACTTCATCCAGGTGTTGATAATCCATATCCGGGAAACCAAATAAGGGAATTACGGCACTGCCGGCCACCAGTAGCCTGTCTTCAAGGCTCACTTCCAACTGAACCCCATTCACCGGAATTCTGGCCAGAAAGCGGGCTACCTCTCTCAGAAACACCTCCTGCTGCGCTGCAGGCAGCTCCCGATAGTAGCGCACTTCCCTGGTCAGGATGGTATGCCATTTATCCGGTATTTCATCAAGGGCAACCACCCCGGTTTTCTTCTTTCGAAAAAGGAGCCATATGGCCAGCACGGCCAGCCCCAGAATAACATAAGCAGAAGTCAATGCTTTTGCTCTTTATGCGTGAGTTTAAAGTAGATCAGCCAGCTGCTGAGCGCCAGGATGATGGAGTTGGCGATGATCACAGGAAGCAGGTTTTGAGGAATAGCATAAACCAGCCAAACAATGGTACTGGTAAAAATAATCAACAGCATATTCATGCTCAGATCTTTGGCACTCTTGGTTTTCCAGGTCAGTACCACCTGTGGTATAAAGGTGATGCTGCTTAAAAAAGCGCCTATGAGTCCCATGATTTCAGTGAATTCCATTTTCCCGATTTTTTTTGTCCCAAAAGCTAGTACTTGTTCGTCCAACATACAAGAAGAGGCCTTTAGCTTCTTTTGATTAACTTATAGTGTATAGAAAATAGCAACCATGAAAAAGACAATCTTATTTTTTGCAGCCATGCTTTTTGCTGTGGTGAGCGTCAATGCCCAGATGACGAAAGAGGAACGCAAGTTTGCGGTGAAACACCTGACGGATACCCAAAAAGACATGATGAAGCTGATCAAGGGCCTGTCAGAGGAACAACTAAATTACAAACCAGATGCAGAGACCTGGTCCATTGCCGAGTGTGCAAAGCACATCGCCATCTCAGAACAGAATCTCTGGGCGGGCTTTGTAGATGCCAGCCTTAAGCAGGATCCTGATCCTTCAAAGAGGTCGGAAGTGGCCATGAGCGATGATCAACTGATGGGAATTATAGAAAGCCGGGAGCAAAGGGTAAAAACAGCTCCCCCATTTGAGCCAGAGGCCAAACCAGAACCATTGGATGAGGTACTGAAAGAGTTCAACGCTCTGCGAGCAGAGCATATTAAGTTTACCAAAAAGTCTACAGACGACCTGCGCAACCGCTATGGACAGTTGCCCTTTGGTACTATTGATGCCTATCAGGCCATTATCTTTATGTCAGGCCATACGAAGCGCCATACCGACCAGATGAGAGAAGTGATGGCCAGTGAGGGCTTTCCTAAGTAGATATAAGCGCAAGATCATAAAAAATGCCGGCCTTATCGGGCCGGCATTTTTTATGATCTTTTAAATTTCGGAGGCAAAGGGAAACTACCCTTCTATTTCCTTCTTAAGCTTATTTAGTCCGTTTTCGTAATCCGGCCCCAGGAATTTATCCATAAAGCGGCCGAAAATACGCCCGATCGGGTTCATACCATTGTCTGACTCAAAGTCCCAGGTCACTTTTACACCATCGCCTGATTCTGCCACGTGCCATCCTGCATAGGCATCGCCTCTTCCCTTAAAATGCAAAAGGGTTCGCACATGCTGATTTTCAATACTCTTCACAATTTTCATAGACCCCTCGCCTACTTTCTTGGGCTCTCCCTTCCAGGAATAGAAGGCCCCTTCGCCCGAAGGAATATCATTGTATTCATGGGCTGCATTAGGATCTTTTTCTGTCCAGGGCGACCAGGTATCCACGAAGGTCTTGAGGTTGTTGAGATAGGGAAAAACTTTGTCGGCAGATGCGTTGATCACAATAGACCGCTCCATAGTCGCCATTCTCGGAGAAGTAAACCCGATGAACAAAACCAGCAGCACCAGAGCACCCACAACAATCAAAATAATGGTTAAAGTTGACATGTTTAAAAAATTTGGATTCTATCAAATATAAAAATCTCAATCTAATTCACACGATCTGAAAGCCAATTCTGACAGGGTTTAACTTCAAAAAACGGGGTGTTTATATACTTTTTGTGATATCACTGACGACCCAGTACCTCCTTTAGCGTGAAAAACAACTCGGTGTAAGCACCATTGACCATGTTACTCATAGCAATGAAGGTAAGGCCTGTTTCCGGGTCTACCTCAAAGCTGGTAGACGAACCGGGACCACGCCCCCCATGACCAAAGCTTCCGGGGAAAGACTCATCAAGGCTGAAACCATAACCATAGCGCATGCCGGCATCCAGTACTGCCTGCTCAGTGGTAGCCAGTGACAACAACTCCTCGCTTAAAAGCTTATGGCTGATCAGTGCACTACGGAATTTGAACATATCCCCGGCCGTAGAATAAGCGCCTCCGGCCGAGCTACCTCTGCCTCCTCCACGTGAGCGGATGGCATTGCCCTCTCCCAGGTCCAGATAGCCCACAGCAAAAAGATCGTCCTGATACCTGGTGTAGAAACCCGTATGTGACATCTGCAGGGGTTTAAACAGAGTCTCTTCAATATTTGTATAGTAGTCTTGTCCGGTAACCTGTTCGATGATGAGCCCCAGCAGGATGAAATTGGAATTGCTGTAAAAACCCTGCCCGACCTCTTCTGAAAGCAGCGGTTGCTTAGTAATAAAGGGAATGTAATCAGACAAGTCTTTGATTTCACCCCAGTGCTGCTCAAAGGCGTCATCCCAGTAATCGGCCAGGCCGGAACTGTGCGATAGCAAATGTGCCACGGTGACTCGTTTGGCAACAGCCTGATCAGGGTAAGCCGGAAGCACTTTGATGAGCGGGTCATTGAGATGAAGTTTGCCGGCTTGTATCAGTCGTAAAATGGCTACGGCTGTGAACATCTTTCCCCCTGAGGCCAGATTAAAAGGGGTATCGGGTGTGACCGATCGTTTCTTTTCCCTGTTAGCCATGCCAAATGTCCGTTCAATCAAAGGCTTATCTCCTTGCGTTACAAGCACAGTTCCGGAGAGGCTTCCGGTAGACTCCAGCTCATCCATATAAGCCTTTAATTCATCCAACACTTTGGGCTCTGTAATCAACCCGGGTGAAATGGTTGCGGGTCTTGCTGCCAGAACAATATTCACTCGTGCACACCTTTTGGGAAGACCATTGTCAAAAACCAGCTGGAAGTTCCTCCAGACATTCAGTTTTTCTATCTTAACAATGACATGTACCGTCTGGTACTGCTCCCCCAGGGTGAGGCGTATCCGGCCCGGGCTAACCTTCCCGTAATCTTTTCTAAACCCCAGTGTCCAGTCATCTGCACTTGATTCTTTGAATATCTCCCTGCCCAGTACAAGGGCTTCCTCCTCTGATGGCGTATTGAGAAGCTCTGTAAACTTATGGCCCAGGACAGTAAGCTGTTCCTCAAGGCTCACTTCTTCTGTAAAACTTTGACCGGTCAGCCTCTGGTTCAAAACCAGGACCATCAGTGTAGAGAAAACTACATAAAACATGTACACGGTGAGGTTCTGAATTTTGGTTAAATAAAGTCGTTTCATAAAGTCTGTATTTCAATGTTAGTATATTGAAATACGCCTGGCAGAAGGGCGTAAGGTGATTAAAAACGATCTCTGTTGGCAACAGGCTTTATTTGTTGCGAACAAAGGGTAATCAGGGGTGAAACAATGAATATCAGGGCTAAAATTTTGCTGCTTTGCAGTATCGCATGGACCATCCTTACAGGGGTCTCCTTTCTGTTACAGTTTTTGGCAGACAGATTAGCAGTATCTTCTTTTGTTTTACGGGAGCAGCTGAACACCTGGATCTTCGGCATCGCATTATTATTACTCATCTCTGCTCTGCAGGCTTCTAAAAAATTTCCGACCATTCTCGAAACCAAATGGTACCTGACCCATATCGTGCTCAGTGCCTTTAGTTACCTGAGCTTCAACAGTCTTTTCATTGAAATGACTACCCTGCCCGGAGAAAGCACCTTTGTCCAAAAAACATCAAGCTTTGGCAATGCGCTGTTAGACGGCATTCTCGGAAACGGCTTCGGTATTTACGCCCTGGTTTTGTTGCTTTTTACTGTGATTTACAGAAAGAACATCTCAGGTAAAGTGCCTGCCATGACGCCCGGGCTCACCTTTGCTGACAGGATTAAAGTGAAGCTGGCTAACCGAACCTACTTCCTGCCCAAAGAGGAGATTCTTTTCATACGTTCGGCCAACAACTACACGGACCTGTATACAGAGGAAGGCAAACACGTGATCCGCCAGTCTATCAGCAGCCTGGAAAACGAACTGGACCCTATGGCCTTTATGCGCATCCACCGGTCTGTCATCATTAAGATTGAAGAAGTGAAAGAGTTTATCTCCTCAGGCAATGGTGACTATAAAGTCAAACTTCGCAATGAGGAGATATTCAATATCGGCAATAAGTATAAAGGTGATGTGATCGAGCGATTCGGACTCTAGGTCAGTCACTCTTCAATGCCTCAGTCGGGTTGGCACGAACCGCCTTAAGCGTAACTACCCCCGACCCCAACAGCACCAACAGGAATACTCCCAAAACTGCCAATATAAAGCCCGTGGCATTGACGGGTACCTGATAGGCAAAATTCTGAAGCCACCAACCTGAAAGGTAATATGCCACCGGCAGGGCTATGAGTACCGAGAAGATCAGCAAAACCACAAAGCTTTTGGACATCAGACGGAAGAGTGCAGATACTCCGCTTCCCAGCACTTTCCTGATGGCAATCTCACGGGTTTTTTGCCTGGCAACATAAGTGGCGACACCAAAAATGCCTGACATGGTGAGTACGATCGAAATAAGACAGAACATCCAGACGAGTGACTTAAGCTTAGTTTCGGCCTTGTATAGCTGGGCAAAACGATCGCTTAAAAACCGGGATTCAATAGCGGGCAGGCCGGCAAAAAGTGTATTCCCTACCTGGTCAATACCCTCAAGTACTTCATCGGTTCTTTGAGGGTCAAAACGTACTGAGGCTATGCCGTTTCTCAGACTGGAACCAATGATCAGAGGCTCTACTTCTGAGTGGATGGTTTTGTAATTAAAATCTCTCACGATTCCCACAATCCTGCCAGTATCACCACGATAAACTACCCTTCGGGCCAAAGGGTCTCTCCCTTCAAACATAGATTTAACAGCAGCTTCATTAAGCAGATACTCAGTGATCCCCCTGGGTAAATTTTTTCGAAAGTCCCGTCCTTCTAACAATTCGAGACCATAAACGGATACAAACTGATCATCGGCCATAATCCCTCTGATCTCCGGTGCTCTGAAATCATCGGGCCTTGCCGCATCCAACTCTTCCAGCGGCTCAATAGAAATACGATAACCCGGTACGTCTGAGGAAATAGAAACAGCCCTGACCCCGCTGATAGCATTCAGTTGATCTCTGAAACTTCTGAAGTTGGCCTGCATCTCATTTTCCAAAGCAATGGTCAGTACCTGATCCTTTTCAAAGCCCATATCTCTGTTTTGGATATAGTTTACCTGATCATAGATAAGAAAGGAGCTGACAATAAGAATCAGAGAAATCCCGAACTGTAAAACAATGAGGCCTTTCCGTAAAAAACCAAGTCTGCGATTACGCAACCCGCCTTTTCCGCCAATCTTCAGAATACTGGCGGGCTTAAAACGACTCAGCACCACAGCGGGATAAGCGCCACAGACTAACTCGAGTATCACAATAAGTATGGCCACAGGCCACAGAATGTCGGTATTGTAAAAGGCATTGAGAGGCAGACTAAGCTCGGCAAAGCCCTGAAACACGGGTGCCAGGACAGTTAAGGCCACCAGGCTCAACAGGGCGGAAAGGCAAATCACAATAAAATTCTCTCCCAGAAACTGCATGATTACCTGACCTTTTGTAGCCCCAATGGTCTTTCTCAAACCTACTTCTTTTCCCCGGTCAAGTCCCTTAATCACAGAAAGGTTGACGAAATTTATACTGGAAATCAATAGTACAAACAGTCCAACTGAAAGTAGTACATAGACATAGCTGATGTTGCCGTTGTCTGCCAGCTCTTTCTCATGATTGGTACGCAGATGAATATCTGAGACAGGCGTGACAAAGACATCCAACATACCCGGGTCGCTGTTAGGATAGTTGTCCATATACCCCTGCTTCACTTTAGCAGTGAAATCATTCAGGTTGGTATCCGGGTAGAGTTTTGCATAAGTATAAGTTGCCCAGTTTCTCCAGCGGGTAGTAAAACGCTCACCAAAGGTCATGATGGGTACAAGAAAATCGAACTGCAGGT
Source organism: Roseivirga sp. UBA6061 (assembly GCA_002427745.1). Lineage (GTDB taxonomy): Bacteria > Bacteroidota > Bacteroidia > Cytophagales > Cyclobacteriaceae > Roseivirga. Next base: position 17,635 of record DIYF01000078.1, on the reverse strand, counting down.
GTGACTGCTCGGGTACATCGGCAATGACAGCCGTCACAACCCGTGTTTTTCCTCTTTCAGCACCAAATTCCACTATCTGCCCTACGGGGTTTTCAGTACCAAAGTATTTGGTAGCCATACTTTGAGTAAGCACTACTGAACGAATGTCTTTGAGGGCTTCGCTCAAAACACCATCAATAGCTTTGTGCCTGAAGACTTCGAAAAATCGCTCATCCACAAACTGCCCGTTCCTTTCATTGAATATTTTATCTCCCCTCTTTAACCAGGTCTCCTGTACAGGCATTACCCGGGTAGACACCTCTATTTCAGGCATATCCGTCTGTAAATAGGCGCCAAGCCCTATTGGTCCGGCTGCCCAGGGATTTCCCCTCAGACTGTGCCCCAGACGATAAATTCGCTCATGATCATCATGATAGGTGTCATATGACATCTCGTAGCGAGCATAGACCAGGGTGAGTAAAAAGATGACAATACCGAGGCTGAGATTGCCTATACGTAAAAAGGCAGAGAGACCATCTCTGCGCAGGTTACGAAACGTAAGCTTAAATAATGTTTTCATGTATAGAAATTTTGAGTTGTTGCTGAACCTGTATTTGTTTTTGAGGCGAAATGAGCGGAAGTATCGTACAACATCGAGGTAATACTGCCGCCTGGCTTTTTTGAGACCTACCTCTTCTACCCGCTGATAAAACCACTCATGCAAATCGCCCTGCACTTCTTCAAAGTATTCATCAGCGCAATACCATTTCAGGAGTCTGTCTGCCAGCTTAGGCGGATGTTGTTTTGAATAATCCATGATCTTAAAAGCTGGGTTTAGGCATCATATCCCACATCTTGCTTCTCAGTTCCTTTGCCTCCTGGAGCGCTTCATAGCCCGTTTTGGTAATGACATAGAGCCGCTTTCTTCTGCCGCCTCTCGCCCTGGTAGTTCCTCCCACCTCAGATTTCACGAAGCCTTTCTCCTCCAGACGGTGTAGCGAGGTATGGACTGTGCTGAGCGTGATGCTTCGGTTAGACTGATGTTTGATCTCGTTGGCAATGGTTACTGTATAGGCGTTACCATCCAGCACAGCTGTGGTCAGTAATACCAACTCTTCCAGTTCTCCCAGGTGTGTTCCTTTCATAAGTCCTCTCCTTCCGATAAAGGCATTGTCAATTAAAAAGTATTATATCCGTAAATGTAAGACTAATATTTAATTCGTAAATGTAAGACTAATGATTTTTCGATTGGTTACATAAAAATGCCCCAAACCAGACGGATCCGGTTCAGGGCGACCAACTTAACAGAGTATTATTGATGATTCAGTACATTGACGGGGTTGGTTCTGGCTACTTTCAGCACGTGATACAGCGTACTGGAAAAGGCCAGTACCAGGCTGATTATCAGGGCCATCAAAGGTAACCACCACTGAAAGGTGGTTCTGAATGAAAACTGGTCCAGCCATGCATTAGCGCCATAATACACCAATGGCAGAGCGATCAGGTTGCCCCAAATGGCGAGTCTTGTAAAGTCTCTGAAAAACAATACCACGACCCCGCGCACAGAAGAGCCCAACACTTTTCTGAGTCCCATCTCCTTCTGCCGTTTCCTTGCCAGGTAAGAGGCCAGCCCTACCAGCCCGAGTGAGGAGATAAAAAATGACAAGAGCACAAAGACATTGAAAGCCTTAAGAAAACTGTCTTCCGTACGGTGCCGCTGTGCCAGCCTGTCTTCTATGGGTTGATAATCAAAAGGCAAACCAGGGAATATCTGCTCAAACCTCGATTCTGCAAAGGCCAGAAAATCAGAAAGTTCTGCCATCGGCAGTTTTACGAACAGATACATCAGTTCTTCTTCCATTTGCAGATAAACAGTAGGTTTAATGGGCTCCTTCAACGACTCCTGATAGTAGTCTTGTACTACTCCTATCACGGTAAGCGTATCGACTCCCGGGAAATAGATGCGCCTGTTCAGGCTTTCCTCCGGGCTATCAAAACCATACGCAGCCAGCGACTTTTCATTCAACATGACGGAGGCACTGTCTGAGGCCCTCTCAAAGTTTCTCCCGGCCAGGAGCTTTACATCGTACAGCCCCAGGTAATCCTGGCCAATGACCATTTTGTATACCAGTCCGGAGCCCTCCTCATTGCCGGACCCAATCAGTTGAGAGCTGCCGCGCCAGCCCACCTGTTTTCCCGGTACATCCGAGGCGTAAGACACAGCATCCACTCCGGCATAGGTCAAAAAGTCCTGCTTCAGACTGTTAATGGCCTCGTAATAATGTGAATGATCAGTTGTGAACTGAGGAATGTTCAGTACTAATACACTGTCGGTATCTATTCCAAGTGGCTGTTTATTCATTTCAGTCAGCTGGTTGTAGATAGTAGCGGCACCTACTATGAGAGCGGTTGAGGCCATAAACTGCCAGATCACCAATCCCTTGCGCATCTTGCCGGAGCTTTTCAATGCTACTGACTTAAGTGCCATCAGGGGTGCATAGTTAGATATAAGCAGTGCTGGATAGAACCCTGATAACAGTGAGCCGGTCAGCCACAGCAACCCCATCCGAAGCCAGAAAACAGAATTGCCAAAAACAGACTCGGGAACAACCATACCTGTGTTTTCCGCAAGTACCGGGATTGACACTTTGATAAGAAAAAGTGCCAGCCCAATGGCTAAGAGGTTAATCAGTAATGCTTCGAGCAGTAGTTGCATGCGCAGTTGGGCTTTGCCGGCCCCCAATGTCTTTCTAATCCCCACCTCTTTGCCTCTCTCTGTGGCTTTGGCAGTATACAGGTTGATATAATTGATCCAGGCGATGGTCAGTACCAGCATACCTACGATCAGTAAAAACACTACGGTCTGATAGTCTCCGTTTGCCACAATTTCCTGATTGATATGTGAGTGCAGATGAATATCCATAACAGGCATCAGCGAAAAGCCGATGGTCTGGCTGTTCCGATTCCGGCCGGTAGCGTATTTATCGACCATGGCGGGGAGTCGGGTTTCGACCAGGTCAGGGTCTGTTCCTTCCCTTAGTTTCACATAGGTGATATAATCAAACCAGGCCCAATGCGCATCCAGTTTAAAGCCCAGCAACTGTTCCAATGAAGAAAAGGAAAGCAGCATATCTGAAGTATAATGTGAGTCGGGCCTTAGTTGATAAACCCCGGTGATGAGATAGTTTTGCAGACCATCCCGCGTTTGTAGTTCCACCAGTTCTCCCACTCCCTTATCGTCCTCAAACAGCCTGCTACGCAGATTTTCAGAAATAAGTGCAGTATGCACATCCTTCAGCACCTCTTCCCGGTTTCCTTTCAGCAGGTTAAATGAAAAGATGTCGAAGAGGGAATTCTCAGCATACTGAATTTCGGCCACACTCAAGCGATTGTCGTCAAACCGTACCACACCACCGCCTCCCCAGATGCTCACCAGACGCGTGGTGCTTTCCACCTGTGGAAACTCTTTCTCAAGAGCCGGCCCTACTCCGGCAAAAACAGCAGCTCCTTCATATAATGGACTTCCCGGAAGCTGATAGTTGAAATTAACGCGGTACAGATCATCGGCACGATGATGAAATTTGTCGAAGTTCAGTTCGTAGGAGGCATACTCAAAAAGTAAGACAAAGGCCGCCAGGCCAACTGCCAGGCCTGAGATGTTGAGGGTATAAAAACCGGGTTTACGCTGAATCTGTCTGAGAATAGTAATGAGGTAGTTGGTAAACATAGAATCTGATCTGGATACACAGCAGTTTATATGCCTTGAGACAGATACTATCCAACATTAGCTAAGACACCTGTCGGATTAATTAAAGACTTATCAAAAAGTGGCCCTATGCTCATAAAATGGCTGTTTTATTGACAATCAGATTCCTTATATTTGTCGCTCAATCTGTTAATAATACATAATGCGTCTCCGACAACTCGCTAGAAAACTGGGGGTTCATCCCGACAAAATTCTCACCCTGCTTGCCGATGCAGGACATGAGCTTGAGAACGAAGCCAACAGCAAACTGACAGAAGAACAAGTACAAATAGCGGAGACCCATTTTCCTCCTCCTGTGATTGAAGAAGCAGAGGAAGAAATGCCAGAGAATCCTGAGGTCGACCCGGTACCGGTCAGTGAACCTGATGACATGCCTGCTATTGAAGCTGAAGCACCAGCCATTGAAGAAACAGTGGAAGAGGAAAGCCCTGAGGAAGAGCTAAAAGAAGAAAAAGAACCGGATCTGGAACACCTGGAGGTTCCTTTCGGACCACCTTCGCATGCTACCAGCCAGGTATCTGACACTACAGAAGCAGAACCGGAAACACCCAAGAAAGTAGTGATTCAGCTGGAAAAGCCTAAGCCTGAAGTAAAGGTTTATAACGCGATTGAGGAGGACGAAGAATTCATTAATGCTGAACTGATCAAGACTGAAAAACCGGTTTTGGAAGGCCTGAAAGTGGTTGGCAAAATAGATTTACCGGAACCGAAAAAGCCCGAGCCTAAAGCAGAAGCAGAAGCTGAGGAGAAAGAAACAGAAAGCAAAGACGAAAAGAAGCACCAGCAAAGGAGAAACGGCAGGAATGAGCGGGGACGCGGCCGAAACCGTAAGAATCAGCGTCAACGCCTGAGTCCATTGGAATACGAGAGACAAAAGGCCGAGCGACTGGCTAAAAAGAAAAAGAAAGAAGCCGAAAAAAAGCTTAAGCAAAAGAAAGAAGAGCATTACAGGGCGAAGATGGAGGCCAAATCGAAAGGCAAAAAGAAAACTGCTCCTACCAGGCCCAAGAAGAAAGCCCCGATGGAAGAAGAGGCTATCGCTCCCCTACCTATCAACGGCATGTCTCGCCCCAAGCCTGTGGTTAAAAAGGAGAAGAAAAGAGGCCCCCTGAAACGCTTTTGGGGTTGGTTGAATGGGGAATCTGATAATTTTTGATTGGTCGATGGCCGTCAGTCTATAGTCCATAGTTGTCAGTCTATGGTCAAACTGGATTCAGGAAGAAATTACTCTAAGAGTAGAGGGAATAAAGAAGCCTATGCTTAGCGCTTGGGGCACTTTTTGCAGTGGCTCTTGTTCTTCTTTTTGTACTTCTTGCAGCACTTTTTGAACATACATTCGTCCAGGCGGACAAATCCTTTTTCAGAATGATCGCTGGTCCAGTCTACTGCTGTACCACACATTTCTATCTCTTCAAAACCAGCCTCAGGTGCCACTTATATTTATTTAGATCAATTCTTAATAACAAAGTAACGACAGGAACCTGAATCCTACAAGCAGATGTCCGAAATTATTTAGAACTAATCTAAAGAAGGCTCCAAGAGTTCATAATTTTAATATTTGTCAAGTCAATAAATTTTACGATCTCAGGACTTTTTTCGAACTTGTCGTCAACTGAAGAATATGAAGCTAGCAACGATAAATAATCAAACCAGAAATGGTCAATTAGTGGTGGTAAGCAGAGACTTATCCAAAGCTGTGGCGGTCTCAGAAATAGCCACTACCATGCAGGATGCTATCGATGAATGGGCTGAAACAGAGCCCAGATTGAAGGAGGTTTACGAGCAGTTAAATGCCGGAAACGTATCTGAGGCATTCGATTTTTCTGAAGCAAAAGTAATGGCGCCCATTCCCAGAGCTTATCACTGGGCCGATGCAAGTGCCTACGTTACTCATGTGGAACTGGTGCGTAAAGCCCGTAATGCCGTACTGCCGGAGACTTTCTGGACAGACCCTTTGATGTACATGGGGGCTTCTGATGCTTTCATCGGCCCTAATGATGATATAGAAATGGAAAAAGAGGAATGGGGCATCGATTTTGAATCAGAAGTCGCTGTATTCACAGACTTTGTTCCTCCCGGTACAAGTGCTGAAGAGGCCTTGGGACACATTAAACTGATTACAATTCTCAATGATGTTACCTGCAGAGCACTGATTCCGGCTGAACTCGCCAAACAATTTGGTTTTTATCAGTCGAAGCCCTGGACGGCCTTCGCTCCTGTGGTGGTTACTCCTGATGAGCTCGGAGAATCCTGGAAAGACGGGAAGGTGCATCTCCCCCTCTATTCTACACTGAACGGAAAGCGGATAGGCTCTCCGAATGCCGGAGTAGATATGACCTTCAACTTCGGACAGCTGATAGCCCATGCTGCCAAAACCCGCTCTTTAACAGCAGGTACTGTGATTGGTTCCGGTACGGTCGCTAACCAGGGAAGCCCTGATGGTTCAAGCTGTCTGGCCGAGGTAAGATGCCTTGAGATGATTGCAGATGGAAAAGCTACCACTCCTTTTATGTCTTTTGGTGACCGTATTGAGATTGAAATGCTCGGCAGTGACGGACAATCACTTTTCGGCCGCATTGATCAAAAGGTGGTGAAGTACGAGAAGAAATAGTTCACTTTACTTCCAGGGACGCCTTTCCATAATGGAATACCTGAATAAATATTTAAGCAAAGCCGGAGGTCATTCCGGCTTTTTTATGAGAGACCATCTGCAAACTTCAGGTAGTGCTGCAGTACCAGATCGGGTCTTTCTGTCTGCGGATAATGCCCTGCTTCTGCCAGATGAATTACATCAGGTCTCGGTACCAGCTCTTCATACCGCTCAGCCAGGTGTCTGCCTGAAATCGGATCCTGAGAGCCATTGATTAACCTGACAGGTACAGGGGAATCGATCAATGGACGTACCCATCGTTCGCGATATCTCCTGCGCTCTGCCATGTAGCGAATCAGTTTATTCATGATGGCTTTTCCATTATTATAGCTGATGAGATCATAGAACTCATTAATCTCTGTATCAGTGGCTTGCGTATCTTTTCCGAAAATTGCCTTGAAGTTTGATCGCAGCTTTGCTTTGGTGAGAAACGGATTGAGTAAAAAGCCGATCGGGCTGATCAGGAGCTTTTGAATCAGTCGCGGATTATGTGATTCAGGAAACAAACCTCCGTTTAAGAAACAGATACTCCTGATATCCACCGTTTCTCGTCCTCTTTCCCGTCTTTCCATGTACCGCGCCAGCAATTCCTGCCCTACCGTATCTCCGTAATCATGGCAAAGCAAATGGACTGAGTTCAGTTCAAGCTCCTCCATGAGAGACTCAAGCAGATCAGCCTGGTCAAGAATACTATAATCGTGGTTTCGGGGTTTGGCAGAAAAACCAAAGCCTATCATATCCGGAGCAATCACGGTAAATTGCTTACACAAATCGTCATAGATCTTGTGCCAGTCCCAGGAAGCAGTAGGAAACCCATGCACAAGCAATAAGACTTCTCCTTTTCCGTTCATTCGGTAGAAAATCCGGTGCTCACGGTGTTTGAATTCGAGCCCGTTTTTCTGCCATTTTTTTAAAAGCTCGGTCATATTAAAAATAGCGGTGTTTTATCCGGGATGTTCCTGGTAGCAAAAGCATTGAACAACTCACTGAATGTAACCAATTTAGGAAAACATCAGTTATTCTTTCTATGATCAAAAACCTGATCTAGTCTTATGCACCTGCCGTCTCGCCTCACCTGTCTGGTCCTGTTAGTTACCCTTGCGCTATTTTCCTGTTCGCAGGAAGAAAGAGTACCGGAACCTTTTCGACCACGCAACGACCATGAAGCTTATCAACACTCTCTGGAACAGGCCAACCTGCTCACAACTGCTCTCGGAGTGGAGTGGCAAAAGTGGTCAAAAACCAGCCTGGAAAAGCCTGTAAAAGTAAAAGCCCCCTATCAGGAAGCCTTTTACCTGTCACCTAACGAGGCTGTGGCTATGGGATATCACTTTGATGCCAGGCGCGGGCAGAAAATACAGATCAGCTTTAGTACGGAATCTGAAGACGACACCAGAGTATTTGTAGACCTCTTCAGAGTAGACGAGACTTATGGTTACAAACATGTGGCAACAGCAGGCAAGGAAGGCAACTTACTGGGCTTTGAGCCAAGAAATGATGCCTCTTATGTGCTCAGATTTCAGCCTGAACTGCTGAGAGGAGGCAATTTCAAAGTAACCATAGAAAATGTACCGACCTTCCGGTTTCCGGTGGCTGGCAAGACAGCCAGGGCCATTGGCAGCTTTTGGGGGGCACCCCGGGATGGTGGCAGAAGGAAACATGAGGGGGTAGATATTTTTGCGAAAAGAGGTACTCCCGTGCTGGCCCCTGTTGAGGGCTACGTACGCTTTGTTGGCGAACGTGGGATTGGTGGTAAGGTAGTCTGGCTCCGTGATAGAAAACGTGGTCAAAGTCTTTATTTCGCCCACCTCAACAAACTCATAGCCAAACAAGGTACCTATGTACAGCCCGGTGATACTCTGGGTACTGTGGGCAATACAGGCAATGCCCGCACAACTCCCCCACACCTGCATTTTGGCGTGTATAAGAATGGTGCTGTGGATCCGCTCTACTACTTAAAACCCACGTACAAAAAACTACCGGAAATTAGCACAGACCTGGAATTACTTGGCCAATACGCCAGGCTTACCAGGAGTACCCGGATCAAAACCACCCCGGGAGCCAAACGCTCAAGCGGATCCAGGGCTAAAAATGAACTGGCCAAAGTAGTTGCCATGAACCGTGATTCCTATCGCGTGGAATGGGCCGATGGCAAGCAGGCTTATGTACCCAAGCGGTATGTTACCAGCACGGCAAGGCCCATTGAAGTACTTTCACTACAGGTTGACGGTGACCTGCTCAAGTCTCCGAGTGATGCTACCTTCTGGCAATCGCTGGAAGCCGGTGAAGAAGTGGCTGTTCTGGGCCGTCATGATAACTACTGGTTTGTAAAGAACAGTGCCGGAGAAACAGGATGGCTTTCTGATCAACAGAAAACCGCCAGGAGTTCATTCCAGACCGGTCCTGGTTAGAGTAAAGTAAAAAAGGCCCAGGGGGCCTTTTTGGGGTTGATAAATGATCAATGGCCTCTTCAGGCCAACCGATCAATGTCTTTATCCTTTGTAGTAGAAGCGCTCATGTACGATCTGATCACCTTCCCATTTCTGTACACCTGCCTGCTCCAGCAGTACCCTGTTGCCGTCCTGAAAGGTTACATCCATATTGGTTTCATGCATAACGATGCCGTTCTCTTCATCTGAAGTAATGGCTTTCACTTCCATGCCATGAAACTCCTTGATCATGCCCAGAAACTGCTCTTCATAAGCACGGCAGGCATCTTTGCCTTCACGGGTACCATTGGGTTCGGTCATCACAACATTTGGTGCGTAATATTGTTCAAAAGCTTCCATTAGCTTTCCCTGCCCTATCTGATTGTAAATGTCCTGAGTTCTTTCTTTGTAAGTCATGTTATTATTGGTTTGTTTGATTTTATATGTATATACATACAACAAAGTAAAACCGAGATCAAAAAGTTCAATCAGGCTAAAAAATATGTGCTGATTCTTACTAAGAGTTCTTAGTCCGGATCACCTGCGCTATGATACTGAGGGCTATTTCAGGGGCAGAGTGCGAATTGATATTCAAGCCGATCGGTGCCTTGATGCGCCCGATTTCCTCTTCTGAAAAGCCATAGTCCTGCAGTCGTCCTACCCTCCGGACATGTGTCTTTTTGCTTCCCAGTGCCCCGATATACCTTACTTCACTTTTCAACACCAGCTTGAGGGCCTCATCATCTATCTTAGGATCATGGGACAAGATGACGATATAAGTATCCCGGTCAAGCGCATAGTCAGGAAGTACCTCCTGCGGCCAGTTAACGTGTACCATGCCAGGCTTACTTTCGAAATGTGTCTTCCTGGCGAAAGTATCTCTGGGGTCAATCAATACCGTCTCAAACCCATATAAATGTGCCAGTGAAGTAAGTTCAGAGGCAATGTGAGCCGAGCCAATTAAGATCATTTTGGGTTTTGGTGGCAGCGACTGCTGGAAGTACCTGACATCATCCGCCCCGATCACCGCATTCTTGCCCAGTCGGTAGAGCTTTTCACTCTCTTCACCCAATGCCCCGATGAAAGAGCTTTCCGCTGTATCCGGGTCTATCAGGGTGTTTTCTCCACTTTCATCCAGCCTGGTCAGCAACAGCCTTCCCTGTTTATTCTGTCCTGCTGCCTGCAGGTCACTCCACAGATCACTGTCAAAAAAGGGCTGTATAAATACATCCAGTTTACCTCCACAGCTAAGTCCTACTTCCCAGGCATCTTCATCGGCTACCCCATAGTTTTCCAGGGTGGCCCTTCCCGATTCTATTACCTTCAGTGCTCTGGCTACCACAGCTTTTTCCACACAACCACCGCTCACCGACCCCATCATATTACCATCTTCGGTCACCACCAATGATGAACCAGCCGGTCTGGGAGAGCTCCTCCAGGTGCTGATGACTCTGGCAATTGCCAGTTTCTTTCCACTTGCCAGCCATTTTTCCAGTTGTTCGCTATGATCTACCATGGTTACCCCCTTTTCAAAACATCAGTTTGTAATCAAATATGGTCCAAAAATGCGAAACAGAACCATCCTGCTTTCTCTTTTGTTTCTATTTCGCTACCGGCATTATAATTCTGCTATCAGGTTGTGAATTTAATCGCAACTAAAAGCGACTTTTAGGAGTATATTAACAGCAAAATTTTAACAAGTCCCCTTGCTATTCGATAACCACGGCCGACAACTCAGATACCTGCGACTTGCAGTTACAGAAAGGTGTAACCTGCGCTGTTTTTACTGTATGCCTGAAGAAGGACTGAATTGGAGTAAAAAGACGGATATCCTTTCTTATGAAGAAATGCTGCGCCTGGTCAATATTCTGGCCGAGCTCGGAATCTCCAAAGTAAGAATTACCGGAGGAGAGCCCTTTGTCCGGAGAGACCTGATACCCTTTATGGAAAACCTGGTGAAAGTCCCGGGAATTGATAAGGTGAATATTACCACCAATGGTACTGCTCCTTTGAAGCATATAGCTACGATGAAAACCATAGGGATCAACGCTGTGAACCTGAGCCTGGATTCTCTGGACCCTGAACGTTTTAAAACCATTACCCGCAGAGATGAATTTGACTCTGTCTGGGCTTTTTACAGGGAGCTCATCAATCAGGGACTTACTACAAAAATCAATGCCGTAGTCATGGAGGACCAGAATCTGGATGATATCATTCCTATGAGTGCTCTTACCCGGACTGACCCTGTGAGTATTAGGTTTATTGAAGAAATGCCATTTAATGGAGGAAGCAAAGGCTACCTTCCTATCAAATGGAATTACCGGAAGATCATCGAACATATCCAGACGGAGTTTCCCCGGATTGAGCGTCTGGCGGATGAAAAAAGCTCAACTTCCTATAACTATCGGATTCCGGGAGCGGAAGGTACTATTGGGGTAATTCCGGCTTATACGCGCACTATTTGTGGTACCTGCGATAGGATACGCCTTACTCCTAAAGGAGAATTAAAGACCTGTCTCTACCAGAACGGAGGTTTTAATTTCAGAGACTTTATGAGAGCGGGTGCCACTGACGATGATATTCGGAATCAGTTCCTTCAACTATTTAAAAAACGGGCAAAAGACGGGTTTGAGGCCGAAGCTCAGCAAAGCGATGAAAATGGCTCTCTGCAATCTATGGCCACTATCGGGGGCTAGTGCTATAATTGTTAAATGTTAAACCTTAAATGATGAATGTTGAATGTCTATTTACGATTCAACATTCATCATTCATAATTACGTAAATGATCACTTATCAGGAAGCAATAGACATAATCACCCAACATACATTTAAGGTTCAGACAGAAACTGTTTCATTGAATGATGCAGACGGAAGAGTTTTGGCCGAAGATGTAATCGCTGACAGAGACCTCCCCCCCTATGATCGAGTGACCATGGATGGCATCGCCATTAATTTCAATGCTTACGACCAGGGGCAACGCACTTTTAAAATTGAAAGAACGATTGGCGCAGGAATGCCGAAGTCAAAGCTGGAGGACAGCTCCAACTGTGTACAGATCATGACAGGAGCCATTATGCCTGAGGGAGCCGATACTGTCATTCGTTATGAGGATATCAGTATAGAAAACGAAGAGGCTACGATCAATGAGGAAGTAGCCCACCAACAAAACATCCATTTTAAGGGACAGGACAAAAAACAGGGAGACATCGTACTGGCCAGGGGCCTTACTCTGGGAGCTACCGAGGCCATAGTCGCTGCGGCAGTAGGTCTTTCACGCCTTCAGGTAATCAAACTACCTAAGGCCGCTATTATTACTACCGGTGATGAGCTTGTTGATATAGATGATACTCCCCTGGACCATCAGGTGCGTAGATCGAGTAATTACGGTGCCCAAAGCGTACTAAAGCAATGGGGTATCGATTCAAAGCAATTCCACCTCAGGGACGACAAAGCCCTGATGATTGAAGAGATTTCGCACATTCTGGAAGAATACGAACTGGTGGTAATCACGGGAGGTGTGTCCCGTGGCAAGTTTGATTACTTGCCTGAAGTACTCGATGAGCTGGGCGTAGTCAAACACTTTCACAAAGTAAAGCAACGTCCCGGCAAACCTTTCTGGTTCGGTACTGCTGCCAATGGACATACAGTATTTGCCCTACCGGGAAATCCCGTATCAAGTTTTGTTTGTGCCAATGCCTATATCAGACCCTGGTTAAAAGCCTCACAAAACCTGGCTTACGAACTGCCATCAGTCAGACTTATGAATGATGTGGTTTTCAAACCAGACCTGACCTACTTCCTTGAATGCAGTATTAGTGTCTCATCAGAAGGGCTGATTGAGGCGCGTACGTTCAGGGGCAATGGATCCGGAGATTTTGCCAATATGACCCAGGCCGATGGTTTTGTTGTTTTACCCCAGGGAAAAACTGAATTTAAAGCGGGCGAGGTTTATCCCTATATTGCCTACAGAAGCACTTTCTGAATATGTCGAAAGAATTTACCCATATAGATAACGATAACCCCAGCATGGTGGATGTGGGGCAAAAGGCTGTTACCACACGCACCGCTATTGCCCGGGCACTGGTACAACTCCCCGAAGAGATGAGTGATTTTATCAAGGATGGTGAAGTAGTTACCCTGAAAGGCCCTGTTTTTCAGACAGCCATCATTGCCGGTATTCAGGGTGCTAAGAAGACCCCGGAATTGATTCCGCTCTGTCACACGCTTAACCTCAACAAGGTCGCTATTGACATTCAGCTAAAAGACGAACTGTTGGTGGAAATCACCTGTGAGGCACGCTGCTCCGGTAAAACAGGAGTAGAAATGGAAGCTCTGACAGGAGCTTCTGTAGCTGCTCTTACCATCTATGATATGTGTAAAGCCCTCTCCCACAATATTGTGATAAAAGACACCCGTCTTCTCACAAAAACCGGTGGCAAAAGTGACTTTTCCATGCCTCAGCCCGGGGAAGACAAGTGACAGCCCACACACAGTACATGAAACTTATAGCTGCTACAGACAAAGGCCTGCTCGTATATGAACGGGTAGCGGGTTTATGGACTCTGAAGGACATCCAGTTCATAGGCATGCCCGTAGGTTGCTTTCATCATGATGAGCGCAATGGCTCCTGGTGGGTGGCCATCAACCATAAGCACTGGGGCCCGAAGCTCTACAAATCCGGGGATGAAGGCGAAACCTTTAAAGAAATCAACGTCCCCCGATTCGACACACCTCAGTTCACTCTGAGGTCTATCTGGACTATAAGTCATGGTGTTCATGATGATCCCAACAGACTTTATGTGGGGGTTGAGCCGGCTGCTGTTTTTGTAACACCAGACGAAGGAAAGAGCTTTCAGGAACTCAAAGGACTTTCAGAACACCACTCCCGTGCTTCCTGGCAGGGCGGTGGTAAGGGATCAAAAAACCCGTTTCTGCACACCATTCTGGTTCACCCTGACGACACAACACACTTAATTGCAGGTATCAGCTGTGCCGGAGTATTTCAGTCACGCGACAGTGGTAACAGCTGGACGGCTACCAACAAAGGACTGGAAGCCTTCTATCTGCCCAATAGTGATATTGAAGTGGGTCATGACCCGCATTGCATGCAGATTCCTGAAGTGAATACGCAGGTTATCTGGCAACAGAATCATTGCGGTATTTACCGCTCTGAAGACAAAGGCAATAGCTGGATCAATGTTTCAGATCCAAATGGCATTGCCAGCTATGGTTTTGCCATTGTAGCTGATGATACTGACGATCAAAAAGCCTGGGTAATTCCTGCCCGGAGTGATGATCAGCGCTTTCCTTACAGGAATCAGTTAGCTGTGTACCATACGGCTGACGGAGGTAAAAGCTGGCAGGCCCAGCGCGATGGATTGCCTCAAAATGGGTCATTCGACCTGGTTCTTCGCTCTGGATTTGCCGGTAAAAATGGTCTCCTGGCCTTTGGCACCAACAATGGGAATCTCTATTTATCAGAAGATGGTGGAGAAAGCTGGCGGGCGTTGAGCCAAAACCTCAGTGTGGTCAGACAGGTGGTAATTGTACCTTGATAAGGTCACTCCTGCTTCAACACTGAGGTTTATGGTCGTCATATTGTCAATGCCTTCCCTTAGTCGTTTATTATCGGCAGATCTGGCGCAATGTAAATGTAGTGCCCGATGTTCACGGTAATATAGAGGCCACGGGAGTCCCCGCATAAGGGATCTACAATGGAAACATCCACATTCCCGATCAGATAACCGTAGCCATCAGGTGCGGTAAATGGAAAGTAGTCATCGAAATAGGTACCCAGTATCTCACAGACAAGCTCGTCACGCAGAAATTCCAGGTTGGTTGTTGAAATGTTGATTCCCTGACTATCTCCCAGGTTCGGAAAATCACCGTTTGAGTCAGGTACCTCTTCGTAAAAAATGGAATAAAAGTCGTCATCCACCCATTGTCTGGTCATGCCCGGAGCAATTGGCGGTGGTGGCCCTTCATTGCGCAGGCCCTGAAAGTGACCGGCAAAGAAATCCTGCACAAAGACGGCATTCGGGTCGGCTATTCCATAGTAATCGACAAAATAAGCCGTAGTGCCCGGAGTGACATCCCAGGCATTCCACATCATATAGCCGAAGTTGGGAGTCATCAGCGACAAGGGATCGCAGGTGGAGTTACTTGAGGGCAGTATTCTCTTTTCTGTCAAAACAGGCCCTGGAGTCCGGCCAGAACATGCCCTGGTCACCACCTCCTGAACCGAAATCTGTATATCTGATTCAATACTCACCACACCTCCATTGGAAGTTCCTCCTACATCGGATCCGTCTCCGGGATCGTCAAAAGCCAGTATTCCCCTGGCATCTGGCAAAGCTACCTGATCTTCATTTTCTACACTGCAGGACGCAAGCAGTAACACGCATATAAGCGCACAATAGATTTTTCTCATAGTAAAATTTTAAAAGTTCACCTGAGAGTTCAAGGAATCAGGGTTTGTTACCCGATAATTTCCCGGAGTTTTCAGCTATTGATGGCGGGCGATCCGAACTGTGAACTGGATTTTGGCAGATTTAGCTAAATTATAGACTTATCCCGTCAACCGATGACCTCTTTCCGATACCTATACCTCTTCCTGACAGGGTTGATTTCCATCGTTTCTGTCAAATCACAGGAAAATCAGCCCCCTTCCCCGCTCCTGGCCTCTTTTGCTGAGTATGAGCAGATGAAAGCTTCTACTGCCTATGGCCTTGAATGGATACCCATTGGCCCGACTATCAATTCTGCAAGAGCAGATGCGATTCAGGTGGACCCCAGTCGTCCGGGGACCATGTACCTTGCCTTTGGGTCAGGAAACCTGTGGAAGACCACCAATAATGGACTTAGCTGGAAGCCCATCTTCGAGGAACAACCGGCTTTGGGTATCGGGGATATAGCCTTGGCTCCTTCTAATCCTGACATCCTCTACGTAGGCACCGGGGAGAGCCTCAAGAAACCACGCAACTTTACCATGCCCGGCACAGGCATTTATCGCTCTGACGATGCAGGAGCCACCTGGCATCACCTCGGCCTTAGTGATTCCTGGCATATCGGAGAAATAGCGGTTCACCCAACCAACCCTGATATCGTAATAGTAGCGGTATTAGGCCATTTCTGGTCCGACAACAAGCACAGAGGGGTTTATCGCACAGAAGATGGCGGAAAAACCTGGCAGCAGGTGCTCTATATAAATGAGCAGACCGGGGCTAATGATGTGGTCATCGCTCCTTCCAATCCCGATATTATGTATGCCTCTATGTGGCAACACAGCCCCCGGGTAAGTGGTAAAAACAGTGGAGTATACAAGAGTACGGATGGTGGTAAAACCTGGGAAAAAGCTCATAAGGGTATGCCCGTTGATGAAAATGTAGGCAGAATCGGTCTGGCAGTCTCCTATTCCAACCCGGACAAAGTCTATGCCCTTATGGACCATAGAAACAGAAAAGACGGGAAAGGTGCGGCTAAGATATTCCGCAGCCTGAATGGTGGTAAAAACTGGAAGAAAACCCATAAAGAAGAGCAGATGTTCCTTTCCGTTATCGGCTGGTATTTTGCCGACATCTATGTCAACCCTCAAAATGACGAGGAAATCTTCGGGCTGGGCGTAAGACTCGCCCATAGTACCAACGGAGGCGAGACAGTTGACTTTATCGGAGGTGATGTCTATCACATGTTCCCCAGCGCGGCCGATCCACTGCACCTCGATCATTGTGAACTCTGGATCAACCCTTCCAACCCTGACCACCTGGCTCTGGCAAACGATGGAGGCCTGTATACCAGCTATGACAAAGGAAAGCACTGGACGCATCACAATAACATTCCTGCAGGAGAATTCTATGATATCACACTTTCCAAAACCGAGCCCTATACCATTTACGGAGGTGTTCAGGATGACGCTACGGTATACGGGCCTGCCAAGGAATACGATCCACGATATCATAAAGACTGGCGGTATCTGTGGGTAGATGCCTGGAGCGGTGGTGATGGCTGCGTCACCTGTGTAGACCCGGAAGATCCTAACACTGTCTATTTCAGTATGCAAAACGGGGCTGCCAGAAGAAGAGATATGCAATCGGGCCATTCTGTCTCCATTCGCCCCAGACTACCGGAAGATCACGAAGGAGAGGCCCGATTTAATTTCATTACCCCCTACTTCATATCAACACATGATCATAACACCTTATACCATGCCGGCAATTACGTATTTAAAAGTACAAACCGGGGTGATGACTGGGAAGTAATCAGTAAGGACCTGTCGGTTTCTGATAATCCTGCAAAACGTTCCACCGCTGCAGGAGCCCTGGCGGAATCTCCTATAAAATCAGGCTTACTGTACATGGGTACTGATAAAGGAGCTTTCTGGATCAGCGAAGATGATGGCAATAGCTGGGAAGAACGTTCTGCCGGCCTGCCGGATAATTACATCCGCAGCATTGCACCCTCAGCTTTCAAAGAATCACGCGTTTACCTGACATTAACCGGAATGAACTACGATGACTTAGGTAATTACATTTTCGTTTCTGAAGATTACGGAAAGACCTGGGCATCAATCTCCGGCAATCTGCCCGATGAGGTAGCCAATGTGATCATAGAAGACCCGAAACATGCCAATTTACTGTATGCCGGGCTCTACCGGGGTGTTTATGTCTCCACCGATCGTGGGGCCAGCTGGAGTCTGTTGGGAAAAAACCTGCCAGCCGTTAGTGTAGCAGACCTGGCCATTGACGAACCCACCGGAGATCTGGTGATTGGCACGCATGGCAGGGGTATTTATAAAGTCAACCTGGGTCCTCT
>DIYF01000165.1 GCA_002427745.1 Roseivirga sp. UBA6061 | reverse complement strand
CGTTGGCCTCAAGAATTGGTAGAGCATCCATATCAGCTCTCAGGGCCACCACCCTGCTATCGGGGTTTTTCCCATGTATCATAGCCGTCAGTCCCGTTTCTGCGACTCCCTCTGTCGGTTCAAGCCCCATTTGCCGGAGCTGACCTGCCACATATTTCGCAGTTTCATACTCCTGGTAAGACAACTCAGGATTGGCGTGGATATGCCGCCTGATCGATACTGTGTCTTCAGCATAAGCCGAAGCCAGATCCTTAATACGATCGAGGGTGCTCATTACTCTATAGGGAATTTGTCAGGAACTACCGTGGCATCAGGGTAGTACTTTCTGATTTCCAGGTAAAGGGGCTGTGCCTCTACCTGCTGATAAAACCTACCTATCTTCACAAAGTAAGTAGGGAGTGAATACCTGACCCGGGCTTCCAGGTCAGGCACTATATCATAGAGTCTGTTTCTTATTCTTCCCGCCTCTGTTTCATTGGTACCGGAATAGACCAGAATGGTAAAGCCATCCAGCTCTCCGGAATCAAAATTTCTCTGACGGATTGTGTCCAGTAAAACATTGAGTTTACCGGATATATCATGAACAGACTTCACTGAGTCGTTCTGAATAATTGTATTTCCCCCTTCAGCCTTACCTTCTTCCAAAGAAGCCACAGATGGCCTGTACTTTGACAGGTCGTCAGTAAAATCAATGATTTGTTCTGTACTCTTTTGCGGGACAGCTTTCTTGTTACAGCTGGCGGCTCCCAGTAAAATACAGAGTGTGATAAGGCCCAGGGAGTAAATAAATCTATTCATCAATCAAAACACATTTGTTGTTTCTGATATCGTCCTCCACCTGCTTGAACTTAACGTCTTTTTTCACAGTTCCGTCTGTGTACTGCACATTTACCCTGTCGTTTCTGCCGTGAATCTTATCAGATTTGACAGGAGCCACTTTTTCAACTGGCGGACGGTTGCGCGTGTCTTGCTTAGAGGCAAGTGCAGACTTGGTCTCCTCCTTACTTTCATTATAGCTCTGAGCCCTTCTGCTTCTGGCTTCCTGTACCTCATCAGGGTCTCCCATAGGGATGCTCGCCTTCACCAGGAAGGAGGTAGTGTCTTCGTTTACCTTAGACAGGAAGGTCTTGAACAACTCAAAGGCCTCAAATTTATAGATCAGCAATGGATCTTTCTGCTCATAGGTAGCGTTCTGCACCGATTGCTTCAGATCATCCATATCTCTCAGATGCTCCTTCCAGGTCAGGTCGATCACTCCGAGCGTAATGGCCTTCTCCATTACCTTGATCAATTCCGCATTTTCTGTTTCTACGGTCTTTTCAAGGTTCACCGGCACACCAATCTGGCGCTTGCCATCGGTAAACGGAATCAATACATTTTTATAGGTACCGCCTTTATCGCGCTTCACATCTTTTACCCATGGCAGGAGCTTGGCAGCGATCGCTCTGTTTTTGGCCTGATAAGCCTCATAGGCTTCTTCATACAGATCATTGGTAAGAGCATTCAGATCGGCCTTCATAAAGTGATCAGAATCTATGCGGGTATCGATACCCAATGTACCAATGCTGCTCAGCTTAAAGCCATCAAAATCTTCAGCCCCTTTGGTGTTATTCACAATATCTTCGCAGGTATCGTACATCATGTTCATGATGTCGAGCTGAAGCCTCTCGCCCAGGAGAGCATTTCTTCTTCGCTCATAAATCACCGTACGCTGCTGGTTCATTACATCATCGTACTCCAACAGCCTCTTTCTGGTACCGAAGTTGTTTTCCTCTACCTTTTTCTGGGCTCTCTCGATTGACTTGGTAATCATAGAGTGCTGGATCATCTCGCCTTCTTTCAGTCCCATGCGGTCCATCAGCTTAGCCACTCTGTCAGAACCGAAAAGACGCATCAGGTTATCTTCCAGAGACACAAAGAACTGTGACGAGCCCGGATCTCCCTGCCTGCCGGCACGACCTCTCAACTGCCTGTCTACCCTTCGTGATTCATGACGCTCTGTACCAATAATGGCCAGACCTCCCGCAGCTTTCGATTCAGGGGCCAGTTTAATATCCGTACCTCTACCGGCCATGTTGGTCGCAATAGTTACAGTACCGGGCTTACCGGCTTCAGCCACTACATCTGCCTCACGGGCATGCTGTTTTGCATTCAGTACCTGATGCTTGATTTTTTTCAGGCTGAGCATTCTGCTCAATACCTCAGAAATCTCTACCGAAGTAGTACCCACCAATACAGGACGCCCCTGTGAGGTAAGCTCAATCACCTCATCTACCACTGCGTTGAATTTCTCACGCACGGTTTTATAAACCATATCCTGCCTGTCGTCTCTCTGAATAGGACGATTGGTAGGAATAACCACGGTATCCAGTTTGTAAATTTCCCAGAACTCTCCCGCCTCTGTTTCGGCCGTACCCGTCATACCTGCAAGCTTGTGGTACATACGGAAGTAATTCTGTAGTGTAATGGTAGCGTAGGTCTGTGTAGCATCCTCTACGGTCACATTCTCTTTCGCCTCAATCGCCTGGTGCAATCCGTCTGAATAACGCCTGCCATCCATCACACGACCTGTCTGCTCATCTACAATCTTCACCTTACCATCATCCAGGATATACTCGGTATCCTTTTCGAACATGGTATAGGCTTTTAAAAGCTGATTGACGGTATGAATACGCTGACCTTTTACCGTAAAGTCTTTGATCGCTTCATCCTTTCTCTTGAGCTTCTCCTCATCAGACAGCTCGGTATTCTTCTCCAGCTCAGCAACCACTGAACCAATATCTGTCATGATAAAGAAGTCAGGATCATCCCCTTCTCCTGTGATAAGATCTGTACCTTTTTCAGTCAGGTTGACGGCATTGGACTTCTCATCAATAGTGAAGTAAAGAGGCTCATCTGCCTTAGGCATATTCTTTTGGTTATCCTGCAGGTAGAAGTTCTCTGTCTTCTGCATGATAATTTTCATACCGGTTTCACTCAGGTACTTGATCAAAGGCTTGTACTTGGGCAGTCCGCGATAGGCTCTGAAAAGTGCAAGTCCGCCATCTTCTTCGTTCCCTTCAGCAATCAGCTTTTTCGCCTCATTCAAAAACTGCGAACAAAGTTTTCTCTGTGCATCTACCAGCTTTGAGATTCTGGGTTTCAAATCATGAAACTCGTGCTCGTCTCCTTTAGGAATCGGCCCGGAAATGATCAATGGGGTTCTGGCCTCATCAATCAGCACTGAATCCACCTCATCTACCATAGCAAAGTGGTGTTTCCCCTGAACGAGCTCACCTTCTTCACGAGACATATTATCTCTCAGGTAGTCAAAGCCGAATTCGTTGTTTGTTCCATAGATGATATCTCCACGGTATGCATTTCTGCGCTCCTCTGAGTTTGGCTGATATTTATCAATGCAGTCAATGGTCAGGCCGTGAAACTGGAAAATAGGTGCCATCCACTCAGAGTCCCTTTTGGCGAGGTAATCGTTTACCGTCACCACGTGTACACCACGTCCGGCCAGTGCATTGAGATAAGCAGGCAGTGTAGCCACCAGTGTTTTTCCCTCTCCGGTAGCCATCTCAGAGATCTTACCCATATGAAGGTTGATACCTCCTATCAGCTGCACATCGTAATGCAGCATTTCCCAGGTAACTTCCACCCCGGCAGCCAGCCATTTATGGTGCCAGGTAGCACGGTCTCCGTCTATTTCTACATGACTGCCTTTCGCAGCAATCTGCTTATCCATGATGGTGGCCTCTACTTCCAGCTTTTGGTTTTCCTTAAACCTGCGCGCGGTTTCTTTGACCACGGCAAAGGCACCAGGCATTACCTTAAGAAGTACCACCTCAAGTTCTTCGTTACGCTTTTCTTCGAGTTTATCTATCTGATCAAATACCCCTTCCTTTTCATGGAGATCCATGTCGGGTTGATCTTCAATTCTTTGATGGAGTGCTGCCAGTTCATCATCTACTACCTTCAGTTCTGCGGCAATCTGATCTTTAATCTCCTGAGTTTTTCCACGCAGTGCGTCATCACTAATCCCGCTTAACCCCTCATAAATCTCATTGATCTGCTTCACATAGGGCATTACCTCCTTGATGTCGCGATCAGACTTGCTACCGAATAGCTTTGATAAACCTTTAGTAAATAAATTCGACATATGTTTTACTTAATATCGTCTAAAGTTAATTTCTTGACCTATAATAAAGAACCCGCGGGCTCAATAATGTTTCAAATAATAAAAAACCTGCCCCTGACTGACATCTAGACAGTTACAGTACCTTCAAATACCTTCTGAGCCGGTCCGATCAGGTAAATATTTTTAAAGCTTTTGCCCTGCTGTTCAAATGACACCTGCAGCTGCCCTCCCATGGCCTGCAAGGTTACCGGACTTTGCCCGCCTGCCAGACCGACAGACAAAGCTGCCGCTGTACATCCCGTACCACAAGAGAGCGTCTCGTTTTCCACTCCTCTTTCATAAGTTCGGATGGCTACCTGACTGTCATCGATCTTTTGCACAAAATTCACGTTGATCCCTTCTGCTTTGTAGGTATCAGAATATCTGATTTCCCTGCCTTTCTCTACCGGATCCAGTTCCTGAACATCGGTGACATACTGAATATAATGTGGAGAGCCTGTGTCTATCACATAATCACCTTCCAGCTCCTGAAAATCATGGACATCATGCATTAACAGATGAACCTGATCATCTTTGATTTCTGCCATATGGACACCATCGATTGCGCGAAAAGTGGTCTTGGTTCCGATAATACCAAGGCTATGTGCATACATTACCGCACAGCGACTTCCATTACCGCAGAGGCTTTGGCTGCCATCCGGATTGAAATAGACCATTTCAAAATCTGATTCCTTGTCATTTTCAATAAGTATCACACCATCCGCTCCTATACCAAACTTACGATCACAGAGGTACTCCACTATTTTCAGATCATTTCTATCAAAAACTTTGTCACGGTTGTCCACCATTACAAAGTCATTTCCGGTACCCTGATATTTATGAAAATGTAGTTGCGGCATTGCTTGAATTTCTCTCTTCGTAGCAATAAACGAGCCTTTCAAAAAAGTGTGACATATTGGCTCACTTTATACATCAACCTTCCCTGTCAGCTATTTTCAGCACCGCAAACATAGCAGACACAGGCTTAATACGACTGCATCCGGCTGACCTTTGGGTTTGGGGCATAAAAAAACCTCCCGATGGGAGGTTCTTATTAATGCTTTCGGAGTATAGACTTACTTCGTCAATTTCTCTTTGATTCTTGCAGCCTTACCTTGTCTTCCTCTCAGGTAGTAGAGCTTAGCTCTTCTCACCTTACCTTTTCTCAAGACCTCAATCTTATCAATACTAGGAGACAACAGAGGGAAGATTCTTTCAACACCTACGCCACCGGAAATCTTTCTCACAGTGAAAGTCTCGCCATTAGTACCAGAATTCTTTCTCTGAAGAACAGTACCCTGATATTGCTGGATTCTTTCTTTAGTACCCTCTTTTATCTTCACGTGAACGTTCACGGTATCGCCTGGGCCGAACTCAGGAAGAGCAGCTCTTTTGGCATTATCTTCCGCTTCTATCAATTTGATTAAATCGCTCATGATTCTAAATTAAATACCCGTTCTCCAAAACGGACTGCAAATATAGGAATTATCTTTTTTAATAAAGGTCTGAGGTGAAATATTTTTCACTCTTTCCAAAGGTCGGGCCTGCGGGCTTTGGTTCTTTCCACAGCCTGCTCATATCGCCAGTCTTCGATTTTCTTTTGATGACCTGACAAAAGCACATCCGGTACCTTCATCCCCTTATATTCTGCTGGCCTTGTATAAACAGGGGGAGCCAGTAAATCGTCCTGGAAAGAATCGGTCAAAGCCGAGGTTTCATCTGACAGTACTCCGGGCACTAACCTTATAATAGAGTCTGCCAAAACAGCAGCCGCCAGTTCACCACCGGAAAGCACATAATCTCCGACACTGATCTCGCGCGTAACAAATGCTTCCCGCACGCGCTCATCCACTCCTTTATAATGTCCGCAGAGAATTATCAGATTCCCTTTCAGAGAAAGTTCGTTAGAAACTGACTGACTCAGTCGCTCTCCATCCGGGGTCATATATATGATCTCATCATAGTCACGCTCTGCTTTCAGATGAGAAATACAGGCATCAATCGGCTCAATGGTCATGACCATGCCGGCACCACCACCAAAGGCGTAATCATCGACCTGACGGGATTTACTCGTAGAAAAATCTCTCAGATCGTGCACCACCACTTCTACCAGGCCTTTATCCTGGGCTCTCTGCAAAATGGAATGTGAAAACGGACTCTCCAGCAACCGGGGCACACAGCTAATGATATCTATTCTCATGATTCTTCATTTAAATAGACATCAAGAAGTCCCTCAGGTATCTCCATCACCAACTTTTTCTCCTCTTTATTCAGTGAACTGATTAACTCATCAGTCAGAGGAACCAATATCTCCTTGTTACTGGAGTGCATCACCGCAAGTAGATCTTGCCCGCCTGCCTCCAGCACATCCTTAACTTCTCCGATATCCTCACCGGCAGTACTTTTCAGATTAAAGCCCACCAGCTCATGGTAATAGAAATCGTTACCCCCCAGATCAGGAAGGTTATCAAGCGGTAAAAAGAGTGAGCAGCCTTTGAGTTCTGCAGCTGCTTCAATGGATTCTACCTCTTCAAATGCTACAATGGCCTTTCCGGCCCCTATAGCAATTGATTCAATAAAAAAAGGAACCAGTTGTTGTCCTTTCTGAACAAAAACTGATTCCAATGTTTCATACTCTCCGGGAGAGTCCACATCCAAAAAGACCTGAACCTCACCTTTCAATCCATGCGGCTTGATTACGTACCCAAGCTGGTAGCAGTCATCAACCGTCATGGCAGGAGATTATTCTTCTGTTTTCTCTTCTGATTCTTCAGCAGGAGCATCTTGGCCTGCTTCTTCAGCTTCAGCTTCTTCCTCTGTAGGTGCATTTGCCGCCTCTTCTTCAGCTTGCTTAGCAGCCAAAGCTTCAGCACGTGCTTCCTTCACCTTAGTTTCAGCTTCGAGTTTCGCTTTCTTAGCATCAGCCTGCGCTTTAGACAAGCTCTCTACTTTACCAGAGATTTTTGCTTCTTTTGCTTCTACCCACTCAGCCAGCTTGGCATCTGCCTGCTCCTGAGTCAATGCACCTTTGATCACACCAATCTGTAGGTGTTTTCTGTACATTACACCTCTGTAAGAAAGCATCGCTTTTACAGTATCGGTAGGCTGAGCACCTTTCATAACCCAATCAAAGGCCTTCTCATTATTAATGTTAATGGATGCCGGATCTGTGTTAGGATTGTAGGTACCAATTTTTTCAATAAAGCGACCATCACGTGGTGCTCTAGCGTCAGCGACAACTACATCGTACATCGCTCTTTTCTTACGGCCTCTTCTGGCCAATCTGATTTTTACTGCCATTTAACTTTTAAAGTTTATTCGAGGAACTCGTCCCCACTTCATCAGGAACCCGTCCCGAAAAAGGACTGCAAAGGTAATTGAAATATTTCAAGCACAAAAGACACTCAGACTTTTAACTGCCCGGAAGCCTGCAATATTCAAAATTTACCACAGATCTTCTCCCTGAATTAACAACATCAGCCAATACCTTATCTTAATATACAGGACCCGTAAGCGGACCCGTCATTTCTTTAGCGCAATACAACAAAATCCTATAACCGCTTAAGCGGTTATTTAAACTAAAAACATTCCTCTACATTTGCTGTTGTATTGTCGTAACTGACTGAACAATGGCTGATTACTCCTATTTAAGCAACGCTGACCCCAATGCCCTGGACGCATTGTATCAGCAATTCAAACAAGACCCCGCCTCAGTTGATGAAGGCTGGAAGAAATTTTTCGAAGGGTTTGAGTTTGCACAGCAAACTTTTCCTATGCTTCCGTCAGATAACGGACCTGTAACGGCTCCTGTTGCTGGCGGACACGTTGATGAAAAAGAAATTCAGGTTCGCAGGCTGATCCATGCCTACAGAACCCGGGCTCACCTGAGATCAAAAACCAACCCGGTAAGGGAAAGAAAAGACAGAAAACCCATCCTGGATCTGCACTACTTCAACCTCTCTGATGCTGATCTGAATACTGAATTCCAGGCAGGCGAAGAGATCGGTATTGGTAAAGCCAGTCTCCAAAAGATCATTGACAGCCTGAAACACATATATGAAGGCACAGTAGGCATAGAATATATGTCCATCCGTGACCCTGAAAAACTTCAGTGGATCAGAGATAAAATTGAAAAAGAAGCACTGGCTTTTGCTCCATCACGAGACAAGAAGGAAAGAATTCTTACCAAGCTGAATGAGGCGGTAGTATTTGAGAATTTCCTTCACACCAAGTATCTGGGCCAAAAGAGATTCTCTCTAGAAGGTGGCGAAACCACCATCCCCGCGCTTGACGCCATTATCAATAAGGGTGCAGAGCTGGGTGCGGAAGAAGTCATGATCGGTATGGCGCACCGGGGCAGACTGAACGTACTCGCCAACATCATGGGCAAAACCTATGAGCAAATCTTCAACGAATTTGAAGGTGGGGCCACCCCTGACCTTACAATGGGAGATGGTGATGTAAAATATCATCTGGGCTTCTCAAGCCAGGTAGAAACTACAAGTGGTAAAAAGGTAGATTTAAAGCTTGCCCCTAACCCCTCTCACCTGGAAGCAGTCAACCCGGTAGTGGAAGGCTTTGTACGCGCTAAACTTGATGGTGAGTACAATAAAGACCAGAAGAAAATCATCCCCATCCTGATTCATGGTGATGCAGCCATTGCCGCCCAGGGCGTAGTGTATGAGGTAGTACAGATGGGCAAACTGGAGGGCTATAACACAGGCGGCACGATCCACTTTGTGATCAATAACCAGGTGGGCTTTACCACGGACTTTGACGATGCCCGTTCCAGTATATACAGTACAGACGTAGCCAAACTGGTAGACGCTCCTGTACTCCATGTAAATGGCGATGACCCGGAAGCCGTTGTTTTCTGCGTGGAATTTGCCACTGAATACAGACAGAAATTCAATCGCGATATCTTCGTGGACATGGTGTGCTACAGAAGGCACGGCCACAACGAAAGTGATGAGCCGAAGTTTACTCAGCCCTCCTTATACAACAAGATATCCAAACACCCCAACCCCAGAGAGGTTTACAATAAAACCCTGATCCAGAGAGGTGATGTAGATGCCCAACTGGCAAAAGGGATGGATAAGCAATTCAGATCTTTGCTTCAGGACAGACTAAACCTTGTGAAGCAAAAACCACTGCCTTACGTGTATCAGGCTCTTGAAGAAGACTGGCGTACCCTAAGAAGGGCGACTCCGGCTGATTTTGAGAAATCACCTGAAACGGGTATCAGTCAGGAAATAATGGATACCGTAGCCAAGGCTATTACTACGGTTCCTCAGGGCTTCAAGCCCATTAAGCAGATAGAAAAGCAGCTGAAGCAGCGGAACGATATGTTCTTCAAAGACAAGCAGCTCAATTGGGCAGCCGGAGAACTGCTGGCCTATGGCTCTTTGTTGCTGGAAGGGAAAAAGGTACGATTGACCGGTCAGGATGTACAGAGAGGCACATTCTCTCACCGTCATGCAGTGCTGCACGATGCCAATACCAATGAGGCCTACAATAACCTCAACTACCTGGAAGGCGCTGAGAATAAGTTTGAGATTCACAACTCACTGCTTTCTGAATTTGCCGTAATGGGCTTTGAGTTTGGTTACGCTATGGCCAACCCGAATGCACTGACCATCTGGGAAGCACAGTTCGGTGATTTTGCCAATGGCGCTCAGGTAATGGTAGATCAGTTTGTCTCTTGTTCCGAAACCAAGTGGCAACGTATGAACGGGCTTGTACTACTGCTCCCTCACGGCTATGAAGGCCAGGGGCCGGAGCACTCAAACGCAAGACCTGAAAGATACCTACAGCTTTCTGCAGACTACAATATGGTGGTAGCCAACATTACCAGCCCTGCCAACTTCTTCCACGCATTGAGAAGGCAGCTGACCTGGGAGTTCAGAAAACCGCTGATCGTGATGTCTCCCAAATCTTTGCTACGCCACCCGAAAGCCATCTCTCCGGTGGAGGAATTCACTAAGGGTAACTTCCAGGAAGTACTCCCTGACACTTATGCCTCCACACGTTCGGTAAAACGCGTAATCCTTTGTTCGGGCAAGGTATACTTTGACTTGCAGGAGAAGCAGGAGAAAGATAAGCGCAAAGATGTCGCTCTGATCAGAGTGGAACAACTGCACCCTTTCCCTAAGACGCAGGTTGATAAACTACTGAACAAGTACAAGAACGCTGAATTCTACTGGCTACAGGAAGAACCAGAAAATATGGGTTACTGGGGCTTTATTCAGAGAGCTTACCCTGAAAGAGACCTGACACTGATCTCGAGAAAAGCAAGCGCATCCCCTGCCACAGGTTATGCCAAGCAGCACGCGATCGAACAAAAAGAACTAATAGAAAAAGCCTTCGCTTAAAACGATAAGAAATTATGAGTTTGGAAATGAAAGTCCCAACCGTAGGTGAGTCCATCACCGAAGTGACCATTGCACAATGGTTCAAAAAAGATGGAGATACTGTCGAACTGGATGAAATTGTCTGTGAACTGGAATCGGACAAGGCTACTTTTGAGGTACCGGCAGAAGCTGCGGGCACTTTGAAAATTGTAGCTCAGGAGGGAGACACTCTTGAAATCGGAGCAGTGATCTGTGAGATAGACGGAGATGCCGCACCTCAGGCCAGTGAAGAAGCTACACCTGCCCCGGCAGCAGCCTCTTCTGACACAGCTGATGCCGGACCTAAGGCAACAGACGAAACGAAAGAGATGATTGTACCCGCTGTGGGTGAGTCAATCACCGAAGTAACCATCTCTACATGGCTCAAGTCTGACGGTGACTACGTAGAGCTTGATGAGATTATTGCTGAAGTAGACTCTGACAAGGCCACCTTTGAATTACCTGCCGAAGCCAGTGGTATTCTTACTACCGTGGCACAGGAAGGTGATACGATAGAAATTGGTGCCCTGATTTGCAAGATAGAAGTAATGGAAGGTGGCGCCCCGGCTGCTGAAGCCGCTCCGGCAACCACTACCACTGCAGCCACTGCTGCTCCTTCCGGAGACAGCACCTACGCTACAGGACATGCCTCACCTGCTGCCGCTAAGATCATGGCTGAAAAAGGCGTGGATGCCGGCTCCGTTACAGGCACGGGCGTTGATGGCAGAATCACCAAGGAGGACGCTATGAAAGCCCAAAAAGCTGCACCTGCTCCAGCCAAAGCACAAGCCCCGGCTCCGGCAGAGGCTCCTGCGCCTTCAGTTCCCGGCAGCAGAGATCAGCGAAGAGAAAAGATGTCTGCGCTGAGAAAGACAGTTGCCAGACGCCTGGTATCTGTTAAAAATGAGACGGCCATGCTCACCACTTTCAATGAGGTGAACATGAAACCCATCATGGATCTGCGCAAGAAATACAAGGAGCAGTTCAAGGAAAAGTATGAAATAGGGCTCGGCTTTATGTCATTCTTCACCAAGGCAGTAACCATGGCCGCTCAGGACTGGCCGGCTGTCAACGCTCAGATCGAAGGCAACGAAATCGTGTATAACGATTTTGTGGATGTTTCGATTGCCGTATCAGCTCCAAAAGGCCTGATGGTTCCGGTGATCAGAAACGCAGAATCCATGTCGTTTGATCAGATAGAGAAGGAAGTGAGAAGACTCGCACTGAAAGCCAGAGACGGTAAGCTGACCATTGAAGAAATGACCGGAGGCACCTTCACCATCACCAATGGTGGTATTTTCGGATCGATGCTTTCAACACCGATCATTAACGCCCCACAATCAGCCATACTGGGTATGCACAACATAGTAGAGCGCCCTATGGCAGTGAACGGAGAAGTAAAAATTCTTCCGATCATGTATGTAGCCTTGTCTTATGACCATAGAATTGTAGATGGTCGTGAGTCTGTAAGCTTCCTGGTGAGAGTGAAAGAATTACTGGAAGATCCTACACGTTTGCTACTGGGAGTCTGATTTTCAAAACAACATCTAAATAGAACAACACATGAAATATGATGTAACAGTGATTGGTTCAGGCCCCGGAGGCTATATAGCAGCCATCCGTTGCTCACAGCTGGGCATGAAGGTAGCCATCATTGAAAAATATGACACCCTCGGAGGCACCTGCCTTAACGTAGGCTGTATCCCTTCAAAAGCACTGCTGGACTCTTCAGAGCACTATCACAATGCAGCCCATACTTTTAATGAGCATGGCATTGAGCTAAATGATCTGAAGGTGAATCTCGAACAAATGATCAACCGCAAGTCTAAAGTGGTAGAGCAGGTGACAGGCGGAGTAGACTTTCTGATGAAGAAAAACAAGATCGATGTTTATCACGGTATGGGCTCTTTTGTGAATAAGCATCAGATTAAAATCACGGATGCGAAGGGAGAAGAGACACAGATAGACACTGACAAGACCATTATCGCTACAGGCTCGAAGCCTTCTACGCTCCCCTTCATCAAGCTCGACAAAAAGAGGGTAATCACCTCTACCGAAGCCTTGAACCTGAAGGAAGTACCTAAACACATGATCGTGATTGGCGGTGGTGTGATTGGCATGGAGCTGGGCTCTGTTTATAAGCGCCTGGGGGCTGAGGTTTCCGTGGTTGAATACATGGACAACCTGATACCCAGTATGGATGGTACCATGGGCAAAGAGCTGAAGAAGTCACTGAAAAAACTGGGCTTTAAAATGTTCCTGGGCCATAAGGTGACTGAAGTAAAAAGCACAGCCAAGACGGTAACCGTGAGTGCAGAGAACAAGAAAGGTGAAACGGTAACTCTGGAAGGAGATTACTGCCTGGTGTCAATTGGCAGAAGACCTTATACCGATAAGCTGGGACTGGAAAATGCCGGTCTTAAAACCAATGACAGAGGCCAGATCGAAGTAGATGAGCACCTGCAAACCAGTGTTCCGGGAATATACGCCATAGGTGATGTAATCAAAGGTGCCATGCTCGCGCATAAAGCAGAAGAGGAAGGTGTTTTTGTGGCAGAGACTATTGCAGGTCAAAAGCCCCACATCAATTATCTGCTGATTCCTGGTGTAGTATATACCTGGCCGGAAGTAGCTGCTGTAGGATATACGGAAGAGCAACTGAAAGAGAGTGGCCGCGCTTATAAATCAGGCTCCTTCCCATACAGAGCACTGGGCAGAGCCAGAGCATCGATGGACATTGACGGACTGGTGAAAGTACTGGCAGATAAAGAAACTGATGAAATTCTGGGGGTACATATGATTGGCGCCCGTACTGCCGACATGATTGCCGAAGCCGTAGTAGCCATGGAGTTCAGGGCCTCAGCAGAAGATATCTCAAGAATGTCTCATGCACACCCGACTTATACGGAGGCCTTTAAAGAAGCGTGCCTGGCAGCGACTGATAATCGCGCTCTTAACATTTAAGACTCACTGAGTTTATGAAACTAAAAAGGCGAGGAACCACCTCGCCTTTTTCCCAACATAAACTTCAATCACAAACCAAATTCTCAACCAATAATTCAATTAAAGCTCTATCTCACTGGGCCTTTACACCCGTCTGCTTTTTAATCATAGACAGCGACAGATGCATTCCATCAGGCATCTCCTGGGTAGCTAATAACTCCCTGCGTTCATAAGACCGGAATTGTCCCAGAACATAAATCTTTTTATTATCCTCTATTTTATATTCAAAACTGAAGGTAACGCCATCGGCCGAAAAGAAACGCTCCATCTCCCGCTCTACACCACGCACCCTCAACTTCACCTTCTTGTTTTCCTTGTAAAACTCATACATCTCCGGGCCCGGAACCTTACTTCCCTGATCGACAAGTTGCCAGCTTCCTACCAGTGACTGCTTCAGGTCCTTGTGGTCCTTTTCAAAGATTCCGTTTTGCGAGATATCCCCTCCGGCACAGTTCGATAAAACCATAGCAAGTGTCAGCGTCAGATATATCAGACAGGTACTTTTCCCCTTGTTTTTCATCAGTGTTCGATTTGCCAATTGTATTTCAAAAGCAGAACCAAAACTGTAAAAACCGCTTTAATAGCTCTAAACAGCCATTCAGCAGTGAGAACAAGTTTCTATTTTGGAAAAAATCCCAAAATGAGACAAACAAAAAACCACCCGAAGGTGGCTTTAGATTATTATCGTAAATGAGGTACAGGATTATTCTTTGCTGGTACGCACCGCCTCTATCGGATACACTTCATCTCCCAGAACTAGGGCTCCTGAAAAGCTGTCTCCGTCAAAATCTCCTTCCATTTCAGCGGTAACTCCGGCCACATCAATTTTTCCCATCATGCTCTCACCTGTCATATCCAGATCATAAACTCTTATTTCTCCAAACTGATCAGTTTTAAGTATCACCTCATAGGTACCCGGCCCTCCGGTTACAGTCATGGTACCGGAACTCCCTCCATCAGGAGTTTCCACATCATAGGCCCATTCACCGGCAGGACTATATTCCTCCTTCTTTGCTTTTTTACCTTTCTTGGATGAAGCCGTTGTGGAACCATCTGCACCGGGCACTCCGGACGAATTACTCGCTGCACAGCTCCCTAAAAAACAAAGCACTGTTACCAACAGAGCCACCCTGGTCAATGGGTTGAAACATTTCATAGTAGTCAATAGTTGTGTTCAAAATTGGATAATGAATTTAGCGTTTTTTTGCTGCTGTAAAAAGTGACCGTCATTTCATGTCAGTGGATTTTGATTATTAGCATTTCAGTCTAACTTTGTGCCAATTTATACCTAAGTCAACTAAGCCTTTTCTTATCTCCATGCCAAGAGACAACAGTATCAAATCCATTCTGATAATCGGAAGTGGACCAATCATTATCGGGCAAGCCTGTGAGTTTGATTATTCAGGATCTCAAGCTGCCAGATCCCTTAAGGAAGAAGGAATTGAGGTTACCCTCATCAACTCCAACCCCGCTACCATTATGACCGACCCGGTGACTGCAGATAATATCTATCTGAAGCCACTGACCAAAAAGTCTATCATAGAGATACTCCAGAAGCATGACATTGATGCGGTACTGCCTACTATGGGAGGACAGACAGCCCTCAACCTCGCCATTGACTGTGATAAGGCGGGTATCTGGGACCGTTTCAATGTACGAATGATCGGAGTGAATACCGATGCGATTGAAACCACGGAAGACCGGGAGAAATTCCGACAAAAGATGCTTGAAATCGGAGTAAACGTCTGTAAAGGTGAAACAGCCACTTCGTTTTTAAAAGGAAAAGAAATAGCCCAGGAAATAGGCTTCCCATTGGTGATCAGACCTTCGTTTACCCTTGGCGGTTATGGAGGTGGTTTTGTTAACTCGGCTGAAGAGTTCGACACCTTACTGGATCGCGGACTTAATGCTTCTCCCATTCACGAGGTACTGCTGGAGCAGAGTATCCTGGGCTGGAAAGAGTATGAGGTTGAGCTGATCAGGGACAATATTGGTAATGTCATCATCATCTGTTCCATTGAGAACTTTGACCCGATGGGGGTTCACACAGGTGACTCCATTACCGTAGCTCCGGCCATGACGCTGCCGGACACCGTGTATCAGGAAATGCGCGATCTGTCTATTCGCATGATCAACGGTATCGGACAGTTTGCGGGCGGATGTAACGTACAGTTCGCTGTAAACCCGGTAGATGACACCATCGTAGGCATTGAGATCAACCCGCGTGTATCGCGCTCCTCAGCACTTGCCTCTAAAGCAACGGGGTATCCTATTGCCAAGATTGCTGCCAAGCTGGCCATCGGTTATAACCTGGATGAGTTGCAAAATCAGATCACTAAAAACACGTCAGCCTTCTTTGAGCCGGCACTGGATTATGTGATTGTAAAAATACCACGCTGGAACTTCGACAAGTTCAAAGGGTCTGATCGCAGACTCGGTCTTCAAATGAAATCTGTGGGTGAGGCCATGGGTATTGGACGTAACTTCCAGGAAGCGCTCCAAAAGGCATGTCAATCGCTGGAGATCAAACGAAACGGACTTGGTGCTGATGGCAAAGAGTTGAGGGATCAGGCGAAAATTCTGGATAGTCTGGAAAACCCAAGCTGGAACCGTCTCTTCCATATCTACGATGCCTTTAAGCTGGGCATCTCCCGTAAAACCATTCAGAATAAGACTAAGATTGATAAATGGTTCCTGCAGCAAATAGAGGAGCTTGTTTTACTGGAGCATCAGATTGAGAAATATACGGTAGAATCTCTGCCTGCAGACCTGCTGCGAATTGCCAAGGAAAAAGGCTATGCCGACCGACAGATAGCTCATCTGGTACGTTGCCTGGAAAGTGAGGTTTTCAACAAACGTCACGACCTGGGCATCAAAAGAGTATATAAACTTGTAGATACCTGTGCAGCGGAATTTGAGGCTCAGACCCCCTACTATTACTCTTCGTTTGATCAGGAAAACGAATCGCACAGTTCTGACAATAAAAAGATCATTGTATTGGGCTCAGGCCCGAACCGTATTGGTCAGGGAATCGAGTTTGACTACTCCTGCGTACACGGGCTGCTGGCTGCAAAAGAGTGCGGCTATGAGACGATCATGATCAACTGTAACCCTGAAACAGTTTCTACAGACTTTGATGTAGCAGATAAGCTGTACTTCGAACCTGTTTTCTGGGAACATATTTACGACATTATCCTGCATGAAAAGCCGGTAGGTGTGATTGTGCAGCTTGGTGGACAGACCGCCCTGAAGCTGGCAGAGAAACTGGATCGCTACGGCATCAACATTATCGGTACCAGCTATGAGTCGCTTGACCTGGCTGAGGACAGAGGCCGTTTTTCAGAACTGCTGGCAGAGAATGATATCCCTTACCCCAAGTTCGGAGTTATTGAAGATGCCGATGAAGCGCTGGAGCTTTCGAAAGAGCTGGGCTTCCCATTACTGGTAAGACCTTCTTATGTGCTCGGTGGCCAGGGTATGAAAATTGTGATCAACGAGCGTGAGTTGGAAGAGCACGTTGTAAACCTGGTAAGAGACATTCCGGGTAACCGTGTCTTACTCGATCACTTCCTGGAGGGAGCCATTGAGGCCGAGGCCGATGCCATTTGCGATGGCGAAGATGTATACATCATTGGTATCATGGAACATGTAGAGCCTGCCGGTATTCATTCTGGTGACTCTTATGCGGTACTACCTCCCTATAACCTGGGAGACTTTGTCATGCAGCAGATCGAGGCACACACGAAGAAGATTGCTCTGGCCCTCAACACGGTTGGACTGATCAATATACAGTTTGCCATTAAAGATGATAAAGTTTATATCATTGAAGCCAACCCAAGGGCATCGCGCACCGTACCTTTCATAGGTAAAGCCTACCAGGAGCCTTATGTGAATTATGCTACTAAGGTGATGCTGGGCGAAAAGAAGCTCAAAGATTTCGACTTCAATCCTGTGAAAAAAGGATACGCGATTAAAGAACCGGTATTCTCTTTCAACAAATTCCCGAATGTAAATAAGGAATTAGGTCCTGAAATGAAATCTACCGGGGAGGCCATTTACTTTATTGATGATCTTATGGATGACTATTTCTTTGAGATCTACGCAAAAAGGAATTTATATTTGAGCAGGTAAGATGGGTGTGCTAGTAAAAGGTTTATTATTCTTCGTTGTATTCGTCTGGATCATCCGGTCGGTGTTGCGCTTCTTTTTGGGCGACATTTTCCGGGCAGCGCAACAGCGAAGCTTTCATCAGCAACGACAACAAGCAGAACAGCATAGTCGCACTGGTGGTATGCATGTAAACCAGCCGCCAAAACAATCGAGAAAAGATAAGACCTCTGATGATTACAAAGGAGGAGATTATATCGATTACGAAGAGGTGAAATAACCTCCGTACTCAATAGAGAAATAAGGCTGCCGGATTAATTTTCGGCAGCTTTTTTTATGGCATTCAGCAACTCACCCGTCTCTGTATCCTGGCTGAGCTGCCAGAACATAATTCCCCCAAGCTGGTGTTCACGCACATAGGCCGTTTTCAATTCCAGTGACTGCGGATCATCATAGGTAATAAAGAGACTGTCTGTGGCATTATAAAGATAAGGCGCCTTCGCAGCCTCATCCCAGTAGCGTTTAAAGCCTGCTTTGTCCACATAGTTCTCAGCAATATCACGATAGACAATAGCGCTTTTCCAGGCCCCTTTGGTAGGCTGATAGAGGCCATTATTCATTGGTGATACTCCCTTCCAGCTTCGGCCGTAAAAGGCGGCTCCAATCACGATTTGCTCAGGTGAAACGCCTTGCGCAATACAGAAGTCTATAATGGCTTCTGCAGACCTTAATGCCCCCTCAGCCCTCATCAGGTTAGTGTGATGCCCTGTTCTGGGCGAGCCTCCTCCTAACTGATCGTAGGTCATGATATTCATAAAGTCAGCATACTTCATCACCTCGTTCAACTCTACAAAATCGTAGTAGCGCTCCCAGCCGGCAGAAGCAAATGAGAGGGTCAGTGATTTTCCTGTAGCATCCATAGCCTCCCTGAGCTCTTTCATCAATGCGGTAAAATTCTCTTTATCTTCCGGAGAATGCGGATTGTTGTTTCCAGGTAAACCGGGATACTCCCAGTCCATATCCAGCCCGTCCAAATCGTAATTCCTGATAAAGCTCATCGCATCGGCAACGAAAGCCTTTCTCTTTGCGGGATCAGCCGCCATTTCTGAAAAGCCTCCGGAACCTCCCCAGCCTCCACAGGCAACCATCACCTCAAGATCCGGGTGATTACGCTTCTCGGCAACCAGAGACCTTAACCGCTGCTCAGCCCCCGGGCTTCTGAATTCCATTTTATCATCCACCACTTCTGTAAAAGAGAAGATAATATGAGTGAGCTTTTCTAAAGGTAAATCTGACGCATCAGCCTGCCCCGGCACGTAATAGGCCATGATCACCATGTCCGCCTCATCCTTCTGGTCACCACACGAAAGCAATGCACACGGAACAAGGAAAAAGAGGCTCAGCCTTTTTAAAAATCTTATACTCATAAATCTTTTCTTATAACCCTAAAGCTGGTCTATCTCTCAATAATCAGGCGTCTCTTAAATGTTAGACCTCCTGCCTGAATCAAGGTCATGTACACGCCTGATTTCATCTTTGCGGTATTGATGACCATTTCTTTTTCATTGAAACTTCTTTGATACACTCTTCTGCCCTGCAAATCCACGATGGTTACCTGATAGCCTCCTGCATTTATCTGATCTGGCAGGGAAAGCCTGACCGTCTGATCAGAGGGGTTAGGATAAAGCAACACGGCAGCTATATCGGGCGCCTTACCAAGGGAAGTCACGACCCGGGGCTCACCGGTACTCATCACCATAGAAAAATCCTGCATGCTGTTTACCAAAGTTCCCTTATGGCTGACCGTAACGGTATAAGTACCTGTCGGCAGCTGGTCGATGTCTATGCGCTCTACGTTATCCCTGAAGTTATCTCCTTTTGAAGCAGCCGCTGTAAAATTATCTGAAGTTGAGTTCGGGGTCAGCACCCAGGGTTCGTACGTTTCTCCGTTACCAGAGATTCTTACATCCAGGTCATTGATCAGTACGGGAAACTGATTGTCTGTACCCACGATCGGGATACCGGCCGGGTCAGTCCAGGCAATAGTCAACGAGAAAGAGGAGGCTTCATTCACCTGAATCGTACTGGTATAGGTACCGGCCTGCAGCAGAGTCAGCTCCCGAATGGCAGCACCATCGGTGTTCTCTTTAATTACGTTGGCTGCTTTTTCAGCATTCAGGAGCCCCCAGCCATTCTGGAAGTCAGGACCATCATGTTCACCCAGCTCCCTGGTTGTAATCAGCAGCAAGGCCTTAACGGTGGCTGATTTCATATAAACACCGTTCTGGTTATGATAGTATTCCTGCAGCAGGGCCACTGCACCTGTCACTACCGGAGTGGACATGGAGGTGCCTGACTTTGTATCGTAAGCATCATTGGCGTCATTATCGGCCGAGAAAACTTCAACGGCATTGGCGCTCAAATCGGGTTTGATACGCCAGTCATCCGTGGGTCCCCAGGAGCTGGATGCATAAAACCTCACCGCTTCCGGAGTGGTATAATTCGGCACATCATCCACACCCCCTACTACAATGGCGTTTTTTGCCGTGGCGAGAGTAAAGAGGATATCATATCCCTGATCATCCTGGTTGACACCGTCATCACGCGTATTACTGGCCGACTTATTCATGGTAAGGTAAGGCGCATTAAAGAGCAGCTCATCCAGTTCGCTGGCATCCTGATTATACTGACCATACTCCGTGATATTACCGTCAGGATTTCCCCGGCTGTAGGAGTGGTTAGACAGGATACCTCCTTCTGCAGCAAAAAGAGACATCTCGGCAATATCGTTATTACTTCTTCTCGAAACGATAGTGGCACAGGGCGCCATACCCCTTGCTCCGTTACTGACACCGGTACCTATCATAGTGCCGGCTGTATGGGTGGCATGGCTCGTCACATCGGCTGATTCAGCATGTGTGACGCGCCCCACCAGTTCTCTGTGACCTGCCAGGGCTACGCCTCCTGC
Source organism: Roseivirga sp. UBA6061 (assembly GCA_002427745.1). Taxonomy (GTDB): domain Bacteria; phylum Bacteroidota; class Bacteroidia; order Cytophagales; family Cyclobacteriaceae; genus Roseivirga. The sequence goes on along the minus strand of DIYF01000165.1, from coordinate 42,025 downwards.
CTCCCAGTGACCAATTTCTATATCACAACCACTGAGGTCAAAACTGCTTCCTCTCCATATTTTATCAATCCCCGAGGTGATGGCTGCGCTGAAATTATCGTCATGATCATACACAGGATTACCATCCTGATCAATCCCGGAAAGAAACCCTCGTTGACCATTTTGGTAGACAATCACTGAATCGAACCGCTCCGCAGTTTCAGCCGCCTGTGCTTCAAGCCTTTTAGCCATAACTTTTAGCGCTTCCACATTGGTTTTAGCTTTGATATTCGCCCGGTCGGCAGTACTCTGGGCAGATAAGGAATGACGGCCCAGACAGGCCATTGCCATCACAACGATTAAAAAATTTCTCATTTGGACCATTTATAATCCGGGCTTTAACCTGTAGAGCATCGGAGCTTTCTCCATTGGCTAATACAGGTGGATAAAACTAAAAGTATAAATCATGAGACAAAAGGCATTCAGCCACATCTACATGATCTTATACACCAACGGTAGAAGTCTGATGCAGTTCTCGTGCCAACACCCTGTTTCAACGGCTTTTCATAAAAAAGCCACCATATCAACTCATGATATGGTGGCTTTCCTCAATCAAAGTAAACACGGTCAGCTGCCTTCCTTTTTCTTCAAAGGGCCTTGCCATAAAACCTGCTTAATCATCCATTTGCCTTCAACCTTGGCCAGCAAAATATAATCGAAGCCCCACCAGGCAGTCACCTTTGCGGCTGCAATGTTATCATCCACATCATAGATCTCAATTCCTCTCGGAGCATCAGCTTCTGGAAAGTTCTTTTTCTCCTTTACACCTTTGGCATAATTCAGAGCCTCTTCATAGGTCATCTGTCCGGCCGAAGCAAATTCTCCGCTGTTCTTGTTTTTCCAGTAACCAAACTTGAGCAAATCAGGGGACAGACTTCTCTTGAGTTTCGCTTCATCTCCTTCATAAAAGCCTTCGATGTAATCCATACAGGCTCTTTTGACTTTATCGCTTTCTGAGTTCTGAGCATTGGCCTGAAAAACCAGTACCAACCCCAATAAAAATAGTGTGACCTTCTTCATGTTGTTCAAATATTTAATAAACTTTTGTATAACAAATAAAGCAAAAAAATACCGCAATGCCATCGCGGTATTTTCATTCAGTCTCCTTTCAATTTTATTGTCAGCCCTTAAGGCACCTTGTACACCATGGCATTGATGTGCATACCTGCTCCCACAGAGGCAAACACCAACACATCACCAGAGCTGATAAGGTGGTTTTCCAGCTTCTTCTCCTGAATAAGGTCCAGCATGGTAGGAATAGTGGCCACAGAGCTGTTACCCAGCGTCTGGATAGTCATGGGCATGAGCTCTTCCATCGGCTTCTGATCCTTACACACCTTGAAGAGCTTCTTCAGTATGGCTTCATCCATTTTTTCATTGGCCTGATGGATAAGAATTTTGTCAACATCATTCAGCGTAACACCCGCCTTATCCATGGCACACTTAATCGCATCTGCCACGTTTACCAAGGCATACTCATAGATTTTCCGCCCTTTCATTTTGATGTACTTAGCCCCATTCTGCTTTTCCGGATGGTTCGATGCTCCCATGGCCAGGTAGTTTACCTCAGCATTTGCATCCGTACGGGAAGCCTGCGATAAGACCCCTCCGTCTACATCATCACCGGCTGCCTGAAAGATAGTGGCTGCCGCCCCATCCGAAAAGATCATAGAATCCCGGTCGTGCTTGTCTACAATACGACTGAGGGTTTCCGCACCAATGACCATCACATTTTCGGCATCTCCCATGGCAATCATCTGATAGGCCTGAATGCTGCCCTGTACCCAACCCGGACAACCGAAGATCACATCGTAGCAGGAGGTTCCCGGGTTCATAATGCCCAGTTTGTGCTTTACACGTGCGGCCAGGCTGGGCATCATATCTATCCTGTTTGAGTCGGGCGTGATATCTCCGAAGTTGTGAGCTACTATAATGTAGTCAAGATCTTCTCCATCAATACTGCTGTTATCCAGAGCTCTTTGCGCTGCTATAGCTGCCAGATCTGATGCATTTTCATTATCGTTGGCATACCTTCTTTCTCTTATCCCTGTGATCTTCTCAAACTTCTGGATGATCTCCAGGTTATCAGCCGTAAACGGCTCTCCGTTTTCCTGATAGAACTCAGAATTCAGGAAATCTTCATTTTTCACAACACGCTCAGGAATACAACTCCCAACCCCATTGATAATGACTTTGCGTTTCATCATGTTATTAATCCTGTTTATACCTGACAGCATCCCAGCAGGCTTCGGCAGCCTGTTCAATCCTGTCGTCTGAAAGGTTTTGATTATTATCTATGTGTTGTTTGAGTAATGACACAATTGGCCCGTAGAGAAGAGCAATAATGGTGTAGAGCGGCAGGTCTTTCATGGCCCTGGCACGCTTGGATTCTATAAAGAACATCATGATCGGAGAAAGAATCATAAAAGACTCTTCCCGGGTCAGGTTGCTCATATAGGGAGCGTAGCGATGCTGCTCTATAAACTGAAAATCGCGTGGATGCTCTATGTAGTAATAGACCATATTCTTCCACAGATGCTTGAACCTCTCTTTAAAAGTGCCCTCCTCGCGATAGTTATTAAGCATAGCACTGATAATCTTTCGTTTGATCTCCTTAAAGAGCTCATTAATCAGCTCTTCCTTATTGGCGAAGTAACGATAGATGGTACCCGCCCCCACTCCTGCCCGCTGAGCAATCAGGGAAATAGGCGTACCGTGAAAACCGAACTCAGACAACAAATCCAAGGTCGTTTCCAGTATCAAAGTGCGTTTATCTAGCTTGTTTTCAATCATTTGTACGCGGAATGAACGTTCATTCCGTTTTACGAAGGAAGAAAGTTTTCCCCAAAAAACCAATCGCCCAATTGTTAAATTTTGACAAATCCACGGGTATGAGAAGGCAGGTTCTTACGATTAGGCTTTGGGCTACGCGAGTTTTGACCTATTTTTGCCGACTGTTTATTTTACTATCAATCGCTAAATAGATTCTATGTCTTGGTTTCAGCGTAAAGTAAAGGGTATCACTACCCCCACTGAACAAAAAAAAGATGCTCCTGACGGATTATGGTTTAAAACCCCAACGGGTAAAATCATACATACCAGGGAATTAAAGAACAATGCCTACGTAAGCCCCGAAGATGGCTTTCATGTAAGAATTGGTTCTAAAGAATATTTCGAAATCCTTTTTGACGACAACAAGTTCACCGAACTTGATGATACGATGACTTCCGGAGACCCTCTGGAATTTATTGACAGCAAGCCTTATCCCAAGAGAATTACCGCTACCCAGAAAAAGACCCAGCTCAATGATGCTGTACGCTCTGCGTATGGAAAAATGAACGGTCAGGATCTGGTGGTTTCCTGTATGGACTTCTCCTTTATCGGGGGTTCCATGGGCTCTGTAGTAGGTGAGAAAATTGCGCGGGCCATAGACCATGCTCTGAAAACCAAAACGCCTTTCCTGATGATCTCGAAGTCAGGTGGTGCGCGTATGATGGAAGCCGGCTATTCTCTGATGCAAATGGCTAAAACTTCTGCCAAGCTCGCCAGGCTGGCCGAAGCCAAAGTGCCGTACATCTCACTGTTAACTGACCCGACTACCGGTGGTGTGACAGCTTCTTACGCTATGTTGGGTGACTTCAATATTGCTGAACCAGGGGCTTTGATCGGTTTTGCCGGTCCGCGTGTGATTCGTGATACTGTGGGCAAGGACTTACCGAAAGGCTTTCAAAGCGCTGAGTTTGTGCTCGATCATGGCTTCCTCGATTTTATAGTAGACAGAAGGGACCTGAAAAAGCAACTGACCACGCTGCTGAAAATGCTTCAGAGCTGATTTAGTTCACTGATCATCTTTTCTGTTAGCTTAACCGCCTCAGTCTTTCTGAGTTAGTTGACTGTACCCGCTGTTTTCTTCTGCCTGAGCGCTGTAATCTCCCGGGCCTGAGAACAATCTTCCCTGAATTATTCGTTAAATTCAGTACAACTGAAAGTCGAATACTCAAACAAAGAAGTCATGCGTGGAATAGTCACTTTTTTCGCCCTTTTCATCACCGCTCACCTGGGCCTTGCTCAAACTCAGATTGAGGTTCCATTGATCAAAGACCCCAATGCCAATGCCTATCACCTGATGGCCTCGCTGAATGGGGAGGAATATGATTTCATTTTCGATACCGGTGCTTCGGGGCTTCTGATTAACAAAGCGGTATTTGATGACCTGACCCGCAAAGGTAAGCTTACACAAGCCGACTTTCTTGGCACCTCCCAGGCTGTAATTGCCAATGGCAGCACGATCAATATCGATGTGGTTAACATTCGTAGTCTGGAGATAGGTGGCCAGGTACTGAATGACCTGAGAGCGGGAGTTGTGAACAACAACAATGCAGCCTTGCTGTTCGGACAGGATGCACTATCGAAATTTGGTACGGTGACTATTGACTATAATCAGGGCAAGCTGATCCTGACCACGAATCCGGCAGGTAGTTCTGCACCGGCAGCCACCACTCCCGCCACTCAGACCACCATGCTGATGAACCTGAAAGAAATTAAACTCATACCCTGCAGTGCGGATGATCAAAGCTCACTCAATGACCTCAGAAACATCCTGGAATCAGCTCCGGAACTGAAGCAGGTGAAAATATCAGAAGAAGCTCAGGTACCGCCTCAAAGGGCCGTCAACCGGATTACTGAGGGCACTATCACCATTCGCTACTTTAGCCAGAAAGATCAGGCCGTGGCTGACTCAGGAGAACTGGCTACTATACTGGATGCCTTTCTTTCACAGTATGACAGGGCATTTAAACCAAACGCCCTCGTCAGCGAGAATATGCTTTCAGCATTTAACAATCGCGCCTTCCCGGACTACCTGGAAATTTGGGTAAGAAAGCAATAAGGACTGGCCTAGTTCTTTTTAGAAACCCCGATCATCACACCGAAGCCTCCACCCGGTTCGGTGCGTTCAATTTCAGGAAGATAGGTCTGGCTGATCGCACCATCGAGATAAAGTGCGTTTTTGCAGCCCATTTCCTCAAAAGCTTTTGCCAGCTCGTAAAAGCGAACGCGCGTCTCGGAAATGATAAAAACCAGCTCTCCGTTGTCATTCACTCCCACACCGCTGCGGATATGAAAATTGGGCGAGTCTTTCATGAACTTTGCATTCATTTTGCCATCCGTCAGCAGCATAGGCCCTGACTGTGTGGCATAGCGAATGTCTTTTCTTTCATAACTTCTTAAATCCTGAGTCCTGATCACATGGGGCTCTCCCTTTTTACTGATCAGGAATATACCATTGGGCTGCATGTAGAAGTTACCGTAACCTTCCCTCCTGGTATCGGCCTTTTGTAGCACTTTTCCATTCTCGATGTAAAGTCCCTGAGGGCTTTGATCGGGCTGATACATTCCGCCATTGGTAGCGAATACCAGCAGTTCCCCCTTATTGGCTATGTCCTGGCGATAGCTCATGAAGTTGTCGTATAGCTCATTCCGGTCATCACGCCAGAACAGGCGCACCTCGCTTTTGTCAGGGTCTACCTTATACACCACAAAGCCTCTGCCCTCCTCGCTCTGGATTCTGCTGACCTTATTCCCTGCCACCTTAAATTTATCCAGGTCTTTGGCCGGTGCCGATACTACTTTCTCTGCGTCTTTAAGCTTCTTGTTCTCAGCCTTTAATCGGGTTACTTCAGATTCCAGCGACCTTACCTGGTCGGTAAACTGGTCCCGCTCTCTGGCAAGCTTACGATTGTCTTGTTGTAAGCCGGTAATCACCTCATTCAGCGAATCAAGGGCAGCATCGCCTTTGGTCAGCGTATCCACCAACTCATTGAGTTTCTTAATCGAATCCCGGTTTTGCCTTATCCTCGTCTGATACACCTTGATAGCCGGAGTTTTCGCTGCCAGCATCTCATTGAGAGAGTCAATTTCAGAAAGCAGCAACTGCTCCTTCGCAGCATATTCTTTCTCATAAATGGTACTGAGCGAATCGGCTATTTCCTGTTGACTTGGCCCTTTAGGCTCCTGTGCTTCTTTCTCAGGCTCCTTCCTGGCTCCACAACTGAAAAGCATCCCTGTAACCAAAATGATAATGACCTTTTTCATAGCTATTTCTTTTTGTAGGCAGACAACAAGACGGGTATCCTGCCATCTACTTTTTGATTCAGATCGGAAACCACACCTCTGATCAGCATCAAAGCATTTGCTCCGGAATTCAGCAACATGGCCTCTTCACAGCCTTTGGCCTTAAAAAGCTGTGCAAAAGCTGTCAGCTCCATTTCTCCTCGACCACCGGCAGAAATGAATACCAAACTATTATCTTTTGCCGAAAAGCCCACTCCTGTAAACCGGGAACTTTCATTTCCTTTATATACTACCTCTCCTCCTGAGATTAACATGCTTCCTGACTGAAAGGCATGCCTTATGACCGATGTATCTGCAAAATCAGCCTTGTACTGAGTCAGTGACCCCACTCCGCCTTTCCCGTCTTTTGTAATATAAAACACGCCTTTTCCATTGTCTGCTATCGGGCTTTTTTCCACTCCATCTATTACCACCAGTCCTTTGGCACTGCCATCTCCTCCGGCTGCACAGGCAAGTCTCAGTTCCTTGTTTGACAAAAGATACAGACTCCAAAAACGTTCGGGGCCTTTTACTTCTTCCGTTGTATGAACATTCCATACGTAATCCTCCATAGGCAGACTGGTTGAGTAAACGGCAGGCTTTCCGATGATTGGCTCATCATCTCTTACGATGGCACTTACAATACTCGTAGGGTCTGTAGTAAGTGGCTCTGTATCAATGACCATGGCACTAAACCGGTTTCTAAAGGTCCGGTTCGCGTCTGCCTTTCCGTAAATCTCAGAAATGGCCCCATCCAGATAAAGTGCATCCTTACAGTTATACTTCTCCCGAAACATGGAAGCAAATTCATACAGATTCACCCGGGTTTCACTGATGGCAAAAACCACGGTGTTTTCATCAATAACTCCCACGCCATTCCGGATGGTCTGGTTCACTGAGCCTTCCGTAAAAGCACTGTGTACTTTCCCGTTGATCAGAAGCTGAGGACCTGATTGCTGGGCATACCTGATCTCTTTACCTGCCGTCACCTGCTCAAACTTATCTGAGGTAACGATACCGGCCTTATCATCTTCATCTATGTAGAACACACCATTGGGCTTAAGAAAGAAATTACCGCTTCCGTCTTTCAGGTTTAGAGGCCTCATGGTCTTCCCCTTTTCTATATAAAGACCTACCGGCTGCAGCTGAGGGTTGAAAATTCCACCATTCATAGCAAAGGTGAGCTCGCGTTTCCGGCTGCGTTGTATATCTCTCAACCTGTCGAAACTACTGATGGGCTCTCCGTCTTCGTCTTTCCATACCATCTGAAGGTTGGCCTCACGCAGCTTTACTACATACACCTTGTAGAGTTTGCCACGGTATCGGATTTCTTCGATTTCACCGGCCAGACAAGTACTGCTCACCACAGACAAAAAGACCATAGACCATATAAGACGCCAGTGCTTACTCATAGTAATAGACCAAAAGGTTGGTAGCGTCTCTGGGCTCTGCCTCTCCCATCATATAGCGCAGCTTTGACTTGTCATCATCATATACCTCGTAAATATCATTGCCTCCCGTGTCGAGATTTACAATGGAGATCACATTCATTTTGGACATGGCCTTTAAGGCGTTATCAGCTGCATCATACAGGGTCATTTCCTTGTCTACATTAAAAATGGCATGAAACAACTCTCCATTGCGAAAGCCCAGTACGAGAAATCTTCTGGTAGTGCTCTTCTGGCTGCTCTGAGTAGCATTGATTCTAAGCTGATTTTTAAAGGCCAGCAGGTGGCTTTGGAAAACTGTGGCATTCTCATTTACGCCCCAGTTCAGAAGCCGTGTCTTGTCATCGCGGGGGCAGATGGTCTTACCGATACTGGCCAGGTTCAGGTCACATTTGTCGATATCTGAAACCCGCACACCACCGGCAGCCTCAACAATGACCAGCGCATCCTTGTCATCTTCAATTCTGCGGTTCACAATCTTGCCATTGTCTACACAAATGCCCACCGGTTCGCTCTTATGAGAAAAGCCCGTGCTGTACCCGCCACTTGAGATAAGCACTACATCTTTCCCTTTTCTCCAGCTTTTAAAGGTCTTATAGGTATTGCCGGAAGCAAAGTACTTGGCCTTCAGCTTGCCTTTACTCCTGCCCCTCCACAAGAAGGTGGCATAGCCATAATTTTTCCGGCCTTTTTTGAGCTTATAGACACCCACTTCTGCTTTGCGCAGGGCCTGGTGCTTTTCAAAAGAAAACTGCGCCTTTGCCTCGGTGCCTGCCATGGTCACCAGGAATATCACCAGGCAGGCTGATACGTACCGCCTAAGCCACTTTTTACTCATAATAGTAGACCAACAGATTCGTGGCACTAGATACCGGTACCGAACCATTTAAGAATGACATGGCCCTGTTTTCATCGTTATAGGCCTCCATGATATCATAGGCTCCCCGGTCCAGGTTCATGATCCCCACCACATCAAGCTTCCTCCTTTTGAGCGTGCTCAACACGTCTTTTGCTGCATTGTAAAGAGACACTTCCCGGTCAATTTCAAATAGGATGTGCATGACATTATTGTCGCTGTCAGTAACCAGTGCCAGCATACCCCGGGAGGCGCGCTTGGAATTACCATTGGAGTAGGTTCTGAGCTTGTTGTCATAAGCCAGCAGGTGGGTCTGAAAAATAGTAGCTGATTCCTGTCGGCCCCAGTTGAGCAACACAATCTTATCTTTGATGGGGTTGACTCTTTTTCCGAGGCTGCCGAGATAAAGGTTGCCCTTTTCCACATCAGACACCCGGACACCCCCGACTGCTTCTACGATCACCAAACCGTCCATTTTCTGATCAATGGCCCGGTTGACAATCTGTCCGTTGTCAACACAGATTCCAATTGGGATGCTGTTATTGCTATAACCTGAGCTATAGGCACCACTGGAAACGAGAATAATGTTCTTGTCTCCCTTCCAGCTCATAAATTTTTGAAAGGTATTACCGGAAGCAAAGTATTTGGCCTTGATACGGCTGCCACTTTTGGTGCGGTCCATCCAGATGGCATTTCCATACTTTGTGCCCCCTTTGGATAGTTCAAACACATTGACGTGTCCATCGCGAAGCTGCGCCTTGCTCGACAGGCTGTATTGTGCCTTCAGACCGGGGCTGCACACAAAAGTGAGCAGTGTCAGCACTATTAAATATCGGTTGTACATATGCTTAATGTTTTTGATTTCAGATTTAGGTTTTTGCAGATCGTCTGAGTCGTGAGAAGAGACGAATTCGTTTTCGGTAAATAATTAAAAGTACCAGTGACACCAGCCCTATCAGAGACAGTGCCCAGAACCAACGGCACATGGGTTCGCACAAGCCATTGGAGCAGTCCAGAATACAGCGGGTTTTAAACCGCGTGAATACGTAGCTGAAGTTACCCTGCTTCACATTCATGATAAATTTCTCTTTGTCAGACACGGGAATACTCACGCTGTATTGCACAGCCCTCAGCTGATCGATCACCGCCAGTAATTCAGGATCTTTCTTATCCAGATATTCATTATTCAGTCCATTCTGAACCGAATCACTCAATGTTTGAAGCAACATATCGGCCAGAATCTGAATATTCATATTCTCCGCGTTCATCATATCGGTGCCCAGCGCTATTTCTCTGGCCAGCTTGGGCAGGTCATTCGTATTGACAGGAGCTCTTTCAAAATGGATCGAGTAAAGTGTTTCAAGATGAACCCGGGTATCCAGCTTCTGATCATCCAGCCATTGTGCGTGGCCGTGCAGCGAATCCAGGTTATATAAACCGGGGTTAGCCGCATATTGCCGGTAGTCTACTCCATCAAGTACAGAAGTGCCTTGTTGAGCGAAGCAATTGATTGGAATAAGGAGTGTGAGGAGTAAATAGCGTCTTATTCGGGTCATTTGAGTTTGAGAATAGTTACTTCGACTCTCCTGTTCTCTGCCTTCTTCTTATTTGTCGAGTTATCGTTACGCGGATCGGAACCTCCGAACCCCTTGGTTTTAATTCTTTTTTCATCAACGCCATTCGCCACCAGAATGCGTTTCACGGCATCGGCCCGCTCTAATGACAGCTTCATGAGTTTATCTTTACCTCCGAAATTATCGGTATGTCCATCCAGCCTGATCAGCGCTCCGGGATATGTCTTCATCCAGCCAACGAGCTTCACAATGGTCGGCTCATAGCCTGGTTTAAGATCGGACGTACCTTTGATGAATTCAATGTACCGGAGTACCAGCCGGTCTCCTACTGATACAGAGTTTGTTTCAAATGGGGAATAGTCCGGCAGGATAAGTCCTTCACTTCCCTCCGGTTCGCGGGTAACAAAGACCGTATCACGTTTCACAATTCTCACCGTATCAGGTGGCACCCTGATGTAGACCGTATCCCGAATGGGATCACTGTTTTGTGTGATAAACACGGTGTCGCGCTTCACCACTTCCAGGGTATCATATTTTACAACCTCCTGCCTGAGTGTATCATACCTCACCACTTCCCTTTCTACCTCAATGGTATCTCGCTGATAAACATAGAGGGTATCTGTTTTCGGCACTTCTACCTGAATGGTATCTGTCCTGAATACCTCTACCGTATCTCTTTCATACAGTCTGAGGGTGTCTGTCTGATAAACTATTTTTTCTACTTCTACCGTATCTCTTACGGGTACAAACACCGTATCCGGCACGGAAGGAATGGAAACAGGAACCGAAGGGGTCTGAGGGGTATTGGCAGCCACCCCGGTAGCACAGTTTCCCACAGTACCCTGCTCTGGTTGATCATAGAGCCGCTTGACCTCCGTAGTGCTCAAAGCCCTGTTATAAACCCTCAGGTCATCGATAAGACCGTGGTGCATTTCCAGGTTGCCCGGAATGTCCCTGCCAATCTCCAAAGGTTGATTATTGGCAACCAGTCGGTCGGTAAAAGGAAAGTTCTGAATCAGGTCATTGTTGATATAAGTTTTTACGCTCTTGCCATTATAGACCATAACACAGTGGTACCATACATTGGGCAAAATGGGCACATCTACATTTTCTGTAAAAGCGGTATTGATAGAAACCGTTTTGGACGAAACCTGGAAGCGATAGTGTGGAGAATTGGGAGCTTCGGTAGCCCGGTTTCCCTTGGCACAAATGGTGAACCACATCAGACCGTAGGTATTCATCTTACCACGCTTGGGTTTGATCCATGCCGATATGGTAAGTTCAGAACTAGGGCTGTTAAGACTGGAGGAAGAGGGCACGCTCACGAACGAGTCTTCACCATCAAGGGCCAAAGCACTACAGGCATTGCCAAAGCGATCTTCCTCATAGAGCTGATTGCCAATGATGCGACCGTCATTCCCGAAACGACTCTCATCCTGAGTGGAGTTATTAAACGTGAGGTTAAGGATCAGTCCTTTCCGCAGTGACTGAGCCTGAACTGACACAGAAAACAGGAAGCAGAATGCCAATATGTAGCGAACCCTAACCATCATAATATTTATTTTAAATGTAAAAATACCAACCCCTCCGTACAACATTCAGAACGATAAAAACCGAGCGTTTCTATCCGTCTTAAAAGGAAAAAAATTTCCACCTACCATACATTTAACGAAATGCCTGGCCATGGATTAAGATGACTTTTACTCCTAAAAGTTGAGGAGAAGCCTGTGATGTACTTTTTTACCCAGCATATCGCAGTAACGCTTCAACCGGCTTTTTATGATATGCGAATAGGGACTTAGCGCAATAATAATTTTGAAGAGGAGGGCAAAGGAAGGCTTCTGAATCGCATCGGATCAGAAAAACGCCACAATGAACCAGGCCGATGCAGTACCTATTACAGTCCATAGCAATGCTCCGAACAATAAGGGCTTATAGCCAACCTGTCTTAATTTTTTGAGGACGAGCGTGGAGCCCATCATGAACAAGACTATGCTCATAAGGGATTTTGAAACCTGAAAAACTGCCAGGGTGAACCCGTCAGGCAACGAAACATTATAATTGACCACCAGGGCCAGTACAAACAAAAGGATGAACCAGGGAAGCTTCATTCTTTTTCCGTTTCTGTTCAAAACAGAAAGAATCACTACCACCGGAATAATCCACAGCACCCTGGCCAGCTTAGCTGTGGTAGCCAGTTCAAGAGCCTGCTGCCCGTATACCGATGCGGCCCCCACAACAGAGCTCGTATCATGAATGGCTACTGCACACCACAGACCAAACTGTGTCTGACTCATATCCAGGAGGTAACCCAGGCCCGGAAATACAAATATGGCCACAGCATTGAGCACAAACACGACACTCAGGGCGACAGAAATATCCTTGACAGGGGCATCCATTACCGGAGCAACAGAAGCAATGGCACTTCCTCCGCAGATGGCCGTTCCTGAAGAGATAAGAAAAGAGAGGTTTCTTTCAAGGCCTATCCATCTGGCCAGCAAAATACCGAGTACCAATACCGTAATAACCGAAACCATGATGAGCATAAGACCATTTGTGCCTGTAGCTGCGGCCTGTTCTATATTGATACAAAGGCCCAGGCCAATCACAGCGGCTTGCAAGCCTGCTTTTGACAGTTTGGGTGCATTGATAAATTCATCACTCCCTGCCAGATTTCTGAATACAAAACCTGACAACAGTGCCACCGGAGCACCAATCACCGGCAGAGCACATATGGCCATGATGATAAAGAAAAGCAGCTTTTTAATCCGCAGGCGCATTATTGAAAATTCTCCAGATACTTGTACCCGTTTCCTGTGTTCACCATAAGCACCCTCTCGCCATCAGCTATCTGTCCCTGCTCCCTGAGCTTTAAAAGAGCTTTCCATAGAGCGGCTCCTTCCGGAGCAACCAGGATACCTTCCGCGGCTGACACTTCTCTCATACCTGCTGCCATCTCCTGGTCTGTCACTGTCAAAGCCAGGCCATCGGACTCTTCCACCACAGCCCTGATCATGTCCTTGCCAAAGGCCACTGGTACTGCCAGGCCATTGGCTACTGACTCTGTATAAGCCTCAAGCCCCCGTTCACTTCCCTGAATAAAATCTACCATGGGTGCGCAGTTTTCAGCCTGCACCACAACCATTCTGGGCAACTTTACATCTGACGGAAGCCAACCGAGCTGAATCATTTCATGAAAGGCTTTCCAGATGCCGATCAGACCGGTTCCCCCGCCTGTGGGATATAGTATCACATCCGGCAACTCCCAGTTCAGTTGCTCGGCTATTTCGTATCCCATGGTTTTTTTACCCTCCAACCGGTAAGGCTCTTTGAGGGTGGCGATGTTAAAAGCTCCCTGCTCCTTTTCGATTTTTGCGGCCACCTGTCCACTTTTATCGATGAGGCCTTCAACCAGAATAACCTCTGCCCCATAGTAGTGACACTCCTGCTGAAAGATTTTGGGGGTATGCCCTGGCATAACCACAGTTGCCCTGATACCGGCAGCAGCGCAGTAGGCACTCATGGCCCCTCCCGCATTACCCGCTGTTGGCACCACTACCTGCTCTACGCCCAGTTCCTTTGCCCTGGAAATGGCCATACTCAAACCTCTCGCCTTAAAGGATCCTGTGGGGTTAAGCCCTTCATCCTTGAGCATGAGATTTTGAAAATCGTGTCGGGCGGCCAGGCGATTGAGCTCTATTATCGGTGTCATACCTTCGCCAAGGCTTACTATGTTTTCCGGGGCTAAAACCGGTAATACTTCAGCATAACGCCACATAGTGGCAGGCCTTTCTGCCAACATTTCTTTTTTGAATGAGTCACTCAAATGATAGGTAGTGACCAATGGTTTATTACAACAGGTAGAAAAAGTCTGAAGATTGTATAAAGAATAGGGCTTACCACAATTAGAGCAGGCAAGCTGGTTTGCGAGAGAGGTCTGATGTTGTAGGGTATTCACACCCAATACTCCATCTTTTACTATAACCAGTCAAATGATTAAAAGCAATATACTATAACTATGAGTTATAATAAGATTTAGCTTCTTTGATAAAGTCACGTGCAACACCTGTCAGTGTTTCTCCTGTGCGGGTCACAAAACTCAGTTCTCTTTCGGCTATCAGCTCTGGAATATTTACCTCACTCAAAAGCCCCAGTTCCATTTCTCTTTTAATGGCCAGCGGGGACAAAAACCCAATCGCTGTATCTTCTATCAGAAAGTTTTTGAGCGCTTCTGTCCCACCCAGTCTGGCTTTAATATTCAGGTCAGCAGCCTGGATTTCCAGTTGGTTTAGCTGTCTGGACCAGGCCGACAGTGTACCGGAACCAATTTCTCGCATGGCCAGCGGAATGTCTTTTAGCTCGGCCAGGCTGATGGGTTTACCGGCATAGGGGCTTTGACTTGAGCAGATGGGTATTACCCGATCATGCATGAAAAACTCATAGTGAACCCCGCTGCCTTCCTGTCTGTCTTCCACAACCGCCAGGTCTATATCTCCATCCCGCAGTGCGATTAGTACATTCTCTGTATTTCGGTTGATCAGGGTGATTTTGATCTCCGGCCACTTCTTTCGAAAAAGGGAAAGGACCTTTGGCAGCACATACAAAGAGAGTGTGGTACTGGCCCCTATTCTCAATTCGCCCTTGGCGCGCAGTGCCGTCTTGATGATATCCAGGTCAGATTCCATCTGTTTTTGAATATGTCTGGCCTGCTTGAGGTAGTACAGAAGTTTCTCGCCTGAGGCGGTCAGGAGTATGCTGCTTCCTCTTCTCTCAAATAGCGGAACTCCCAGTTCTCCCTCCAGTTTCTTGATTTGCTTACTGACAGCGGGCTGAGATATATACAGTGCATCTGCCGCTTTGGAAAAGCTCAGATGACTGGCTACCTGGTAAAAAGCTTCATAGGCGATGGATAACATAGAAAAGTCAGTTGCTGTAAATATACAGTTTAGCCAAAGGCCCGCCTGACCTGACAGCGGTAATAAGTGACTTTTTCAAATTTTTCTTTGAAACATCAAATGGAGCCCCTACGTTTGCTGTCACAAGTCGAAAAACCTCGTTCTGAGGATCGATTTATAAAGAAGCGTGGAGAGACAGGCTCTTTGAAGCGCTAGCAACCATCCGCAGTGGAAAGGTGCTAATTCCTGATCCCAGAGAATGTCGGGTGACATTCGGGAGAATATAAATTGTACGATAATGACAATACAGAAAGCACAGACAGGCGCAAGCCGGTCGACTGGATACCAGTCGACACAAACTTCATTTAGCCTAATCTTTTCAATCGGAGAGCACAAGTTAAGCAAGGCCTGAGCAGGCCCTTACCTTGTTCTTTCCAGTATCAGCCCCTCCATACCACGGGGCCGAACACATCCATTTAAGGCAAAATCATGACAGCAGCAGTGAAATCTACCGAAGAGCAGAATACATATAGCCCAGTAACCCGACAGACTTACTACCATCCGTTACCCTTTGTACTGGAATCAGGAGAAAGCCTGCCCGAGCTTCGCATCACTTACCATACATCCGGCACGCTCAATACCAGAAAAGATAATGTAGTGTGGGTGGCTCACGCTTTAACCGCGAACTCCGATCCTCTGGAATGGTGGCCGGGGCTGGTAGGAACGGACGACCTGGTCAATCCGGAAGACCATTATATCATTTGTGCCAATATCATAGGCTCGTGCTACGGCACTACGGGTCCAAGGGATTTTAACCCAGAAAACGGAGAGCGCTATCTGACCAATTTCCCGGATTTTACCATCCGCGATATCGTCAGAGCCCATCAGCTACTTCGCAGACACCTGGGTATAGAGGAGATATACCTGGGCCTGGGAGGATCCATGGGCGGGCAGCAACTGCTGGAATGGGCCATTGCAGAACCCGATACCTTTAAAAACCTCTGTATTCTGGCCACAGGAGCCAGAAGCACACCCTGGGGTATTGCTTTCAGGGCAGCCCAGCGCATGGCTATGGAGGCCGACCCCTCCTTCTTCTCCGCCTCGCCTAATGGTGGTAAAAAAGGAGCAGAAGCCGCCAGGGCCATGGCCATGATTTCTTATCGTACCCGTGAGGCTTTTAACAGTAGCCAGGAAGATGACAATGAGGCCAGAGACAACTTCAGGGCCGACAGTTATCAGCGGTACCAGGGCCTGAAACTGAGCAAGCGTTTTGACGCCAGAACATATTACATCCTCAGCAAAGCCATGGACACTCACAATGTAGGTCGCGGCAGAGGATCAGCCGAACAGGCGCTTTCCTCTATCAAAGCCCGCACCCTGGTGCTGGGCATAGAGGGAGACTTACTTTTTGCCAATGATGAGCAAGCACATCTGGCCACTCATATACCGGGAGCACAACTGGAGATCATTCCATCGCGCTTTGGCCATGATGGTTTTCTCATCGAAGCACCCGCCATATCCAAATCACTTCAGGAATTTCTTAAGCAATAGCATGAAACATATCAAAATCGGACTTTTTGGGTTTGGCTGTGTAGGCCAGGGCCTCTATGAAACACTCAACACCTCTAAGAATTTTGCAGGTGAGATTACACGCATCTGTGTAAAAAACAAGAGCAAGCAAAGGGCACTTCCTCCCTCACTCTTTACCTATGACAAGGCAGAAATTCTGGATGACCCCAACATCGATATTGTGGTCGAGCTGATTGACGATGTGCCTGCCGCACTTGACATTGTGACAGCGGCCCTGAAAAACGGAAAATCTGTAGTTACAGCCAATAAGAAACTTATCGCTGAACACCTGGAGTACCTGGTGCAGCTTCAGGAAGAAACAGGCAGGGCTGTACTCTATGAAGGAGCCGTTTGCGGCAGTATTCCAATTATTCGTACGCTTGAAGAATACTTCGGGCATGAGCCTCTCAAGGAAATCAGAGGTATTTTCAACGGATCTACCAATTACATCCTGACAAAAGTTTTTAAAGAACGCCTGGATTATGCCAAAGCACTCAGCCAGGCCCAGGAGCATGGCTTTGCGGAAACAGACCCTACATTGGATGTTCAGGGCTTCGACCCCAAGTTCAAGCTCAGCATTCTGTTGACACATGCTTTCGGTATCCATGTGGCTCCGGACCATATTGTCAACCTGGGGATCAATCGCCTGAAAGCGGCCGACCTGGAATTTGCACGTGACCGGGGTTTGCAAATAAAGCTACTGGCTCATGCCGAACGCATCGATGATCAGGTATATGCCTACGTGCTTCCTCAATTCGTTAATGGCAACAATAACCTCAGTGCTATCCAGAATGAGTTCAACGCGGTCACACTCAACGGAGATTTCTGTGACGACCAGCTCTTTATAGGTAAGGGAGCCGGTAGTTTGCCTACCGGAGCGGCCGTGCTCTCCGATATTTCCGCTCTCAGCTATGACTACCAGTACGAATACAAAAAACACTACAATCTGGGCCAGTTGCACTTCACAAATGACCGTCTGATTGATGTCTATGTGAGCTTTGACAGTCCGAATGATCTGGAGCTTGATGATTTTGCATCTATTTCTGCCAACTACTTCTGCTTTGACCGCTGCTATGTGCTGGGCAAAATCAGCCTGGAAAAGCTAACGAGCGAGGCCTGGCAGAAAAATGACAGAATCAGCCTTATACAGCTCTCAGAAGAAGATTTCGATACTTCTAAGGCACTCTCCATCACCTCACTTGCAGCCGAAATAAAAGAGCTGAAAAAAGGACAGAAAATCAGGGAAAAGATCAGTGTTTAAGGCAGTCCAAAAAGGGAGGCATTTTTTAGGCTTTCCTTTACGCTTTTAAGCTTTAGTGAATATATTTGTAGCCCTTACCCAAACAATACCGGGTAACACTAAATTATTGACTAAAAAGCGATTAATAGATGTCATCTGTCATTATCACTTCTGTTGTAGCCTTTACGGTGGTTATTCTTTTGCTCGTGCTGATTCTGCTTTATGCCCAGTCCAAACTGGTTCAGTCAGGCGATGTGAAGATCATTGTGAATGGCGATGAGGCGAATCCCATCGTAACTGCAGCCGGATCTACTTTATTGAACACCCTCTCCGGACAGAAGGTGTTCCTGCCATCAGCTTGCGGAGGCGGTGGAACTTGTGCCATGTGTAAATGTACCGTTGCAGAAGGTGGAGGCGATGTGTTGCCTACCGAAGTAGGTCACCTGAGCCGTTCTGAGCAAAAAGAAGGCGTAAGGCTCTCCTGCCAGGTAAAAGTAAAAAGCGACATGCGCATTGAGATTCCTGAAGAGATCTTCGGAATCAAGAAATGGGAATGCGAAGTGGTGTCTAACTGGAATGTGGCATCCTTCATTAAAGAATTTGTAGTAAAACTGCCGGAAGGCGAAATTCTGGATTTCGAAGCAGGTGGATATATTCAGGTAGATGTACCACCAGTAGTTTGTGACTTTAAAGACATGAACATTGAGCCACATCCGGATGATCCTGCCGGACCAGACAAGTTCAAAGAAGACTGGGATAAATTCAACCTCTGGGATTTGAAAATGGTGAATAACGAGGAGATCTTCCGCGCTTATTCTATGGCCAACCACCCTGCAGAAGGTAACATTGTGATGCTGAACATCCGTATCGCAACACCACCATGGGACAGAGCGAACAACAAGTGGATGGACGTAAATCCTGGTATCTGCTCTTCTTATGTGTTTACCAGAAAGCCAGGCGATAAAGTAACTATTTCAGGTCCTTACGGTGAATTCTTCATCAAGCCTACCGATGCAGAGATGCTCTACATTGGTGGTGGTGCAGGAATGGCCCCTATGAGGTCTCACCTCTTCCACCTTTTCCACACCCTGAAAACAGGTAGAAAAGTGACTTACTGGTACGGTGGACGTTCGAAAAGAGAACTCTTCTACCTGGATGATTTCCAGAAAATAGAAAAAGAGTTTCCAAACTTTAAGTTCCACTTAGTACTCTCTGAGCCTGTGCCGGAAGATAACTGGATAGAGAAAAAAGATATCGATGATACCGAGGGAGATGGTTTCTTAGGCTTCGTTCACCAGGCGGTGATTGATCAGTACCTGAGCAAGCACGAAGCTCCTGAAGAAATTGAATTCTACTTCTGCGGACCTCCAATGATGAATGCAGCCGTACTGAAGATGTGTGATGATTGGGGTGTACCTGATGAGAACGTATCATTTGACGACTTCGGAGGTTAATCCGGGTCTGACCTAAAGTATTAAAGCCCTGACGGTACCGTCAGGGCTTTTTGTTTCCCAAAGCTTTTATAGTCTCCTCATTCTTGGTCGCCTGACCAATAAATAACAGACTGCACTCTCAAAGAATGCTTGTTGGTGAATAACACCAACAAGGGCATGGAAAGCCTGTTTCCGGACTCTTTTTATCAGTTCCCCTCTCTCAGGAACACCAAATAAAAGCTGACAGCGTTTAGCAAGAACCTTAACAGTAATCAGAACAGGATGAAATCAATATTCAAAGCATTCATACTACTATCCATTATCCTGTCAATTCACTACAGTTCAAAAGGAAGTAGAGGATCAGCCACCTTACCCAAACAGTCTTGTGTTTGCGATACGGTCAGAGCTAAGGAGATTCTTGATCAGCCGGGATTCAACCGGATGGAAATATATGACAACAATACCTTTGCCCCTGATAGTTTGTATTCACTGAGCGCAGAAGAGAATAAAGAGCTTTGGTACAGAGATATCCAAAACCCGGACACCACTAAGTTTACCAGGCTTTGGAACGATTACTTACCGACAAACTACCATGCCGATCATCTTGAGTTTCTGGAGTATTTTGAAAACAGGTCCAACGTGGAACTGGCATTTCAATTCGGACCAAACATGGATTTATGGGCGTATCATATTTTTGTCTTAAGAAAACTCGAATGCTGCTACCTCCTTACCAGAAGTTACTTTCGACATGCCCGGTTTACATATAAGGCTTATAGCATTATAGACGAAGTGAAAGTCGATAGCCTGTATCAGGTTATTAATTCCACCAATAGAAGTGAAGTGGACACCACGAGCAACTGGAGCTATAGTGGATACTTTATGGATAACAGGATGAACCGGAAATTCTTTATTGATTTTATGGAAAGTGTTGATTCCCTAAGTGGGAACCCCACAGATGAGGTACTGCAGCTTTATGATTTCGTGGACAATAGAATTAACTGGAAAGTCACATATTAGCCTATAGGTGTCAGATCATCTCAAAGAATGCTTGTTGATGAACAATACCCATAAGGGCACGAAATAGATTTCATACATCTATATGCTAAAGCCCCACTATTTAACGATATTCCGAAGTTCGTTAACCTATAACCATAGAAAGTCATGGGCTTTTTGAATTTCCTGAAGAAGAAGGAAGAACCCAATGAATCAGATGTGAATAGTCTATTCCTGCAAAGTCTAAAATCCAGGATAGAGGAGCAGGGACATTCAGTAGAGTACTCTACCGACTATGCTGCTATAATAGTCGATTCGCAGATTGAGATTGCTTCAAAAATTGCTGATGGTGAATTTCACCCCTCACTACTACCAATGATGATTTTGGTACTTAACGAAACCTTCTTCCCAAAGGGCATTAATGCAAATCTTGCAGGTTTTGGAGATACTCCGGAAGACAAAGTCGAAAGTGCCACCAATGGCTTCATGTCCAACTTCTTTTCCCCAATTATCGAGAGCTTTTCTGATTCACATAGGTCTGAATTTGATTTTAAATCAGAGGCTTCAGGTAAAGAAATTCTGTGGCATCCCAAAATGAGTGATAATCTACTACAGGGAACCTGGCAGGAAACCAGCAAGGAAACCAACCTATATTCCATCGTGGAGCAAGAAGTACAACATATCCTCGCAGACAATAAGTTTAACTGGCTGAAACTTTACATTTCAAGGCAACCCAATGGCGAGATTTCAGGAGAGTGTTTATTGAATAATGAGTTCTGGGAAGAGGGCTACTCTTTATTATGTCAGTACGCGAGCAAATGGAAGGATCAAAGCAAATTTCTTGCACACAAACAGTTCATCGTTTTCAGAAGATGTGATGAGTGTGACTAAGCTCTGAGTCATCCCAATCGCTACTCTCTTGGTTTCCTAACCAACAAAACAACCTGTTGACAAAGCCTTGTGACTAATGACTTCTTGGTGAATAACACCGACAAGGGCAACAAGACACCAGACAGTATTAAACCCCGCTTTGGTTGCTGATCATATGCCAGGACCAATTCGCTTAAGAACTATCATTATTTATTTATTTTTAAGCCATGAACCTCAAACTGTTCTTCAGTCCCTACGCTGTTCCAAAAATCTACCCTGCCAATAGCCTTGGTGGTAGTATCACTTCTCAAACCAGTGAAGATTTCGACATTGCCAAAATGGATATCGCCATTGTGGGAATTACCGAGAACCGGGGAACTACAGCAGAGGGGGTGAACATGGCAGCCAATAAGGTACGTGAAAAACTCTATACGTTGAAGCGAGGCAGTGCCAGCTACCGGATTACAGACCTGGGGAACCTCAACAACGGCCCGGAACTGGAAGAGAGCCAGGCCCGACTCCGGGAGGTATGTGAGTTTCTGATGACCTATAATGTGATTCCGCTGATTGTCGGAGGAAGTCAGGAAATGGTACTGGGCCAGTACAGGGCCTATGAAACGCAGGAGCGACTGATTTCTGTGATGAATGTAGACGCCAGGCTCGACATGGAAGATGAAGATGAGGCCAGCAAATCTTTTCTAACCAGCCTGCTGACGCATCAGCCCAACTACCTTTTCAGCTATAATCACCTGGCCCACCAAAGCTACCTGGTGGACGCCCAGGCCCTGACGGCCATTGACAAACTCTATTTTGAATCGAAGCGACTGGGTGAGCTCAGAGACGATATTCAGGAAGCTGAACCACTGATCAGGCTGGCAGATATGCTCAGCTTTGATGTCAGCGCTATCCGCAGTGCAGATGCTCCGGGCGCCAGCGACCCGCAACCCTTTGGACTGACTGGAGAAGAGGCCTGCCAGATAGCCTGGTATGCCGGTATGAATGATAAACTGACCTCCCTGAGCATCTCAGAGTTCAGCGGTACCCAGGACGATGCTCATGGCAAAACGGCCTCAGTCATTGCCACGATGATGTGGTACTTTATTGAAGGCTACTACAACCGCAAAGACAGCGGCCTTTTTGATTCAGACAGCTATCTGAAATATGTAGTCTCTATGGAGAGTACGGATGAAACCCTGGAATTCTATAAAAGTAAACTCAGCGATAAGTGGTGGATGGTAGTGACCTACGGGCAGGGCCATGCCGAGAGAGCCTTTATTCCCTGTAGCTACCAGGATTATACAGCCGCCACGCATGGTGACTTCCCGGAAAGATGGATTCAGGCCCAGGGTAAGCTTATCTGATCTACAGTAGATGACTGGTCAATGGTGATTAGTTATTGGTTGGTATAGTATTGATGGCAAAACAGCATATGAGAAATTGTAAAACCCTATTACCTCTGTTTTTAGCCGTACTAATCTTATCCGGTTGTGTCACTGAAGAAGAAAGTCAGTGGTACAAAGGCAATTTGCATACTCATACTTACTGGAGTGATGGCGATGCTTTTCCGGAAATGGTACTCGACTGGTATAAATCCAACGGCTACCAGTTTGTAGCCCTTACAGATCATAACACCCTACAAGCCGGAGAAAAGTGGAAAAAAATCCCTAAGAGCCATATTTATGAACAAGCTTTTGAAGACTATCTGACCAGATATGGAGAAGACTGGGTAGATTATCAGAAGGACAGTACGGGCCTGCGCGTGAAACTCAAAACAGAAGCGGAGTATGCTCCCCTTTTCCAGGACCAGGCGTTTCTGATACTCAGAGCAGAGGAAGTTACCGACAGCTTTGAGGGTAAGCCTCTTCACATGAATGCCACCAATATCCGGGAATTTGTAAGCCCCCAACATGGCAGTAGTGTGGTAGCAACACTTCAGAATAATATTGATGCAGTTAACGCCCAGCGTGAAGCGACAGGCCAGGCCATGTTCCCTCATATCAATCATCCCAACTTCGGCTGGGCCATTTCTGTTGAAGACATGAAGGCCTTAAGAGGAGAGCGTTTCTTTGAAGTATTCAATGGCCATCCCATGGTCAACAACTATGGAGGTTCTGCCCGCATGAGCACAGAGGACATGTGGGATCAAATTAATCTGGCTTATCTGAAAAGAGATCAGGCCCTGATTTACGGTCTTGCCACTGATGACAGTCACCATTACCACAAATTTGGTGGTCAGTTCAGCAACAGCGGTCGTGGCTGGGTTATGGTGAAGGCCAAATCCCTAAGCCCTGAATCTTTGATCGAAGCAATGGAAGCCGGTAATTTCTACGCCTCTACCGGAGTAACACTGAAAAGCCTGAAACAAACTGATGGTAAGATTCAAATTGTAGTTGAAGCCGAAGCCGGAGTGAACTATACCACCCATTTCGTAGGAGTAAAAAAAGGTAAAACCCGTGCTGAAATACTAAGCAGTGTTACCGGCACCTCGGCTGACTTTGATATCACCAGTGACCTCCTCTTTGTAAGAGCAAGGATCGTTTCTGACAAACGAAAAGAAAATCCATTCCAGAAGGGTGATTTTGAGACGGCCTGGACACAGCCAGTCGTTAAATAGGCCAGTAGTTATTTTCTGTTTAACAGTTCTAATTACTCATACTATACTATTCACAGAATAAATCTGACTTTTTTGGTTAAATTCAAATAACCAACCTTAACACTATTATGAAATCTCAATACAAGCCGGCTTTGCTCTGTGCATTGCTGCTCATTTTTTCATGCGCAAAAGATGCGCAACAGATTGAGGACAAAATTGAAGAACTGAAAGGTGTCCACCTGCTGGGAAATATTGCCGATGTCTTTGATGAAGACATTGAAGAGGCCTTTGTAAACCCACCCTCCATCACGCTGGAAGACGGACAATCTCTGGACCTTTATACCAAGTATCACAATTACTACTTCGGAGGAGATACCATCCGGTTGAGGTCTTATGCCCTGACGCCTGACGGAGGCTTTGATCTGCCGCTCAGTACAACCATCAGAGTACCCAAGTCCGGGCACTTTGAGCTGAACATCCACAATAATCTACCCGTTGATGCCGACCGCTACTACTGGTTCTTTATGGAAATCAATGACACCAACCTGGGCTACCTTAATGCAGGCACAGTCTCTGCAGATTTCAATACGGCATTTACAGAACTATGGACCGCAGAGTTCACCCGCAGGAATAACAGCAGACTGGACAGTATACCTTCTGATTTTGAAGGCTCACCTATTACTGTGGAAGAACCGGATGATTCCTGGGAAGTTACTACTGCCAGCGGTACCAAGCTTGTTTTTGAAAAGACCTTTAATGTAATGCAGCAGGTAGAGCAGATCTACGTGTATGAGAACTTTAGTACAGGAGGCGATCATAATATCCCGCATCACTTCAACACCACCAACATGCATACTCATGGCTGGCATGTGAGCCCCGATCAGGACAATATCTTCCTTACGGTAGCCCCGGAAAATGACACAACCTACAGCTATGACATCAATGACCACCAGGCCGGTACCTTCTGGTACCATCCCCATGTGCATGGTGCCACGGGCATTCAGGTGGCCAGTGGCATGGCAGGTGCGCTGATTGTAGACGAAGACCCGGAAGTACTGAAAGATTATCCTGAGCTGGCAGCTGCCTCCGGCCCGGAACATGAAAAGATTATGCTCATAGATCAGCTCACTTATGATCCGCTCAATGGTGAGGTCAATGATTTCAATGTACTGATGTGGGTGGGGCTGGACAGCCTCTATGGCTCAGGAGTGAAAGGCACCACCATCAACGGAAGAATTAAGCCTGTGATGCAGCTATACCCCGGAGAGGTACAGCGATGGAGGATGATCCATAAAGGTTTCAGAACCACGCTGGCACTGGATTTTCCAGAGGATCAGCTGGAGGTTTTGAGAATTTCAGTGGATGGCATTATGTTCGATGATCCCGAAGAGATTGGTTCCGTTCATATGGCTCCGGGCAACCGCGTAGACGTGGTAGTAAAAGCGAAACCTGATGTAGCGCCAGGAACCCGCATCAGCATTAAAAGTGCCAACTATAACCCGGAATGTGAGTATTTCGCCACCGATGCTGCCTGCAATGACTATGACAGCGATACACTGGAGGGTCTCTTTACAGTAGAAGTAACCGGCTCAGGACCGGAAATGCAAATGCCCGCAACCCTGCCTCCCCGCGCCCCGGAACTTCAGGCCGATATCAGTGAAGCGGAACTCTCAGGAGAACGCATAACGGATTTCTCGATCGCTCCGGACGATCAGGGGGTGAATCAGTTTATGGTTAACGGAAAGGTATTTGACTATGACCGGGTAGATGAAGTAATGATCCTGGACAGTGCCGATCAGTGGCATGTAACAGGTTTCGGCCAGGGCCACCCCTACCATATCCACATTAACCCCTTCCAGGTATGGAGCTTCAACGGGCGCGACCTGATTAAACCCCAATGGCGCGATGTGATGTATGTGCAGCAGGCCGACACCGGAGCCTACATTCGCTCGCGCTATGTAGAATATCTGGGAGACTTTGTAATCCACTGCCATATTCTCGACCATGAAGATCAGGGCATGATGCAGCATGTGCGCATCGCCCCGGCCGGCTCGGACCCTGTGGGACTGGACCCTAAGCTAACTTATCCTCCGGCATCAAATTAGTTTTGGCCTTCTATAAAAAAGCCCTGCGGACAACCAGTTTTTCTGATGTCCGCAGGGCTTTTCAAAATAGATTCATTTTATGACTGCGCTAAAAAATAAAATCCCCTTATTCCGTATGAATGAGGGGATTTTGCTGGGTCATTAAAATAAAAATGGTGTTCTTTTTAAAGTTTTTACCAGACTACTAACTATCTAATTTCTTTTCTAAAACGTCTTTTTCGACTGCGTTTGGTATTGATACCCGCCTGGTAAAGTATACCCTACTTCTTTTTGAAAAAAAGATTAAAAAAAACCGTAAAGCCCGTTTACAGCCCTGAGAGGCCTTAAAAGAAGCTTCATTACGAAGAAATACACTTATGGTATCAAAGAGAAACTACAGGGAGGCAACCGGTCAAATTGGTAAGTGAATCAGACTCTGATGACCGGTGAAAGTGCGATAAATTGAAAATCAGTTAAGTCCCTCATAACACTACCTTATAAAGTAAAGCCAGTCTCTTTCTGACTCAGGCAGTTTATGGTTAAGCTCCTGTAGTTGGAAAAACATAATGATTACAAAGAGCGTCAAGGCTATAAAGAAGAGATGTAGCACATTAGTCCATTTCTTCATGCGGTTAATTAACTTGCTTTCTTTTGGCAGGACGCGCCACCAAAAAGTAAACACAGTAATGATTAAAAACTGAATATCATCTCCGTTCCTGGGTTCCATAGCGCTGTCACTGTCTATGCCTGTATCAGAGACGTAATTAATCCAAAGATTCAGGATGGCCCTTATAATCAAGACGGCCAGAAACAGCTTGTACCAGAAATACTGGGTATTGAACATAAATAGCTTAAAATCGCTGAGCGTATCAAAGTAGGTGAGTTCATCCATAACCAGATTTACTTAAAGCTATGTTTAATTGTGGTAAGACCTGTACCTGGCTAATCCACCACCCGCTCACGATCAGTGAAAGGATATTTGGTGAGGGTGACAACGCCCATGCTGTTCTTTTCATATCTCGCCAGGCAGGACATACCACCAAACAGCGTAAGCTCACCAGTGCCTGCTTCCAGTTTCGGAGGGGTTCGTACACCATCAGGATAAAACCACACAGTAGTAGTGCCCAGCTTTGAGTAAGGCATATAGTTGCCATAAACCTTCAAATCTTCCCAAATAGAATCGCTGACTACTACCACATAGCTTCTCTTTACAGGGCCTGTGTTGTTTTCATTCTGAAAGGCATCAATCTCTGTGAATTCCGTATCAAGATCGGCAATACCGCTTTCACTCAGTGCACTCCAGATCATGACAGCTACTAAAGCCAGCACCAACAGGAAGACATATTTGGTCCTGATTTTCATAAGGGAAGTAATCAGATAAGCCCCCGGGCCTTAAGCTCCAGGTACTTGTTGATGGTGTTTACACTCAGTTCTTTCGGAGCGGTCAGTACCGTGTGGATGCCATGCGCCTGTAGTTCTTTGACGATCAGCTTTTTCTCGTACACCAGCTGCTCGGCAATTCCCTTGGTATAAACTTCCTCTATGTCCTCTCCTTTCGAGTTAATCAGCTGGTCTACTTCTGTATTCTCAAAAATGATACAGACCAGCAGGTGCTGTTTTCTGATTCTTCTCAGGTGGCCGAGCTGCCTTTTCAAAGAAGAAAGAGATTCGAAATTGGTATAAAGCAATATCAGACTACGCTGGGTCACTTTTCGCTTTAACGTGGCATACAACCTGGAATAATCCGCTTCCTTGTAAGCCGTCTTTTGCTTGTAAAGGTGCTCAAGAATGAGGTTGAGCTGTATGTTACGGGATGATGCCGGCAGAATAGAATTGACCTTTTGCTGAAAGGTTATAATGCCTGCCTTGTCTCCCTTTTTCAAAGCAATGTTTGAAATAACCAGACTAGCGTTTATGGCATAATCGAGCAGACTCATTTTGTCAAAGGGCATCTGCATCATGCGCCCCTTGTCAATTACCGAGTAGACCTGTTGCGAACGCTCATCCTGGTACTGATTTACCATCAGTTCAGATTTACGGGCCGTAGCCTTCCAGTTCACCTTGCGGTAGTCATCACCAATCACATAGTTTTTGATCTGCTCAAATTCCATGTTGTTACCAATGCGCCTGATCTTCTTGATACCATGATCTGTAAGCTGGTTGGAAATGGCCAGCAACTCATACTTCCGCATCTGGATAAAGGAGGGATACACAGCCACCGCATGCTCATCGCCCAGCTGGGTTCTGCGCCTGACCAGCCCCAGCTGGGTGGTAGCAAAAACATTCAGCAGTCCGAAGAGGTATTCTCCGCGCTTAACAGGTTTGAGGGGATAGGAAATCACCTTTACCTCTCCCGAAGCCAGATCCAGCTCAAAAACCTGATCGCGCTTCTGAAACTGCACCGGTAGCTCATCAATCACCTTGATGAACACCCTTTGAGGGTAGCTGCTCTCCAGCGTAATCCTTATCTCATTGTCATCTCCGTTGGAGAACTTTTCAGCACAATCGCGAATACCGGTAAGTGGCTTGCGCACCCTGTAAAGAATAATGGCGTCTACCAGAAAGGCGGCTACAAATGCCAGAAACAGTACCCTGGTAATACCAAAGAGCACGGGAAAAAAGTACGCCACCAGAAACAGGAATATGAAAATTCCGGTAATCAGGAAAAAGCGGTTGGTAATAAAGAATGACTTCCAGAAGCGCTTCACCTGGGGACTTCAATTTTAGCTACCAACTGATTTACTACTTCTTCGGCACTGGCACCTTCCATTTCCTTTTCAGGTGTGAGCAGTATACGATGCTTTAGCACAGAAGGGGCCAGGAATTTGATGTCATCCGGTGTAACGAAGTCGCGGCCCTGAATGGCTGCAAAAGCCCGGGACCCGTTCAGCAGGGCCAAAGAGGCTCTGGGTGAGGCCCCCAGGTAAATGGACTGATCGTGACGGGTCTGATGCACGATTTCAGCAATATACCTTAACAGCTTTTCATCGATAATAATATCCGTGAGTAAATCCCGGTATTTCTTAATCTCTTTTGCATTGAGCACCTCAGATACCTCAGTCAGTTGATCTTCCTTTCTTCTGGATTGTCTCAGAAGAATTTCCGTTTCATCGTCAAGGCCAGGGTAGTCAATCTCGATCTTAAACAGGAATCTGTCCAGTTGCGCTTCCGGCAAACGATAGGTACCTTCCTGCTCAATCGGGTTTTGGGTAGCCAGTACAATATAAGGTGCCTCCATAGTGTAGGTCTGGCCATCTACCGTTACCTGCCTTTCTTCCATCACCTCAAAGAGGGCCGCCTGAGTCTTGGCCGGGGCCCTGTTGATCTCATCAATGAGTACGATATTGGAAAAAACCGGTCCTTTCTTAAACTCAAACTTCGAGCTTTTCATATTGAAGATCGAGGTTCCCAGCACATCTGAGGGCATCAGGTCTGGCGTGAACTGCAGCCTGGAAAAATCAACTGAAATGCTTTTGGCCACCAGCTTTGAGGCCAGGGTTTTAGCAACTCCGGGTACCCCTTCCAGCAGAATATGGCCATCTGCCAGAATAGCGGTAAGAATGAGGTCTACCATTTTTTGCTGGCCTACGATCACCTTGCCTATCTCAGTTCTGATGCGTTCCACACCTTCTTTGAGACCTGACAGATCTACCCGGTTTTCAAATGTTTCCTGATTTTCCATTAATCGATTTATTTAATGTCGTAAAATTCGTTTAGTTGTTTTTCGAGCAGTAGCAACTCTCCCGAGCTCATCTCCCGCTCCTCTTCTATCTGTAAGGCCACACTTACCAGATTTCTGATAGTGGCCTCTTCCCTTCCTGATTTCCTCACAAGCTCATCAATAAAATACTGGTCCAGCTTCTCGGTTCTGAGATTATAGTGGCTCCTGACAAATTCCTTCCAGTAGGCTATGCGCTTACGCGCCAGCTTTATATGGTCACTTTGTCTGTAGTAGAGGCGGCCCAGTACATTGACAAACTCCAGCGTAGTATTCTTTAAAGGCTTTACCACCGGAATCACCCGCTGTCTGCGTTTTGCCTCAAACAGCATAAAGATCAAAATCACCACTATCAACAGGTACATGGCCCACTTCAAAGGAGCATGCCTGAGAAAAAACCTCACCTTGGAGGTAGGTTCAACACGGCCAATGTGATAAAACTCATTATGGGTCAGCAGCTCATCCTTAGGAAAAAAGCTCAGCATGGTCTCGGCAAAGCCCGAAGTTTTTTCATCCAGCACAAAGTAGTTGGTAAAGGCCATCGGTAAGCTAGATAGAATTAACTGCCCGTTTGTGTCTTTAAGCTTTAGCACTACCGCACCATCGTCTTCATTGACAGCCAGAGCCTCCCAGTTGTCATCATTATACTCTTTGAAGTAAGAAAGACTGGCAGCAAAGGGGAAGGTGTAGACCTCTGACTCTCGTCCTTCAATATTGAAATGCACCTTACTTTTCAATTCACCTACCAGGCCATCCTGAATCTCGCTGATATTCGCAGTCGCAAAAGCCTCATTTATCCCCATCTCAAAGTCCAGGCTATCGGTCAGTCTCCTGGATAGCTGACTAGCAACCATCATAACGGTATACCCTTCCTCAACAAAGCTCAGCAGAGCATCAAAATCCAGCTCAGACAAGAGTATCTGGTTACCAATCATCAGTTGATTGGTTCTTTCCACACCATTGGTCTCATTGTAATAGATGGTACTGAAAGAGTGGTTGGCCTCCCGCCCATCAAACATGTCTTCCATCAGATCATGAGTGACATAGGTGCCGAAAGGGATTTTATCCTTGAAATGATAGGTGGGTGTCCAGTCGAGCTCTTTGGGCTTCTGGAATTCATAAAAGATATATAAGCCCAGGATTACAATCAGGCCAATCAGGTATTTTTTATCACCCTTCATTGCGCTTCCCCTCCCTTCTTCATTATCTCACTCAGGTAATTCTGAGCCTTATCGGTCATGGGTTCATTCGCCTCAAAATGACCATACCAGGTATAGTCAAATAAAAAGCTGAGGTTAGAAAAGTTATCACGGGTATCGCTGGAAGACAGCTCATAGAGATATTCATGATTGGTTTTACCCTTAACCACTACTACCTTATTGGTATCGGCCAGATGCTTCAGGGCAGCCAGGTAAACCAGCCTGATGGCCAGCCTCCACTGCTTGCTCTGCAGTGCTTTCTGGATCTCTTCGTCAAAATTGATCTGGTCCAGCGTCTCCTCATCCACGGTATAGGCCATAATCTTTTCCTTCCTGGCAGGCTTAAAAAGCGACTGGGCTTCAATACCAAAGATCTTGACCACAAACAGAATAAAAGCGGCAATCAAAACCAGGTTCAGGATGACATCCCAGATATTTCCGGCAGCCTCTGACCCGAACAGGTTGGCAAACCACCTGGCTATTCTCTCAAGAAGTCGCTGAAAAGGGCCTTTTTCCTCCAGTTGTGGTGGCGTGTATTCAAAGTCATCGTCACTGCGATAGCGCTCGAGCTTTTCACTGTCAAAATCCCTGAATTCCGTGGATTGTGCAGAGCTTTCCTCTGTATCGTTTTGTGCGAACAATGGCTGGTTGAGTCCCCAGCAAATGGCCAATATGAAGACTAAAAATCTAATAAACCTCGTCCTCATCTTCTTGCTGCTGCTCCTCACCCATCGCCCCGATTCTACTCATCAGTCCCCTGGACTCCTTACGCTCAATCAGGTTGGCATATTGAAAGGCCAGTGCCACATAGATCAGGGAGTAGGTAACGATATTGCCAAAGGACTGAAATACTGAAAAAAGGACAGAAAGGGCCTGCATATACCCCGGCATCTCGGCTGTAGAACCACTTTCAAGGCTTGAAAACGTCCAGATGCCATACATAATACCTTGTGGCAGCGAAAAAAGCGCACTTACAAAATAGGCTATCAACCCCACTACAATGACGAGCAGCAGGGTGTTGAAGAAGTTATCCCTGATCACCGTAAAGCACCGGCTCAGGGCCTGAAAGGGATCCGTATCTTCAAATATGATAATACTGGCACCCAAAGAGAGTACCACACCAAAATAGATGGCCGGAAGAAACAGGAAGATTGCTCCCACGGCAATAATCAAGACAGAAATGATTCCGAAAATAAACAGCGATATAAAACGCTTGCCCAATCCACGCGTGACCTGAGCCGTGCTGATGTCTTCCGGTGAGGTGGTTTGATACACCTTCATATAGCCATAAGTAATGCTGGGTACAAGAGAGCCCGCCACCAGGCTTGCCACCAGCGCCATACCATAGATCTGCAGCATATCAGCCAGAAAATTCTCACTCTGTGCTATCTCAAAAGGGTTCATAAAACCCATCTGCAGCTGGTTGGTGAGGATATTGATGATCAGAAGAACGGGCCCCGCTATGAGCAACTGTACCTTCAGATAAGGCCAGCCGTTTTCACGAATGAACACGAAGGTATCATTCAGTGTGGCACTGAAGTCCCGCTTTTTATAGAATTCAATCTTCGGAGAATGTTCCATTATGGTTGAGTCGTCTTGGATAGATAATGATATAGTAAATCATAAAAGCCAGTGAACCGAGTATGATCATGGCTTTTACGGCATCGGGCCAGTGGGTAAGTCTGGTAACAAAAGACTCCAGAAATCCCGCAATGATAAACAGCGGAATCAGCCCCAGTATAACTTTGGCGCCCGTCAGTGCCCCTTTCTGTAGTGATAGCATGCGTGGGTAGGTGCCGGGAAAGAGCAGTGAATTTCCCATGATCATGCCTGCCCCACCGGCCATCACGATGGAGATAATTTCAATGGTGCCGTGTATCCAGATGGATAGCACGGAGGTGAGTAACAGGCCCTTGGCGTAGAAGAAATACTGGAAAGAGCCCAGCATAACGCCATTCTGAAAAAGCAGCAGCCCCGTGCCTACTGACAGCAAAATGCCTGCAGCAAAGGCCAGAAATGATACCCTCACATTGTTGAAAGTAATGGCAAAAAACATATCAACCCGTGCCATACTACCATATACACCCATGGGGTTACCCCTTTCAATATTATTCAAAGTCATGTCTACATAGGCATCACCCATGATCAGTCTTACAAAGGTATCGTCATTGGCTGCAGAAAATGCCCCGATCAGACATGAGAGAAAAAACACAACAAAGGCATAGGCAAATTGCTTGCGGTGTACGTAGAAAATCCTGGGCAACTCGTATTTCCAAAACCTTACAAAGCGATTTTGAGTTTGTCTCTTATTACGATAGATAGACGCATGAACCTTGGTAGAAAGATTATTCAGGTAATGTGTAATGTCGCTTTTAGGATAGTGCGTCTTGGCGTAGGCCAGGTCATCAGTAAGATGAATAAAAAGTTCAGCCAGCTCATCAGGGTCCTTTTTTTTCTTGGAACCAATCAGCCTTTCGAACTCTTCCCATTTACTTATATTTGCCTTCGCGAAAGCTGACTCCCTCATCTGATCGTTTTATTAAAGCAGAAAATTATTCAATAATACTTGTTATGCAAGCAGTTAGTGTTCAAACCACTCAAAACATAGAATTAGAATACCCACTGGCCGGAATCGGTGAACGCATGCTCGCATTCTTGTTGGATATCCTGATCATGTTCAGCTTTATTTTCGTGGTTGCCGGTTTCTTATCCATACCAGGTATCGACACTCCTGACTTCCTGATCTGGATCATGGTAATAATCGCATTTCTTTACCGACTTTTTGCAGAAATGTTTTTCAACGGTCAAACAGTGGGGAAGAGCGTAATGAAAATAAGGGTGGTGAAAATTGACGGCACTCCTCCCTCTGTGGCCAACTACTTTTTGCGATGGCTTTTAGAGCCCATCGATTTCTTTATTGTAGGGCTGGCCGTGCTGCTGATTATCCTCAATAAAAAAGGGCAGAGACTAGGCGATATGCTGGCCGGAACCACCGTGGTGAAAATCAAGAGAATCACTACAGCCAACCTGCGTAACAAAGCTATTATGAAACCGGTGGATGAAGACTATGTTCCCATTCATCCCGAAGCGGCTGATATCTCTGATCATGACATACGCATTATCAAAGATGCCCTGAGCGCCTATCGCGAAGATGCCGCTCACAAAGCAGTAACCGTACTTGAGCGCAAGCTGAAAGAGAAGTATAACATACAAAGCGAGCAGCCCACCGTGAAGTTTCTCTACACCATCTTACGGGACCACACCTACTATGTCAGCCGCTAAGCCAAGACATAAAGCCCTGCGCTGGAGCTTCGTACTCTGGCTCATCTTCACCCAGTTTGTGGCCTATGACGACCTGGCTGCCCAGCTACCCGCCAACAGCTTTCCTGCCTACTATGATACCGAAACCTATGAGCCAATGCTCGACTCATTAAGAGAGCTGTATGGTAAAAAGGTATCGTACAAAAACAAAAAAGGCATGGAGCTGGCCACCTTACTGGCTATTTCTCATTACCCGGAGCTTCAGCAAAGAAAGGTAAAAGTGATTCTGAAAAACGTAAAGGGGGAACCCGTAGAAGCCAGCTTTTCGCCTTTCAACTTTATCAAATTCAGAAAAGGGAAGATTTATAAGATCATCATCCAGGAAAACTCCTTTATGGAAAGGCTGCCTCTCAACCAGCAGGTAGCTGCCCTGGGGCACGAGATGGCGCACTTCATTCAGTATGAAAGGCGAGGATACCTGGGTACACTCTTTACCTTGCTGGGCTATGTTACCTCCGACAAGAAACGCCTGCGCTTTGAAAAAGCCGCTGACAAAATAGCCATAGATCATGGCCTTGGGCGGCAAATGCTGGAATTCGCCTTCTATACCAGCGATCAGGAAATAAAAGCCTATATGGACTCAAAGGGCTATGAGTACTAAAACCTATACCCGTGCACAACTGGCGCTCCGCAATGGCCAGGACCGGGAAGAAATATGGGTGGCCTACCAGCAGAAAATCTATGATGTAAGCCATTCCCGGCTGTGGCGCAACGGCAAGCACTACGAGCACTGGGCCGGTCAGGACCTGACGGATGAACTACCCGATGCACCCCATACCGCAGAAGTGTTTAAGAAGTTTGAGCAAATCGGAGTTTTGAAATGATGAATGTTGAATGCAGAATTTTAAATGTTGGATGATTAATCAAAATTCAACATTTACCATTCAACATTCCCCTGCGATATATCTCGCACATTCCATAAATATTGCAGGCTTTGCTCAAACAGGCATCAGTCCATAGCTCAGCGAAGAAGGAGCGCAATACCCAATACCCAATACCCAATACCCAATACCCAATACCCAATACCCAATCTACTCATCAACCAGCTAATTCCAGTTAATCCGCACCTTCCGTCTGGCACAGTCGCTATCTGGTTCCGTAGCCGGGTCATCCAGAAAATTGGACACCATATTAAAGTAGCAGCCTCCGAAAACAGTGTGGCCTTCCCAGGGAAACTCCACATAAAAGCTATTTTTCAGAGTTTTCATTGTCTCCAGAGCGTTGGCCGGAGGCGTGATAGGATCAAAGGCGCCATTGGCTATCAGAGAGGGGATATCAGACACTACGGGCTCATTTACATAAGCCGGTGCCCGATGAGCATGCCACTTTTCCAGAATAGCCGGGTCTGACATAAAGAAGGCCGGACCGGGCTTCATTTCGGCATTTGCCTCCAGATTAGCCTTCATATCCGCATCTCCACTAAAGGTAAGCTCGTCATGCGCATTGAAAGACCAGTTCATGGCGATATTGATCAGGCGGGCTCGACCGGCCAGGGGCTGCACCCCATTGAGAATGCCACGCTGGTCTTTATTTTTTACCGCCATCACATAGGCCGGAATCTGCTGATAGGTATTGCGCGTATAAAGCATCTGCTGGGTAAAAAGCAGGAAATCCTGTGCATTGAGCACAAAAGGCTCGCCCTGCCATCTGAAGGTCACCGGATTTGTTTTCAGCTCTTCCAGCACCTCAAAATAGGTAGCCTTCAGGTCAGGGTACCTCTTATTGCAATAGCCATCAGCCTCGCATGTTTCAAATACTCTGAAAAGGGATTGCTTCAGGTTGCTGATAAAGTTTTCGTACAGGTTGGTTTGTGGAGGAAACATGCCCGAGAGCACAGAAGTACGGGTATGTTCAGGGAAATCACGCATATAGGCGAGAGCCAGTCGCGAGCCATAAGAGCCCCCGAAAAGGTTCCATTTTTCATAGCCCAGTGCTTTTCTCAGATCATCCAGGTCCTGAGCATTCTGAATGGTGGTATAGCCAGCCTGGTCTACACCATCTGCCTGCAGGGTAGCTTTGCATGCTGCAGCGGCTTTTTGAAGTGCCGCAAGCTCTTCTTCCGGGCTCAGGTCCTGAGCCAGTACCGCCAGCAGCTTATCTCCCAGGTCACTACACAGCGCATGCGATGAGCCCGTACCTCGTTGGTCCATCAGGATAAAATCACGGTCTCTTCTGAGCCTGGAGTTGGCAAAAAAGTTGGCCATAGGCAAGGTAGCTCCACCCGGTCCACCCTGCAGGTAAACGATAGGATCTTGCTTTGCCTGCTGATCAGTGGCTTTTAAAACCAGGTAGGCCAGCTGAATGGTGCGACTGTCAGGGTCATTCCGGTTTTCAGGCACCTCCAGATAGCCACAGTCCACATCTTTATCATTGGCGAACCGGGGCAGGGCACAGGAATCAGTCAGTTTTTGGTGGGCTTCTGAGCAGGAAAAAAAAGTAACACTGAGCAGTAAGATCAAAAAGTGTCTCATGCCTAAGATATACTGTCTCAGTGTTCAAAGGTTGCTTTTGAACCCCTGGCATGTTGCCGGGTTCAGGAAATGTTGCGGGCCGCTATTGGTTAGCTGTTAGCCGCTACTTTTTCCACAGCCCTCCACACGCGGAAGACATTTTTATAACAGATCTTGGCGATATCTTCTTCAGTATAACCACGCTTGAGCAACTCAAAAATAAGGTTAGGGTACTGTGATACATCTTTCAAACCTGTAGGAAGTGAATCCCCCACACCGTCAAAATCAGAACCAAAGCCCACATTATCGGTACCCCCGGTAATCGCCACCACATGGTCGATATGATCGGCTACCGTAGCTACATTGGCCCAGGGGTCATTGTTTTTAGTATACTCTTTCAGGTAGCTCCTGGCTTTCGGGTCATCACGGGTCAGCTCGTTATCAGCCAGCCAGTTGATTACATGCTCATCATACTTAGATTTTCTGGCCCGGTAGGCGCTGTCAAGAAAGCTACTGCCAAAGTTGATCATGATCACGCCATCTTCCTCTCCCAGTTTTTTGATCATGTCATCGTTCATATTTCTCTCAAAGCCCGGAGTGAACTTGCGTGCAGAAGAATGTGAAGCAATAGCAGGTGCTTTGGCGAGGTCCATTACCTGCCAGAAGGTGTCATCTGATACGTGGGAAATATCCACCATAATGCCGAGGCGATTCATTTCTGATACCACTTGCTTACCATAGTCGCTGAGACCTCCATGGGTGCGGGTAGTATCATAAGAAGAGTCGCAGATCTTATTGTCTCTTCCATGCGTGAGGGTGATATAGCGTACGCCTCTTTTAAAGAAGTGCTCTACCTTGGCGATGTCATTCTCTACAGGAGCGCCATTTTCCATGCCCATAGGCAGGGAAATCAATCCTTTTGAAAAATTCCTTTCCACATCATCTGGCGAATAAGCCATAGCAAATTTATCCGGCCACTTCTGGGTTAGTCGCTCGGTCATTGAGATGAGGGAGTCTGCCAGCTCGGCCGCACCGCCTGTTCTCTGGTATCTTGCCGGAATATAAATGGACATAAAGGGAGCATCCAGGCCGCCTTCCTTCGTTCTGGGAAAATCGAAGTTGCCGCCATCTGTTCTGACTGAAACATCCAGTGCTCCTCTTCTCAGTGTAAAGCCACCTACCTGCATGCGGTAGGGTAAATCTACGTGACCATCTACCATGATGTATTTGTGGGCCAGCTCTTTGGCCTTTTCCATCAGTTCGGCATCCGTCAGTTCTGTTTTTTCCGGTGTGCAGGCGCATAGTATCAGCGCCAACATCAAAAATGAGGTTAGTTTTTGTGTCATATAAAATTTGGTTTGCACAGGAATATACGGAGCCCCCCTTTTTTTAGGAAGAAAGATTACACGGAGGCCCCATACATGGTTAAAGGCGCGATGTATTAAGTACGAATGTCCCTGAAATGCACAAATGTGGCTCATAAAGGTTCGGTCAGGTGGCGACTCCCAAAACCAGGACAACAATGCTGACAAATTTTTATAACAAGTTTCAGTAATCTTATGCTAACGTCTATGACCTTTGGAGCACTAAGTATCAAACAACCGAATTAGAACAAACCGATTTTCAAGCGAAATGAATTTCCACTTCAGACACCTCCTGCCCTGTCTTGTCCTTTTTACCCTCTTCTGCCAGAAGGTACAGGCCCAGCGTAATTTCATACAAGGCGTAATTGTGACCAGCGAAGGGGATTCTATATCCGGACTGATAGACTACCAGAACTGGTTCAAAAACCCGGATGAAATATACTTCAAAAGAACTGCTGATGGAGAAATCATTTCATTTAACAGTTTTGATCTCAACAGTTTTGCGGTAGATGATGAGGTCTATGTCAGCGCTTTAACAGATATAGAGCTAAGCCCCTTCAGAACGGAAGAACTAAACGAAAACTCAGCCCTGAACTTTGAATCAAAGCGTATTTTTCTCCAGACCGTCATCGATGGAAAGAAGAGCCTCTACCACTATAAAGATGGAAATGGTAAAGATCACTTTTACATTAAAATGGACGGTGAATACACCTTGCTTCGACACAAGCGATACCTGAAAAACAAGCAAATACAGGAAATCAAGACCTATCAGGGCCAGCTGGGCTATTATCTCACTGGCTGTACTTCCATCGAGTCGAAGATCAAAAACCTCAGATTTGGAAAACGGTATTTCGAAAATCTGTTTGTCAGCTACTATAAGTGTACGGGAGACAAAATCGATTTCAGAAAAGAGACCGAACGCATTAAAAGCTCCTTTGGCCTGTTGGCCGGCTTGTCTGTCAGCTCGGTCAGCTTTGAAAGCGGCAGCTTTATCAATGCGGTATCCATCACCGATTTTTCCAGCTCTGTCAATGCCTCTTTCGGTGTATATATGGAATCGCAGTTTTCACGGCAACTGGGCAAGTGGTCACTACAAAACGAGCTGTTCTTTAGCTCCTATGACCTCTCAGGCCAGGCGGCCACATATAACAGCACCACCTTCACCACCATTCGCTACGACTCCCAAATAGGCTATTCTTATATCAAGCTCAACAATATGCTACGATACACTTATCGTAACCAGGGCTTCGTGCTTTACCTTAATGCAGGAATCAGCAATGGCATGGCCATTACAGAAACCAATAGCCAACACAAAGAAATCACCCTGATTAACAGTACCCGAACCGAAGACCTGGAGGCAGTGCCCAATGCCAGAAAGTATGAACAAGGGCTACTGTTTGGTATAGGTACCCGATTCAACAAATATAGTATTGAGGCCAGGATAGAAAGAGGCAACGGCATGTGGAGTGGCACCGGTGTAAAATCCAGGTCAACCAGACTATTTCTTCTTTTAGGCTACAGCTTGTAAAACGGGAAGCGGTATTATGGCTACCAGGTCGATGCACATGGCTTCAGTCAAATTTAAGCTTAGCCGCTTCTTTCCTGATGTAGAAAGAGCCCATGGCTGCGGTAAGCGCAGTAGCAATCATTACCACCCACCAGAAGTAGCGCATGTCAAAGAAACGCACGCCCAGTTCGGCCCAGAAGGCACAATAAAGCCCCACTACCGACCATGACATAGAGTAATAATGCCTGGCATACCAGCCGGGACGCTTTTTTCTTAAAACCGGTATCATGCCAGCCAGCAATGTAACAAAGCTCACCAGGGCAAAGCCATGGAAGAGCGAAAAGCTGCCAAAATTGTATATCGCAAATGAAGACAGGATCATAAGCAGCATATTGATGCCGTAAACCCTCCCCATTCGCCTGTGCTTTAAAGTGCCCTTCTTGTTGAGTAATACCGCTGTACCAAAAATCATACTCAGAATGGCCGTAAGGGTATGGAACAGGCCGGTATAAGAGTGAATAATGTGAAGTCTTTCCAGAAAATCCATGTCAGGTTCTTTTAAAAGTAAATCAGGAAAGGCCGGAGTTATATGGAAGAACTCCTCAAACGCTGACCTTTCTTAAATGATGCAAGTGCCTGCTCAGGCACTATTTTGTTTTGGTAAGATTCATTTCCATAATGGGAAACTCCTGACCATTGGGCATGACAAAAGCCCCTTTCTCATTCCAGGTGGTAGCTGTTAAAGTAATGGTATACTGCACGCGTCCTCCCGGTACATCAAAGCCCCATAAGAACTGCCCCTGATCATTAAACTCAGCAGTGGCCAGGGTCATATTACCGTCATCCAGAAAGGATTTCACCTCGTAGATGCCCTTCTCATTATTGTAATAGATGGCACCCACCGCATGAAAGCCCACTTTGCCGTCAGACTTGTTTCTGCCAATGCCTTCCGCTATAATCACACGGCCATCAAGCTTCCACTGGATGTTTTCTTCAACAGTAAAAGCAGTGCGCTGCCGGCTCTGATCCATAGACCAGCCCTCACCCTGCCATTTACCTGCCCAGGCCGATAAGGGCTTCATTTTGTCTTTATTGGTAGTACCGGTTTGTGCCTGCAGGCCATTGTGCAAGAGGGCACCAAAAGCCACTGCTAATACAATAAAGAGAGTCTTCCATACTTTCGTTTTCAACATTTCTGTTTTCATGATATTCGAGTTTAGTTTAATATTTTCATTTCTATAAACTGGTTTATTTTATAAACCATACATGTAAAAAAATTTACGGCTTCAGGTACTGCTGAATGCTCTTAACATAACTCTCAAAGGCGTCCAGGCCTTTAGGGGTTACCTTACAGGTGGTCTTGGGCTTTTTGCCTTCAAAGTGTTTGCTCACCTCGATGTAGCCTGCGGTGGAGAGCTTATCCAGTTGTACACTGAGGTTGCCTGCTGTCGCTCCCGTTTGTTCTTTGATATAGACAAAGTCCGCACTTTCCACACTGATCAGCAGCGACATTACCGCCAGACGTAACTGAGAATGTAATAGTGGATCGAGTGCTCTAAACGCCATGCGACTTAAGTTTATATCTCATCATGTAACCGGGCAGTAAATATCCCACAGCCACACCAAGGCCCATTAACAACATCTGATAGTTTTCGGGTTGTCTGAATGAAATGATGGCAAGAGCCCAGAAGGCAGCACCGCCCAGTTGCAATGGTACAAAGCCCATCATAGCACCGGAAACAACAGTACCCACTCCGGCCAGGAGCATAATCAGTGGTACTATCTGCCAGTTTACCATCTCTCCGTTGAAAATGATCGTAAACATAGCCATTCCCAAAGAGAACCACAGCCAGCCATACATTTTATCCGTGTAGTTTCTCACCACAGAGTTTTTACCCTTGCGCGCACCTACAATTCCTGAAATAACACCTCCGACTATGGTAAGCGACCAGCCAATGTAGGGATGCTCAAAATCAGTGTAGGTCACAAAATAAAAGTGTGCCGAACTGGCCGTCAATACAATCCATCCCCAAAGCAAAAAGAAGAAGCTGTTATCAGTATAGCGCTTTCGCGCCTTACCTATCATCGTCTGGATCAGGTCCAGACTAGCCTCAGGTGACATTTCCTTGTCTTCCATAATCGTAAATTTATCTCAATAATAAAGTAGTTTATTTTATAAACCTAATAGTTCTTACGATTCCAGTTATCGAAGGTTACGGTTCATTCATCGAAATAACTCCGGTTGAATCCATATAAATACCATATTAGTATAGACATACTAGGAAATTAGACTCACCAATCTATCCTGGTACATCCTTTAAAGAGGAAGTGTTATGGAACTAAAATATAAACTGCTACTATCAGCGCTTGTCGTCTGCACCTGGGTGGGATGTTCTTCAACCGTGAACATTCCACCGGTGACAGACAGCTTCCCCAACTTTGACATTACCGGTCAGTGGGCCATTCTGGGAGATGACACCTGGAAAAATGAGATCATGTTTGATTTCAGACAACCTGAGACTATGTACTATGAGCTGAAAGTATGGGGCCATAGGGCTGAAGTGGAAAATATCCTTATCGGCCAAAACCAGTTCATCTTTACCTATAAAACCGATGCCAATCAGACCTTTAGTGTATTAGGCACCATTCTGGCGGACGATCAGGTCAAATTATCGCGGGTAAAGGCCTCGCTCAATGGTTTTGAGCCACTGGGCAAGCTGGGAGAGAAAGTATATTACCTACAAAAAATTACAGAAGGAGA